>NZ_JBPGWO010000002.1:5000-6340 GCF_056754745.1 Luteibacter sp. TLI7-4A | reverse complement strand
GGTGTAAACCCTGGCGATGACCTACTCTCGCATGGCTTGAGCCACACTACCATCGGCGCAGCTGCGTTTCACTTCCGAGTTCGGGATGGGATCGGGTGGTTCCACAGCGCTAATTTCACCAGGGAGACGGTTGGAGCGTCGCGATGTTCGTGGATTTTCCCTTGGGGAAGAAGCACGGCCATACTGCGCCTGCCTCTCATAGTTCTTGTGACGTAGCGTGCACTTGGGCTCTATCGACATGTCATGTCGGCCAAGGCAACTTGAGGTTATATGGTCAAGCCACACGGATCATTAGTATCAGTTAGCTCAATACATTGCTGTACTTACACACCTGACCTATCAACCACATAGTCTATATGGTTCCTTCAGGGGGCTTGTGCCCCGGGAGATCTCATCTTGAGGCGCGCTTCCCGCTTAGATGCTTTCAGCGGTTATCGCTTCCGAACATAGCTACCCGGCAATGCCACTGGCGTGACAACCGGAACACCAGAGGTTCGTCCACTCCGGTCCTCTCGTACTAGGAGCAGCCCCTCTCAAATCTCCAACGCCCATGGCAGATAGGGACCGAACTGTCTCACGACGTTCTGAACCCAGCTCGCGTACCACTTTAAATGGCGAACAGCCATACCCTTGGGACCGACTACAGCCCCAGGATGTGATGAGCCGACATCGAGGTGCCAAACACCGCCGTCGATATGAACTCTTGGGCGGTATCAGCCTGTTATCCCCGGAGTACCTTTTATCCGTTGAGCGATGGCCCTTCCATACAGAACCACCGGATCACTAAGTCCTAGTTTCCTACCTGCTTGATCCGTCGATCTTGCAGTCAAGCACGCTTATGCCTTTGCACACAGTGCGCGATGTCCGACCGCGCTGAGCGTACCTTCGAGCTCCTCCGTTACTCTTTAGGAGGAGACCGCCCCAGTCAAACTACCCACCATACACGGTCCCCGACCCAGATAATGGGCCCAGGTTAGAACGTCAAGCACGACAGGGTGGTATTTCAAGGATGGCTCCACTGCAGCTAGCGCCACAGTTTCATAGCCTCCCACCTATCCTACACAGACGAACTCAACGTTCAGTGTAAAGCTATAGTAAAGGTTCACGGGGTCTTTCCGTCTTGCCACGGGAACGCTGCATCTTCACAGCGATTTCAATTTCACTGAGTCTCGGGTGGAGACAGCGCGCTGTCGTTACGCCATTCGTGCAGGTCGGAACTTACCCGACAAGGAATTTCGCTACCTTAGGACCGTTATAGTTACGGCCGCCGTTTACTGGGGCTTCGATCAAGAGCTTCGCCTTGCGGCTGACCCCATCAATTAACCTTCCAGCACCGGGCA
>NZ_JBPGWO010000001.1:4085000-4305563 GCF_056754745.1 Luteibacter sp. TLI7-4A | reverse complement strand
GTTGCGGCTGACTTCCTCACCCGCTTGGTTGTTAGCCGTGTAGTTGTAGGTTCTCAACGGGAGACCGAGTACCCAACGCGCGGTATCGTTCAAGAAATCCGTTCGTTCGTCTACGAGCACCTGCCCTGGCACATCGTTCGAACGCCGGGTACGAACCGCTTGCGCGAAAACGTCGAATTCAGCCACCTCCGAAGTGAAGGTATTACCGTCCTGCACGCGCACATGCTTGCGCACCGGCATCCAACGTTCCGTTTGATCGGTATTGACGCGCTTCTGCAATTCCTCGCCGACGAAGGGAGGGAACGGACCCTGTGTCGGCTCGGCATATTCATCCCATTCCGTAAGAACGGACGTGCCTCCCGCCGCACCCGCATACAAGGTCGTGCTGAGTAGCCGGCTTTCTGTCTTGTCAGCGCGATTGCTGAAAACCGAGCGTGTCGTGTTCCCGTCAGGCGCTATCGTGTCGGTCCACACGGTGGACTGGCAACCCGATGAACAGTCTTGCTCCCAACTTTCGTTGCTCGGGGAGAGTTGGAAGTCCCAGCGCCTGGCAGGCATGCCGGCGCCTGTAAATGTCTTGGAGACGATCGAAGTGACGTACCACGCGTTGGGCATCAATGCCGAGCCACTGTCGGGATCGCCGACCATGCCACCGAAGCAATTCTTGGTGACGTACGAGCGGCCACGGCGCGTGGGCTTGACCACGAACGTACCCGTCAAACCCGAAGGATGGGTGATCGTCCCCGTAAACTCCTGCACGTTCGTCGGCGGACTCAGGACGCTGCATGAACTCGAATTGCTGTTGACGAAATTGGGGCCGGAGTGTGCCGATATAGCCGCCATGTTGAACTGCCATGACGAACCATCCGGTTGAGTAATCGACGTAAGGGTCGGAATGCCGAAATCGCCGATCGTATAGTTATACGTCCAGGTTCGCGGACTGGCCGATCCAGCTTGCACGGTGATCGTGTGCACACGCCGCGTATTCGCGTCGTACGCGAAATTCACTTTTCTTCCGTCGCTTGCATCGATGACGGTCAGTTTTCCGGCGTCGTAGCTGTAGTTGACCCAGTTACCGAAACGATCGGTCACGCGAGTCACCAGCATCGAGGCTTCCTGCCTATATAGGTCATCCTGTTCAGCAGCTGCCATGGGGCTGAACACGGCATCGGAACCCGACGCGCGAAGCGACGTGCTGAAGGTATCGATGGGGCGCGACAAGATGGCGGCCCATCGCGTGGCGAGGTAATCGAAGCGGTACTGCGTACCATCGGGAGACACCACCAGGAAGGCTTCGCGGGTGCTGTCGTTCACGGCCTGGGCAAGGCAACCCACCTGCCAGTTCTGTTTGGTGATCGCCGGAAACACGCTGCTCCCGACTTGCGGGGTCAACGTGTAATAGCTACTCCGAGCCAATAGATCCTGCGAACCGGCGCCGGGAACGACCAGCTGGTAGCCGTGCCACCAGTCTTGAGGCTGCCATGAGTGGCGATAGGCGTCGCCGGGCACCCCGTTGACCCCGGGAGGCGGACCGAAATGGGTGCAAATCTGTTTCGGATATTGTCCGAGTACCATCCAACCCTGCACATTCTGCTGGGTCGCGGCGATGGTGGTGATGCGTGGCACCTCCATGTCCCAGTCGCCGAACGCATTGTCCTTGAGGCGGTCGAGATCGCCATAGTTTTCGATCTGGAAGGTGCGATTGATCTGGATCGAAGGACCCGTACCGCTAAGCGAAATGTCGGTACTGGAGAAGCTCAGGCGTCCATCATACAAACTGACGTTTTCGCCGAACGGTGTTTCGCCCAGGGGCTGGATATCCTCGTTGACCCGGATCAGCTTCCGGTATTCCTCTTCGGGCGTGGTGTTGCTTGCCTGCGCTGATGCATCAGCCGCATACACGGCCGCAACAAGTGCAAGCCACCCCGACCAGTAGGCCATCGACTTCGACATGTTCCATGTTCCCCAGCGCGCGCAAGCGGAGGCGCCGGCCAGTCAATGACCAACGCAACGACAGGATTTCAGAAGGCGAACGTCGGGATACACGCTGACGGAATTGCTCCCGACACACGCCTCAACTTCGTTGGTTCAGTGAGTTACCGGCTTCCGAATGGAGCTGGGTATCGAGCGACGACGACATGAAAAGGCGCCATCCGGCGCGGCAAGATACTATCGAACATTCCGTTTCCCCTGAGACATCGACCCCCGGGTCGATGGACTTGGAAACGTTACGCAACTTCTTGCGCAATCGTCAATAGGAAATTGCGAACGAACGCACCATGGTTGGTCCCCCTGCCGCGGCATAACCCGCGGCAGGGGGACACGAGGTTGGACACGCGGCTTATGCCGCTGGATGAGCGACGTCGTGAAACCTGAGAACGGCACCGGAGACGCGATCACGGTTCTCCAGATCCTTCGTCGTGAAGTCGTCGACGAAGCCCACCTTCCTCAAAATCCGTCTGACCGCATCGCCCTGGTTCCAGCCGTGCTCGACCAGGACGGCCCCACCGGGCAGGAGATGTGCGCACGCGTCGGACGCGATGCGCCGGATGTCGTCCAGGCCATCCGCGCCGGAAGCCAGCGCCGATGCCGGTTCGAACCGCAGATCACCTTCGCCCAGGTGACGATCGTCCGCCTCGATATAGGGCGGGTTGCTGACGACGAGGTCGAAACGTCGGCCTTCCAGCGGCGCGAACCAGTCGCCCTGCACGAACTCCACGCGCTCCAGCCCGAGCCGTCGCGCGTTACGCCGCGCCACGTCCAGCGCGGCGGGGCTGACGTCCACCGCGACCACGGCGGCATCCGGCCGCTCCTTGGCGATGGCCAGCGCGATGGCGCCACTACCCGTGCCTAGATCGACCACGCCGCCACCCGCCGGCAACCGTTCGAGCGCCAGTTCCACCAGCCGTTCCGTTTCCGGGCGGGGGATCAGCGTCGCGGGCGTGACTTCGAGCGTAAGCGACCAGAAGTCACGCGTCCCGGTGATGTAGGCGATGGGTTCGCCCGCAGCCCGCCGCCGCACGAGGGCATCGAAACGCCGTATGCCATCGGCATCGGGGGCATCCTCCGCGTGCGCGAAAAACCATGCGCGACCCACGCCCAGCGCGTGCGCCAGCAACAGTTCGGCTTCGAGACGGTCGCCCAGGATATCGGAGGCCTGGCGCAGGATCGTGCGGATATCGGTCATGCCACGATTCTAGCGGTCCGCCCGCCTACAATGCCGCCATGCGCTTGCTTCCCCTGCTCTTCGCGGCCCTGCTCCTTGCCGGATGCCACGCCACGTTCTTCGGCGCCGTCAACGCGCGGCAATCGTCGACGGGCATCGCGTCGCATCGCGATATCGTGTTCGACCCGGCAAACGCCCTCGCACTGGACGTGTACAGCCCCGCCGATGCATCGCACGCACCGGTGGTCGTCTACTTCTACGGCGGCAGCTGGATGACCGGCAAGCGCCAATGGTTTCGCTGGATGGGCGAGGCCCTCGCGGCCCAGGGCGTCGTCGCGATCGTCGCCGACGTGCGCCCGTGGCCGAAGGCACGCATGGAAGGTTTCCTCCGTGACGCTGCCGGAGCCGTGCGATGGGCGCGCGATCACGCGGCCGGTTTTGGTGGCGATGCGGCACACCTGTTCGTCATGGGGCACTCGTCCGGGGGACAGATCGCCGCCATGCTGGCCACCGACAAGCAGTGGCTCGCGGCGGTGGGCATGAAGCCGCGCGACCTCGCCGGCTTCATCGGCGTCGCCGGCACCTATGACTTCATCCCCTTCGACGAGCCCGAGTTTTACGACATCTTCGGTCATGGCCCGGAGGAGCAAGCACGGTCGCAGCCGATCAACTTCGTCGACGGGGACGAACCGCCGGCCCTGCTGCTACAGGGTGAGAACGACACCATCGTATCGCCGGCGGAAGCGGTGTCGTTCGAGGGACGGTATCGATCGCAGGGCGAATCCGTGGAGTTGAAGCTCTATCCGAACGTGGGGCACGAACAACTGCTGCTGGCCTTCGGGCCACTGAAGGACAAGGCACCGGTCCTACGCGACACGATGGCATTCATCCATCGCCATGCAGGTGCCGCTTTCCATTGATGTAGTGAATCCGGGTGGGAGCCGACCCTGTCGGCGATGGGTGCTTGCCGTAATCTGGCCCGCTGCCGCGGGATCGCCGACAGGGTCGGCTCCCACCTGTCCCTAGCGCGCCTTCATCACGTCGCGGCCTTCCGCATTGCCTCCGCGCGCCGCATCCAGAATTTCAGGATAGGGATAATCGAGCCCGAGCAACTGGCGGATGTCCGCGCTCGCGTTCTTCACGAACGCCTCTGGCAGCGCCGCCGGCATGTTCTCCATGGGTTTCACGAATTTCGGCAGGTATTGCGTGATGATCGCCGAGCGGTCGATGCCGCTTCGATTCGGCATCGCGCAATGCCAGACCGCGCCAAAGAAGATCACGGTGTCGCCGGATTCGCCAAGCATGCGCTCGCAACGGTCGAAGAAACGATCGCCCTCATCCGGGTAGCGCAGCTCGCGCTGCGATCCCGGCACGAACGCGGTCGCGCCGGTTTCCTCCGTGAAAGGATCGAGCATGATCGTCGCCTGCGCATTGAGCGGGAAGCTCGCGTTGATCCGTACCGGATGCGTGGCCGGGGAGTGGAAGTCCCAGTAGGGATAATCGATATGCGGCTCCTGGCCGGGGCCTCCGGGAAGGATGCGGTTGGCCGCGATCGAACCCATGATGAACTCGCTGCCGATGAAGGCGCGCATGACCTGCATGATCGCCGGATGCGCCGCCATGTGGGAAAAGATGTCGCCTTTCGCCAGCAGGTTCCAGACGCGGCGTTGCAGGTTGATGCGCCCCGCCCGCTCGGCGTCGCCCTGGAAATGGGTCACCTTGCCGCCGTTTTCGTCGGCGTCCGACTCGCGCATGACGATCGCCCGCGCCTCGGCGATTTCCGCAGGCGTGAACAGGCCGCGCAGGACGACAGCGCCGTGGCCGTCGAGGAGTTCGTCGACGATGGCGCCGGTGTCCAGGCTGTCGGGAGTGAAGACCCGAAGGGGGGCCGAGGGACGGGGGAGGATTTGCGCGGAGGCGGTCATGCATGACTCCTGCCGTTTCAGGCGGCGTGGCAAGGGGACGGTGACGAGGTATGCCTTTACGCTAGGCCGTTTTGCAAGCGCTTGCAAATTGCGCCGCAACATACGTAGAGTCGATGGACCTCGGCCAGGATCCCTGCCCATGAAGAGCCAGCTACGCGTCGGCCTGATCGGCGCCGGCTATATGGGGAAAGCGCACACCGTGGCTTACCAGAGCGTGGGCGCCCTGTTCGAGCCGGGCCGCCGCCCTGTATGCGAGATGATCGCCACCTCGACCGAGGAAGGCGCCGCCGACGTCGCCAGGCGCTGGGGATGGGCCCGTTCCACGGGGGACTGGCGCGACCTGGTCGACGATCCCCAAGTGGATATCGTGGTCATCGCGACACCGCCACGTACCCACCATCCGATGGTGATGGCCTGCGTCGCGGCACGGAAACCGGTGTTCTGCGAAAAGCCGCTGGGCATGAACGCCGGGGAATCGCTGGCCATGACCGAGGCCGTGGAACGTGCCCGCATGCCCAACATGGTGGGCTTCAATTACATCCGCACGCCCGCCAGCCAATTGGCGCGACAGATCATCGCGTCGGGTGAGATCGGCGAGGTGATCCAGGTCACGGCCGAGCATGTCGAGGACTATTTGCACGACCCTGCCCTTCCCGCTTCCTGGCGAACCCGAATCGCGACCGGATCCGAAGCCGGCGCGCTGGGCGACGTCGCCACCCACATCGTCAACGCGTGCCTGCGCCTCGTGGGCCCGATCGAAAGCCTGGTGGCCGATATGACCATCGTGCAGCCACGTCGCGATGGACCGCACGGACCCGAAGCCGTGGAGAACGACGACCAAGGCCAGATGCTGCTCCGGTTCGCCAACGGCGCCACAGGAAGCATCAGCTTCAGCCGCATGGCCGCGGGCAGGAAGATGGGTTACACCTACCGGATCACCGGCACGCGCGGCGCCATCGCCTTCGACCAGGAAGACCAGAACGCCCTGTGGCTATACGACGCCTCGCGCGAACCGGCGCGAAGAGGATTCCAGAAACTGTTGATGGGGCCGGCGCATCCGGATTATCTCGCCTTCAACCAGGGTGTCGGCCACGGCACCGGCTACAACGAGCAGATCGTGATCGAAGCGCGGGATTTTCTGCATGCGGTGACCACCGGCGAATCGGTGTGGCCGACATTCCGCGACGGGTACGAGGTGGACAAGGTGATCGCCGCGGCGTTGCTGTCGAATCGCGAAAGGCGCTGGGTGTCGCCGTGACGCCGGCCGCTCACCGGAGGCTTCCCCGTTTCACCAGTTCGCAGGGAAACAACTTGTTGCGCGGTACGGCGGCCGGGTCGTCCATCCAGGCCACGATACGTTCAATGGCGTACAGCACCATCTCGCGAATGGGCTGGCGTACCGTCGTCAGCGAATAGGAGGCCCAGGCCGCCAGCGGCATGTCGTCGAAACCGACGATGCTGACGTCCTCCGGGATCGCCACGCCACGCTCGCGGCAGGCATCCATCGCGCCCAGGGCCAGGACGTCGTCGCCACAAAACACGCCGTCCAGCGTGTCATCGCGATCGAGCAACGTGTGCATGGCCAAGCGGCCGTGTTCATGCGTGTAATTGCCGGCATGGATGGTCTCGCGTAGCAATTTCCCGGCCGCCTCCGCAAATCCCTTGTTCCGGTCGATGGTGGAAGCGTCGTGCGCCGAGCCACCCAGGAAAGCCAGCCGGCGCAGCCCGCGCCGGCGCATGGCCTCCGCGACCTGCCGTCCGCCGGCCACGTTGTCCACCGTCGCCACGGGCACCGGCGACGAGCGCCCCGCCCGGCCGAACACATGCATCGCGGGCAGGCCCGCCCCACGGCACGACGCGGCGAATCCCGCTGGCGGCGCCGAGGTGGCGATGATCACGGCGTCGACGTTGTATTGGCGCAACATGTCGAGGGCGGAAGTGCCGTCTTCGTCCTCGCCGAGGTTGGCCAGAAGCGGGCGCAAGCCGCGGGCCTGCAGTTCGCGCGTGAAGAGGTCGAAGACCTCCATGAACGCCGGGTTCCCGAAATGATTGGACACCAGCCCGATGAGCTCGGTGCGGCCGGTCATGAGGCTGCGGGCAAGATGGTTGGGGCGATAGCCAAGAGCGGCGGCGGCCTCGAGCACGCGTTCGCGTGTCTTCGCGGAGACACTCGCCCCCTCGGTGAATGTTCGCGACACCGCCGAGATCGACACACCCGCGGCTTCCGCGACATCGCGCGCGGTGACGCGCGGTCGAAGATCTGACGAGGTAGACCTAGGGCTCATGTCAGCTAGGTTAGCTCAACCCGACGCTCGGGCGGTGCGCTACCACGTCTCGTCCGCGTAGGTTGCCCGAAAGGTCCGCTTTGCTGTCTCTGTCAACCCAAACGATGGTGCATCTATCAATTCCAGGAACCGCCTCACGTCGAAGACCAGATCCGGGTCAGGAACCAACGTGGCTAGCGAATCTGTCGTAGCTAACATGCCGATGGGCTCCGCAGGATCTTCGAACAGAATCCAATGACCATCCATGGACGAAGCGACTATCAGGCCATCCCAAGTCCCGGTTGGCATGTTTGCACGATAGCCCTTCGCGCCCGCACCGCTAAAGGGATGCTCACCGCGAGAAATCCACGTCGTCACTTCGGCATAGAGCTCATCAAAGCTACCATCCCTTTCGTGGCCTACCGATACAACAATTTCGCGTGACGCCGGAGACACCAGAAGTCTATCCAGTTCTTGCGCGATATCATTTCGTCCGAGGATGGACGTTTCAAAAAAATAATGGTGCGACCAACCTTCGCGTGAAAAGACATCCTCCGGAAAGCTGCGTCCCCAGCGGATACATTGCGCAAGACGTCTCTTGAGGTCCGACATATTCATTAATCTAGCTTCTCATTGAAGCGAATCTTTACCACCACCTGCCCATCAACCTGCACCGATGCAGAAGCTCCACCGGTGGATGAAGCCTTATCGTAGAATGTGTATTTCGTCCCGTCCTTGCTCAGCATTACCACGTTTCCATCTTTGCTCGTAGTGCGAACGAATCCGTTCGCTGCTAGATTTTTTTGTGCGGTCAGAGGCGAAGCTGAAGTACGGATCTGTCCTGGACTGTTACGCGTCGCCCCTCGCTCGACCAGTATCCGCGTTAGCTGTGCCTCTTCCGTAGGAATTATCGCCCTGGTGGCATTGAGAGCTAAGTCGGCCGACCGGATGGCGGCCTTGGCAAGCCCGAACTCGAACGGTGTGACGACGGTTTGAACAGCCCCACTTCCAGGCGGCGGCCTCCAATCCGGATCACATCCACACAGCGTCGACTCTAGAAAGTAGCTAGATTCTTCCGGCGACATGTATTTTCCATTCGCGACTTCGGCGCTACCGAAAACTTGCCTACCGTCCGGGTCCACATACCTATATGGATTATTGTTGGCATATGACTGTCGGTTGAAATTGAAGATGTCCCCAGGACGGGGCTTTACGGGATCCAGACTCGTAAAGCGTGAGGTTTCGCTGTCGTAATAGCGAGCCTGCATATAGACAAGGCCGGCCTCAATGTCACGGTAATGGCCTGCGAATGATGCGCCCCCCAATTCTTGCCCAAGCGCCATGGCCCCAAATGAATGATAGTCGCTCGCAGCAATCACATTCCCTGAGGCGTCCGTTGTAGCGAGTACATTGCCACTTGAGTCCGTATAAAAGTACGTAACGGACTTCGCGGCTAATACGGAGTTCGAGAAGAACAACAAAAGCAAGCTGCCAATCATATGCAGCCATGCCACCGTTCTTGGTGAACCGTTCCGCCTCATACTCATCCCCCTTCAGTGCCCCTTGACGCAGGATCACTAGTTCAAACCTTCGCCGTCAAGTAGCCATCACTGGCACCGCCCCGAAACGATCAGTGCCAACCAAAAAAAGCCGGGCGATCGCTCGCCCGGCTCGTCGTCACTCAAACATGCGCTGGATCAGCGCAGGATCGCCTTCGGATCCTGCTTGGCCTTCTGCGCCGAGCAGAGCAGGATCTGCTCGCTGGTCTGCGCCAGCCCGCGCTCGGCGCCGCTGACCTGGCCCAGGCGCGGCTTGAAGAACTCGCTCAGGCGATCGGCTTCGGCCTTCGAGCAACCGCCGCCACCGGCGAGACCCGGTAGCTGGCCACCCGCGAAGCTGCCCGTGCGCGCCACGATCTTGTCGTAGTTGGCCACGAACCACTTCCACAGGTCGGCACGCGTCGCTTCGGAGTCACGGCCGCCACGCAGCACCATGGCCATCTCGCCCACCTTCACGTCCTTGCCGAGCGCGAAGTCACGGACCTTGTTGGCCAGTGCCGGATCCTTGGTGGATGCCAGCGCCGACAACATCGCATTCCGCTTCGCCGGGTCGGAGGTCTTCGGGATCTCGGCGATGAGCGCGTCGACCGCGGGCGCGCCGCGTTCCTGCACCGCCACGCCCAGGGCGTCGGCGAGCAGGTCCGAATCGGCCGCTTCAAGGTCCAGGCGGCCATCCTTCACCTTCAGTGCGGCGTCGCCCTGCTTCAGCATTTCAGCGCGAACTTCCGGCTGGGCGATATCGTCGTCGGCCAGGAAGCCGGCGAGTGCCGTGCGGGTGATGGTGTCGTTATCCGGCTCGCCCGCCTTCTTCTTGTAGCCCAGCTCCTTGAGCTTCGGCAGGTACGCGTCGGTCGCCCACTTGCGCAGGCGCGTGCGCTGCGCATCCGTGGTGGCTTCGTTGTTGAGTATCCAGTTGAAGGTCATGAGCGGCGCAGTGAACACCTCGCGGGTCTTCGACGACGTCAGCGGCTTGAACGCGGCCAGCACGTCGCCCGCATCCAGGTCACCGTGCTGGAAGCCCGCGCGCACGGCGTCGGCATAAGCCAGCTGCTCCGCGTCGCTGAGCGTACCCACCACCTTCGACAGCGCGGCCAGGTCGGCCTTGCTCTGCGCGAAGCGGTAGTACCCACGGCCGTCGGCGTTCGGCAGCACCCACGTGTTCTTCGCCGCATCGTCCAGCACCATGGTGCCGGTGGCCTTGTCGAGCAGTTCGCACTTCACCTTGTTCGCGCCGCCGGTGGTGCCGTAACGCACGCACATCGGCACGCCCCAGACACGGCTGGCGTCGCCGGTGCTGCCCAGCGGCAGGTAGCGGCTCTGCGACAGGTGCAGCACGGTCTTGCCGCCCTCGGTCTTCACTTCGGTGCTGACGTAGGGCACGCCGGACTGGTCGAGGAAGCTGCGGAAGGCCTTCTTGAAGGCATCGCCCTGACCAGCGGCCTCGGCGATCGAATCGATCAGGTCGTCGGCCGTCGCGTTGGCGAACTTGTGCTTCTGGATATAGGCACGCATGCCCTTCTGGAACACCGGATCGGTCACATACCCCTCGAACATGCCGAGGACCGCCGCGCCCTTCTGGTACGTGATGCCGTCGAACGCGGTCTCGATGTCGCCGTTGCCCGTGATCGGCTGGCGGATCTTGCGCGCGCTGACCAGGCTGTCGTTGTTCATCGCGCCCTGCGCGCCGCGCACGCGATCGAGATCGGCGCGGTATTCCGGGTGCACCTTGGTGGTGACCTTCTGCTGCATCCAGGTGGCGAAGGCCTCGTTGAGCCAGAGGTCGTCCCACCAGGCCATGGTCACGGTGTCGCCGGTCCACTGGTGGGCCAGCTCGTGCGCGTTGACGTTGAACGAGCCACGCACGTACTGCGCGGCCGAGTCGGGATCGATGAGCAGCAGCCAGTCACGGAAGGTGACCAGGCCGGCGTTCTCCATCGCACCCGCGCTGAAGTCGGGTGCCGCAAGCAGGTCGAGCTTGTCGTACGGATAGCCGAAACCGTAGTAGTCCTCGAGCGTGTGGATGATCGAGTTGGTTTCACCCAGCACGTGCTGCAAGCGGTGGCCTTCGCCCTTGGCGGCGATACCGCGCAACGGCGTCGGGGTGGAACGGAATTCCGTCGGCGTGATATCCGGCCCCTTCACCACGTCCCACGGACCTACCGCGAACGCGACGAGGTAGGTCGGCAGCGGCTTGGTGGTCGAGAAGGTCAGCGTCTTCCAGCCTGCGCCCGCCTTCTCCTCCTTGACCTGCGCGGTATTGGCCACGCCCTGGTCGTCGGCGGGGATGGTCAGGCTGATGTCGAACGGCACCTTGAACGACGGCTCGTCGAAGCCCGGGAACGCGTAGCGCGCCGACACCGGCTCCATCTGCGTCATCGCATAGGGAACGCCCTCGTGCGAGACCTTGTACAGGCCCTGCAACTGCTTGTTCAGCGGTGCGGTGAATTCGATCGCGAGGGTGATCTCACCCTCCAGCTTGGCCCCGAGGTCGACGCGGACGACACCTTCCTTCTCGGCGGCCACGGTGTATTTGCCGGCGTGCTTCTTGCCCGCGGCATCGGTCACGGTGACCTTCGAGACCTTCAGCTCCTTGCCGTGCAGCCAGAGGAAATCGGACGGCTGGCTCAGCTTGATCTTGATCGTCGAGGAACCCGCGTAGGTCTCCTGCTTCGGGTCGACCTTGAACGAGAGCTTGTAGGATTCCGGCTGGGCCCAGGTAGGCAGATGGCCGAGGGGCGGCGCGTCCGTGGTGGCGGCGAACGCGGCACCACAGCAGGCGGCGAGCGCGGTGAGAACGAGAGGGCGGACGAAACGACGCATGGCGGGTGGGACTCCCCTGTGGGTGATCCATCCATCGTGCGAAGAGGGTGACCTCTGACACAGTGCCAGAAGGCACCCCCTGTTTCGCTGCGCCGCGTCAGAACTCGACGATGGGCTTGAACCCGCCCCAGAACATCCGCTTGCCGTCGAAGGGCAGGGTCTTGGGGTCCATGAACTCCGCAAGCCTCGGATCTTCCATGACTTTCTTCATGATGCGGTCGCGATCCCGGCGGTTGTTGTAAACGACCCACGAGAACACCACGGTCTCCCCGGGCTTCAGCTTGACCGATTGCGGGAAGGACGTGGATTTCCCCGGCTTCACGTCATCCGCGACGCACTCGCTATAGGCCAGCGCGCCATGCTCCATCCATATCTTGCCCGCCTTGCGGGCCATCTTCTTATACTCGGCCAACCGGTCCACCGGAACCGGCAGCACGAAACCATCGACGTAGCTCATTGGAACCCCTCCCCGCGTGTGGATGTGCGGGGAGAGTCCTCCAGAATGAAGAAAGGCCGCGTTAAGACGCGGCCTTTCACCGACAGGGCCGGCTCCCACCAGGCCGATCCGACCGGGGTGAACCCGATCCCTGGCTGGGACGATTCGTGGAACGGCGAGGATCAGCCCGCGGCTTCGGCCTGCTCGAGCACCACGGCCACGCCGTGGATCACCGAGGCGATGCGCACGGCGCTCTGGATCGCCTGCACGCTGATGCCGCCATCGCGCAGCACCTTGTCATGCGAGTCGATGCACATGCCGCAGCCATTGACGGCGGAGACGGCCAGCGAGACGAGTTCGAAGTCGTTCTTCGCGTCGCCCTTGTAGGCACCGATCACGTTCATGCGGAGCTTCGCCGGGATCGTGGCGTATTCCGGGTGGCTGACCAGGTGCTGGAAGCGGTAGTAGATGTTGTTCATGCCCATGATCGCGGCCGAGCCCTTGGCGGCGGCCAGCTGTTCGGCCGACGCATGCTCGGCGGCGAACGCGGCGATCGCCTCGGTCAGCGGCTTGTAACGGGCGGCGTACGCCGAGCCCAGGGCGACCATCGAGATCTGGGCCAGGTTGAGGCCGGGGGCGCCCGCTTCGCTCAACACGGAGTCGAGGTTGAGCTTGAGGTCCTTGGCGTATTCGGGAAGCTTGCTGCGCAGATCGGCGACGCTCATGGATGCACCTTGTCTTGATGAGGGAAAGGGGCGCGGAATGGCTCGGCGCCTAAGGCACCGGTTCACGCGGAACACGCGGGGGACGCGTGTCTGAAAAAAGAGGCGGTGAAGATCACTTCACCGCCTCCGGGGCTGCCCGCGCCGCGGGGGGAGGGGGAGGTAGCGGCGCGGGACTTACGACCGCTGGGGCTCAGGCGACCTTGAGGGTCTCGTCGCCAGCCTTCCAGTTGCAGGCGCACAGCTCGTCCGTCTGCAGCGCGTCGAGCACACGCAGCACTTCGTCCGGGTTGCGGCCAACCGAGCCTGCCGTCACATAGACGAACTGGATCTCGTTGTTCGGGTCGACCAGGAAGGTCGCACGCTGGGCGACGCCTTCATCGGTCAGGATGCCCAGGGCCGAGCACAGTTCCTTCTTGATGTCCGCCAGCATCGGGAACGACAGGTCCTTCAGGTCGGCATGGTCCATGCGCCAGGCGCGGTGGACGAACTCGGAGTCGGTCGACACGGCCAGGATCTGGCAGTCACGGTCGGCGAACTTCTCGTTCAGGTCGCTGAAGCCCTTGATCTCGGTCGGGCAGACGAAGGTGAAGTCCTTCGGGTAAGAGAAGACCAGCTTCCACTTGCCCTCGTAAGACTTGTCCGTCACGTCGACGAACGCGTCTTCGATCTTGTTGGCGAGCGGGCCGCCGGCCACGGCCTTGAGGTTGAACTGGGGGAACTTATCGCCAATGCTCAGCATCTTTCGACTCTCCATTGAGGGTTGGGTGAACTCTTCGCGCGCTTGGTGACGCGACTGAAACGCAAGCTTAGCCGCCTGCCCACACATATTCCAAATCGATTGTAGGCATCAATGTGATAGGCTAAGGCTATTGCGAACACCCCGGGGTCCGTCGCCATGAACCTGCGTGACTTGTCTTACCTCGTCGCCCTGGCGGAATACCGTCATTTCGGCCGCGCGGCTGAAGCCAGCTTCGTCAGCCAGCCCACGTTGTCGACCCAGATCCGCAAGCTCGAGGACGAACTGGGCGTTGCGCTGGTGGAACGTACCCCGCGTAAAGTCCTGCTTACGGAAACGGGACGTGAAATCGCCCGCAGGGCGCGGGGCGTGCTCTCACAGATCGATGAGATCAAGTCGATCGCTCAGCGCACCCGCGATCCGGAATCGGGCACGATACGGCTCGGCATCTTCCCGACCCTCGGGCCCTACCTGTTGCCTCACGTCGTCCCCCACCTGCGGACGCGTTTCCCACGCCTGGAGCTGTTGCTGCGCGAGGAGAAAACGGAACAAGTGCTGCACATGTTGCGCGAAGGCACCCTCGACGCCGGCATCCTCGCCCTGCCTGTCCACGACGATTCGCTGCACGTGGAATTCCTTTTCGAGGAGCCGTTCGTGCTCGCGGTCCCGAGCGGCCACGAGCTGGCGTCGCGCGCCTCGCTGCGCATGGACGATCTCGCCGAGCAGAACCTCCTGCTGCTAGAGGACGGGCACTGCCTCCGCGACCAGGCGCTGGAGGTCTGCCACCTCGCCGGCGCGGGCGAGAAATCGGGTTTTCGTGCCACCAGCCTGGAGACGCTGCGGCAGATGGTCTCGGCCAACGTCGGCATCACCCTGCTCCCCGCCCTGGCGGTGAAGCCGCCCGTCGCGCAGTCGCCGAACGTGAACCTGATCGAATTCGAAGCCCCCGCACCGAGCCGGCGCATCGCCATGCTCTGGCGGAAAAGCTCGGCCATGACGCCCTTCTTCGAGGCGCTGGCGGCGATCATCCGCGACGTGCCAGCCGAACTGTTCAACACCCGTGGCTTCGCGGCGGGTCAACCGGACGGCGCGCCGGCCGTTGCCAGTCCATCCCCCTGACGGTTCCGGTTGCATGCGCGTATGGCTTGTCGTCCTGCTCCTGCTTTGCGGCTGGGGCGCGTATTCCTGGTGGCAGCATCGTCCGGTACATAACGCGCCGGGGGTGCTGGTCGACGGCGTACCCAGCCAGGAAGACCTCGGAGCCGGCGTCACATTGACGCGCGGGCACTTCACGTTGAAGCCCCGGGCGACCTTCGCCATGACCGGCCGCGTACTTTCGCGCGAGGACTACCAGCTCGACGACCTCTCGCCGATCGCGCCCACCGACCTGGCCATGGGCTGGGGGCGCATGTCCGACAGTTCGGTGCTGGACCGTATCCGTATCTCGCAATCGAACCGCTTCTATTACTGGTACACGGACAATTACCCGATCCCGCGTCACGAGATCGAGGATTCCAGCGCGAACATGCACATGATCCCCGCCAACGACACCATCGCGCGGGAATTGCGCAATGTGCGTCCGGGCGAGCTGATCCAGTTCGAGGGGTTTCTCGTCGACGTGAAGCGCGACGATGGCTGGCACTGGGACACCTCGCTCACCCGCGAGGACACCGGCGCGGGCGGCTGCGAGATCGTGCTGGTGGAAGACATCCACGAAGCACGCTGACGGCTTCCGGTCAGTACGTCATCAACGCGTGCAATGGCAACGGCAGGGGCCACCTGGACCGGCCGTTCAGGCCGCCGAGTTCGATCACCACGCTGGCGCCGACCACCTCCGCGCCCAGGCGTTCCACGAGACGACGCCCCGCCTCCAGGGTGCCCCCGGTGGCGAGGACATCGTCCACGACGATCACCCGCTCGCCTGGCGCGAGCGCCTGCGAGCCGATCTCCAGCCGGTCCATCCCGTACTCGAGGCCGTAATCCACGCCCACAACCGGCGGTGGCAGCTTGCCGGACTTGCGTAAGGGAACGAAACCCGCCCCGAGCGCCCGGGCCATGGCCGCGCCGAAAATGAACCCGCGCGATTCGATCCCGCAGACGGCGCCCACGCCCTGCCCCCGCCACGGTTCGCACAAGGCGTCGATGCAGGCGCCGAAGGCGGAAGCGTCGGCGAGGAGGGGCGTGATGTCCTTGAACATGATGCCCGGGCTTGGAAAGTCCGGCACGTCGCGGACGAGATCGAAAATGGCCTGCATGAAAATCCTGGAGGGTGGCGCGAGCGACTCAGGCGGGAAGGGTAACCGCATCGAAGTCGTCGTCGGCGGCCGCGGCACGCGCCTCGGCCAATTGAGCGTCGATCGCGCGAACGATGCCTTCGGCCGCCTCGGCGGCGGCCTCCGGAACCATCACGGCGAGGAAATCGCGGGCCGGCAGCTGGCCGACGGCGCCGGTGAGGAACTCGCCCGCGATGAAGGCCGGAATCTCCGCCCGCTCGAGCGCATCCTTCACCAGGTGGGCATCGATCAGGGATTCGGCGTGGTAGGCGATACGCATGGCTGCAAGCTACCCCGCCGACCGAGTCCACGGCAAGCGCCCGGCGCGCAAGAAAGGTAAACTCGGACGTTTGCCGCGCCCCAGCCTCCGAGTCCCTCGCGATGTCGACCGAAACACCCGTCCTGCAGCAGCACTTCATCCGCCAGATCGTCCGCGACGACCTGGCCTCCGGCAAGCATGCGGTCATCCATACACGGTTCCCGCCCGAACCGAACGGCTACCTGCACCTGGGCCACGCCAAGTCGATCTGCCTGAACTTCGGGCTGGCCGCCGAATTCGCCGGTACCTGCAACCTGCGCTTCGACGACACCAACCCCTCGAAGGAAGACGTCGAATACGTCGACGCGATCCAGCGCGACGTGAAATGGCTGGGTTTCGAGTGGGCCGAGCTTCGCCATGCCTCGGATTACTTCGAGGTGTTCTATCGCTCCGCGCTGAAGCTGATCCGCCTGGGCGTGGCCTACGTGGACGATCTCAGCGCCGAGGAAGTGCGCGAGTACCGCGGCACGCTCACCGAGCCGGGCCGCAACTCGCCCTACCGCGACCGTTCGATCGAGGAAAACCTCGACCTGTTCCAGCGCATGCGCTCGGGCGAGTTCGCCGACGGCAGCAAGACCCTTCGCGCGAAGATCGACATGGCCTCGGGCAACATCAACCTGCGCGACCCCGCCCTGTACCGCGTCCGCAAGGTGCACCACCAGAACACCGGCGATGCCTGGCCGATCTACCCGATGTACGACTTCGCGCATTCGCTGTCCGACGCGCTGGAAGGCATCACGCATTCACTGTGCACCCTGGAGTTCGAGGATCACCGGCCGCTGTACGACTGGTGCGTCGACAAGGTCGACCTGGCAAACGATCCGGAACTATGGGAACCGCTGGTCAAGGCGGGCCTGCCCACGGCGCCGAGCAAGCCACGCCAGATCGAGTTCTCGCGCGGCAACCTCAACTACACGGTGATGAGCAAGCGCAAGCTGATCACGCTGGTGTCGGAGAACCTGGTCGATGGCTGGGACGATCCGCGCATGCCCACCATCGCGGGCGTGCGCCGGCGCGGCTTCACCGCCGCCGGCATCCGCCTGTTCTGGGAACGCATCGGCGTCAGCAAGCAGAACAGCACCATCGACATGAGCGTGCTCGAAGGCGCCGTGCGCGACGATCTCGACGGTACGGCGCCACGCCGGCTCGCCGTGATCGATCCGGTAAAGCTCGTCATCACCAACCTCGACGAGGCACACGCCGAAACGCTCACCTTTCCCAACCATCCGAAGGACGAGTCGTTCGGCACGCGCAGCGTGCCCTTCTCGCGCGAGCTCTGGATCGAACGCGACGACTTCGCCGAAGTGCCGCCGAAGGGCTTCCACCGCCTGAAGCCGGAAGGCGAGGTGCGCCTGCGCGGCGTCGGTATCGTGCGCTGCGATGAAGTGATCAAGGACGCCACGGGCGAGATCGTCGAACTGCGCTGCACGCTCGACCTCGACACGCGCAGCGGCATGCCCGGCGCCGACCGCAAGGTGAAGGGCACCATCCACTGGGTGAGCGCACGCGACGCCGTGCCTGCCGTGGTGCGCCTGTACGACCGCCTGTTCGACGTCACCGATCCGGACGACGACAGCGATGGCAAGACGTACAAGGACCACCTCAATCCGCACTCGCGCCGCGTGGTCCACGGCTATGTCGAACCCGCGGCGGCGGCGGCGACGCGGGAGGACCGCGTGCAATTCGAACGCCTGGGTTACTTCGTCGCCGACATGCACGACCACACGCACGACGCCCCTGTCTTCAACCGCGTGGTGACGCTGCGCGATTCCTGGGCGAAGCAAGGCTGATGTTGTACGCGCAGGTCCATCTCACCCTGCCTGCCTGGGTGCACGAGGCGGTGGATACGTCGCTGGCCTATCCGGACGACGAGGCCAAGGTCGGCCTCGCCATCGAGCTATCGGCGCGCAACGTCGATCTCGCCACCGGCGGGCCATTCGGCGCGGCGGTGTTCGACGGGAGCGACCGCATCGTCGCCGTGGGCGTGAACCGGGTCGTACCGCATGCCTGTTCGGTCGCCCACGCCGAGATGATGGCGTACATGACCGCGCAGCAACGCCTGCAACGCTTCCGGCTCAACGAGGACGGCGGCCGCTTCGTGCTGGCCACCAGTTCACAGCCATGCTGCCAGTGCTACGGCGCTACCGTATGGGCCGGCATCGATGCACTGTTGATCGGCGCCCGTGCCGAGGACGTCGAGGAGCTCACGCCCTTCGACGAGGGCCCGCTGCCGTCCGACTGGATCGGCGAACTCGAACGGCGCGGCATCGCCGTACGCCGCGACATCCGCCGCGACAGTGCACGCGAGGTGCTGCGCCGCTACGGCGAATCGGGCGCCGCATATTGATCGCGAGCCGCACCCGGTGAAGCGCTGGCGCACCGCGCTGCCGCTGTGCCTGCTGCTGATCGCGGGAGCGGTCCTGCTCGCCAGCGGCGTACTGGACCGCTTCGATCCCCACCATCTGCTCGCGGAAGAAGGGCTGCTGCGCGCGACGATCGCCGCGCATCCACTCACGTCCCGTCTTGCCTACGCTGGCGTACTGACCCTCGCCATCGCCACCGGCGTGCCCGGCACGATCGTGATCGTACTGGCGGGCGGCTTGCTGTTCGGCGCCGTGGAAGGCACCGCCTTGTCGTCGGTGGCCCTGGTCCTCGGCTCGCTGGTGCTCTATCTCGCCAGTCGCTACGCGTTCGGCACCGGCCGGCGCGAACCGCCGCGGTTGGCAAGACGCCTGCGCGACGGCTTCGCCAACCACCCTGTCACCTACACGCTCGCCCTGCGCTTCATTCCCATCGTCCCGCTCGGTGCCATGACGGTGGCGCTGGCATGGCTTCGCTGCCCGCTGTGGCTGTTCGTGGGCGCGACCTGGCTGGGCGGCACCGTATCGCTGTTCGTGGAAAGCTCGGTCGGCGCCGGCCTGGGCGAGACCTTCGGCAGCGGCGCGCCGGTGACCGCCGCCAGCTTCCTGAATACCCGGATCCTGCTGCCCCTGGCCGCCTTCACGCTGCTCACGATCCTCCCTGTGCTCGTGAAGGCGGTAAGCGCACGGCTAGGCCGGAAGGGCTGACGCCGCTCCGCGCGATCTGCGCTAGGCTGTAGTCTCGCGCCGCCGGGGATGGGTGGTGCCTGGGGAATCGCATGCGTGATGTATCCGCTCCATGGCTGGAAAAGGTCTGGCGCCGCACCTCGCTGGTGCAGCGCCTGACCTGCGTCGCCCTCGTGCCGACCGCGATCAGCGCGATTCTCCTGGTCACCTTGCTGACGCGCCACCAGATGGACACCCTTCACGAAATGGGCCGCTCCACGGCGGATGCCATCGCGCAGCAGGCGGCGACCGTCTCCGGGGAGGCCTTGCGCACCGGCGAGCGCCGCGAGATCGGCCGCATCGCGCAATCCATCGTGCAGTTGCCGCAGGTATCCCGGGTACGGATCAGCGATCGCGACGGCGAGATCATCGCCGATCGGGTGAACGGTTCGATCGGCAACGATGACGACGGCCTGACCGTGGCGCGCGAAGTACTCGATCCCGCGTCCCATCGCGTGGTCGGTTCCGTCACCGTGGATGTGAGCGTGGAGGATGCCGTCGCCGCGCAACGCGCCAGCGTGCACAACGCCCTGGTCTGGCTGGCGCTCAGCCTGCTGATCGCGGTCACCATCGGCTGGTCGACGGCCCGCTGGTTGAGCGCGCCCTTGCGCAACCTGGCGATCGCGGTGCGCCAGCTGGGCCTGGGCGATCGTACCGTGGTCGTGCCGGTCACCGACGACACCGAGATCGGCGACCTGCAACGCGGCTTCAACGGCGCCGCCTCGAAGTTGTTGCACGCGCAGATCGGCATGGAGCGCGAAATCGCCACCGCCACCGAGGAACTCGCACGAAAGAACGCCGCCCTGGAGGCGGCCAGCGTCGCCAAGGCGCGTTTCCTGGCCGCCGCGTCCCACGACCTGCGCCAGCCGCTTTACGCACTCACGCTGTTCTCTTCCGGCCTCGCCGTGGATGAATACGACCCCGTGCGCCTCAACCGTATCGCGCACATCCAGGAGTGCGTGGAATCGCTCGACCACCTGTTCGGCGAACTGCTCGACCTCTCCCGCCTGGAAACCGGAGCGATGCCGGCCATCATCCGCGACGTGCCGCTGGATGAGGTGTTCGAGGAGGTGAGCGTGAACTTCCGCATGGTGGCCGAGCAGCACGACCTTCGCCTGGTGGTACGCACCACCGGTCTCTGGGTACGCACCGACCGCACGATGCTCGCGCGCATCCTCAACAACCTCGTGAGCAACGCGCTGCGCTACACGCGCTGCGGCGGCGTGCTGGTCGGGGCTCGGCGCCGTCTCGACGGCGGTGTGCGGGTGGACGTGTGGGATACCGGCCTGGGCATCGGGCCGGATCACCTGCAGCACATTTTCGACGAATTCTACCGGGTGGAAAGCGGCCCCGAGGCAGGCCGCCCGGAAGGCACCCGGCGGGGACTCGGATTGGGACTGTCCACCGTGCAGCGGCTGGCCGGCCTGCTCGGCACACGGGCTTCCGTGCGCTCCAAGCCCGGCAAGGGGACCGTCTTCTCGATCACCCTGCCCGAGGTCCAGCCCGGCACGGTCGAGGCGACGACGGTGGCCGCGCCGGAGCCCGGCATTCCGCGGGACATCGTCGGAATGCGCGTCCTAGTGATCGACGACGAGCCCAGCATCCTCGCGGGCATCAGCTACCTCCTTGGCAGCTGGGGCTGCGAGGTCATGACCGCCGAGGATGCCCAGCAGGCGATGGAAGCCGTGCACCAGTGGATGCAGCCGCCCGACATCGTGATTTCCGACCTGCGCCTGCGTGAAGGCACGGGCCTGGACGTGATCGCCCTGCTCGATCGCTACTACCGCCGTCGACCGGGCGATCCGCCGCCGTTCGCCCGGGTGCTGATCACCGGCGAAACCCGCGGCGAATTCCTGCGCAACATCGACCAGCAGACCACGCAGGTGCTGTTCAAGCCGGTATCTCCCGAGCGCCTGCACGAGGTAATGGTTTCGGCCTGGACTGTCCATCATGCAGCCGTCTGAGCCGGATGGCCTGCTTGCCCATGGACGCCCGTAGGGCTATGGTCCGGACAACGGGGAGCTCGCGATCCAAGCGAGCGGAGGGAGAGGCATGCGTGTTCTGATCGCGGACGATCATAGGCTCATCATCGAGGGCGTGAAGCTCAAGCTTCGCGAACTCGACACGGACGTGGAGTTCATCGAGGCCGAAACGGTAGCCCAGCTTCGCGACAAGCTTGCACAGAAGCCCGCGCCCGACGTGGCGCTCATCGACATGGCCATGCCCGGCGCGGACGGTGTCGAGCACATCAAGGAGGCGGTGGCGGCCCTGCGCGAGTCCGATACCGACGATGGCGCGTCGCGCATGCGTCCCGTCATCGTGCTGTCGGGCACCGAGGACCCCTCGTCGATCCGCCACGTGCTCGACCTGGGCGTACAGGGATACATCCCGAAATCGTCGCCCCCCGACGTGATCCTCAACGCCGTGCGCCTCGTCGTCGGCGGCGGGGTGTACGTACCGCCGGAAGCGATGAAGGCGGCTTCCGCGGGCGGCGTGCCCACGTTCTCCCTGGCCAACAACAACGACGGGCTCTCGACCAAGGAGCGCCTCGCCACGGTCCTGACCGACCGCCAGATCGACGTGCTCAAGCTGCTGGCGAAGGGCCGCCCGAACAAGCTGATCGCGCGCGAACTGGGCATCAGCGAGGGAACCGTCAAGATCCATCTCGCCGCGATCTTCCGTGCGCTTCACGTGCGCAACCGGCTCGAGGCCCTTGTCGCGGCGCAGCACCTGGGCGACTGAACAGACGCCCATTCGTCATCGGCCCGGCGTAAGCTGGGCGGAACAACGCGGGGCAGGCGCGATGCGGGCAGGCGTGGAGATCGCTGCGACACGGCGGAAACGCGGATGGCTCGCCGCCGTGCTGGCGTGCGCCCTGTGCGTCCTGCCAGCCATCGCGAGCCCACCGGGCGACATCGACCCCCATGCCCCGCTGACCTTCGGCATCCTTCCCATCGGCGGCCCCGCCGAGTCGCTGGAAGCATGGCGGCCCATGCTGGACGACCTTCGCAAGGCGATCGCCCGGCCCGTCCGCGCGGTATCCGTCACCACCTACGAAGGCATCGCGCAGGCGATCGCCGAACAGCGCGTCGACATCGCCTTCCTTTCCGGCAGGCTGGCCCTGGACGCCGTGTCCCGGCAGAACATGCAGGTGATCGGGCGACTCACCCGGGGCGATGGCTCGAAGGGATATTACGCGGTGCTGCTGGTCGCTTCCGACTCGCGCCTGCGCACGCTGGACGAGCTCTTCATGCGTCCGGGCAAGTGGCGCTTCGCGCGCGGCGAGGCCTTGTCGGTATCGGGTTACCTCGTGCCGGAGACACAGCTGTTCGCCCCGCGCGGGATAGACTCGGACACCTTCTTCGCCAGCGTGCACATCGACAACCACCAGAACAACGCGCTGGCGGTGGCCAACGGCGAGGTCGACGTGGCCACCAACAACACGGCCGACCTCGAACGTTTCCAGCAGCACTTCCCCGACCAGTACGCGCGTTTGCGCATCCTCTGGAAGTCGTCGCTGATCCCGCACGCGGTGATCGTCATCCGCAACGACCTGCCCGTGGCGCTGCGGGAAAAGGTGGCGAGGTTCATCACCGGCTATGGCAAGGGGAAGGATACCGTGCGCGAGGAAGCCAACCTCAAGCTCATCCATGACATCAGCGGTTTCGCCCCCGCCGACGACGCGGACCTGGTTCCTTTTGCCGATATCGAGTACGCGCTGGAGAAGCGCCGTGCCACCACGGCCCAGTGGGTGAGCGAGGCAGCACGTGCCGCGCGCTTCCGAAAGATCCAGGCCGACCACGACCTGCTCGTCGCGCGCTTGCGCGGCAAGTGATAGGCCGAACGGCCTAGGCCGGCTGGTTTAGCTCCCCTTGTCTATCGCGCGACGAACGCGCGTTTCATAGATTCGTCATGAGACCCCGCGCAACAAGGCCGCTCCATGACTGCGTCGCCGCACCCGTATGGCAGGCCCTCGCCACTGCGACGGCAGCTGATCCTCAAGGGATTGCTGCCGATGACACTTATCGCCCTGGCGCTGACGGTGAGCCTCGGCGTGCTGCACCTCCGCGCCACGAGTGTCGAGAGCTACGCCGTGGCGCGCATCCAGGCGGTACGCATCGCCGCGTCGGTCGGCCCACTGGCCAGCGAGGACGCGACACGCGACGCGCTGGCACGTGCCCTCTCGCGGAGCGCTCCCACCCAGCAGGCCGTGCTCCATCGCCAGGGCGACGACGACCTCGTCGTCGACAGCGGCCGCCGCGTCGGCTCGGGACGCCCGCTGCGCGTATGGACCAGCACCTCGCAGGGCGAGCTCGAGACGGTGTCGGATGCCACCGTATTGCATGAGCGGCGTTTAGCCGGCGTGCTGATGACCCTGTTGCTGTGCGTTGGCGTGTTGGCCGTCTTCCTCGTGACGCGGCGCGCGCTGGAACGGGACGTGGTGGTTCCGGTCGAGCGGGTGCGCGGACGAATCGACCAGTTCCTGCATCCTCGTGGCACGCAGGCCGCGACGCCCGGCGACGATGCGTTGCGCGCGATCGACGGCCTGCTCGATGAACTCGTGGGTTTGCGTGCCCGCCACGACAAAGCCATGGCGGACGCGTTGCGCCAGCGCCTGCAGGACATCGCCCGGCACACCCACTTCGTGGAGCAGATCGGCGATCACTTCCGCCAGCCATTGCAGGCGCTGGCCTTGTTCGTGGCGGGCATGCAGCCGGGCGAGGACCTGCGCCAGCGGGCCGTGCTCGGGCAGATGCGCAGCAGCCTCATGCGGCTCAACGAACTGCTGGACGGGCTGCTGGAGATGGCACGCTTCGACGCCGGCGCGATCGAGCCTGCGTCGACGGATCTGATCGCCTCCGACCTCTTCGTACGCGAGCGCGCCGCCATCGAGGTGGATGCGACACGACTGGGTGTCGACGTGCGCTGGCGCGGTGGCCGGCTGCCACTGCGCACCGACCCGGCCCTGTTCGGCGACGTGCTGCACCGGCTGGTCGGCAACGCCGTGCTGAGCACGCCGAACGGCCGGGTCCTGGTCGCGATGCGCCGTCGCGGCAGTACGATCCGCCTCGAAGTGCGCGACAACGGCATGGGCCTGGAGCCGACGCTCCAGGCGCGTGTCTTCGAGGAATTCACGCGATTGCCGGGGCACCCCGGCTACGGCCTCGCCCTGGCTGTCGCCCGGCGCATCGTGGACACGCTGGGCGGCCGAATCGGCGTGCGGTCCAGCCCGGGCCGCGGCACCCTCTTCTGGGTGGAACTGGACGGCGCCGCGGCGGGCCCGGCCGCACAGACGTTCGCCTTGCTGGGACGCCACGCGGCGCACTGAGCGCCTGCCGGCGCTGTCGTCGGAGAGGCAACCAGCGTATCGTTGCGCGAGCACTGGGACCCTTTCGAGGAACGCGGGCGTGACGAGCATCAACTGGTCGGACACGGCGCCCTTCGTGGCGTTCCTCGGCGTGTTCGCCGGCGCGATCGGCCTGCCGGTACCCGCCATGCCGACCCTGATCGTGGTCGGCAGCACGCTGGTCGCCGCGCGCGATCCGCTGCTGATCATCGCCACCTTCCTCGGCGCCCTGGCAGGCGCCTTCCTCGGCGATGCCGCCTGGTTCCTGACCGGCCGCCGTTTCGGTTACCGCGTGCTCGACGGCCTCTGCCGCATCTCCCTCTCGCCCGATACCTGCGTCCGCCGCGCCAGCGGCTTCTTCGAGAAGCGCGGCGTGAAGTTGCTGCTGGTCTCGCGCTTCATTCCCGGCCTGTCGCTGGTGGCCATTCCGATCGCCGGGGCTGGCGACACGCGCTTCGTCCGCTTCACGGTGTACGACCTGCTCGGCGCGGCGCTGTGGGTGTCGGTGGGCCTGTCGGCCGGCATGCTGTTCTACCGCCAGATCGACGCCGTGCTGGCGGCATTGCGGCAGTTCGGCCTGGGCCTGGCGACCGTCGCCGTCATCGGCCTGCTGCTGTGGATCGGTTTCCGCTACCTGCGCCGCGCGCTGCTGCTTTCGCGCCTGCGCAAGAGCCGCATCAGCGTCGACGAGCTCTCGATCTTGCTCGCGAACGAACCCGGCGCCCTGATCGTCGACGTCCGCTCGGCGATGAGCCGCCGCGACGATCCCTACGTGATCCCCGGTTCGCGCCTGTTCGACCTCGCCACCGCCGACCAGGAACTGGCGACGCTGCCCCGGCACAGCGCGGTGGTCATCTACTGCTCGTGCCCGAATGAAGTGTCCGCGGCGAGGGTGGCGGAGCGGCTGAGCAAGCTGGGCTTCTCGAACGTCCGCCCCCTCACCGGCGGCCTGGGCGCCTGGCGCGAGGCCGGCCGGGACGTCGAGGCCATCGTGCTCACGACCTGAACCGGCCGCGCCTTCGGGTTGTGCCACCCGGGCCCGCACCGTAAACTTGCCGGTTCCCGCGTGTGGGTCGTTAGCTCAGTTGGTAGAGCAGCGGACTTTTAATCCGTAGGTCGCCGGTTCGAATCCGGCACGACCCACCATTCGCCCATGCTCATCGACGCGCAAAGCGTCATTCACTGACGACGATTGGGCTTTTTTCTCAAGTCCTGGCACGGTTCATTAGGGTAGCCTCCCTCCATCACCGAAGATCGAGGGACACGATGATGAACATACGCACCGATACAGGCGACCTACCGGCCATCGCCCTGGAACACGGCGGCCGTTCGGTGCGAGACATGCTGTACATGCTCTCGGAACGCATGAGGCATCTTTCAACGAAATCGGAAGTACGCGAGTTGGCCTGCCGGGTCGCCGTACTCGAAGAGCGCATGGCGCACACGGCCACGAAGGCGTGGGGTGCTCGGTGGAGCCGTGGCCGTGCTGGTCGCCATGATGGGCGGTTTCTGGTGGATCGTGCAGCAGTACCTCTCGCCCCTGCTACGCGCAGCGGGCTGAAAGAAAGGCTTACGCGTAATACGTGGGATCCGGCACGCCGGCCTTCGCGAAACCCTCGGCGCGCAGGCGGCAGGCATCGCAATGTCCACAGGCACGGCCTTCGGCATCGGCCTGGTAACAGCTCACGGTGGCGGAGAAATCCACGCCCAGGCGCATGCCTTCGCGCACGATGTCACCCTTGCCCATCTGCATCAAGGGCGCATGGATGCGTATCCCCGCGCCTTCCACGCCGGCCTTGGTGGCGACATTGGCGAGCGACTGGAACGCCTCGATGAACGCGGGGCGGCAATCGGGATAGCCCGAGTAATCCACCGCGTTGACACCACAGAAGATGTCGTTCGATCCCAGCACCTCGGCCCAACCAAGTGCGATCGACAGCATGATCGTGTTGCGCGCCGGCACATAGGTGACCGGAATGCCTTCGCCCCCATCCTCCGGCACGTCGATGTCCGCCGTGAGGGCGGAGCCACCGATGCTGCGCAGATCAACATGCACGGTCTTGTGCACCACCGCGCCGAGCATCTTCGCGACGCGTTCGGATGCTTCCAACTCGGAGCTATGACGTTGGCCGTAGGCGACACTCAACGCATACACCTCGAAGCCCTGCTCGCGCGCCATGGCGATCGTAACGGCCGAGTCCATGCCGCCGGAAACGAGGATGACGGCCTTGCGGGAAGCGTTCGAAGCGTTCATGACATTACCTGGAAGTTCAGTGGCCCGCGGCATCGTTCCAGAGCAGCTTGTGCAACTGCAACTGGAAACGCACCGGCAGGCGTTCGGCGAGGATCCACTCGGCGAGTTCGCGCGGCTCGACCTTCGACCACACGGGTGAGAACAGGACCATCGCCTTGCGATCGAGCGCGTGCTCGCGCACGACGTCGCGCGCCCACTCGAAATCGGCACGGCTGGCGATAACGAACTTCACCTGGTCGTGGGCAAGCAGGTGGTCTAGGTTCGACCAGAGGTTTCGCGCGCTTTCGCCCGAATCCGGCGCCTTGAGGTCCATGACCTTGCGCACGCGGGGATCGACCTGGGACACGTCGAGCGCGCCGGACGTTTCCAGGGAGACCTCGTAACCCGCGTCGCAGAGCTTGCGCAACAGGATCAGGCAGCGCTTCTGCGCCAGTGGTTCGCCGCCGGTCACGCAGACATGGTGCGCGCCATGGCTGGCGACCTCGGCGAGGATGGCATCGATGTCATGCCACTGGCCGCCGTGGAACGAGTACTCGGTATCGCACCAGACACAGCGCAAGGGACAACCGGTGAGGCGTACGAAGACCGTCGGCCAGCCAATGGCGTCGGCCTCGCCCTGCACGGAGTGGAAGATCTCGGTGATCCGCAGGCGCTCCGCGACGGGCGCGGCCGGCGGGGCGTCCGCCGGAGTTGCGGTGCTACCGTTCATGGGATCAGTTGGCCGTCTGGCGCTGCAGGCGGCGCAGGCGTTCCTGTGCGAGGCCGGCGGCCTTGGTGCCCGGATACTTGGCTGAGACCTGCTTCAGCGTGGCGATCGCGGCGTCCTGCTGCTTCAGCTCGATCTGGCAGTAACCGACCTTGAGCAGGCCATCGGAGACCTTGTCGCTCTGCGGATACTGCTTGACCAGGCGCTGGAAGGCCTCGATGGCCACCGGGTAGTTCATGGTCACGTAGTACGACTCGCCCAGCCAGTAGTAGGCGTTCGGAGCGAGCGGGCTATCCGGATACTTCACGAGGAAGTCGCGGAAACCGCGCGAAGCGGTGACGTAGTCGCCGGCGCGCAACGACTTGAAGGCGGCGTCGTAAGCGGCCTGCTGGTCGCTGCTGGGCGGCTGGCCCTGCGGCGCGGCGGAAGCGCCAGGGGCCGCTGCCGCGGCCTGCGTGGCTTGCGCGGCGGCCGGTGCGATCGCCGCCGAAGCGGGCGCGGAGGGCGTGGTAGCCGAGGCGGCGGGCTGCTGGCCCTGCGGCGCCCCACCTTTTTCGAGACGACCCAGCCGCGAATCGAGGTCCGCGTACTGTGCCTTCTGGGATTCCTGGAGTTGCTGGTTCTGGTGTTGCAGTTCCTCGATCTGGCCTTGCAGCTGGGACAGCTGTTGCTGCAGATCGTTGACCTGGTTCACCAGGGAGACCGTACCGGCCTGCCCCTGCGACTGCTGCTCGAGCCGCGACACGCGGTCGGCGAGGCTGAGGCGGGTGTCCTGGGCGATGGCTGGAACGGCAAAAAGCGTGGCGGACGCAATCGCGCCCGCCACGCCAAGCCTGGCCATGGTGCTGGTAGCCAGAGTCTTCTTCATTACTTACTTCGCGGTGTAGACGATCTCGACGCGACGGTTCTTGGCCCAGCAGTCTTCGTTGTGCTCGCGGCAGGTCGGCTTTTCCTTGCCGTAGCTGGTCACGTTGACCTGGCCAGCCGAACCGCCAGCGGCCTGGAGGGCGCTGGAGACGGCATTGCCACGGCGCTCGCCGAGGCCCAGGTTGTACTCACGCGTACCGCGCTCGTCGGTGTTGCCCTCGAGGGTCATGGCCGACTGCGGACGGTCCTGCAGGTACTTGGCGTGGCAGGCGATGATCTGCTGGAACTCCGGCTTGACGTCGTTCTTGTCGAAGTCGAAGTACACGACGCGCTGACGCAGGCAAGCGTCGGTGTCGAGATCGGACGGCTGGTACTTGCCGTCGCTGGTGGGAGCCGTGCTGGTGGCGACCGGCTGCTGTTCCGGCATCGGAGCCGGCTTGGTGTTCTTCTTGGAGCAGGCGGCCGCGCCCACGCACAGCAGGGCAGCCAGGGTGACGGTAACGGTCTTATTCATGGGACGTTCCTTCAACAGTTGAGTTCCGACAGTCGGTTTTCGGTTTCGGGACAGGCACCGCCGGTTGTCCGGCTGTTTTTCTACTTACATCTACGTCGACGGGGCGCTGTCCCGCACCCGGCGTCTTCGTTCCGGCGACCGCGCGAGGCGGCCACCGGTAAACCTTCCGTCCGCAGAAAAGGTGCGGCAAGGCCGCACCCTTCCCTGGACGTTGCCAATGTCGCCGCCCGCGAGGGCGCGCCATCAGCGCTGTCGATAGGGTCCCCAGGACGGTTCGCGCACGTCACCGTCCGAGAGGACGAGGCGCTGGCGCACCAGACCGTCTGCCGAAACCGCATACAGGACGCCGCGAGTACCTTGCGACGCCGCATAGAGCAGCATGCTGGCGTTGGGCGCGAAGCTGGGCGAATCGTCCACGTTACCCGGGGAAACGAAACGCACCTGCCCACCCAGGCTACGGTCCATGATGGCGATACGATACACGTTCCCGTTGCCCTGCACCATCGCAATCTGCTTGCCGTCGTAGCTCACCGAGGCACTGGCGTTGAAGCCGCCCTGGAAGGTGACGCGCTGGGCGGCACCGCCCGAAGCGGACATCTGGTAGAGCTGCGGCTTGCCCGAGCGGTCGGAGGTGAAAATGATGCTCTGGCCGTCGGGGGTGAAGGTCGGCTCGGTATCGATGGCGAAGTTGTTCGTCACGCGGGTTTCGGTACGGCTGGCGACATCGATGACGAAGATCTCCGGGTTGCCTACGTAGGACAGGCTGACCGCCAGCTTGCTGCCGTCCGGCGACCAGGCCGGGGCGCTGTTGATGCCGCGCGGGTGCGAGGCGATCAGGCTACGCGATCCGGTGGAGATGTTTTGCACATACACGGCCGAATTACCGCTCTCGAACGAGACATAGGCGATCTTGCTGCCGTCCGGCGACCAGGCGGGGGAAAGCAGCGACTCGCGCGAACGGGCCACGACCTGCGGGTTGTAGCCGTCGGAGTCGGCCACGATCAGCGAGTAGGTGGTGTTGTTGCCGGTACCGACCGCGGTGATGTACGCGATGCGCGTCCAGAAGGCGCCACGGACACCGGTGACCTTTTCGTAGATCTGGTCGGCGATCTGGTGGGCGACGCCGCGAAGGTCACCCGCCGGAGCGGTGAAGGACTGGGCCAGCAGGCTCTGCTGCTTGTTGACGTCCCACAGCTCGTATTCGACCTTGAGCATGCCGCCGCCGGCGTCGTTGATCCGGCCGATGGTCAGGAAATCCTGCTTGAGCAGGCGCCAGGTCGCGAACTTGATGTCCGAACCCTGCGACGGGGTCTCGACGATGTCGGCCTTGTCCAGCGAGCGGAATTTGCCGGACCGGTTGAAGTCGGCCCGGATGACGTCGGCCACGTCCGTCGGCAACGGCGCTCCCCCCGCCTGGGCGAAGGGGACGACCGCGATGGGCGTCGCCGTCTTCAGGCCGCCGACGATGTCCACGTTGAGCGACTGGGCGGCGGCCGGACCGGCCACGAAGGCGGTGAGCGCGACCAGGAGGATGGCGAGGCGGGAAAGCGTTCTGCGCATGGGCGGATTCATTGCGACCTGGGAATGGGGGACGGCGGCGAAATGTTAACGCGAAGGTCACCTGCTGCGTGACCGGATTCTGAACCGATCCGTCCGGGCCTACGCCGGGACGGGGCGCGCTACATCATTGCGGCCTGAACGTGAACGTTAGGTTGCGCTGGAACACGTCCTCGAAACCCTGGTAGGGCAACGGCTGGGCGCGCAGCACGGCATTTTCGATGGATGCCCGGCCAGCGGCATCGTAGGGGCAGCTGGAATCGACCTTGGCGCTCAGCACCTGGCCACCGGGTACCTGGACGATGTGCACCTGGCAGGACGCGTTGGGCATGTTGTCCGGGCGCAGCCAGTTACTCGTCACCGTGTTCTGGATCGCGGCCAGGTACTGGCCCAGCTTGCCGGTGTCGCTGCCGTTGGTACCCGATTGCTTCTGATCCGCGGACGGCAGGTCCGGCAGGCCATCGTCCTTGGCGTTCTGCAAGTCCTTCAATTGCTGCTCGGCCTGCTTTTTCGTGGTGTCGGCCTTCTTGGTCTGCGCCTTGGCCGCGTCGAGCTGCTTGAAGATCTCGTCGATCTCCTTCTGCTTCTCTTTCTTCTTCTGCTCCTGCTCGGCGTCGAGCTCGGCCTGGCGCTGGCGCTGCTTTTCCTCCTGCAGGCGCTTGGCGTCCTCGGCCTTCTGCACGGCGTCGTCGACGACCTTTTCCTGGTCCTTCAGGTCGGGCTGCTTCGGCGGCGGCGGAAGGGTCTCGACCTTGGGCTTCTCCGGTTGCGGCGGAGGCGGCGTCGGCACCACCGGAGGCGGCGGTGTCGTGTCCGGGGTCGGCTTCACCTTGGTGGCCTTGGGCGGTGGGCTACCCGTGGGGCCGACGAGGGTGGCCTCGATGATCTGGCCGGGCAGTTCCAGCGGAGCCGGGCATTTCAACGGGTTCCATTCCGCGGGCACGCCCAGGGCCTCGGCCCACTTCTCGTAGTCCGAGCACGGAATGACCGCGAGGCCCAGGAAGGCCACGATACCGATGTGCAGGAGCGCGGCGAGGAAGACCGCGCGGGGCGTACCGTTACGGTTTTCCATTCTGCGCCGACTGCGGCTGGCTCATCAGGCCGATCTTGGAGACGCCGGCCTCCTGGAGGATCGGGAGGATCGAATAGACCTTGCCATAGCCCACGCGCTGGTCGCCTGCGACCAGGACCTGGAGTTCCGGGTTGGCGTTATGGAAGGCCGTGATCTTGGTCCTGAACTCGTCGGCGCTCACCGGCTCGCGCTTGGCGCCGTTGGCGGTCAGGTAGATCTGGCCGGCCTCGTCGACCGACACCACGATCGGATCTTTCTTGTCCTGCAGGGACTTGGCGTTGGTCTGCGGAAGCTGGATGTCCACGCCGAGGTTCATCATGGGCGTGGTGACCATGAAGATGATCAGCAACACGAGCATCACGTCGATGTAGGGCACGACGTTGATCTCGGATTTCAGCTTCCGCTTGTGCCGGCGGTAGACGTTGCGCATGGCCATCGTTCCGGCTCAGACCGTTTCGTCGGAGTGGATCTGACGCTGCAGCACGGACGAGAACTCTTCCTGGAATACCTCGTACCGCGATGCGATGCGCTCCACCTTGTTGGCGTAGCGGTTGTACGCCCACACGGCCGGAATCGCCGCGAACAGGCCCATGGCGGTGGCGATCAGCGCCTCGGAAATGTGCGGGGCGACGACCGAGATGGTCACGTCCTTCATCTCGCCCAGGCCCTGGAAGGCGCCCATGATGCCCCACACCGTGCCGAACAGGCCCACGTAGGGGCTGATCGAACCGACGTTGGCCAGGAACTCGAGGTTCTGCTCCAGCTTGCCGATCTCGCGGGTGCCGGCCACGCGCATGGCGCGCTCGGCGCCTTCCATCACGCGGTTGGAGTCGGTCACGCGGCGCTGGCGCTGGCGGGCGAACTCGCGGAAGCCGGCCTCGAAGACGTTCTCGATGCCGTGCTGCCCGTCGCGGTTGCCCACCTCACGGAACAGGGCCGCCAGGTCGGCGCCGGACCAGAAGCGGTCCTCGAAGGTCTCGGCATTGTCGTGGGCGGTCTTCAGCTGGCTGTACTTGCGGATGATGATCACCCACGACAGGAACGAGAACACCAGCAAGAGGAGCATCACCAGTTGCACGGGCAGGCTCGCTTCCGAGACCAGCTTGAAAATGTTCAGTCCACCGTTCATCGCTTGAAGGCTCTCCGCCGGGTATCTGGGGCTTAGGTAAAGGGGAATTCGGGGGGAAACAGATCTGCCGGGATCTGTGCCGGACGCATCGTGTCGAGGTTCACGCACGCGGCACGCACCTTGGCGCGCACCAGCGGCATATCCCCCCGCACGATCTCCTGATCGAACAGCATACTGGCTGAACGGCGTTCTTTGATCGCTACCGTCACCAGGAGTTCATCATCCAGACGGGCCGGCCGATGGAAATCCAGGTGCATGTCGCGGACCACGAAGCCGAGCCCGGTCGCCTCACGCAGGGCGACCTGGTCGATGCCCTGGGCGCGCAGCCATTCCGTCCGGGCCCGCTCCATGAAGCGGACGTAGTTGGCGTGATACACCACGCCACCGGCGTCGGTGTCTTCCCAGTAGATGCGGACGGGCCAGCGGAACGGGTTCATGCGTCGCCCGGGAACAGGTCCGGGGTGGCCGCCTGGCGCGGCGGCGGGGTCAGCCCGAGGTGCCGCCAGGCCTTGGCCGAGGCCATGCGGCCACGGGCGGTGCGGATCAGGTAGCCCTGCTGGATCAGGTAGGGTTCGACCACGTCCTCGAGGGTGCCGCGATCCTCGCTGAGCGCGGCCGCCAGCGACTCCACCCCGACCGGACCGCCGTCGAAGCTCTCGATGATCGTGCTGAGCAACCGCCGGTCGAGGTCGTCGAAACCCTCCGCGTCCACCTTGAGCATATCGGTGGCCGCGCGGGCCAGCTCATGGGTGATCCGGCCATCGCCACGCACCTCGGCGAAATCGCGTACCCGGCGCAACAGCCGGTTGGCGATACGCGGGGTGCCGCGCGAGCGGCGGGCGATCTCGATGGCACCGTCCAGCTCGCAGTCGATATTGAAGATCCGGGCGGCGCGACGGACGATCGCCGTCAGCTCGTCGACGCTATAGAACTCCAGGCGCTGGATGATACCGAAACGGTCGCGCAGCGGACCGGTGAGCAAGCCTGCCCGGGTCGTCGCGCCGATCAGCGTGAAAGGCGGCAGGTCGAGCTTGATCGACCGGGCGGCCGGCCCTTCGCCGATCATGATGTCGATCTGGAAGTCTTCCATCGCCGGGTAGAGCACTTCCTCCACCACGGGTGAAAGGCGGTGGATCTCGTCCACGAAGAGGACGTCGTTGGCTTCCAGGTTGGTGAGCAGAGCGGCCAGGTCGCCCGCCCGCTCCAAAACCGGGCCCGAGGTGGAGCGCACGTTGACGCCCAGTTCGTTGGCGATGACGTGCGAGAGCGTGGTCTTGCCCAGGCCGGGTGGCCCGAAGATCAGGACGTGATCCAGCGCCCCGCCCCGACGCCGCGCGGCCTCGATATAGATGGACATCTGTTCGCGCACCGTCTGCTGGCCGAGATATTCGGCCAGGCGCTTCGGACGGATGCTGGCTTCCAGCGCCTCGTCGTCCATGGCGGCGGCGGAGGAAATGATGCGGTGCTCGGACATGGGCGCATTATGGCAGGTCTTGGGTGCGGGGCAGCCCTAGGGCCATCCCGCACCCGATTCCACCGTCAGCCGCCCAAGCTGCGCGCAAGAGCCAGCAAGGCCTCTTCGTTCGCCTTCACCGCATTGGGATCGAGGGGCTGAAGATCCAGACGGAAAGCCGTATTGTCCGTGACCCAATCGAGCGAAACGAGAGTATTACCACGGCGCTCCCGCTTTGTCTGGACGGACCCTGGACTGCCGTCGACATCCGCATTGACCCATTCTTTGATGAGAGTGATCGAACCACCACTCTCGCGATATTCGGATTCCTCCAACTGAACATAGCCCAGGCCAGCCACTTCCCAGGATCGTGAGACGCCTGTCCACCGACCATCGAGAAGTCCGCCACCTGTTGTAGCCTCCACGAGCCGCAACCTCCTTGACGAATTGCGGGCACGCCCTCGCAGTACATAAGCTCCTTACGTTTCCCAACGGAAGGTAACGTTAGGGGCCGCAGGCATTTCCGAGACTTACCCGATGTCCAGCTCGCCCGACAACCCACCGCGTCGTTCGGAGGGGCGGCGTCGGGTGCCATTCTCAGAGCGATTCCGCGGGACGTGCAGGCCGAAGATCTCGACCCGCGCTCGGGCTCAACAACAGTCTCCTGGGGATCTGGAAGAACGCTATCGCCAGCAGCGTGGGCCTACAAGTCGTGGTGGGCAGGATCGACTGCACCTCCGCCGGTCGTGCCTTTAATTTGCTGAAGCCCATTCGGGCAGCACCTTGAAGGAGCATGCATGAAGGCTCAGATAGTGACCGCCGCCGTCCTCGCTGTTACAGCGACTGACGCGAACGCGCTTATCAAATCGATCAGCCGGGCGAATTGTGTCGCCGGCGTGATCAACGAATCCGTCACATACGACAGGCCAAACCTGGATAGCCATTGGATGACGACGTTCAGTACGCATGTGGGCTTCGGCGCCGTAGGCGGCCACACGCGCTCGGCACCGAAGGCGTACACCTGGCGATCGTACGCAGGCGACCGTTTCGACTCTTCCAAAAACACCGTGACGGGAACACACCTCTTCGTCGACGAATTTGGACTCAGACGCTACCAGCAGACCATCGCGACAGACTGTAACCTGGGGGAGTGGTGAAAAATGACTCACAAAAAAATTCGATACGTCACTTTGCCGCTGGTTTGCGTTGCCGGATTTGCGACGATGGCGCATGGAACTGCCGATACGTCCCGCGACGTGAGGCTACCAGCGCTTTCGAGAGCACAGGTTCAACAGACCCTTGAGCAGGGAGTCGACATCAGCAAGGTCAATACCGCTCCTGGACTTCATGTCGTGCCTCTCAGCGAATCATGGAGCACACCCGACCAGGCCGAGATAGAGCGCAAACAGATCGAACAGCAGAGAAGCCGGGGGTTCTATTCGGCGGAAGCCGGCGAGGTTGTAGACGTGCGGAGCCGAATGAAAGCCGCGGCAACTGAACGTGGGAAAATGCCCAGGCACGACAGGGCTTTTCGTTCGTTGAACGATGTCCGGAAGGATCTTCTGGTCAATCCCGCAGAATTGGGAACGTCTGAACTGTCGTCAGCGACGCTGATGGAAGTCCGTCTTGGCGGAAGCTACGTCAATGGGAAATGGACCGGTCTTGCCCGGACATTTGAAGTGCCCGGCCTCGGCCTCATCGTGCTCAATGAAACGGATCACGCAGCCGGCAACGAGTCCGTCACTCTGATTCGGGAGTGGATGAACATCGACGTCAATGGACAATCAGGCACAACCAAGACCGCACGCGATGCATCAGGACGCACACTGGTGACCGTCGGATGGGTCAACGAGCGCAAGATCTATTCGATGCGCCTGCAACCCCTGCACCCCGAGGCCCATGAAGCAAATCAGGCCAGGCTACTCGAGATTGCGCGCAACCTTATCGAGACTTGATTCTTCGCAAGCCAATGTGGTGATGAAATAGCGGCGCCATGCTGGCGCCGCCCATCAAGTCGGCCCCGGCGACACGTTCGCGGCCGAACGTCAAATCTCCACCTGCGCGCCCAACTCGATCAACCGGTTGCCCGGGATCTGGAAGAACGCCGTCGCAGGCATCGCGTTGCGCGCGAGGAAGGCGAACAGCTTGTCTCGCCACAACGCCATGCCGGGTCGACGGACGTCGGCCACGATGGTTTCGCGCGACAGGAAGAACGTGGTGTCCATCATGTCGAAGTCGAGGCCCAGCGTACTCGCGCGGGATAGCGACAGCGGGATGTTCGGGTCTTCGGCGAAACCGTAGCGCAGCTGCAGCCCATAGAAGCCGTTGCCGTACTCGATCACTTCCATGCGCTCTTCGTAATCCGCCACGGGCGTCTCGAGCATTTCCACCGTCAGCAGGACGTTGCGCTCGTGCAGCACCTTGTTGTGCTTCAGGTTGTGCAGCATGGCGTGCGGCACCGAGTTCTGGTTCGCCGTGAGGAACACGGCGGTGCCAGGAACGATGAGCGGCGGGTGATCGGCGATATTGGCGACGAAGGGTTCGAGGGCCAGGCCGGATTGCTTGATCTCGCGGACCACCAGCTCCCTGCCCCGCCGCCACGTCGTCATCATGGTGAAGATCACCACGCCCAGCACCAGCGGGAACCAGCCGCCATGGGCGATCTTCAGCGCGTTGGCGCCGAAGAACGAGATATCGACGATCAGGAAGATCACGCCCACGGTGATGACGGCCGACCAGTGCCAATGCCAGCGGCGGCGGGCGACGACCAGTGCCAGCAAGGTCGTCATCGTCATCGTGCCGGTCACGGCGATGCCGTATGCCGCGCCGAGGTTGTTCGACGACCGGAAGCCGATCACGGCCAGGAAGACCAGCACCAGCAACAGGCGGTTCACCCAGGGCACGAAGATCTGCCCGGACATCTCGTGCGAGGTATGTACCACCGCCATGCGCGGCGAGTAACCCAGCGACATCGCCTCGCGGGTCATCGAGAAGGCGCCGGAGATCACCGCCTGCGAGGCGATGATGGCGGACATCGTCGACAGCGCGACCATGGGATAGAGCCAGTCTTCCGGCACCATCTTGTAGAACGGGTTTTCGATCGCCGTCTGGTCGTGCAGCAGCAGCGCGCCCTGCCCGAAATAGTTGATCAACAGCGCCGGCAGCACGAAGGCGAACCAGGCCAGGCGGATCGGCTTCTTGCCGAAGTGTCCCATGTCCGCATACAGGGCTTCCGCGCCGGTCAGCGCCAGCACCACGCCACCCAGGGCGATGAAGGCCTGCTTGCCGTGCTCGAGGAAGAACGTCACCGCGTACCACGGGTTCAGTGCGACCAGCACCTGGGGATGGGCGACGAGCTGGCGCAGGCCCAGCCCGGCGAGCACCAGGAACCAGACCACCATCACCGGCGCGAAGGCCTTGCCGACGAAATTGGTGCCGTGCCGCTGCACCGCGAAGAGGATGATGATGATGACCAGGCAGATGGGCAGCACGTAGGTGTCGAGCTGGGGCGCGGCGATTTCCAGGCCTTCGACGGCCGACAGCACCGAGATCGCCGGTGTGATGACACCATCGCCATAGAACAGCGAGGCACCGAAGATGCCGATCGCCGCCAGCACCCAGCGGGCCCTTGGCGAGCCGCTGACGCTGCGCTGGGCCAGGGCCATCAGCGCCATGATGCCGCCCTCGCCCTTGTTGTCCGCTCGCATCACGAAGGTCACGTATTTCAGCGACACCACCATGATCAGCGACCAGAAGATCAGCGAGAGGACGCCGAGCACCGCCGTTGGATGCGGTGTCATGCCGTGCGTGCCCAGGGTCTCCTTCATGGCGTACAGCGGACTGGTGCCGATGTCGCCGAAGACGATGCCGATGGCACCCAGCGCCAGGGCACCGATGCGGCGGCCGTGGGCGTGCTGGATATCTTCGGCGGGATTTTCCGTTTTCACTCTCAACCTCCGAGCGCCGCTCGCAGCGCCTTGCGGATGATGGCCTCGGCGGAATCGCCTTCGGCGGCGGCTTTTTGAACGAGCCGGGATGCTTCCACCGGCTTGTAGCCGAGTTGTTGCAGGGCGACGGTGGCTTCGCCGACCGGATCGGCCGGCACGACCTCACCCAGCGTGCTGACCGGGAGGCGCACGCCCACCGCGTCCACGCGATCGCGCAGTTCCACCACCATGCGTTCGGCGGTCTTCTTGCCGATGCCCGGGATCTTGGTCAGGGCCACCACGTCACCCGCATGGACCAGCCGCGACAGATCGTCGGTGGCCACGCCGGACAGTACCGCCAGCGCGATCTTCGCGCCGATGCCGCTTACCTTGAGCAGGTTGCGGAACATGGCCCGCTCGGCTTCGCGCAGGAAGCCGTAGAGGGCCACGCCGTCTTCCTTCACCGCGTAATGGGTGAGCAGGATCACTTCCTTGCCCGTGCCAGGCAGGTCGTAGATGGTCGACATGGGTGCGTCGACCTCGTAGCCGACGCCTCCCACTTCGATGAGGAGCGACGGTGGCTGCTTGCTCACCAGGGTGCCGCGCAGGCGACCGATCATCGGCGACGTCTCCATGCCGTGCGGGGGATGCCCACGCGCTCGAGGCTGGAACGCGTATGCGCATGGGCGATGGCGATCGCCAGGGCATCGGCGGCGTCCGCCTGCAGCGGCCCCTTGATGCCGAGGATGATCCCGATCATGTGCTGGACCTGGGTCTTGTCGGCGCGGCCGGTACCGACCACCGCCTGTTTCACTTCGGTCGCGGCGTACTCGTGCACGACGATTCCCTGGCTGACCACGGCACACACGGCGGCGCCGCGTGCCTGGCCGAGCTTGAGGGCCGAGTCCGCATTGCGCGCCATGAACACGCGCTCGATCGCGGCTTCCGCCGGACCGTGCGTGCCGATGATGCCGCAGAGCTCGTCAAATATGCGTTTCAGGCGCAGCGGGAAGCTCGCCTCCCCGCCTATCACCAGGGCGCCATGCCATACATGGGTGAGCGCGCCGCTGTCCGATACGTCGATGACGCCGACGCCGGTACGCTGGCTGCCCGGATCGATGCCGAGGATGCGGGTCATGGCAGCGATGCTACGCGCAAGACGGTAAGGGGCCGGTAAGGCCTCAAGCCTCGTCCGCGTCGTGGGCCGGCAGCACGGCGTTGTGGTAGACCTCGTCCACGTCGTCGAGCGCGTTCAGGCGTTCGAGCAGCTTCTCGAATTGTTCCAGGGCCTCGCCGTTGGGCGTGACCAGTGGACCGTTCGGCCGCATCACCACGTCGGAACTCTCGACCTCGAAGCCAGCCGCGACCAGCGCCTTGCGCATGGCCTCGACGGCGATGGGATCGGACGCCAGCAACACCGTGCCGACACCGTTCTCGATGACGATGTCTTCGGCGTTGTTCTCGATCGCCGCTTCTTCCAGTTTCGATTCGACGTCGGCATCGCCGCCGGTATGCACCACGACCTGGCCCACGCGGGTGAACTGGAAGGCCACCGAATTGGTGGTGCCCATGTTGCCGCCGAGCTTGTTGAGCGCCGCGCGCACGTCGGCCACCGTGCGGACCTGGTTGTCCGTCACGCAATCGATGATCAACGCGGTACCCGCCGGCCCGTAGCCTTCGTAGCGGATCTCGTGCATGTCGGCGCCGCCCTCGGCACCCGAGCCGCGCTTGATGGCGCGCTCGATGGTGTCCTTGGTCATGTTCGCCGCGAGCGCCTTGTCGACGGCGGCGCGCAGGCGCGGGTTCCCGTTGGGATCGGGCACGCCGCCACGCGTGGCGATGGTGATTTCGCGGATCAGCTTGGTGAACACCTTGGCGCGCTTGGCGTCTTCGGCGTTCTTGCGACCTTCGATGGACGGGCCTCTACCCATGTTCGATTCCTGGACTTACCGGACGGACGAGGGCGCGATTCTAACGGAAGTGCGCTCCGGACGGGTCAACCGTCGAACCGGCCTTCGCGCAGGAAGGCCACCACCTGGCGGGCGACGTCGGCCGATACGAGCATGCCGGTATGGCTGGTTTCCAATACGCAATGGTCGGTGAGGCCGGGCAGCCGGGTTTCCTCCACGCCCACCGAGCCATCGTGCTCGGCACCCAGCTCGCCTACGAAAGCGCCCAGGCCGACCGGCATCCTCCCGGCGATCATGCCAACCTCGCGACACCCGTCCCAGCGGTCCAACCCATGCTCCAGCAGCTCCTTGGAGCGGCCGAGCAGCATGTCGCCGCCCCAGCGATGCGTGAGCCCCCGCGCGGCGCCGCTGCCGTTGAGCGGGGAACCGAGGCAGACGATGCGGCCATCCGGCAAATCGTCGTCGCGGCAGGCCAGCAGGGCCAGGATGCCGCCAAGGCTGTGCCCCACGACGTGTACCGGACCAGGACCGAGGCCACGGATGCGCTTGCGCAGCCGTGCGATCGCCTGCTCCGGCGGCGCCGCGACACTCATGTACTCGAACTGGTGAACCCGGAAACCTTCCTCGCGCAGCCGCCGATGCAGCATCGCCATGGCGAACCCACGCATCCACAGGCCATGCAACAGCAGGACCTCGGGCGGCGGCGGGGTCATCGGCGCGTTCAGGGTCAGGCCTTCAGCGCCTCCGCGGCGGCGACGCGGACGTGCAGTTCCTTCAACTGCGGCTCGGACACCGGCGAGGGGGCATCGGTCATGAGATCCTGTGCGCTGGTGGTCTTCGGGAAGGCGATGACGTCGCGGATCGATTCCGTGCCGGCCATGAGCGCCGCGATGCGGTCGATGCCGAAGGCAAGGCCGCCATGCGGCGGCGCGCCCATGCGCAGCGCCTTGAGCAGGAAGCCGAACTTGGCTTCCGCCTCTGCCGCGCCGATGCCGAGCAGGTCGAACACCGCGCTCTGCATTTCCGGACGGTGGATACGGATCGAGCCGCCACCGATTTCATTGCCGTTGAGCACCATGTCGTAGCCGCGGCTGACCGCGATGGCCGCGTTGGCGCGAAGGTCGGCGATGTCGTCGACCTTCGGCGCGGTGAACGGATGGTGGAGCGCGACGAAGCGCTTTTCCTCCTCGTCGTACTCGAACATCGGGAAATCCGTGACCCACAGCGGCTTCCACGTGTTCTCGACCAGGCCACGGTCGCGACCCAGCTTGATGCGCAACGCGCCCATGAAGTCGGTGACCGTCTTCCAGGCGCCGGCGCCGAAGAAGACGATGTCGCCCGTGGCGGCGCCGGTGAGTTTCAGCACCTGCTCCAACGCGGTGTCGTCCAGGAACTTCGCCACCGGGGAATTGATGCCGTCGCGGCCCTTGCCGAGGTCGTCGACCTTCAACCAGGCCAGGCCCTTCGCGCCGTACTTGGCGGCGTAATCGGCGAGGCCGTCGATCTCCTTGCGCGACAGGACGGCGGCGCCCGGCACGCGCAACGCGGCGACCCGGCCGGCGGGATCGTTGGCCGGTCCGGAGAAGACCTTGAACTCGACGTGCTTCACGGCCTCGGCGATGTCGACCAGTTCCAGCGGAATGCGCAGGTCGGGCTTGTCGGAACCGAAGCGGCGCATCGCCTCTTCGTACGTCATGCGCGGGAACACGGCGTCGAGTTCCACATGACGCACTTCACGGAACACGTGGCGGATCAGGTTCTCGACGAAGTCCTGGACGTCGCGCTCTTCGACGAAGGCGAACTCGAGGTCGAGCTGGGTGAACTCCGGCTGGCGGTCGGCGCGCAGGTCCTCGTCGCGGAAGCAACGGGCGATCTGATAATAGCGGTCGAACCCGGCCATCATCAGGATCTGCTTGAACAGCTGCGGCGACTGCGGCAGTGCATAGAACTGGCCCGGATGCACGCGGCTCGGCACCAGGTAATCGCGCGCGCCTTCCGGCGTGGCCTTGGTGAGGATCGGTGTCTCGATGTCCTGGAAGCCGGCGGCGTCGAGATAGCGGCGCAACTCGCGCACCAGCGCGGTGCGCGTGCGCATCATCTTCTGCATCTCGGGGCGGCGCAGGTCGAGGTAGCGGTAGGTCATCCGCATGTCCTCGTTCGGCGACTCGTGCAGCGCGAACGGCAGGTCGCGCGCGGCGTTGAGGATCTCGACCTTGTCGGCGATCAGCTCGACCGTTCCCGTCTTCAGCTTGTCGTTGGCCGACAGGCGCTTGCGGATCTGCCCGGTGACGCGAATGACGAACTCGTAGCCCAGTTCACCAGCGACGGCGAACGCCTCCGCGTTATCGCGTTCGATCACCACCTGGGCGATGCCCTCGTGGTCGCGCAGGTCGACGAAGGCCACATGGCTTTGCAGACGAAGCGTGTCCACCCAGCCGCAAAGGGTGACGTCCTGGCCGATCAGCGACTCGTCGATGAGTCCGCAATAATGGGTGCGCATGCGCTTGAAGCTCCGGCTACCGCAAAGGCGGTCAATAGCGTGGGAAAAGACCCCGGATCGTACCACGAGCCGGGGTCTCTCAAGCGCGGGCGGAGGCCTTAGCGGCCGATGTCGAACTTGCCTCGACAGCCACGATCGGCCCAGATGCCATCGCGGGTGAAGCCGTAGGTGTAGCCTTCGCGGCAGTCGCTCTTGGAGGTCTGCTCGACCAGGCGAGCGCCCCGTCCGATCGGCCAGTGGCAGAACACACGCTTGTTGTCTTCGCTGTCACAGGAAACGATCTGGCCGCCACCGCCGTAACCCGGGCGTCCACCGCCACCCCAGCCCGGACGGCCGTCGTCGTCCCAGCCCGGACGTCCGCCGCCCCAGCCACCGGCTTCCTGGAAGATGCCCCGGCAACCGTCGTCGACCCACAGGCCACCACGGTCCATGCCCCAGGTGCGGCCGCGGATGCAGGCGGTCTGGGAATCCTGGCGGACCAGGCGCGCGTCGCGCCAGGGCACCCGGCAGTAGGAACGGCGTCCGTTGTCGCTGTAGCAATTGACCGTGTCGCCGCCGCGCTGGGCGTGCGCCACGTGCGGAGTCAATGACAGGCCCACGCCGAGCGCGAGCATGGCGACCAGTCCAAGGATGCGTTTCATACCTACCTCCGATGTGTGTGACGCAAAATTATCGGAGGGATCCGCAACCATGTTTGAACGGACCGTAAGAAAACGCCCCAGCTCGGCGTAAGGACCTGCCTCGGTGACTATCCGGCCGCATGAGCGGCGGCACCCCTGCCTCAGCCGCCGGACGGCTTGGCGTCCGCCGAAGGGGGGGCGGCGGGAGCCGGCGCGGGAGCCGGCGCAGACGCCGCCTCGGCAGGCGCCCCGGAAGAACCTTCGGCCAGGTTCCGCTTTTTATCGCCGTCCTTCTTGAAATCGGTCTCGTACCAGCCACCGCCGGCGAGGCGGAACTGGGGTGCGCTCAACAGGCGGCCCACCCGGGGCTCGCCGCAGCTGGGGCAGGCGGAGGGATCGGCATCGGCGATCTTCTGCAAGCGCTCGAAGCGGTGGCCACAGGCCTGGCACTGGAATTCGTAGATGGGCATGGGGCGGGGTCTCTCGTTATCAGGCCGGCATTATCGGGGTGGGGGCCGGTTTTTCAATTCCTTGTGGCGCTCATCGCCGACAGGGTCGGTTCCCACCAGAAGCTCGCCATACCTCATACCCAGGCCTGGTAGGAGCCGACCTTGTCGGCGATCCAACCCGCGAAAGCGCCCGAGGCATTTTGCATTGCACCAAAATGGCTGGAGAAGCCAGTTCCATGCCAAGCCCGTAAAAATGCGGCCTAGCACGCCATTGTTTCCCCACGATGGCGCATTCATGACGAATGTGTTGACGCACCGCAGCAAGCATGCATAGCGTCATCCCAACGCGGCCTTGAACCGCGTCCGCGGGGCACTCCCGCTCCGCGTGCCGTAGCTCGCCTTGGGGACCATCGATGACGACAGGTAAGACCCTACGACGCAAGCCGTCGGCCAGCCTCTGGCTACCCGCCCTCGGCCTCATGATCGTGACGCCCGGTCACGCCCAGGACGCGGCGCCGCCGCCGGATACCAAGGAGGCCCGGCAACTCGACCAGGTGGTGGTGACCGGCACGCGCAGCACCACGCGCACCGAGGCGAACTCGCTCTCGCCCATCGACGTGCTTTCACCGAAGGATCTCACGTCCACGGGAAGTACCGATCTCGCCACGGCCCTCGGCCGCCTGCTGCCTTCGCTCGATTTCCCGCGCCCGGCGATCAACGACGGCAACGACGCCGTGCGACCGGCCAGTCTACGCGGCCTATCGCCCGACGCGACGCTCGTGCTCGTGGACGGCAAGCGCTACCACACGTCCGCCCTGGTCAACTACAACAACTCCGTGGGCCGCGGCGCGGCACCGGCCGACCTCAATTCGATCCCGATCTCGGCGATCGACCACATCGAGGTTCTCCGCGACGGTGCCGCCGCGCAATACGGCTCCGATGCCATCGCCGGCGTCATCAACATCGTGCTGAAGCACGGCGCGGGACCCGGCAAGAACTCCATCAACGCCAACTACGGCATCATGGACAAGGGCGACGGCGAGACCAACGGCATCGATGGCTCGGTCGGCGTCGACCTCGGTGGCAAGGGTGCGGACGCGAAGGGCTGGCTGCGCCTGGCCTGGAGCTACCAGAACTCGATGAACACGAACCGCGCCTCGCCGGTGAGCCTGTTCACGCCGGAAGAAGCCGCCGACGGCAACGTCGCCCACCAGCGTTACGGCGATCCGGCGGTGAAGACCTATCAGGCGCTGACCAACTTCCAGTACGAGCTGGCGCGCAATGTCGACCTCTACGGCTATCTCAGCCTGAGCCGCCGCGACGTCACCTCGAACGGCTATTACCGCGGCGCGACCAACGCGCGGAACGTGCCGGAGATCTACCCCAACGGCTTCCTCCCGCAGATCGTCAACCACACCAACGACTCCACCGCCGTGCTCGGCGTGAAGGGCGTGACGGACGGCGGATGGCGCTGGGATGCATCGGGCAACTACGGCATCAACGATCTCGTCTTCGACGTGCAGAACAGCGTCAACACCAACCTGTTCTACTCCACCGGCGCATCACCCACGTACTTCAACGCCGGAACGTTCAAGAACTCGCAGGCATTGGCGAACGTCGATATCGGCAAGGACTTCAGCGTGGGCTGGCTGCCCAATCCACTCACCCTCGCCTTCGGCGCCGAGTATCGCAAGGAGAAGTACCAGATCGACGCGGGCGATCCTGAGTCCTACTACTTCAACCAGGGCACCTTGATTCCCGGCACCGACACACCTTACGCGGGTGGCGCGCAGGTCTTCCCCGGACTCTCGCCCGCCGCCGCGGGCAGCTTCACGCGACACAGCGAAGCGGCCTATGTCGATCTCGAAACCGACGTCACGGACAAGTTTTCCGCCGGTGTCGCCGGCCGCTACGAGCACTACAGCGACGCGGGCTCGACGCGTTCGGGCAAGCTGTCGGCGCGCTACCAGTTCACGCCCACGTTCGCCCTGCGCGGCACGATCTCGAACGGGTTCCGCGCACCGTCGCTCGCGCAGCAGAACTACCAGTCGGTGGTGACGATCATCGATCCCAGCACGGGACAGCTCGCACAGACCGGCACCTACCGCACGTCCGATCCCGCGGCCATCGCACTCGGTTCCAAACCGTTGAAACCGGAGAAATCCGCCAACTACGGCATCGGTGCCGTGTGGGAACCGACCGCCGACTTCAGCGCCACGCTCGACATCTACCAGATCCGCATCTGGAACCAGATCCTCTACTCCGACACCATCAGCCTCACCGATCCGCTACTCGCGGCGTACTTCAACAGCGTGGTGCCGGGCCAGCAGGTGACCGCGGTGCAGTACTTCGCCAACTCCGCCACCACGCGCACACGCGGCGCCGACCTCGTGCTGAACTACCGCATCCCGACGACGGCGTTCGGCCAGTTCAACCTGTTGGCCAGTGGCAACTACAACAAGGTGAAAGTGCTCTCGGTGGGCGAGACGCCAGCCGTGCTCCAGGCCAATTCATCCGGACCGATCGAACTGTTCGGCCGTTCCAGCCAGGGCATCCTGACCAAGGCCACGCCACGCACGAAATTCCTGTTCGGGGCGGATTGGACGCTCGATGGATTCAACGCGCACGCGGACCTGACCCGCTATGGTTCCGTAACCCGTGTGAATACCGATCCCACGACCGACCAGGTCTTTCCCGCAAGGTGGCTGCTGAATCTTTCCGGCGGGTACACGATCGACCAGTGGAATTTCACCCTCGGCGTGGACAACGTCACCAACCAGTATCCGCAGCGGGTGAAGCCGACCAACAGCGGCGAGGATTATTTCAGCGGGTTGCAATATTCGGCGCTGTCACCGTTCGGGTTCAACGGGCGGTACTACTACGCCAAGGTGGGCTTTCGGTTCTGACGGAGGGGCGGCGGGAGGGAGAGCATCGCCGACAAGTCGGCTCCCACAAGGCGCGAGGCATCGTCGGCAAGTGGGCTCCCACGAGCACGAAGCATCGCCGGCAAGTGGGCTCCCACGAGGTATGAAGCATCGCCGACAGGGTCGGCTCCCACCTTCAATAAGGGCGGCTCCCGGCACCAGCAGGGTTGGCTCCCACCAGGCATCGAGTGCCTGGTGGGAGCCGACCCTGTCGGCGATATCAGGCCGCCGCGAACGTCAGATGGTTCCCGTCCGAATCCACCCGCACGGTCTGCCCGGGCGAGAAAGCACCCTGCAGGATGCGTTGCGCCAACGGATTTTCCAGCTGCTGCTGGATGGCCCGCTTGAGCGGACGCGCGCCGTACACCGGGTCGAAGCCCGCGCTGCCCAGCAAATCCAGCGCCTTGTCCGTAAGGTCGAGCGACAACTGGCGATCGGCCAGACGTTTCGCCAGGTAATCCAGCTGTATCCGCGCGATCGAACGGATCTGCTTCTTGTCCAGCGGGCGGAACACGACGAGGTCGTCCAGGCGGTTGATGAACTCAGGACGGAAATGCGCCTGCACCACGCCCAACACCGACGCCTTCATCTGCAGGTAGTCGGCCTCGCTGTCGCCCGCCTGCTCCTGGATCAGGTTCGACCCGAGATTCGAGGTCATCACGATCACCGTGTTGCGGAAGTCCACCGTGCGGCCCTGGCCATCCGTCAGCCGCCCGTCGTCGAGCACCTGGAGCAGGATGTTGAAGACATCCGGGTGGGCCTTCTCCACCTCGTCGAGCAGGATCACGCTGTAAGGACGACGACGCACCGCCTCGGTGAGATAACCACCCTCTTCGTACCCGACATAACCCGGAGGCGCGCCGACCAGTCGGCTCACGGAGTGCTTCTCCATGAACTCGCTCATGTCGATGCGCACCATCGCGTCCTGCGTATCGAAGAGGAAATCGGCCAGCGCCTTGCACAACTCCGTCTTGCCCACGCCCGTCGGGCCCAGGAACAGGAACGAGCCGTACGGGCGATTGGGATCGGATAGCCCGGCCCGCGCACGGCGGATCGCGTCGGACACCGCACGCACCGCTTCATCCTGGCCGACCACGCGCGCATGCAGCGCATCTTCCATGTGCAGGAGTTTCTCGCGCTCGCCTTCGAGCATCTTCGCCACGGGGATACCCGTCCAGCGCGCGACCACCTCGGCGATTTCCTCGGCGGTGACGCGGTCCTGCAAGAGCGTGAAGTCCTGCTGCTCCGCCTTTTGCGCGGCGGCGAGCTGGGCTTCCAGCGCCGGCAGCCGGCCATACTGGATCTCGCTCATCGCACCGTAATCCTGGCGGCGCTGGGCGGCTTCCAGTTCCAGGCGAGCCTGCTCGATCTGCTCCTTGATCTTCGTGGCGCCCTGCAGCGCGGCCTTCTCCGCCTTCCATACCTCGTTGAGGTCGGAGAACTCGCGGTCGAGCTTCTCGATGTCGGCCTCGAGCGTCGCCAGGCGCTGCTTCGATTCGTCGTCCTGCTCTTTCTTCAGCATCTCGCGCTGGATCTTGAGCTGGATCAATCGCCGTTCGAGCCGATCGAGTTCCTCCGGCTTGGAATCGATTTCCATGCGGATGCGCGACGCGGCCTCGTCCATCAGGTCGATGGCCTTGTCGGGCAACTGGCGGTCCGGAATATAGCGGGCGGAAAGCGTCGCCGCGGCGACGATCGCCGGATCGGTGATTTCCACGCCATGGTGCACGGCGTAGCGCTCCTTCAGGCCACGCAGGATCGCGATCGTGTCCTCGACGCTGGGTTCGCCCACGAACACCTTCTGGAAGCGGCGTTCGAGGGCGGCGTCCTTCTCCACGTATTTGCGGTATTCGTCGAGCGTGGTCGCACCGATGCAGTGCAGTTCGCCACGCGCCAGCGCGGGCTTCAACATGTTGCCCGCGTCCATCGCGCCATCGGCCTTGCCCGCGCCGACCATGGTATGCAATTCGTCGATGAAGAGGATCACCTGGCCTTCCTGCTTGGACAGGTCGTTGAGCACGCCTTTCAGGCGCTCCTCGAATTCGCCACGGAATTTCGCGCCGGCGATCAGCGCGCCCATGTCGAGCGAGAGCACACGCTTGTCGCGCAGTCCCTCGGGCACTTCGCCATTGACGATGCGCTGCGCCAGGCCTTCGACGATGGCGGTCTTGCCCACGCCAGGCTCACCGATCAACACCGGGTTGTTCTTCGTTCGCCGCTGCAAAACCTGGATCGTGCGGCGGATTTCCTCGTCGCGGCCGATCACGGGATCGAGCTTGCCGGCCTCGGCGCGCTCGGTGAGGTCGATGGTGTACTTCTCCAGCGCCTGGCGCTGTTCCTCGGCGTTTTCCGACTGCACCTTCTCGCCGCCGCGCAGCTTGTCGATGGCCGCCTCGATGCGTTCCTTCGTTGCGCCGGCGGCCTTCAAGGCGCCGCCGACCTCGCCACGATCCTCCAGCGCCGCCAGCACGAACAACTCACTGGCGATGAACTGGTCGCCACGCTGCTGTGCAAGCTTGTCGGTGAGGTTGAACAGGCGATTGAGGTCGTTGCCCAGGCTGATGTTGCCTTCCTGGCCGCTGACCCGCGGAAGGCGATCGAGGATCTCGCCCACGCGCTGGCGCAGCGCGGGCACGTTGACCTGCGCCTGGGTGAGCAACGGCGCGGTGGACCCGCCCTGCTGGTCGAGCAGCGCCGCAAGCACGTGCACCGGCTCGAGGATGTTGTTGTCGCGGCCGACGGCCAGCGACTGGGCATCCGCCAGGGCCTGCTGGAACCGCGAGGTGAGTTTGTCCATTCGCATCAGGTTTTCTCCCAAAGGTGTTGGCGCGCCCCGGGCCCTCCCCGCGACCGCCTCTGGCCACACAGATGCGGGTGGAAGCATGCGCCTTCAACGCCGGGGTGGGAAACAGGGCATCACTTTTTTCACGTAACGGAAGGCATCCTGACGGGATCGCTGCCAGATGGAGCTTTCGTGACAGCCGCCCGCGACACCCTGCCTCCACCGCCCGTCGACCTCGTCACGCCGGACACGGCACTCTTCCTCGATGCCGATGGCACCCTGCTGGCGTTCGCCGACGACCCCGAAGCCGTTTTCCTGCCGCCCGGGATGCTGGACACCCTGGATGGGCTGAACCAGGCGTTGGGAGGTGCCATGGCCCTGGTCAGTGGCCGCGCCATCGCCGGCCTCGACCGTATCTTCGGCAGGACCGCCTGGGCCGCCGCCGGACAACACGGCCTCGAACGGCGTGACGGCGAAGGCCGCACGAGCACCGTTCCCGTGGACACGGACGAACTGGCCCGGCTACGCGACATCGTCCACGACATCGCATCGGCCCTGCCGGGCGTGCGCGTGGAAGACAAGAGCTGGTCGGTGGCGCTGCACTGCCGCGAGCATCCCGAGCGCGCGGACGAGCTTGACCGGATCGCCCCGGCCATCGCCGCGCGTTTTCCCGGATTCGAACTGCAACCGGGCAGCTACGTGTACGAGTTCAAGCCGCGCGGGATGGACAAGGGCGTGGCCGTCGCCGCCTTCCTCGATTCACCGCCCTTCCGCGGCCGCGCGCCGGTCTACCTCGGCGACGACCTCACCGACGAACACGCCTTCGCCGTGGTCAACGAACGCGGCGGCGCATCCGTTCGCGTCGGCACACGGACGCCCTCGCAGGCCACGTTCACATTGCCTAGCCCGGCTGCCGTCCATGCTTGGCTGGATTCCGTGAACGCCACGCTGACGCAGGGAGCCGCAAGGGCACGATGAGCCGACTAGTTGTCATATCGAACCGCGTGGCACTGCCCAAGCAGACGCAAACCGGTGGCCTCGCGTCCGCCATGAACGCGGCGCTGCAGGAAATGGGGGGACTGTGGTTCGGGTGGAGCGGCAACCTCGCCGCCGAAACCGGCAAGGAAGTGCACGAAGTCCAGGACGGACACATCAGCTACGCGACCATCGACATGTCCAAGGCGGACCATGACGACTACTACAGCGGCTTCGCCAACCGCGCCTTGTGGCCGCTGTTCCATTACCGGGCCGACCTGGTCGATTACCGGCGCGACCACCTCGAAGGTTATCTGCGTGTCAACCGCGTCTTCGCCAAGCGCGTGGCGAAGCTGATCCGGAAAGACGACATCGTCTGGGTCCACGATTACCACCTGATTCCGCTCGCGGCGATGCTTCGCGAACTCGGCGTCGAGAACAAGATCGGCTTCTTCCTGCACACGCCCCTGCCCGCGGCCGGCCTGTTGATCACCCTGCCCCGACACCGCGAACTGCTCGAACCCCTGGCCTCGTACGACCTGGTGGGCCTGCACACCCAGCGCGACCTGCGCGCGCTGGAGGATTACTTCCTGCATGAACTGGGTGCCGCCATGCGCACGGGCGGCCGCATCCGCGCCGCCAACGGACGGATCTTCCGCGCTGGCGTGTTCCCGATCAGCATCGACACGGCCGAAGCCGTCGAACTCGCCCACCGCGCCGAGGACAGCGGCGCGGTCGCCAAGCTCAGGGCCTCGATCGACGACCGCGCGCTGATCATCGGCGTGGACCGCCTCGACTATTCCAAGGGCCTGCCCGAGCGTTTCGAGGGATTCGCCCGCCTGCTGCGCGACCATAAGGAGATGCGCGGCCGCGTCTCGCTGTTACAGATCGCACCGCCATCGCGCTCCGACGTGCCGGAATACCGCTCGCTGCGACGGGAGCTCGAACGCAGCGCGGGGCATATCAACGGGCAGTACGCCGAGCCGGACTGGGTGCCGATCCGTTACGTGAACAAGTCGTTCGCGCACAAGGTGCTGGCGGGTTATTTCCGCGTGGCCAAGGTCGGCCTGGTCACGCCGCTTCGCGACGGCATGAACCTCGTCGCGAAGGAATACGTCGCCTGCCAGGACCCGCAAGATCCCGGCGTGCTCGTGCTGTCCCGCTTCGCGGGTGCGGCGCAGGAACTGGATGCGGCACTGCTGGTGAACCCTTCCGACCTGGACGAGGTGTCCGAGGCGCTGAAACGCGCCCTGGAGATGCCACAGAAGGAACGCCGCATGCGCTGGCAGTCGATGATGGACGTGCTCGAGCGCAACGACATCACCGCATGGCGCAATGCGTTCCTGCATGCGTTGACGGAACCGCCGCGGGTGAAGCCCGAAATCTATGTGCCGACGCCGATGACCGCGCCTTGAGCCGCGTCAACGCGTCCAGATCAGCGAAGCGAACCGCCCGCTGACCGCGCCATCGCGCCGGTACGAATAAAGCCGCTCGTCCCGGTACGTATCGAAGCCGCCCCCGGAAACCCGTGTCACCCCGATCGCGGCCAGCCTCCGCCTCGCCAGCACGTACAAGTCGCATAGCCAGTGCCCCGGCCGTGTCGGCGAGAAGGCCTCCTCCGCGCCCGGGTCTCCCTCGACGAAGGCCGCGCGCACCTCCGCACCCACCTCGTAGGAGGGGCCGCCGATGGCCGGTCCCAGCCAGGCGAGGACGGAGCCGGCGGGTACGCCCATCCGTGCCACGGTGTTCTCCAGCACGCCGGCGGCAAGCCCCCGCCAGCCCGCATGCGCCGCGCCGATCGTGCCGCCGTCGGCGCTGGCGAACAGCACCGGCAGGCAATCCGCGGTGAGGATCGCCAGCACCTTGCCGGGTCCGTGGGCCACGGCGGCATCGGCCACCGGTTCGTCGTCACCCTCCACGCCGGCTTCGGCCACTTCGGTGCCGTGCACCTGGCGCAGCCACAACGGCGGCCCGGGCAGGTCCAGGGCCGCCGCCAGGGCTTCCCGGTTCGACACGACCGCGGCGGGATCGTCGCCCGAGCGCAGGCCGAGGTTCAGCCGGTCGTACGGCGGCTGGGAAATGCCCGGCCCCTGCCGCGTAGATACGGTGGCACGAACGTGCGCCGGGGGGTTCCAGTCCGGGACAATCCAGGCGCCGTCCATGCTCAGTCCTCGATGGGATGCAGCGCCGTATCGGCGCGAAGCGCCTCGATCAGCGCCTCCTGGTCGGCCGGGCGCGGCGAATCGAACTCGAGGTATTCCCCGGTCACGGGGTGCTCGAAGGCCAGCTTCTCGGCGTGCAGGGCCTGGCGGCGGAAGCCGCGCAGCGCGTCGATCAGCTCCTGGCTGGCGCCGCGCGGCAGGCGCAGCCCGTTGCCATAGAGCTGGTCGCCGACCAGCGGGTGGCCGAGGTGGGCCATATGCACGCGGATCTGATGGGTGCGGCCGGTTTCCAGGTTGCACTGGATCACGCTATGCGCGCGGAAACGCTCGCGCACGCGATAGTGGGTGATCGCTTCCTTGCCACCGTCCTCCACGTCACGCACGCCCTGCTTCAGGCGATCGTGCTGGTGCCTTCCGATGGGCTGGTCCACGGTGCCGCCGGCCACCATGGTGCCCAGCACCACCGCCTCGTACTGCCGGTGCACGTCATGCCGGGACAGCATCGCCACCAGCGCCGTATGCGCCGCGATGCTCTTGGCCACCACCATCAGGCCGGCGGTGTCCTTGTCCAGCCGATGGACGATACCGCCGCGCGGCAACTCGGCCTGGGCCGGATTGTGGTGCAGCAAGGCGTTGAGCATGGTCCCGGCGGCGTTGCCCGCCCCGGGATGGACGACCAGCCCCATGGGCTTGTCCACCACCATGAGGTCGCCGTCCTCGTAGCGGATATCCAGCGCGATGTCCTCGGGCTGGGCATCCACCTCGCTCTCCAGCTCGGCCTCGAGCTCTACCCGCTCGCCGCCCCGGAGCAGGTGGCGCGGGGCCACCCGGGCCCCGTCCAGCAGGACCTTGCCCTCCTTGATCCAGCCCGTGAGGCGGGATCGGGAATAATCGGGGAACATCTCGGCCAGGGACTGGTCGAAACGCCGACCCGCCGCCGCCACCGGCACGGTGGCCTCATGTCTGACCGTCGTCATACCGCCCCGCCCGGCCCACGGCCGGTTTCGGCTATCATGCCCTTTCGCTCAAGCATCCGAACTCTCTCAATGCGTGCAACCAAGATCACCATTCTGCTCGTCCTCGCCCTGTCGATGAGCGCCTGCTCGATGTTCCGCAGCAAGAAGGAGACGATCGACACGATGCCGGTCGACCGGCTCTATGCCACGGCCCACGACTCGCTGGAGCATTCCGACTATGCCGCGGCGGAAAAGGCGTATGAACGCCTCATCGCTCGGTTCCCGTCGGGCGACATCAACGAGCAGTCCCAGATCGAACTCGCGTACGCGCAGTACAAAGACAACAAGCCGGACGACGCTTACTCGACGATCAACCGCTTCATCAAGACGTTTCCGACCCATAAGCATGCTGATTATGCCTATTACCTGCGCGGTCTGATCAATTTCGACCGAACCGGCGGCCTGATCGAGCGTTACCTGCAGCGTGGCAACAGCGCTTCCACCCGCCGCGACCAGGGTTTCAACCTCACCGCCTTCGACGATTTCAGCCAGTTGACCCGGCGGTATCCGAACAGCGCGTATGCCACCGACGCCCGCCAGCGCATGATCTTCCTGCGCAACCAGCTGGCCCGGTTCGAGGTCAACGTGGCCGAGTACTACCTGCGCACGAAGGCGTACATCGCCTCGGCCGACCGCGCCCAGTACGTGATCGAGCACTACCAGCAGTCGCCGGAGACCGCCGACGCGCTGGCCATCCTCACGCGCAGCTATATCGCCCTGGACCGCAAGCCGCTGGCCGACCAGACCCGCCAGGTGCTGGCCCTGAACTACCCGGACCACCCGTACCTCACGGACCCGAACTGGCCGCACCACCCTTCGATCTGGCGCAAGGCGATCCCGTTCTCGGGTCACCACTGACCTTTCAGTGGTTCGACGAAGAAGCCGGCGCAAGCCGGCTTTTTCGTTTTCGCGAAAGGCACGGTCCCCTGGTGGGAGCCTACCTTCTGGTGATGCCAGCTGTTTGTGGGAGCCGACCCTCTAGTCAAGCCAGCTGTTTGTGGGAGCCGACCTTGTCGGCGATGGGTGCTTGCGATGAACTGGCCCGCTGCCGCGGGATCGCCGACAAGGTCGGCTCCCACAACAGCTCCCACAACAGCTGAGTCCACAACAGCGATCGAGATGGGGATCAGCGCCAGCCGGAGGTGATCGGGTAGCGGCGTTCGCGGCCGAAGGCTTTCGTGGTCACACGGGGCCCTGGCGCCGCCTGGCGGCGTTTGAACTCGTTGATGAAGACCATGCGGATCACCCGGCGTACCGTCGCGTCGTCGTGGCCGGCGGCGATGATGTCCTCGGCCGATGCCTCGCCCTCGATGAAGTGCTCGAGGATGGCATCGAGTTCGTCGTAAGGCGGAAGGGAATCCTGGTCGGTCTGCTCGTGGCGCAGTTCGGCGGACGGCGGGCGGTCGATGACCGCCATAGGGATCGCGCCATCGATGGCCGCGCGCCAGCGCGAGAGGCTGTAGACGGTGGTCTTGTAGACATCCTTGAGTGGCGCATAGGCGCCGCACATGTCGCCATAGAGGGTGGCGTAACCGACCGCCATCTCGCTCTTGTTACCCGTGGACAGCAACAGCTTGCCGGTCTTGTTCGACATCGCCATGAGCAGTACGCCGCGCGCACGCGATTGCAGGTTCTCCTCGGTGATGTCGGGCCCGCGCCCTTCGAACACCGGCGCCAACGTGCCGGTGAAGGCCTCGTAGATCCCCTCGATCGGCAACACGTGGTACTCGACGCCCAGGTGCTCCGCCTGCGCCTTCGCTTCGCGCAATGACAGGTCGGACGTGTACACCGTGGGCATCATCACGGCCGTGACCTTGTCCTTGCCGAGCGCATCGACGGCGATCGCCAACGTGAGTGCCGAATCGATGCCGCCGGAAAGTCCCAGCAGCACGCCGGAAAAGCCATTCTTGCCGATGTAGTCGCGCACGCCGCGCACGAGGCCCGCGTACATGATCGCTTCCGGCGAACGCGTGTCCTGAGCCGGCCAGTCGATCGCGGCGAGGCGCTTCGTCACGGTGTCGTATTCCACGGTGAGCAGCATTTCCTCGAACGACGGCGCGCGGGCGACCACTTCGCCGTCGGACTGCACGAGCACGGAATGGCCATCGAACAACAGGTCGTCCTGGCCACCGACCAGGTTCACGTAGGCGATGGGTACCCCGTTCTCCGTGGCCCTCTGGCGCAGCAATTCCTCGCGCGTGGCCGCCTGTCGGCGGTCGTAGGGCGAGGCATTGATCACCAGGATCAGTTCCGCCCCCGCCTGCGCGGCATGGGCGGCCGGTTCGGCCTCCCAGATGTCCTCGCAGATGAGCATGCCCACGCGCACGCCTTCGATCACGAAAACCCGCGTGGCCTGGCCGTGCTGGAAATAACGTTTTTCGTCGAAGACGGTGTAATTGGGCAGGGCCTGCTTCTGATAGGTCCACTCGACCTTGCCTTCGCGGATCAGCGAGGCGGCGTTGAAGACTTCACCGCGCGTTTCGGGATGGCCTACGATGGCCGAGATACCGCGGATCTCCGGTGCGAGCGCCGCGAGTTCGCGCCCACAGGCTTCGAGGAAGCTCGGACGCTGGAGCAGGTCTTCGGGCGGATAGCCCGAGAGGGTCAATTCGGGAAAGGCGACCAGCGAAGCGCCAAGGCGATCCCGCGCTTCATCGGCCAGTGCCTTCACGCGCCGGGCGTTCTGAGCGGTGGCGCCTACCGGGAAGTCGTACTGGGCCAGGGCGAAGCGGAACGTGGACATCGGGGATCCGTGCGGTCGCGGGGGGACTGCCTATGATAAGACATGGGGTGGGGGGTGACTGGCCCGCTGCCGCGGGATCGCCGACAAGGTCGGCTCCCACCAGACTCCCACCAGGTTCGTCCAGGCCGCTATCCAGGGTCGTCCCGGGCCGTTATCGGATCTGTGAGGCGACGCTACAGATAGAGGTTCGCGATGTGCACCGCTGTCTCGTAGGGCTCGGGATCGTTGCGGTTGGTCAGCAGGATCACGGTGAGGTGACGTCCCGGATATCGCACGATCACATTGCGGAAGCCGATGGTCTCGCCCGAATGCCACAGCGTCTCGCCGGTGATCCGCCAGCCGTAGCCGTACCGTACCGAGGGATCGTCGGTGGGCGTCCAGGGCGTGAAGGCGGCCTTGCGCGACGCGTCGCTCAAGAGCCGGTCGTCGTATAGAGCGGCATCCCAACGCGCCAGGTCGTCGATCGAGGAATAGATGCCGCCATCTCCCAACACCGAGCTTGTCATGCTCTGGTCCGTACGGACCCAGCGCCCGCCCTCGGCGCTGTATCCGAAGGCCCGGTGTGGCACGGGCGGCCCTTCCCGCACATAGGCCAGGGTGTTCGTCATGCCCAATGGCAGGAAGATGCGCTCGCGAAGGAAATCCTGGAACGGTTTGCCCGAGGCCTTCTCCACGATCAGCGCGAGCATCGCATAGCCCCCGTTGCTGTAGCGGTACGAGGTGCCTGGAACGAAATAGAGACGATCGGTCCTGGCGAGCAGGTCGAGCACGTCCCTGTCGCGCAGCGGCACCCGCGTATCGGCGGGCATGACGTCCTCGTAGTCGATCAGCCCACCCTGGTGGCTCAGCAACTGGCGGATGGTGATCGCGTCGGCCGCGGCGGGCAGCGCGGGCAACCAGCGGCGGGCGCGGTCGTCCAGCGACAGCTTGCCATCCTGGGCCAACAGGAGGATCGCCGTCGCGGTGAACTGCTTGCTCACCGAGGCAAGGCGATAGTTCGTTTGCGGCGAGGCCGGCACGCGTCGTTCAAGGTCGGCGAACCCGTAGCCTCGCCGGACAACGGGCACGCCGTCGCGTATCACCAACAACGAGGCACCCGGGCCGTCGCCGTCGTAACGCTTCATCAATACGTCCAACGCCACGTCACGCGATGGCGACGCGACGCAGCCGGCGAGGAAGGCACAAAGGGCCAGCGATACGACCAGGCGCATGCTCACTCCACGGGAACGTCGTAGATCGTGTCGGTGGCCGCGGAAGGCAGCGAGTAATGCCACCATTCCTGCGGGTAGTTGACGAAACCTTCCGCCGCCATCGCGCGGGACAGGCGCTGGCGGTTCGCACGCTGCGCGGCGGTGATGCCCGGATAGTCGGTATGCGCACGCGGATCGAAAAAGTCGAAGTCCGTGCCCATGTCCAGTGGCGCACAACGATTCCCTGCACAGCGCATCAGCGTGAGGTCGATGGTGGCGCCGCGGCTATGTCCGGAAACAGGTGCGATATATTCGCCCAGCAGCTTGTCCTTGCCGAGGTTCGGGTAATGCGCGGGTTGGGTCCGTGTATCGCCGGTATCGCCCGCCCAACGCACGAAGGCCGCGACGGCACGTGCCGGCCGGTAGCAGTCCCATATGCGCAGGCGCAGCCCGTCCTCACGCAGATGCATCTCCACGCGCGCCAGTGCCTCGGCGGCAGCCGTGCGCAGGAGGCACCTGGCCGAGCGATAGCCATCCACCGGCGCACCGGTGAAGTTGTCGCTTCCCGCGTAGCGGATGTCCTCGGCGATATCGGGCACCAGCGAACGCATATCGGTGAGTCCCGCTTCGTGCGGCGTGCGTGCCGGTGACACCCGTGGCGGGGCATCGGCAGCGTGCGCGCTAAGGACAAGCCCGCACGCGAGTGAAAGCCAGGTCTTCATAGTCGTTGCTGAAATCGGCATCGGGATCGACCTTGGTCAGGCGCAGCTGGTCCGGTGTTGAAAGGTCCAACCACGGCTCGGCGTCCATGCGCGGGCTGTTCCACTGCACGAGATAACGCGTGCCCACGCGTTCGAGCATACCGGTCATGACCGGGGAGCGGACCGCGGCGAAGCGCACGCCTTGCTTGCCGGGGCAGATGCTGACCTCGCCGAACCAGGGGTCGCGCCAGATGCCGAGCAAACCGTTCGCTTCGCTGGCGGAAGCGGCCACGCGCGACGAGGTGTCCGGCGCACGCGAGGCACCCGGGGCCGACGACTCGGCGGCGATGCGGTCGGCGTATTCGTCCACGGTATGTGCTTCGTCCGGTGCCGTGAACCGCTTGAGCAAGACCGCGGCCAGGGCATCGCGGGCGTCCTCGCTCCCTCCGTTCATCAGGATCACGAATCCGCCGCGCCGCTCCGGCAGCAAGCTCACCGTCGAATACATGCCGGACAGCGTGCCCGTGTGCGAGACGCTCCACTGCCCGTCCACGTCGGCCAGCCGCCAGCCATAGCCGTAACCGTAGAGATGCGTGTCGTTCCAGGCTTTCCGGCGCTTGCCCACGGGCATTGGATTCTGGATCGACCACAAGGGTTCGCGCTGCGCGGCGCCCAGCCATGCCAGTTGCGCCGCATCGGGAGCCAGCCAATTGCCGGCCCAGCGGAGCATGTCGTCGAGGTCGCAGCGCACGCCGCCCGCGGCGGCGGAGGTGATCGCGGGAACCGTCGCCGGATCGCCGTTCACCACTTCGTTGCCGTGCTCCCCCTGTCGATGGGGTTGGGCGACATTCCCCACGCCGTCGCGCGACCAGCGGCCGACCTGGCATCGGGAGAGTCCCAACGGCTCGAATACCTCGCGGCGCAATAGCGTTTCGTAGGAGGCACCGCCAGCCGCCGCGGCTACCTCGCCCGCCACGACGTAAAGGAGGTTGTCGTAGGCGTAACGCGAACGGAAGCTGTGTTCCGGCTTGAGGTAAGCGAGGCCGGCGAGGATGTCCTTGCGCGCGAAGTCGTTCGGTTCCGGCCAGAGCATCAGGTCACCCGCGCCTTCGCGCAGGCCGCTGTTGTGGATAACCAGGTCGCGTACCTGGATTTCGCGGGTCACCCATGGATCGTTCATGCGGAAGTCCGGCAGGTACTTCGTCACCGGATCGCTCCAATCCAGCTTGCCTGCCGCGACCAGCCGCGCCAGCAGCGCCGTGGTCATGGCCTTGCTGTTCGAAGCGATCTTGAACAGGGTCCGCCCGTCCACCTTGCGGCCTGAACCGGCGACGAGTTCGCCCGCCGTGCGCGTATAGGCCACCTTGCCATCCTGGATCACCCCGACCGCGATGCCGGGAATGCGATAGCGCGACACCGCCTCGTCGACGAGGGCGTCGAGCGACGCGGCGGAAGCGGCTTCATCGGCCGCCCATACACGCAGCAGGTTGCCACTCCAGAGCTTCGCGATGTCCTGGTCGGAGAAGCCGCGCCGCTTCAGCGCGGCGGTCACGTTGCGCGTCTCCGAGGCGTCCATCCACCCGGTGATCTCGCCACCCCCGTCGAAGTCCGAGGCGATGCCCACATGGTCGATACCCGCCACCTTCACCATGTGCTGGATGTGGTCGAGGAAATCGTCCAGGGTGGCGAGAGGATGCTCGCGCTGGATGGCCTTCATGCCCTCGACATACGACGGCAGGTAATCGTGCTTTTCGCTGTCGTATTCCTTGTCGCCCGCCTCGCGTGCCACCCGCGTCTGCAAGGCCTTCTCGGCGGCCGCCCGCTCCGGATCCTTCTTCAGGAATTCCTTGAACGCCACGGCCTGGACGACGCCACCCTTCGCGGCGATGGCTGCCAGCAGGTCGTCGGGCAGGTTGCGTGGATGATCGGTGACGGCCCGGGACGACGAATGCGACGCGATGATCGGCGCCTTCGACAACGCGAGGACATCGCGGACGCAGGCGTCCGACGCATGCGACACGTCCACCATCATCCCCAGCGCATTGGCCCGCGTCACCACCTGCCGGCCGAAATCGGTCAGGCCGAGGTTGCTGTCCACCTTGTCGCCCAGCTCCTTGCGGGGCAACGAACTGCCACAGAGATCGTTGTTGCCGACGTGCGCCAGCCCGATGTAACGCGCACCCCGCGCATAGGCCGCGTCCAGGCGCTTCAGGTCGTGCCCGAGCGAATAGCCGTTCTCGATGCCTATCATGGCCGACAACCGCCCGGCCGCCTTGTTCGCACGGACATCCGCCGGCGTGCGTGCCGCCCGGATCCACTCGGGATACCGCTTCAGCATCCGGTCGATGGCATCGTACTTGCGCGCCGCCTGTGCCACCGCCTTCGCGTACCCCGCCGGGGTCGACGGTCCCTGCTCCACATAGATCACGAAGAACGCCGCGTCGAGACCGCCGCGGCGCATCTTCGGCAGGTCCACCTTGAGCGGACCGTCCTTGCCGGCGTCGAACTTCGGGTCGTGCATGTACGACAGGGGAATGTCGACGTGCGTGTCCAGCGTGAGCGGATGGTCCTGCGCCTGCGCGGCCGCGCAGAACAACAAGGCCAGGCCAAGGGTTCGCTTCATTCGTGCCTCCCGTAGTTACACCACTCCACCGACATTCCACCTCCTGAATTCCCCCCCGATTTCCTGGCCTTGGCTTAGAAGTCGATCGAGACGGTCAGCTGGCCGAAGCGGGGCGACTGGAAGCGCTGGGGTTGCAGGTACGTGGGATTCAGCCCGCCGACCGAGGTTTGCAAGTCCTGGTCGACGCCGAGCGTGCGTTGCTGGTTGAGCAGGTTATACACCGCGAACTTCACGCGAAGGTTGTTCTTCTCATCCAATGGCAACAGGTAGGTGATGCTGGCGTTGAGGTTGAATGTCCAGGGCGTACGGTCCTCGCCTCGCGGCGACCGCTGGTAGACGCGGTTCTGGGACACGGGATCGGCGCAGTTCTCCACGCAGATGAAGTAGCTGTGGTACACGGTGGCGTCGTACGGATTGCCTACGCCATAGCCGGTGATCGGGCTGCCGGAAAGGGCCGTCAGGTCGGCGCCCACTTGCCACTGCTTGCTGATCGCATAGGTTCCGCGAACCTTGAACTGGTGGCGGTGATCGTTCGGAAGGTAGCCTCCGGACAGGTTGACCCAAGGATCGTCGAAGTTCTCCGTACGGCCGGTGTCGTCGAAATTGGTATCGGAATTCACCGGCCCCTCGGCATTGCCACGGCTCCACGACAGCACGTACGACGCGTTCAACATCCACTTCTCGTCCCACGCGCGGTCGACCTGGAACTCCAGCGAGCCGAACGAGCGCCGGGGCTTCTTCCAGCCACGCTGGCCGAGGTAATTGCCGTCGGCGTCGTACATCGCCCACCCCTGCTTCGAGGTATCGATATTGATGTAGCCGTCGGGCGTGCCGTCGCAATTGGTGTCGCCATACACGGTGAGCTTGCGGCCCGGATTGCCCATCACGTAGCCGATGTAACCATCGCCGCCGCACTGTGGCGTGGCACTGATCTCCATGTCGTCGATGGCATTGTGCAGTTTCCGGTATGTTCCGCTCACGCCCCACGACCACTTGTCCGTGATGGCTTGCTGGAAGCCGAGGATGGCCTCGTCCTGATAGACCGAATCCATGTTCTTGTCGACTTCGGCACGCAGGTCGCCTACGCGGCCATTGCCCTGTGAATCGTCCACCGGGCCGATCTGCGGCCCGAGAATCGGCAGGGCGTAAGGCGAACCGTTGCGATCGAGTACCTGGTACCCGTCGAAGGCGTAGTAGGTGCGCTGGTCGAGCAGGCCACCGGCCTGCTTGATGTTGATCACGTTGGCCACCGGCAGGTAGTACCGGCCGAGGTTGCCGAAGATCTTGGTCGTGCCGTCGCCCTTGAGGTCCCAGGAGAAGCCCAGGCGCGGCGCGATCATGTTGTCCATCTTGATGTAGCTGGACCCCTCGCCCGTCTTGTTGTCGAAGGCATCCCGGCGCAGGCCCGCGTTCAACAGGAAGTCCGGCGTGATGTTCCAGTTGTCCTCGAGGTAGAACGCGTTGTTGGTCGTCTCGAACGTACCCGCGATCTCGTAGCGGCGCGCACGCACATAGGCGTTGTACCCTGCCGGCACCACGCCGCCGTTTTCGATGGTGGCGCCCGGTGTCGTGGCGTAGATGTTGTAGTAATACGCGCCCGGGCCGGGGTAGTGGCGTGAATAGTCGGACGTGTCCACCTCATGGTCGTAACCGAAACGGACCAGGTGGTCGCCCAGCGTCCATTCGAAGTCGGCGCGGCCTTGCTTGCGCGTGTCGTTACGCTTGATCACCGCGGTGCTGGTGCTACAGCCCAGCGGGACACCTGGCCCCGGCACCGCCGATACCTTCGCCACCGGATTGCAGTCGATATCGGACTGGGCCCGGGTGAAGTCCTCGCGTTCGTTACGGCCGTACATCAGCTTCATCGACAGGTTGTCGACGAGGTAGCTGGTGAAGGTACCGTTCCAGTTGCGGCCGCCGGTATCGCTGTAGATCTCGTCGTTCTTGTCGCTCTTGGTGTGCGTGGCGTAATCGTAGTTGTAGACCGAGCCGACGTTCTTGTCCTTATCGGAGAACGCCATGAACTCGAACAGGTTCTTGTCGTTGATGTGCCAGTCGATCTTGGCGCCCCAGAAACCGGAGTCGGTGTCGTTCTGGGTGAGCACGGTGCCCTGGTTATCGGTGTTCTGCGGCGTGTATCCACGGGCTTCGTACATCGCGAAGAAGAACAGCTTGTCCTTCACGATCGGGCCGGACGCATACACGTTCATCTTGGTACGCGAGTAGTGGTCTTCGGACGAGGTAATGTAGCGCTCGCCGTCCCAATAGCGGTTTTTCGTCGTGGCCTGCCAGGAACTGGGCTCGAAGGTCATCTCCGCGCCGGCCTTGAACTCGTTCGTTCCCGAGCGGGTCACGGCATTGACGACACCGCCGGTGGTGCGGCCGAACTCGACGGAATAGCCCCCGGTCTTGACCTGGAATTCCTGGTAGAACGCGAAGGGCGCCTCGGAGAAACCGTTGCGGTTGTAGAAGTCGGTGACATTGAGACCGTTCACGTAGAACGAATTCTCGGCCACGGACGAACCGCCGAACGAGATGCCGCCGAAGCCGGCGTTGCCCTTGTTCACGCCGGGCGCCAGCAAGGCCACCGACTGCACGTTCTGGTCCACGGGCAGGCGGCGGATTTCCTCGCGGCTGATGTTCGTCGCGGTTTCGGTGGAGCTGACATCCACCGCGGAGATGACGACCGGCGCGCTCACCTGCACGCCTTCGAGCTCGGTGGTGCCGGTCGCGCCGCGCTCGACGAGGTTCACCGTGGTGGCGTTGCCGAGGCTCACCGTCACCTCCGCGGTGGTCGCCACCGGCTTGCCGTCCTTGCTGCTGTCCACCTGGTAACGGCCGACCGGCAGGTACGGCAGGCGAAAGTTGCCCGCGTCGTCGGCGGTTACCGTACGTGTCAACCCGGTGGCCGGATCGCGCGCGGTAACGGTCGCGCCCGCCTTGGTGCGACCGACGATCGTGCCGTCGGTATTCGCGGCGGAGGCGCTGCCGGACAGGGCGAGGCCCAGGCCGATCGCCATGCACAGGGCGCCGTGACGCAACATGCGCCGGTTCGTCTTCATGTCCCCCATCTCCCCACTCCCATAAGATGATGTTTCGGGTTGTCGTGCGTTACCCGGTCAGGGCGCCGTGCCACCGCCCCCGCGCGGTGTATCGACACGGTGCCACCGGAAGTCGTAATCCCACTGGTCGAAATACAGGTTGCCGCCCTTCCACTCGACCTCACCGCGCTGCGAGTCGACCGTCTCCGAGCGGAAGAAGGTCTTCGGCGGCGTGAACGGCTGCGAGTAGTCGTCGTTGAAGGCGATGCGATAGGCATCCAGGCCGCCGAGGTAGAACCACTCGAGGGCGTCGTCGCCCGGCTTCGCGTCCGCTCCGGCCAGCAGGCGGCCGAAGGTCACGTCCATCGGTACCCACCCATACGGGGCCAGGTACACCTGCCCCCAGTCGTGGATGTTGTTGTACTTGCCATCGGAGAAGATCCAGCCCGACTGCCAGCGCGCCGGAATGCCGTTGAGGCGCAGCAAGGTCATCAGCAGCAGGGTCTGCTCGCCGCAATCGCCGTGCCCGGCATGCAGGGTGTAATCGCCGATATTCGAGATCGTGGAGTATTCGCGCGCGCCCGCCCAGGGAATCGTGTCCACGGCGGCGAACAGCTTCTGCGCGATGCGGTAGGGGTTCGTCTCGTTGCCGACCACGCGCTTCGAATACGCGCGCATGGCCTCGGTGAAGACGATGTGCGGCGCGCGCTCGGCGACATAGGGCGCCAGCGCCGGCGTGATCGGAGTGCGCGTCACCTTCGCCGGATCGATGTCGACATAGCGCGCGTAGAGCGTCACCTCGTAGGTGATCGAGAATTCGGTGGGTTTGCCCGCTTCGGCCTTCTTTTCGAGGTAGGCCGTGCGCTGCAGGCTCGACTCGGGAGCGATATCGACCCGGGCCGGTTCGCTACCGGTGAGGCGGATGCCTCCCTGCTGGCCCGCGATGGCGCGTGGATAGGGAATCCAGGCGCGAATCGTTTCACCCGCGGGTACCGCGTCGGCCTTCACCGTGAGCACCTGGGTGACGCTCTCGCGGCGCGGCAGCACGCTGCTGGTACGACTTGCCAAGGCGGCGGCGCGCACGGCGCGGTGGTGGTCGTTGAGGACTTCGTTCGGGCCGTCGTCGAAGGGCGTCTGTTCCTTGCGTCGCTCACGCGCCTCCGCGCTGATCCGGAACAGGTTCCCCGGAGAACGCTTGAAGTACAGCGTGCGGCCGTCGATCACCTGCTTTTCGAGCAGGCCGGCGGCGTCCCACTTCGCGAACTCCGCGTCGGTGAGGTCGGGGATCTGTTTGCGCAGGCGGGTCTTGACCGCATCGGCGTCGAGGGTGAAGTCGAGCAGGATGCGTCGCATGCGTTCGCGCTGGAACAGCAGAGTGTCGCGTTGCGCGGGGGTGAGGTCGGGTTGGGTGAGTGCCTTGGCGATGAGGGCTTCGGCGGTCTTGAAGTGGCCGGCATCTATCTGCTTCGAGGGGGCATCGCCGACGGAGTCGGCTCCCACAGGGCTTGGAGGAGCATCGCCGCCAGGGTCGGCTCCCACCGGGGTCGAGGCGACAGGGTGGGCTGGCACCGAGGTGACGGCTAGCGAGGCGAGCAGGCACGCCGCCAGCACCGGGCGAATCGTCGCGTTTCGTAAGGCCGCTTTCACCGTTCGGTATCCCCGATGCAACCGTGGTGGATGGACGTGCGTCAGGGCTGTGTAACATGCTTGCAAAGCGCGGTCAATAATTTATGCTTCAAGCTACTTCGTTAGGAATAGATATTCCTGACGACCGTCGCGACACCACCCGGGGAGGGGACGCGTGATCCAGTCGGTTTGGCCTTACCTGGCCGTGATGCTGCTCGCCGCCGGCTTCTGGCCCGCGATCGAACGGCGTTTCGGCTGGAAGGTATTCGAGATCCTTCCGCCCATCGTCCTCACCTACCTCACCGTGACGGCCTTGTCCGTCGCCGGCTTCTGGACCGCCTCACCCGAAATCCATGCGGCGCAGAACATGCTCGTCGCCCGGCTGGTGCCGGCCCTGCTCTTCCTGCTGATGATCAACTGCGACCTTCGCGCGATCCTCGCGCTGGGGCCGCGAGTGCTCGGTGTCTTCGTCTGCACCTCGATCAGCCTGTTCATCGCCTTCGTGCTCACCTTCCTGATCTACCGTCACTGGATGCCCGGCACGGGATGGATGCCGCTCGCCTCGTTGTCGGGCAGCTGGATGGGTGGCACGGCGAACATGATCGCGGTGAAGCAGGCCATCGGCATGTCGGATACGTCACTGGCGACCACCCTGCTCACCGACGCCTTGTGCTATTCGATGTGGGTGGTGGTGCTGTTCGCGGTGGCTCGCCTCGCGCCGGCCTTCAATCGCTGGACGCGGGCCACGTCGAGCGCGAGCCTGAGCGTAGCGGAGACGGCGGTGCGTGCGCCCGCCACGTCCGATAGCGTACTGCTCTGGCTGGGCCTCGCCCTGCTCGTCGCCGCCGTGTCCGCGGTGCTCGGCGTGAGGCTGCCGACAGGCAGCATGGTATCGCCGACGACATGGACGATCCTGATCGCGACCGTGGCCGGCCTGGTCGCCGCGCATACGCCACTGGCTCGCCTGCCCGGTGCACAGGCGGTTTCGAGCGCGATGCTGATCTCGGTGGTGGCCGTGCTCGCCTCGCAAAGCAGCTTCGCCGGCATCGCCGCGGCACCGCTCTACCTGCTCGCGGGCGTCACGGTGATCGCCGTGCACGCGGTCCTTCTCGGCCTCGCGGCGCGCGTCTTCCACTTCGACCTGTATCTCTGCGGCATTTCCTCGCTGGCCCATATCGGCGGCGTGGCCGCCACCCCGGTGCTCGCGGCCACGTATTCGCGTTCGCTGGTGCCGGTGGGCGTCCTGCTCGCCCTGCTCGGTTATATCCTCGGCACTGGCTTCGGTCTCGTCGTCGCCGCGGTGCTCTCGGCGCTGGCCTCCTGACCAAGGATCTCGCTATGAACCTGTTTCGCCCCACCTTGCTCGCCACCCTGCTCGCGCTCACGGCGGGCGGCGCCTGTGCGGCCCCGCGCGACATGCCGGTCCCCCCATCGGGCATCCTCGGCGTCGCCGATGCGCAGCTGTCGCCGGAGTACTGGGTCGCGCGGCTTCCGGACGCGGACAAGCCCGTGCTCGACGCCGCCGCCATCGCCGCGATCAACGAGCGCGTGGCGCGGCTGGACCCGTCGATGCACGACATCCGCCACCTTCCGGCCTCGTTGCCACGGGAACAGGTGCAAGGCTGGATCGAGAAGCTGACGTCACGGCCGAGCAAGCCCTTGTTCGATGTGGAGGGCAAGCCCGTGACCGCCGCGGCGATCGACGCCGTGATGGACAACGCCGCGATCGACGGCATTCCCGCGCAGGTGACGCCGCGCTATGGCATGGCCGTGCGTCGAGGCGCCCTGCGCGGCTATCCGACCGACCTGCGCGTGTTCAGCCACGCCGACGATACCGACATCGACCGCTTCCAGGAAAGCACGCTGTTCCCCGGCGACCCTCTCGTGGCGGTACATGCGAGCAAGGATGGCAAGTGGCTGTTCGTCGTCAGCCCGCGCTATGCGGCATGGATGCACGCGGAAGACGTGGCCTACGGTGATGCCGCGGCCGTCTTCGCCCACGCCGATGCCACGCCGTACCGGATCGTCACCGGCGCGAAGCCGCTCACCGTGTATACGCCGGAAGCGCCCGCCCTCTCGGAATTCCAGCTGGACATGGGCACGCGCGTGCCGCTCGACACCTCCTTGCCGCCGGACCAGCCGGTGAACGGGCAGAGCCCGTACACCTCGTGGGTACTGAGCCTGCCGGTGCGAGGCACCGACGGAGCGCTCTCGTTCCACCCGGCCCTGCTCCAGCGAAACCAGGATTCCGCGGCCGACTACCTGCCATTGACCCGGGCGAACATCATCCGCCAGGCCTTCAAGTTCCTCGGCGAACGCTATGGCTGGGGCCACGCCTATAACGGCCGCGACTGCAGCGGCTTCGTCTCGGACGTGTACCGCAGCATGGGCGTGCAGATGCCACGCAACACGCGCGACCAGAGCATCAGTCCTGGCCTGGCCCACACCGTCTATACCGACAAGGACAACCACGAGGCACGGGTGAAGGCCGCGAAAGCGCTCGAGGTGGGCGACCTGGTCTACATCCCCGGCCACGTCATGATGGTGATCGGCAAGATCGACGGCGAACCCTATGTCATCCACGACGTCGGCGGCATGAGCTACAAGCAGGCCGACGGCACGTTGCGGCACATCAAGCTCAACGAGGTCTCGGTGACACCTCTCCTGCCCATGATGGCCAGCGGCGACAAGACCTTCGTCGACCGCATGACCAGCATCGTCCGCATCCGTTAATCTGCCCAGCGAGATTCCATGAAGATCACCGACATCCGCTTCGGCATGCTGCGCGTGCCACTGAAGACCCCCTTCAAGACGGCACTGCGTACGGTCGACAAGGTCGAAGACATCGTCGTGATGGTGCATACCGACGACGGCCGGGTGGGTTATGGCGAAGCCCCGGCCACGGCGGTCATCACCGGCGACACGCACGGCTCCATCGTCGATGCCATCCGCCACTATATCGCACCCCGCCTCATCGGCCAGGAGATCGCCGACCTCAACCGGATCACGAAACTGATCCAGGGCACGATGGAGAAGAACACCAGCGCCAAGGCCGCCGTGGAGATCGCCGTCTACGACCTATGGGGCCAGCTCTATGGCGCGCCACTTTACAAGCTGCTCGGCGGCGGCGATCCGGTCATCACCACCGACATCACCATCAGCGTCGACTATATCGACAAGATGGTGGCCGACTCCATCGCCGCGGTGGACCGTGGCTTCGAGTCGTTGAAGATCAAGGTGGGCAAGGATATCGGCGTGGACATCGAGCGTGTCCGCGCGATCTACGCCGCCGTGGAAGGCCGTGCCCTGCTCCGCCTCGACGCGAACCAGGGCTGGACCGCCAAGGAAGCGGTCTACGCGCTGCATACGCTGGAAGACGCCGGCGTTCGGCTGGAACTGGTCGAGCAGCCGGTGAAGGCGCGTGACCTGGAGGGCATGCGCTATGTCACCGAGCGCGTGCACACGCCGATCATGGCCGACGAAAGCGTGTTCGGTCCCGCCGAGGTGATGGAGCTGATCCGCATGCGCGCCGCCGACATCATCAACATCAAGCTGATGAAGACCGGCGGCATCTCCAACGCCATCCGCATCGCGGACATCGCCGGCCTCTACGGCATCGAGTGCATGATCGGCTGCATGCTGGAGACCAGCATCAGCGTGGCCGCCGCCGTGCACGTCGCGGTCGCCAAGTCCGACGTGATCACCAAGGTGGACCTGGACGGCCCCTCGCTATGCGCATACGACCCCGTGGATGGCGGCGTGAACTTCAACGAGTCGGAGATCTCCATCAGCGATGCGCCGGGCCTGGGCATCCGGGAGATCCGCGGCCTCGAACCGCTCTGAGGACCGCCGCCATGTCGCCGCTGGTGAAGATCCGTTCCGAACGCGACCGCATGTCGGCGGTGGAGCGGCGCATCGCCGACTTCATCCTCGAGAACGCCCAGCTGCTGCGCGACTATTCTTCCCAGCAACTGGCCAACGCGCTCGGCATCAGCCAGTCCAGCGTGGTGAAGTTCACCCAGAAGCTCGGCTTTCGCGGCTACCCGGACCTGAAGTACTCCGTCGGCGAGGCCATCGCGCGTACCGACGACGGCGACGGCGAGGCCGCTCCACTCGCTGAACGCCCGGGTGGCGATCCACTGGGTGCGGCACTCTGGCAACGCAAGGCGCGCGCCGAGGAAGCGACGCGGCACATCAACAGTCCCGAGACCTTGCATGCGGTGGTCAACGCGATCGATTCGGCGGGCAAGGTCTTCCTCATCGGCCTGGGCGAAGACGACCTGCACGCGCGCGGCTTCGCCGTGCGCCTGTCGCTGCTGGGCATCGTGGCCATCCGCCATTTCGACGTGAGCCGCATGGCCGCGCAAGTGGCGATGTCGTCACCGGGCGACGTCCTCATCGTGTTCTCCGAACAGGGCAAGCATCCCGCGCTGGCCAAGATCGCCCGCTATTTCCGCGAGCGGCGCGGACGCGTGGTGACGGTCACGCGGCATACCTCCAATCCCGTACGCGCGCTCGCCGATATCGCGCTGGCCGTGGCGGCGCATGACGATGCGTCCTACGTGCAGTCGCTGATCTATCAGTCCACCGTGCAACAGTTGCTCGACACCGTGTTCGTGCACCTGTGCGAGGGGGACGAGGCCCGCCATGCGCGCCTCGTGCAGAACCTCGATCGCATCCAGCAGATGCTCGAACCCTGACCGGACCGCCACCATGCCCTTCTCCCGAACGTTTCCACGCCTGCTCGGCCTCGCCGCCCTCGTCCTCGCCGCATCCAGCACGGCGTTCGAGACACCGGCCGCCTGGTCGGTATCCCGGCAGATGATCGTGGTGACCACCGACGGATGGGACGTCGACCACGGGACGCTCCGCGCGTACGTCCGCGAAGGTACGCGCTGGAAACAGGAAGGACCGGCCGCCGAGGTGACCATCGGCAAGCACGGCAGTGCGTGGGGCGTCGGGCTCAATCCGCCAGAAAGGGACGGACCGGTGAAGAAGGAAGGCGATGGTCGCAGCCCCGCCGGCGTGTTCCGTATCGGACAGGCCTTCGGCTATGCGGAGACGAATCCCACCGCCCTTCCCTATCGCGGACTGGGCGTATCCGACTACTGCGTCGATGTGGACAGCTCGCCGTACTACAACCAGGTGGTGGATGCACGGAAGGTCGGCGAGAAGGCGGTGGCCGGCGCGACCGAGCCGATGCGCCGCGACCTGCACTTCAACGGCGACCACGCCTATCGCATCGGCTTCGTCATCGAGCACAACCCCGACGGGCGCAAGGGCGCGGGCAGCTGCATCTTCGCCCACTTGTGGAAGTCGCCCACATCGCCGACCGCCGGCTGCACCGCGATGACCGACGAGACGATGGAGCGCCTGCTCGGCTGGCTCGATCCGGCGAAGAAGCCGGTCTTCGTGCTGCTGCCGAAGAACGAATACGCCCGACTGCGCGAAGCCTGGAACCTGCCGGCCTTATGACCGCCACCCAACGCATCCTTCTCGGCCTCGCACTCGGTGCGGCGGCCGGCATCGCCCTCGCGACGTGGGCTCCGGATTCCGCGCTGGGCGTTGCCGATGCCGTGCAACCGATCGGCAAACTCTGGCTGAGCGCGCTACAGATGACCGTGGTGCCGCTCGTGCTCTCGCTGGTCGTCGTCGGTGCGAATACCGCGACCGACGCGGCCGCCTCGGGCCGCATCGCGAGGCGCGCGATCGTCGTGATCCTGTTGCTGCTATCGCTTGGCGCCGCGGTGGCGGCGATCGCCGCGCCCGCCTTGTTCGCACTGTTTCCACGCAGCGGATCGCTCACCAGCGCCCTCGGTGCCGCCGGCGGCCACCTTCCCGTCAGCGCGCCCGTCGGCTGGTCCGACTGGCTCGCCGGCATCGTACCCACCAACGCGATCATGGCAGCCGCACAGAGTGCCATGCTGCCGTTGGTGGTGTTCGCCATGTTCCTGGGTTTCGCGCTGACTCGTATCGCGCCGGAGCGGCGCGCGCTCGCGGTGGAGTTTTTCCGTGCGATCGCGGATGCCATGATCGTGGTCGTACGCTGGGTGTTGCTCGTGGCGCCGCTGGGTGTCTTCGCGCTGATCCTCTCCGTATGCGCGCGGGCTGGCCTGCACATGCTCGGCGCGCTGGGCGTCTATGTGCTGGTCGAATGCATCGTATATCTCATCGTCACCGCCTTGATGCTGGTGGTCGCACGGGTTTGGGGCGGTGAACCGTTCGCACGCTTCGCTTCGGCGATCGCCCCGGCACAGGTCGTGGCCGCCAGCACGCAATCGTCGCTCGCGTCGCTGCCGGCGATGATCGAAAGCGCCGACCGGCGGCTGGGCTATCCCACCGCGGTGACGTCGCTGGTCCTGCCCATGGCGGTGTCGCTGTTCCGGCTCACCAGCCCGGTGCAATACGTGGTCTCGGCGAGTTTCATCGCGTGGGCCTTCGGCATCGAGCTGGGCGTCGCACAGTTGGCCGCGGGCGCCGCGCTCGCCGTGGTCATCAGCCTGGGTTCGGTCGGATTGCCGGGCCAGGTCACCTTCATCGCGACCAATGTTCCCGTCGCGCAGGCCATGGGTCTTCCCATCGGTCCGCTCGGCATCATGCTGGCGGTGGACACGTTGCCGGATACGCTGGCCACCCTCGGCAACGTCACCGCCGACCTCGCGGCGACCAGCGTCGTCGCCGCACAATCGTCGAAGGACAAGGCATGAACGAATCACCCGTCGACGTCATCGTGATCGGTGCCGGCATCGCCGGCGCCTCGGTGGCGTGGTTTCTCTCGCCACATGCGCGCATGGTGATGCTCGAACGCGAGTCCTTCGCCGGGTTCCACACCACGGGGCGTTCGGCGGCGCATTTCAGCGAAAGCTATGGATCGCCGCAGGTACGCGCATTGAGTCGCGCGACGCGCCCCTTCCTCGAATCGCCGCCCGCCGGGTTCGCTGTCCATCCGATCCTGCAACGTCGTGGCGCGCTGGTGGTGGGCAATGCGGCGCAAGCGGAGCGTGTGCGCGAGGAGTACGAAGCCGTGCGTCGTCACACGCCGTCGCTGGTACTACTCGATCGCGAAGCCATCGCCACCCTCGTACCCGTTCTTCGTCCCGAAGCGGCCGAGATCGCATTCTTCGAACCCGATTCCGCCGACATCGACGTCAATGAATTGCATCAGGGTTTCTTGCGCGGAGCGAAGGCACGCGGCGTCGCACTGCACCTCGACACCCGTGTCCACGCCTTGCGCCACGACGGTGCCTCATGGGTGGTCAACGAACGTTGGCGCGCTCCCGTGATCGTGAATGCGGCAGGCGCCTGGGCCGACGCCGTGGCCGAACTCGCCGGTGTGCGTGGCATCGGCCTCGAACCCCGCCGCCGATCGGCCTTCACGTTCGCGGCACCGGAGGGTGTCGAGACATCGGCGTGGCCTTTCGTCGTCGACATCGACGAAACCTTCTACTTCAAGCCCGATGCGGGCCTGTTGCTGGGCTCGGCGGCGAACGCCGATCCGACCCATCCGCACGACGTGCAACCCGAGGAATACGACATCGCCCTGGGCATCCACCGGATCGAGGAAGCCACCACGATGACGATCCGGCGGCCCGCCCGCACCTGGGCCGGCCTGCGCAGCTTCGTCGCCGACGGCGACCTCGTCGGCGGCTTCGCACCGGATGCGCCCGGGTTCTTCTGGCTCGCCGCGCAAGGCGGCTACGGCATCCAGACCAGCGCGGCCATGGCCGAAGCCTGCGCATCGATCATCCTCGGCAAACCGATGCCAGATCACCTCACCGAGGCGGGCATCACCACCGACATGCTCAGCCCCGGAAGGCTCCGCCGATAACCTGGAGAAAGCCCCGGTGGGAGCCGACCCTGTCGGCGATCCCGCGGCAGCGGGCCGGGTTGCGGCAAGCACCCATCGCCGCTGAAGCGGCTCCCACAGAGAAGCGGCTCCCACAGAACTACTGGAGAACGTGGTGGGAAAAGCTGGTGGGAGACTTGTGGGAGCCGACTTTGTCGGCGATCCCGCGGCAGCGGGCCAGTTAAGCAAGCACCCACCGCCGACAGGGTCGGCTCCTACCAGGCATCGAACACAAGCATAAAAGGCTGCGACTCCGAAGCTGCAGTTCTTCATATGTGCAGGTGAAGCCGTCCGACTTCGTCAGACTGAACGATGACGAGACTCAATGAGCCACCGGGGCGAACACACCCGCGTCAAGACGCATCTTGTACGGTTTCGTATCTGTATAAAAATATTCGAAATTGTCTGCATTTCGAACCGCTTGTTCGCGATTCTCCCTTGCCAAGGTCTGCACAGCTTGATAACCGTACCGATAATCCGCCGTACCCTGGTAGAACGCGTTGTAGTGAGTGTACTCGTGCGCCATCGTTCCGACCTGCGAGTCGGTAACGTCAAATTCGGGAATCCTGAAAAACCGGTCGCAGAAATACATCGTGTACGTCGATTCAGTGTCTACATGCGCGGTTACTCGCTCGTCGGATATGTCGGGACATCCACACCGAATGGCCTGCTCCGTCCCTAAGGCGCGCTTTGACGTCGCCATGATGGTCTCGAATACACGAGCGTTGTTGTTCAAACCCCATCCTTCGCTATAGATCTCGGGCTCAGAGTCGTCGTGTATGCCAAACCAGCGCGTGTATCGAGGATGTGGCTCAAATACATATTTGAGGTGACCGTTTTCAACGATGGGCACGTAACGCGCGCGCAAGAAAGATTCGGCAGCGGTAAGGCGATGAATTGTCGCAAGACGTACGCGCGAGATAGTTTGCGCCTGCTGCGCGTTGCACTTAAGTTCATCGCCCCTCGCACTCGAACGATGAACGTACGCGGTATCGTCGATCGAAATCCGAATATCGTCGGAAGATGCAACAGTCTGAGTAGATGGGAAGAAGGATGCCCTTTCAGCACCCGAGACAACGTCGGGATCCGGCTGATGGGCAAGGTTCAATACGTATCGAATCCGGTAAGTCGAATGTGGCTTGAAGCGATACTCTCTGCCTATATCGAGATCTTTTTCCAGGACTTGGCCGGGATACAGCGTAATGAACGAGTCCATGGTGAGGCGTCCGAAGTTGGCCCAGGAGCCACTATAGAAAACCTCGTTCCCACGTTCGTCGCGCACCTGGAAAATCGACTTTGCCAGACGACCGCCAAACCCGACAAAGGGCGTATCCCATTTCATGATCGACACGGGCTTGTCGCCCGAGTTTTCGATTCGCACGGCTACCAAGGCCGGATGCGAAGGATCGCGAACGGTGGGCGTGCTCAGGCTTACTTCGATATGCCCATCGGCAAGGGCAGTGCTTGGCGCCACAAGTGACGATACCGCCAGGCACAGGGTTGCTGCGCGATTTCGGTTCAGCATGGCCGTCTCCTTCTTGTATAGGTGTTCAACAAGTTAGGGGCGAATGACACTGCTGAATACGCGATTATTCTGAATTATGTATCGGGTTTTGGACGACCGGCTGCCGCAGGATCGCCGACAGGGTCGGCTCCCACCAGGATCTAATACCGCTATCGAACATCGGGCACAAAAAAACCGCGGCCCGAAGGCCGCGGCTTTTCATCACATACCGAAGTGCGTGACGCTTACTTCTTCATCAAGCCCGCGAGGGTCTTGCCGAGGTCGGCCGGGGACTTGACCGTGGTCACGCCCGCCTTTTCGAGTGCGGCGAACTTCGCGGCCGCCGTGCCCTTGCCGCCGGAGATGATCGCACCGGCGTGGCCCATGCGCTTGCCCGGAGGAGCCGAGGCACCCGCGATGAACGAGACGACCGGCTTCTTCACGTACTGGCCGATGAACTCGGCCGCGTCTTCCTCGGCGCTGCCGCCGATTTCGCCGACCATGATGATGCCTTCGGTCTGCGGGTCGTCCTGGAACAGCTTGAGGCAGTCGATGAAGCTCAGGCCGTTGATCGGGTCGCCGCCGATGCCGATGCAGGTGGACTGGCCGAGACCTTCGTTCGTGGTCTGGAACACCGCTTCATAGGTGAGCGTGCCCGAGCGCGAAACGATGCCGACCTTGCCCGGCTTGTGGATGTGGCCCGGCATGATGCCGATCTTGCACTCGCCCGGGGTGATGACGCCGGGGCAGTTCGGACCGACCAGGACGACGTCCGGATGGGACTTCAGCACGTTCTTCACGCGCATCATGTCGAGCACGGGGATGCCTTCCGTGATCGCGACGATGACCTTGATGCCACCGTCGATGGCTTCGAGGATCGAGTCGGCGGCGAACGGCGGCGGCACGAAGATCACCGAGGCGTCGGCACCGGTCTGGTCGACGGCGTCACGCACGGTGTTGAAGACCGGCAGGCCGATGTGTTCGGAACCGCCCTTGCCCGGGGTCACGCCACCGACGATCTTGGTGCCGTAGTCGATCGCCTGTTCGGCGTGGAAGGTGCCCTGCTGTCCGGTGAAACCCTGGACGAGGACCTTGGTGTTCTTGTTGATCAGGACGCTCATGTTGCTTTCGCTCCTCAGGCCGCGGCGGCCACGGCCTTTTGGGCCGCATCGTTGAGATCGTCGGCCGGCGTGATCGCCAGGCCCGAGTTGGCCAGCAGTTCGCGGCCCTTCTCGACATTCGTGCCTTGCAGGCGTACGACCACCGGAATTTTCAGGCCCACTTCCTTCACGGCCGCGATGATGCCTTCGGCGATCAGGTCGCAACGCACGATGCCGCCGAAGATGTTGACCAGGATGGCCTTCACCTTGTCGGACGAGAGGATGAGCTTGAACGCCTCGGTGACGCGCTCCTTGGTGGCACCGCCGCCGACGTCGAGGAAGTTGGCCGGCTCGCCGCCCGCCAGCTTGATCACGTCCATCGTGGCCATCGCCAGGCCGGCGCCGTTGACCATGCAGCCGATCGTGCCGTCCATCGTGACGTAGTTGAGGTTGTGCTGGACGGCGGCCGCTTCGGCGGCGTCTTCCTGCGTGAGGTCGCGCATGGCGGCGAGGTCCGGGTGGCGGAACTCGGCGTTGTCGTCGGAGTTCACCTTGCCGTCGAGGGCGGCGAGGTTGCCGTCGGCGAGGATCGCCAGCGGGTTCAGTTCGACGAGGGCGAGGTCCTTCTCGTTGAAGAGCTTGTAGAGGCCCATCATGATCTTGACGAGCTGGCCCACCTGCTTCGGATTCAGGTCCATCTTGAACCCGAGATCGCGGCACTGGTACGGCTGCAGGCCTTCGACGAAGTCCACCACGATGGTGTGGATGTCTTCCGGCGTGTCGTGGGCGACCTGTTCGATGTCGACGCCGCCGTGCTTGGAGGCGATGAACGAGATCGACTTGGTGTCGCGATCGGTGAGGATCGACAGGTACAGTTCCTTCGCGATATCGGTCGCGTCGGTGACCAGGACCAGGTTCACCGGCAGCGCGCGGCCGGCGGACTGGTAGGTTTCCATGTTCGTACCGAGCATGCCCTTGGCGGCGGCGCGGACGTCATCGAGGCTGCGGCAGAACTTCACGCCGCCGGCCTTGCCGCGGCCACCGGCATGGATCTGGGCCTTGACCATCCACTGGGTACCGCCAAGGTGCTTGGCGGCATCGACGGCGGCGTCGGGAGAGTTGGCGATCTTGCCCGGCGGCACGGCGATGCCGTACTTGGCGAACAGTTCTTTAGCCTGGTACTCGTGGAAATTCATTCGATACCTCGAGCGAACGGAGAAAACGTGTGAAAGCGTGCGGGCCGGGAGGCTCGCACGGGGAGGGGGGATGAATCGATTGCGCCAGTTTCACGCAATACGGCCGCGTATTTTCCCGGAAGGCGCCCCGGATGGAAAGGGGCGATGCGGCATTCGCAGGCCCGCCACCTTATACTGACGGCTATCCACGGCCCCGGGGGGCCCACGGCGGAGAAGTATCCAGGTGTCCACGCCCGCGTCGACCATCGCCGTCCGAGCCAGCGCGAACCAGACCACCGCGCGCCACGAACTCTTCTTTTTCAACTACTTCCGACTCGGCCAGGCCGCGGTCTACACCGCGTTGGCGTTCCGCCCCGAGCACATGAACTGGCCGGCCCTGCCGGAACCGGTGTTCGCCCGCCTGTTCGCCCTGGCCTACCTGCTGGCCGCCCTGGTGATGGTGGCCCGCACCCGGCAAACCCTCAACCGGCCGGTGCTGATCGTGTCGATCGGCCTCACCCTGGATATCGCCGCGGCCCTGCTGGCCCTGGTGCTGATGCACGACGTGCGCATGGGCGTGGCCATGATGCTGGCCGTGAACATCGCCACCGGCGCCTTGCTGCTGCCGTTCCGCCTGTCGATGTTCTTCGCCGCGCTGGCCACCCTCGGCATGCTCGGACACTCGGTCTTCGACCTGGATTCGGCCGACGGCACCGATCGCGAGATGGTCGAATACGGCCTCTTCGGCGCCGCTTATTTCGCCTGCGCCTCGTTGTGCTACGTGCTGGGCCGCAATATCCGGGCTTCCGAGGCGCTGGCCGAGCAGCGCGGCATCGACCTGGCCAACCTGTCCCAGGTCAACGAACTGATCATCCGGCGCATGAAGACCGGCGTGTTGCTGGTGGACGAGAGCAATCGTATCCACCAGCTCAACGAATCGGCCTGGATGCTCATGGGCAATCCCTCCGCCGAGCAGCGCGACCTCGGCAGCCTCGCGCCCGAGCTGTCACGACGCCTGTACCACTGGCGCACTTCCGGCAAGCTCGACGAGAGCGCCACGATGCTCGCCGACGGCACGCCGGAAGTGGTGCCACGCTTCTCGCGCCTGGCGCCGAACGACGACTCGCACGTGCTGATCTTCCTCGACGACACGTCCCTCGTGTCGCGGCGCGCCGAGGAACTCACCCTCAGTTCGCTGGGGCGGTTGTCCGCCTCGATCGCCCACGAGATCCGCAATCCGCTGGCCGCGATCCACTATTCGGCCCAGCTGCTGGCGGAATCCACGGACATGAACGATACCGACCTGCGCATGGTCGAGATCATCAACAACCATTGCTCCCGCCTCAACGAGATCATCGAGAACATCCTGCAACTCTCGCGGCGCGAGCGTTCGCGACCGGAAACCCTCGACCTGGGCAAGTGGGTGCATCACTTCGTCACCGAGTACCGCCAGGGCAACGACCTTGGCTCGGACATCCTGCGCGCGGTGTCCGGCAGCGAGCCGGTCGCCGCCGTGGCCGACCCCCAGCACCTGCAGCAGGTGATCTGGAACCTGGTGCAGAATGCGCTGCGCTATGGCCGCCTGCCCGGCGAGACGGCGCGGGTGATGCTGGTGGCCCGGCATTCCGAGGCCGGCATCCCCATCCTCGAGGTGATCGACCGCGGCCCGGGCATCCCGCCCAAGGTGGCCGCGCAGATCTTCGAGCCGTTCTTCACCACGCACGAATACGGGACGGGACTGGGCCTCTACCTCGCCCGGCAGATGGCCGAGGCCAACCAGGCGGCCCTGGAATACGTGCGAGTGGCCGGCGGTGGCAGTTGCTTCCGTATCAGCCTGACGCCGCCCGCACGCACGGCCGTCGCGGCTCCCGTGGCGGCACGCGCGTGAACGCCGCCCTTTGCGTATGCCGCCCGGGCGGTTACATTTGGACTATTCACCGAACCTGTCGGACCTAATGAGCAAGCAGACCGTACTGGTCATCGACGACGAACGGGACATCCGCGAGTTGCTGACCATCACACTCGGTCGAATGGAACTCGACGTCGACGCCGTGGGGAGCGTCAGCGAAGCGCGGAGCGCATTGGCAGCTCGGCGTTACGACCTGTGCTTCACCGACATGCGGCTGCCCGACGGCAGTGGCCAGGAGATCATCGAGCTGATCGCCGCCAACCACCCGGACATGCCGGTGGCGATGATCACGGCCTATGGCAATGTCGACGCGGCGGTCAACGCGCTCAAGGCGGGGGCCTTCGATTTCGTTTCCAAGCCGGTGGACATCCACCTGTTGCGCCGCCTCGTGCGTACGGCGCTTCGCTTGTCCGAGGAACGCAAGGCGGGTGGCGGCAGCAAGACCTCGCCCGGGGCCGATCGCCTGATCGGCGACTCCGCCGCGATGACCGAGGTGCGCGGCAAGATCGCCAAGCTCGCACGCAACCAGGCGCCGGTCTACATCGCCGGCGAGTCCGGCGTGGGCAAGGAACTGGTCGCCCGCCTGATCCACGAGTTGGGGCCGCGCGCGACCGGCGCCTTCGTGCCGGTGAACTGCGGCGCGATTCCGTCCGAGTTGATGGAAAGCGAATTCTTCGGCCATCGCAAGGGCAGCTTCACCGGCGCGCATGCCGACAAGGAAGGCCTGTTCCAGGCCGCCCAGGGCGGCACGCTGTTCCTGGACGAGGTGGCGGAACTTCCCCTGCACATGCAGGTGAAGCTGCTGCGCGCCATCCAGGAAAAAGCGGTTCGCCCCATCGGCGGCCGCGACGAGATTCCGGTGGACGTCCGCATCCTCTCGGCCACTCACAAGAACCTCGCCGCACTGGTCGAGCAAGGCCTGTTCCGGCAGGATCTCTTCTACCGTATCAACGTCATCGAACTGCGCGTTCCGCCGCTACGCGAACGTCGCGGCGACGTGCCGAAGCTGGCGGACTTCATCCTCCGCCAGCTGGCCACCGAAGCCGGTGGCGAACCCGGCCGCCTGCGCCCGGAAGCCCTCGCCGCGCTGGAGGCCTACCAATTCCCCGGCAATGTCCGCGAACTGGAAAACATCCTCGAACGCGCCATGGCGATGTGCGAAGGCGACACGATCGAAGCCGAAGACCTGATGCTGCCCCAACGCACCGTCACGCCGGCGCTGGCCGCCGTGACCGAAGCCGCCGCCCCGGCCTCCGCGGCACACGCCCTACGCAGCGCCGCGACCGACGGCTCGCTCGAGGATTACATCTCCAACATCGAGCGCGACACGATCATCAAGGCGCTGGAAGAGTCGCGGTATAACAAGACAGCGACGGCGAAGAAGCTGGGGATCACGTTCCGCGCGCTGCGGTACAAGCTGAAGAAGCTCGGCATCGACTGAGCACGGATTTGCCCGAGAGGGCGAGATCTGACAAGCGCGCCCGGACTTCGCCGGCGGCGCCACCGCCGCTCGATTCCCATACTGACTGATAGCCCATCGCCATCTCGGCGATGTCGGCGCCCTTCCCTCATGGAAAAGGATTCAGTCATGCGCGCACTGCTCGGCGTCATCGCGACGCTTGCATCCCCCGTTGCCGCGGCCTATGTCGTCGAACATTGCCCGCGACCGACGGCGATCGTGAATCATCATGGCGTCCACAAGGCAACGGCACAGGACTCGCGATACGAATGGGTAGGTATCGCACCCGCGGGAAACGACGGCGGCGTGCTTCGCTTCGAGGAAGCGGTCTTCTATCCCGGCGGTGAAACCGCAACCGACGGAGAGCTGGCCCGTTGCAGCTACAAACTGGAACGTGGCGCATTGGACATGGCCTACCTGGCCACTGTCGGAAGACCGAAGGTCCGCTTGCACGACCGCCATGCCTGGACGCGTGAGCTGGGTCCCTTCGGCGTCGTGTATCACAAGTGCACCGCAACGGATGGCATCGGGTGCACGTTCCGGGCAGTCGATGAATGATGCATTCACCCACCCTGAAAAATCGAGAAATCCTATGAAGACCTGCCATGCCACCCTGCGAGCCACCCTGCTCGCGATGGTCGCCATGTCGTTCCCCGCGATCGCCGACGTAACGCAATCATGTGGATACTCGTGGCCGTCCATCCCGGGATCCGGCCCCGAGCCCCGCATCTATTCCGTCTGGTCCGAAGCCGACGAACGCATCGAATTCCTGGGCGTACCGCTGCCTGCCGCGACCACCATCGATCACCGTGGTGAGATGAGCATCTTCGTCGACGTGCTGGATACATTCACGACGATTCCCGTGAAGGCCATGCTTGACGGACGCGAGATCGACGTACCGATGGCTGCCGAAGGCCGCTGCTCGCCAGATGGCATCGCCGTGCTGGAATGCCCCAGCGGTGCGCGTCCCAATCTGCGACTCCGCCATTTCGTCCTGCCTACGCAGAACGGAGGTCAGTTCACGTATGTCGTTCGCGAGCGGGACGACCCGTCGAAGACGCACACCGCCACCATTCGCATCCGCTGAACGCGGATCCATGGAAACCGAGTGCCAGGCGGTGCGGGCGACGAATCCCGACATCATCTTCGGGTTTGCAGCTGGTTCTACAAGTGCTCACGGTCTCGTGGGCAGTGGGTCATCAATCTGTAGGAGATGAAGACAGTGCGTAGCCAAAGTCCATCCACCCTTCAAAGGATAGGCCGGCACACCAAGCGACCTCGGGAAACGGAAACACATAAGTATGCTGCGGAGCCTCTGTAAGCTCAGGCAGATAGTCGACAATGTCTTCAATATCCCCAGAGAAGGCCAGATCGACCGGACCGTCTCCAATCACGAACACTGTTCCCGCCAAATGCTCCTCAGCAATCAGGCGCTTCATGAACTCAACAAACAGTTCCGGATTATGAACGCCAGCATCACCCTCCCTTATCGCACCAGGCACAGAATCCCATTCCAACCTGTTGCGTGGGAAGGGAAACGCTTTTTCAAGCGCGATCAATAAATCATCGACATCTGCGGTGACCGCCATGCGGCCATCACGCAGTGGAGCATCTAGATTTTTCAATAACACATCATTGTATGAAGGTGGGGAATTCATCGATTCAACCTGTCAGTAATTGAGTCTACCGTCTTCTGTGTGCCCTCGAAATAGAAATGTTCTTTCTCCTTACCACTGAACGTATTGAAATGGGCACCACGTTTATCGTATTCAATCCGGTAGCCAACGCGTCCATCCTCGGTAGCTCGACCTATGACACGCTCTCCACGACTTGCCGCAGGAAAGCGATTAAAAACGTTCGTCACAGCCTTAAACCCACGAGCCTCGAGCCACCGCAATGCGGCATTCCGAGCTTGACTGAATTCAGCTAAACGTGTCCCTGCCGCTACAACTCCATTACCAACCGCCCCTTCTCCGGGCACCCCTCCCGCGACGGCTAGAACCCATCCAATGGGACTACATTGATCAGCTACACATTGGGCGAAATCACCGCCTGGCAACGAGCCTACAGCCGCATCGGCATAAGCAGATGCGGCGTCCGCACCTGCGGCCACCTCGTTATATATATGGGCGACAACGACTTGATCTCCGACACTTTTGTCGCCCAGCGGCCCTCCACGCCCATGACTGCTGTCGTTTAAACCTTGGCCGATACCACTCGTGTAATCCGAGTAAGCGCGCAAGGAGCGGCAAGCCAGACTACATTCCTCATCACGGCCATCAGGATCCATCGAATAGAAAGGATTGCCGGAGACATACAGGTATCGATTGAACTTAAAGTAATTTCCTGCACCACCCGATGACGGATCCACGCTCAGAAAGTGCGCCGTCTGTGCGTCATAGTATCGCGCCTGCATATACACAAGATCAGTTTCGTCATCCTGCACGTGGCCTGTAAATCCAGTGCTGACGATAGCTTCGCCGATAACTTGTGCGCCGTAGGGTCGGTAGTCGACGGAAGTGATCACAACACCCTTAGCATCGCTCGTAGCAAGGACATTGCCCAAAGGATCTGTATAGAAATACGTCGTAGTCTTTTCTGCTGCGGCCGTTGAACTCATAAGCAACAGTAAGAGCATCGTGGGCGTTGCTATTGCTCCACCAAATACGACTTTTCGAATCAATCCCCCAAGAGTTCGTACGTACGCAGAAAAAATTCTATCCAGACCCGAGCAACCCAGCCGTCCTATCCACTCGAGCGTCGAAATGCGAGCCATGCTCATCTCCACGAATCCGTTTGCTTGGTAATGGAACCCATGTATGCGACGTCAAACTCGCTAACTTGAAACTACGTCACAGTCGTTCATTTCGCCAAACTAACCACCAGAAACCAGCGAAATACTCTTCCCTGGTCCCCAAGCAGAACAGCCAACCGCGTTACACGCACGTACCTTGTAGGTCAGCGATCCGGTGAAGAATTTCAGCGAACTCCAACTGGTAGCGGAACTGTCCTGTACGGTTTCCGTATAGCCAGATGGTTGAGTCTCCTGTAGCTCATACCGGGTGGCGTATGCCACGGCCGTCCAGCTGACAAGCACAACGGGCTTGTACGATGGGCCCGATGACGTGACTGAAGGAAGCCCGGGGGTAGGCGGAAGTAACGCTACGGTGACAACGACCTGATTGCTCCACGGCCCACATCCGCCCGCGTTGCACGCCTGCACCGCGTAGACGTACGTGCCGTTCGCCTTGCCACTGAGGTTCCAGATGCCGGCCTGCGTATTGCCGAGCTGGACCCAGCCGGCGCCGTTCGCGTTCTCGAACACGTTGTACGAAGTCGCTCCCGCCACGCCATTCCAGCCGATCGCGTAGCTGCCGTTGTTGCTGGTGCCACCGCCATTGATGGCCGGCGCCGACGCCGGCGGCACCGTGATGCCCACCGCATTGCTCAACCGATAGCCGCTGCATCCGCTGCTGTTGCAGGCCTGCACCTGGTACTGGTACGTGCCGCTGGCCGGCGTGCCGAACGCCGCGCTGGTGGCCGCGCCGTCGTACACCGTGGTCCAGGCCCCGCCGTTGACCTGCTGGATGACCACGTAACGCGTCGCCGTCGCGCTCGCCGCCCAGCTCAACGTCACCGGTCCGGCGACCGGGGCCGAGGCGCTGGCGCTGCCTGGCACCGGCGGTGGCAGCAGCACGCTGACGGTCCAGGTCGGCCCGAACGGCGCGCAGCCGCCCGAGGCACAGGCCTGCACCTGGTAGCCGTAGGTGCCCGTGGCGCGACCGCTGGCCGACCAGCTCGTCGCCGTCGAGGCCGAGACCGTCGTCCACGCACCGCCGTTGACGCTTTCCCGCAGCGTGTAGGACGTCGCGCCAGCGATCGGCTGCCAGCTCATCGCGACGCTGCCGTTGGCGCTGCTGCCCGCACCGCTCAGCGAGACATACGGTCCGGCCACCAACGGCGTGAAGCCGAAGCTCTGGAACCAGGCGATACCCTCCTGCACCGGCTCGAACTGCACCCGGCGCCCATTGCCCAGCAGGAGCGCGGACGGCGTCGCGATCGTCACCGCCGCGTGCTGGCCCGGGGCGATCTCCGGGATGCCCTGGCGGGTGACGTCGAACTGCACGGCGTTGCCGGCCGCGTCGATCAGATGATTGCCCAGGTTCACCGGATGCGGCGCGGCCGAGGCCAAGGTCACCGTGCCGTTGTTGGCAATGTCCACCGTGGTCAGCACGCTCTGCCCGTCCGCCGACAGCGAGGGCGCGGCGGTGATCGTCAGGGTCACGTTGACCTGCTCGCGGCTCAAGCCGGTGACGTTGTTGCAGAGGTTGCCGGTGCCGGCCGTGGGGCAGGCCGAGTACGGGCCGGCGTCCACGGTCGTGTTGTTCGGCCAGTCCTGGAACCAGCCCACGCCGGCCTGCAGCAGGCTGAAGCGGATGCGCTTGCCGGTGCCCAGCACCGCGGGCGCGGCGACGTGCAGGGTGATCGTGCCGTGGCCGCCGACCGGGATGTCCGCCGCCAGGTTCACTCCCGCTTCCGGCTGGGTCGCGGCGCCGGCGCTGTCCAGCAGGTGATACCCCATCTGCACCGGGTACTGGCTGTTGGCCGTGAGCGGCCGCGTGCCGTTGTTGGCGATGTCCAAGGTCACGTCGATGGTCGTGCCGTCGAGCGAGAGGCGCGGCACGCCGACGATCGCCAGCGCCGTCCTGACCTGGGCGGGTTTGAGGATGTCGATGTTCTCGGTCGCCTTGGCGACCAGCTTCTTGCCCAGGTAGACGTACGCGCTGCCCAGCCGCGTGGCCGGGTCCAGCTCCCACATCAGCTGCCCGGCGCTGTTGTACGCGTAGTAGGTGGTGCCCGCCGGGGTGACCTTCTTCACCCGGCGGCCGGCCGCGTCGTAGGTGTACTCGCCCTTGCCCGGGATTGCCGTCAACCGGTTGGCCAGGTCGAAGGTGAGCCCCTGCCCGTCCTTGTTCACCGTGTTGCCGCGCGCGTCGTAGACGAAGGCATGCACCGTGGTCGCGCCGTTGACGATCGCGGTCAGCCGGTTGCTGCCGTCGTAGGCGTAAGTGTTCGTGCCGCTGCCGTTGCTCAGGCTGCGGATGTTGTTCAAGGTGTCGTAGGTGTAGCTCTCCGTGCCCCACAGGTTGCTCGCCGTGGCCGAGAGCAGGCGGTTCAGGCCGTCGTAGCCCATCCCCTTGGTCCGCTGGCCGTTGGCCCGGTCGAGGATCTGGCTGACGTTGCCGTTGCCGTCGTAGGTGAAGTCCTCGCTGACATTCAGCGTGGCGCCCTGGCCGTAGGTGAAGTTGCTCAGCAGGTTGCGCGCGTTCTTCTGCGCCAGGTAGCTGCGGCCGTTGCCCAGCGTGTACGAGCGCACGTCGCCGTCGGCGAAGTAGGCGATGCCGTTGGCGTAGCCGCCCACCGTGGTCGGCCGGCCCAGTGCGTCGGGGTTGTAGGCCATCACCTCGCCGTCCGGGTACAGCACGGTGCTCAACGCCCCGTTGGGGTCGTAGCCGTAGCCCAGCGCCCAGCGCCAGCCGTCCACCGCCAGCACCTCGGCGGTGAGCAGGCCCAGCTTGTTGCGGCCGAAGGTCCAGCCCACCGTGCCCGAGGTGGCCGTGGCCGGGTTGCCCAGGGCGTCGTAGGTGAAGGTGCTGGGCGCGGTGCCGGTGGGATAGACCACCGAGGTGACCCGGTTCATCGCATCGTAGGTGCGCACCGTCCGGGCTGTCTCGGCGACCTGGTCCTGGCCGCAGCCGGCGCCGTTGAACGAGGCACCGGACACACTCCAGGCCAGGTTGTCGGCCCCGTCGTAAGCCAGGATCTCGCTGCCGGACTCCGGCTCCCACGTGCGGCACAGGCGATGCTCGCTGTCGTAGGTCATGGTCTTGGTGACCGACTGGCCGGCGCCGCCCTGGGTGATCGACAGCGGGTTGCCATAGACATCGCGGGCGATGGTCTGCACCACGTTCTCCGGCGCCTGCACGCTGACCACGTTGTCGTAGGCGGGCTGGTCGAAGACCTGGTACCAGGTGGTGGTGACGTTGCCCTTCGGATCGGTCACGCGCTTGGCCGCGCCGGACAGGTACTGCGTGGTGGTGGTCAGGTTGCCCAGCTCGGAACTCTGCGTGGAGCTCGTCGGCCGACCCAGGGCGTCGTAGCCGGTCGCCACGCCGGCGACGATGTTGGTTAGGTCCACCGCGCCGTCGACCGGGTAGGACGCGAACACCTTGCGCCCCTTCCAGTCGTAGTCGGTGCGCGAGGACACGTAGAAGGCCTGGTCGCTGGCCCGCGCCGAGCCGGACATCACCGGACGCAGCATCGCGTCGAAGTCGGTGCGCTGGAACCGGTCGCCCTGGTAGACGATCCGCACCCAGTGGTTGCCGTTGACCCCGCGCGCGGGGCCCACGTAGCTGTACTGGAAGGTCTTCGGCGCCCAGGCCACGGCGTCGCCGGCCGGGTAATCGATCCGGGCCAGGCGGCCGATCGCGTCGTAGCCGTAACTCGTGGTCGCGCCGGCCTGGTTGGTGATCGCGGCGATCTGCCCGAAGTCGTCCACGCTGAGCGTTTGCGAGGTGGCGTCCGGGTAGCCGATCGCCTGCGGGATGCCGCGCTTGTAGTTGCCCAGCGTGGTGGTCTTGCCGTTGCCGTCGGTGAAACTGGCCAGCTGGCCCTGCGCGTTGAAGGTGTAGCCCATCACCTTGCGGCCGAACCGGTAGCGCTCGGACAACGTCAGGCTCGCTGGGTCGTAGACATTGCGGCTGACGGTCTCGCCCGTGGTCAGGTTGTCGCTTTGCAGGGGCAGGCCGAGCACCCAATGTGCATAGTCGTCCTGCAATGTTGTCCGTTCCTGAACGCCATAACCTACGCTGCTGTACCGCTGTATCTCACGGGGCCGTGCAAAACCATCGAACGACAATGCATTCCACGTGTACTGATCGCCATCTTGCTGGACGACCGTGGAAGCCATCGGTATCTGCTGCTGCATCTGCGCATCGTTCATCCGTGTCGACGGCGTATAGCCCCAGGGATGCGCGTATGCGCCAGCACGTGCGTCCTGCGCCGGATCGGGATTTACATACCCGTATTGGATGCGTCTGCGCAATGTCGTGGTATCTGCATCACCGTCGAACACCTCCTCTGAAAGGAGCAGGCTCTCTGAATAGTCATAGCGGTTGCTGAACGTGCTGCGTTCGGCATGACCATCAGGAAACACCACCTTCGTCCATACGGTGCTCACGCAACCCGCCGAGCAGTTTACCGACCAGCTTTCGTTAGACGGCGAATAGGCGTAACTCCAGGTCTGGGTACCCATACCGGCTCCCGATAATTGCCGTTGCGTAATCGCCATGCTGTAGGAAGCATTTGGGATCGAGGCATAGGTGCCGACGCCATTTGGCGTCGCCGGCATATTCGGTCCAGCCACGCAAACCCGGGGAACGTATGACCGCCCCCTTTTTACCGGCTTGATGGTGAAACTGGCTGAGAGCCCGGACGGGTGGGTCATGGACGACGTGTACGGCGTGCCTACATTTGCGGGACTTCCGATGGCGTCGCAGGTTCCCGCTGCGGAGCTCATGTCGAGCCACGCACTATTGAAGGCCGTCAGATCGTACGACCATCGGGCGCCATCCGGCTGCGTAACACTGGAGAGCTGGTAGAGCAGCGTAGGTTTGGTGTACGCGTAGGTCCAGGTACGCGTACCTGCGGCACCGCCCTGTACCGTAACACTGGAGATCCGGGGCGAATTCGCCTCATACACAAAGGTAACGTGTCGGCCATCACTGGCCTCGATGTCCGAGACCTGATCGGTGTCGCCCCTGTAGGTATACGAGACGTAATTCCCGAAACGATCTTCGACCCGCGTCACCAGCATGCGACCCTCCCGTCTCGGAAGGATGTCGTCCAAAGCCGCCATCGGCATCATGACGGCATCCGTGCTCATGGCGGACAGGCTGCTCGGCGAAGAGCCGACTGGCCGCGTCATGGTCGGCATGTAGCGGTAGGTGAGATGGTCCAGGAAGTACTTCGTCCCGTCCGGTGAGACGGCCATGAAGCCCTGTCGTGTCGCATCGTTACTGGCTTGGGCAAGACAGCCAAGCGACCAGTTTTGTTTGGTCACGATGGGGTAGCTGAGTCCCCCGACGCCGGGCATCGCGGTATTGCCGGCAGTCCGAAGGAGCAACTCCTGTGTTCCCTGCCCCGGGATATGCATCTGATAGCCCTGCCACCAACTCGCAGGCTCCCAGTCCGCGCGTGAGGAGTCACCCGCCGGACCGGGCACGCTTGGAGGCTCCCTGAAACTGGTGCAAATCGCCTTCCGGTTGGTTGAGTTCACCAGCCAGCCTATGGGATTGCTGTCATTGCCAGGTGTCACCGTCGTGATCTGGGGCAAATCGATGTCCCAATCACCAAAAGGACGGTACTGCAGGTCCGGACGATCTTCGGAAGTTTGCAAGGCGAATCGGCGCCCCACCGTGATCATGGGGCCCGTCCCAGCAACGGAAATATCGACCTGTTCGAAGGTCAGGCTACCGTCGTAAAGGCCAATCCGTTCGCCGAAGGGTGTATCACCGAGCGGCTGGATATCCTCGCTGACCTTGACCAGCTTCTTGTACTCGTCTTCTGGCGTCACGCTCGTCTGGGCATGCGCGCCAAGGAGCGGAAAAAGAAGAAGCGCCGTAAAGATGATGGAACGGCCAGAAAAGCGCCCACAAAAACGCGCGCTGCCAATGGCAGCGCCTTGCACGTCCAACGTCATTCCTTTGTCCCCTGTGCTCCGGCGCTAGCCGGCATATCCGGAATCTAGCGGCGCACGGGAACTCAAGTCAACATGACAAATTCCGATCCCCGTACCGCGACAGGACGGGATACTCCGGACGCATTCGGCCTCGGATGAATCGGAGGACCCTACCCTCGATCCAGCGCCTCACGCACCTTCCGCAGCAACGCCCGCGACTGCACCGGCTTCTCGATCACATACAGATGATCGAGTTGGGGCAGTTCGTCGAGATTCGGTGGCGCGTCGGGGCGCGCCAGCAGCAACACCGCGCCGCCGTAGCCATGGTCGAGCAAGGCGGCCAGGGTGCGCACGCCGGTGAACAGGTTCATGTCGGCGTCCATCACCACGAGGTCCGGCACACCGTGCGCCTCGATCCATTGCAACGCCGCCGTACCGCTCTGGCTCGCGCCAGCCTGGTAACCGTAGGCGTCGAGCGTGTCGACCAGCAGCGATAGTTGCACCGCCTCCTCCACCACCACGAGCACGCGTTCGGCTTCGCCTTGCAGGCTCGCGTCCATGACCTGCGGCTCGATGTGGTCGCCGTCCTCGCTGCGCAACGGCAGGTAGAGATGGAATGCCGTGCCTTCGCCGGCCTGGCTGCGCACGCGCATGAGGCCACCGTGACTGGCGACGATACGCTTACAGGACAACAGGCCCAGGCCCGTCCCCGCCTCCTTGGTGGTGAAGAACGGCTCGAACAGTCGCTGCAGGACGTCGGGCGACATGCCGTGCCCGCTGTCGATGACCGAAAGCCGTAAGTAGCGCCCCGGCGCCGCCTGCTCGCCATCGGCGAAGAAATCCTCGGGCAGGCTGACCAGGTCCGTCTCGATGCGCAGCACGCCTCCCTCGGGCATCGCCTGGATGGCGTTGAGGCAAAGATTGAGCAGGCACTGTTGCAGTTCGGTGTGATTGCCTTCGAATGCCACGTCCGGATCGAACACGTCCACGTCCATCCGCACCGTACGCGGGATGCTTCCTTGCAGGAGCAGGTTCAGCGCCTCCAGCAGGGCACCGAGCTTCACCTGTTCCGCGCGCCGCGCGCCGCGCGCGAAGGAAAGCATCGAGGACACCATCTCCAGTCCGCGACGCCCACAATCGCGGACCAGGGTGCCTAACCTCGCCAGGCGCGGATCGTCCGCGTAATCCTCGAGCGTGTCGCCGGCGAGCAAGAGCGGCTGCAAAAGGTTGCGCAGGTCGTGACTCAGGCCGCCTGCCAGCAAGGCCAGGCTCTCGAACCGCTGCGCACGAATGAGTTCCTGTTCCGCGCGAGCGCGGGCACGCTGCTCTTCCGCTTCGCGCAGTGCGCGACGAACCGCGCTGGCGAGACGTGCGGTGTTGTGCTTCAGGATGTAATCGGTGGCACCGTTGCGCAGTGCCTCGATCGCCGCTTCCTCGCCGAGGGTGGCGGAGATGAAGATGAAGGGTATATCGGAGCCACGCTCGCGCAGGATCTGCAACGCACGCTCACCGCTGAAGACCGGCATGCTGAGATCGGACAGCACGATGTCCGGACGAAACTCGTCGAGGGCGGCGATATAGGCCTGCTCGTCGTCCACCAGCCTCGCCTCGTACTCGATCCCGTCCTGGTCGAGTTCGGTCAGTACGAGTTCCGCGTCGAGGGAGCTGTCCTCGACCTGGAGAATCCTGACCTTTTGGCCTTGCCCGCCCATGTGCCGTCCCGTCCGTCGTCGCGTGTTATTCGCCGTCCGGGCGTTGGTTGAGCACCGCCCAGAAATGGCCCAGGGTCTGTACCGCCGTGAAGAACTGCTGCACGTCCACCGGCTTCAGCACATACGCATTGACGCCGAGATCCCAGCTGCGCGCAAGATCGCTTTCTTCACGGGACGAGGACAGGATCACCACCGGCAACCGCTTCCAGCGTTCTTCGGAACGCAGTTGCTTGAGCACCTCCAGGCCATCCATGCGTGGCATCTTGATGTCGAGCAGGATCACGGAAGGATCGCCTTCCGCACGATCGGCGAAGGCGCCACGACGATACAACCAGTCGAGGCAGTCGACACCGTCCTCCACATGGACGACGGGATTGGCGAGCTTGGCCTCGCGAAGGGCGTCGATGGCCATCTCGGCATCGGCCAGGGAATCTTCGACTAGGAGGATGGTTCGCAGGTCGCGCTTGTTCATGTGTCACCCGTTCTGGAGCCCGGCACATCGGATGCCGGAAGTGAAAAATGGAAAGTGGCGCCGCGGTCGATTTCACCTTCGGCCCAGGTGCGGCCGCCATGGCGGGAGATGATGCGCCTGACGTTGGCGAGGCCGATGCCGTTGCCGGGAAACTCGGAAGCGCGGTGCAAGCGCTGGAACACGCCGAACAGCTTGCCGGCGTATTTCATGTCGAAGCCGGCGCCGTTGTCGCGCACCGAGAACTGGTAGTCGCCCGCAGGCGTTCGATCCAGCCCCACCTCGATCTGCGCGAACTCGCGGTGCGACGTGTATTTCACCGCGTTGCCGAGCAGGTTCTGCCATACGGTGCGAAGCATGTTCTCGTCGCCGATCACGATGGGCATCGGCGTGATCTTCCAGTCGATGTGGCGATCCTGGGCATCGGTTTCCACCAAGGCCCGGGCTTCGTCCACCAGGGATTGCATGTCGACCGGTTGCAGGCGCAGCGCACCCCGGCCCAGGCGCGAGAATACCAGCAGGTCGTCGATCAACTGGGCCATGCGTCGCGAGGAACTGCTGATCACGTCGATGTAGTGCCGCACGTTATCGTCGGCCTTCTCGCCGAGTTGCGCCTCGAGCTTTCCCGCGAATCCCGAGATGTGCCGCAGCGGCGCGCGCAGGTCGTGCGACACCGAGTAACTGAAGGCTTCCAGTTCGCGGTTCACATCCGAGATCTGTTCCACCTTGCCCTCGAGCTGGCGGTTCAGTTCGTTGACCTTCTGCTCCACCAGCGCCCGGGCTGTGATATCGCTGACCGTCAGCAGCAGGGCGGGATCGGCGCTGTCGGGCTGCTCGATGCGGCGGGCATTGATCACCACGAAACGGTCGATACCGTCGGCGGTGCGCTGGGTCAGTTCGTAATCCCATAGTTCGCGGTCGCGTGCGATCACGTCGGACAATCGCTGCAACAACGCGGTGTCGTCCCATGCGCCGTCACCGATGCGGTCGAGCGGCGCGAGCTGGTCGCTCTCGGCATCGAATCCGTAGAGCTCGGCGAAGGCCGTGTTCACCAGCAACGTGCGCAGATGACGATCGAGCATCGCGATCGGCTCACGCACGGCCTGCACGATGAGCTGCGACCGCTTCACCGCGTCGGCCACGCGGGATTCCGCGGCAAGGCGGATGGCGATCTGCCGCTCCGAAACCACCACCACGATGCCGAGCAGGGCGAGCTGCGCCAGCGCGGCGACCAGCAGCACCACCCGGTTGTTCGACGCCAGCTTGGCGGCGGCGGCACGACGATCGGCAAGCAGCCTCGATTCGTCGGCGAGCACATCGTCGATCGGGCCGCTGACCGGGAACAGCTTGCGAGCATCCTCCATCGAGGCGAAGGCGCCGGCGCGATCGCCGGCTGCCAGGCGCTGCAAGGCCTGGTCGGTGAGGGCCATGCGTCCGCTGGCGATCGATTCGAGGGCGCCCAGCCGGGTCAGTTGTTTAGCGTTGTCGCGGGTCATCTCGCGCAAGCCGGCGATGATCCCCGGCACGAGTTTGCGCGGCGCCATGGTCCGTTCGTCGAGGACGACGCTATCGGGCGCTCCGGCGATGCGCGCGTACATCGCGGCCTCGCTGCTGCGCAGGATGCCGTCGAGCTGGTACACGCTGGCCTTGATTTCCGCCGTATGGGTGACCCAGTCACGCGAGTCCAGGGCGTCCTCCGAACTCGAGCGCGTGACGATGTACGGCAGCGCCACGATCACGAGTACCGCTGCCAGCAGCCCGACCAGGCGCCAGCGCAGTCCGATGCGTTCGATCATGCCTTCCTCATCCCCACGACGATTCCTGCCCGGAAAGGACATTCATTGTAGACGCCGGATGCGTCGCTTCGGTGGATTGCCATCGCCTGCCCTCAAGACGCGCGACGGGTGCGCCCTCTTCCCCGCCGGCTGGCAAGGGAAGAGCGGCGCACCCGTCCGTTTGGAGGCGTGCTTAATGCCGAAGGTGTCGTGAAGAGCCTGTGACGGTGCGTGAAAGGCCGGCTCAGTTCGCCGGGGCGCTCATGGAATAGGGCTGGGCACCCTCGCCCGTACCCCACGTCTTCGCCGGCGTTTCCTGCATCGAGAAATGCAGTTCGCCGCCCGCGACGAGTTCCTCGTGCCGAACGAAGGTCCGCTCCAGCGGCTTGCCATTGAGCGTGACCTTGCCCACGTACGGATGTTTCGCATCCAGGTGGTCGGCCGTGACGGTGAAACGCTTGCCTCCGGCGAGGTTGAGCGTGGCCTTTTCCACGAACGGACGGCCGATCACGTACTGGTTGCTGCCGGGCGCCACCGGGTAGAAACCCAGCGCCGTGAAGATGTACCACGCCGACATCTGGCCAAGATCGTCGTTGCCGACGAGGCCCGTGGGCGTCGGGGTGTATTGGGTCTGCATGATCTTCACCAGGCGTTCCTGGGTCTTCCAGGGCTGGCCGGCGTAATCGTAGAGGTAGGCCACCTGGTGGCTCGGCTCGTTGCCATGCGCGTACCAGCCGATCAGGCCGGTGATGTCCTCGACATGGGCGAAGGACTTCGGGTCGACCTTCGCATCGAACACGGAATCCAGCTTGTCGACGAAGGCCTGCCTGCCGCCCAGCGCCTCGATCAACCCGGCGACGTCCTGTGGCACGTACCAGGAATACTGCCAGGCGTTACCCTCGGTGTAGTCGCTGCCGTAGCCGGCGGACGAGGGATCGAACGGCTCGCGGTACGAGCCGTCGCTCTTGCGGGCACGGAGGAAACCGGTCTTGGTGTCGAAGCTGTTCTTCCAGTTACCGGCGCGCTTCATGAAGGTCGCGGCGATATCGTCCTTGCCCATGGCCTTGGCCATCTGCGCCAGCGACCAGTCGTCGAACGCGTATTCCACCGTCTTGGACGCGGCTTCGGGCTGGCGGTCGATCGGCACGTAGCCGAGCTTCATGTAATCGTCCAGGCCGCCGTAGGGGCCGTAGGTGGCGCTGGCCACCATGGCATCCAGTGCGGCGTTGGCATCGTAGCCGCGAATACCCTTCATATAGGCGTCGGCGATCACCGGCACGGCGTGGTAGCCGATCATGCACCAGGTCTCCATGCCCTGGTACGCCCACACCGGAAGGATGCCGAAGGGGCTTGCCTGGCGGGCGGCGATCAACGAACTGACGAAATCGTTGCTTTTCGCCGGTTCGAGCAAGGTCATCAGGGGCTGCTGTGCCCGGTACACATCCCAGAGCGACCAGGTGGAGTAGAAGTCGAAGCCCTTGGCGGTGTGCACCTGGTTGTCCGGGCCGCGGTACTCGCCGTTGACGTCCATCGACAGGCCGGGCGCGATCATGGCGTGGTACAGCGCCGTATAGAACGTCTTGCGGGTCTGCGCGGGGGCCTGCACGTCCACGCTGGAAAGGGCCGTCTCCCACGCCTGGCGGGCCTCTGCGCGGCGCGCGTCGAAATCGAATCCGGCACCGTCCTTGTCCAGGTTGGCCACCGCGTTGTCCTCGCTCACGGACGATACCGCCACCTTGACGACCAGCGGCTTGCCGAGGTCGCCGAAATCGAACACGCCCTCCAGGGCCCGCCCGCTGATCGCGTCCACGTCGTCGGCACGGTTGCCCGGACCGCTGAAGCCACGGTAGGGAATGGCGGATTCGCGGTTCTTGAGGCTGCGCGACGCTAGCGGCTGGTTGAAGCGCATGGCGAAATACAGCTGGCGGCCCGGCGCCCAGCCGCGCGTGCTGCGCCCCCCGGTCACCGTGCCGTCGGCGCGGACGCGCAGGGACGACCACAGCACCTTGCCGTCGTAGTCGTAGATGCTGGGGCGGAGGTCGAGCAGGAGGTGGGCTGGCTTGCCCTTGGGGAAGGTATAGCGGTGCCAACCCACGCGGGCTCCCGCGGTCAACTCGGCCCGCACGCCGTAGTCGGCCAGCGTGACGGCGTAGTACCCTGCCTCGGCTTTCTCGCTCTTGTGGTCGAAGCGCGAGCGATAGCCGCTACCGGGCTGGTCGGGGGAACCGGGATCCAGCTTCACGTCGCCGGCGATGGGCATGACGAGCACGTCGCCCAGGTCGGAATGGCCGCTGCCGGAGAAATGCGTATGGGAGAAACCGAGAATGCTCGAGTCGCCGTACTGGTAGCCGGCGGCCCATTTATAGGCGTGCTTCACGTCCGGCATGGCCGTGTCCGGCGAGAGCTGGATCATGCCGAAGGGCACCGTGGCGCCGGGGAAGGTATGCCCGTCGCCACCCGTGCCGATCATCGGATCGACCGCCGCGAAGGCGCTGGACGCCTTGTCGCTCGGGGCCGCCAGCGTGAGCGCGGGCAAGGCGAAGGACAGGGCGGCGGCCAGAAGGCCGTGGCGCAGGCGGGTGGTGCTCGACATCGTGGGATCCCCTCGGGTGGACGCGTTGCGAGTGGCCGCGATCATTTGGATCGTGACAAACAGACCGAACGTAGCAAAGATAGCGCAGTCACGCATGTTGCACTGCGTGATGCATCCCTGGGCCTACCGCGCGATGATCGCCCGGTTTAGATCGTTTGAAGGAGCTCCAATGCCGAGGAATACCCCGCAGCGCCGCAAGGTGACACTCGCCGATATCGCCCAGGGTTGCGACGTATCGCGGGCCACCGTTTCCCTGGTGCTGCGCGGCAGCCCCTTGGTCAACTCCGCCACCCGGGCCCGGGTGGAGGCCGAACTGAAGCGCCAGGGCTACGTTTATAACCGGGCGGCGGCCAACCTGCGCCGGCGCACGTCCTCGAGCATCGGCCTGGTCATCAACGACCTCGGCAACCCATTCTTCGCCGAATTCGCCGCCGGGGCCGACGAAGCCCTGGCCAGCGCGGGTTACGTCACCCTCCTGGGCAATACCGGCGAATCGCCGGACCGCCAGCAGGCGGTGCTCAATTCGCTGATCGAGCATGGCCCCGCCGGGATCATCCTTTCCCCGGCCGAAGGCAGCGAGGGTGAGCAGGTGCTGGCCGCCGTGGGCATGCACACGCCCCTGCTCGTGTTCAACCGCGAACTGCCCGACGACGATGGCGCGCACCGTTGGGACACGCTCGAGATGGACAACGAGCACGGCGCCCGCCTCGCCACCGAACACCTGATCGGCCTGGGCCACCAGCGCATCGCCTTCTTCGGCGGCCATCGCGACTCCAGCTCGGTGGAACAGCGCCGCCGGGGTTACGCCGGCGCCATGCGCGATGCCGGGCTCAAGGTCGATCCCGCCTGGATGATCGAGAGCGCGCCCACCCGTCTCGAAGCCGCCCGGCAGACCGGCGCCCTGTTCGCCCGCGATCCCGCGCCCACGGCGGCGGTCTGCTACAACGACGCCGTCGCCCTGGGCCTCATGCTTGGCCTGACCAAGCGCGGCCGCCGCCCGGGCGAGGACTTCGCCCTGACCGGTTTCGACGATGTCGCGGAAGCCTCGGTATGCGTACCGCCCCTGACCACCATCGCGGTCGATCCGCGCGGCCTCGGCCGACGCAGCGCCGAACTCATCCTGGATAGATTGAGCAATCCCGAGACGGACACTGCATATACGATCGCGCCGGTACGGCTGGTCGTACGCGAAAGCAGCTGCCCGCCGTCCTCCCCCTGAACCAACAATGGAGCGCCCCATGGCCACCGGTTACACGCCATCGTCCAGCTCGTCGTCATCGACGACCTCGGGCGACACCCGCTACACCTATTTCCCCCTCGCGCTCGGCGTGATGACGACGATCTTCTTCATGTGGGGGTTCCTGACCTGCCTGAACGACATCCTCATCCCGCATCTGAAGGCCGTGTTCGAACTGAACTACGCCCAGGCGCTGCTGATCCAGTTCACCTTCTTCGGGGCGTACTTCATCATGTCGCTGCCGGCGGGCAGGATCGTCGCCGCGCTCGGCTACAAGAAGAGCATCGTCGCCGGCCTGATCGTCGCCGGCATCGGCGCGGCGATGTTCTGGCCCGCCGCGGGCATGCGCCTGTACCCGTTCTTCCTCGCCGCGCTGTTCATCCTCGCCACCGGCATCACGGTGCTGCAGGTGGCGGCCAATGCCTACGTGGCCCTGCTCGGTCCCGAAAAGACCAGCTCCAGCCGCCTCACCCTGGCCCAGGCGCTGAATTCCTTCGGCACCTTCCTGGCCCCGTTCTTCGGTGGCTTCCTGATCCTTTCCAACGCCGTGAAGAGCAGCGCGGACATCGCCAAGCTCTCGGCGGCGGAGCAAATCAGCTATCGCGCACATGAGGCCTCCTCGGTGCAGGGTCCGTACATCGGCCTGGCCGTCGTGCTGGTCCTGCTGGCCGTCGGCGTCTACCTGTTCAAGCTGCCGGCGCTGGAAGAAACCACCGAGAAGGCCGACGACAGCCACCACACGCTGATGGACGCCCTGAAGACCCCGCACGTGTTCTTCGGCGTGCTCGGCATCTTCTTCTATGTCGGCGGCGAAGTGGCGATCGGCAGCTTCATGATCAATTACCTGCAGCTGCCGGAAATCGGCAACATGTCCGGTGAAGTGGCCGCCAGCCACGTGGCGTTCTACTGGGGTGGCGCGATGGTCGGCCGCTTCATCGGCTCGGCCCTGCTGGCCAAGTTCTCGCCGCGCAACCTGCTTGCCGTGTTCGCCGTGATCAACATGCTCCTGGTGCTCACCACCATGATGACCACGGGCACCGTGGCCGTTTACAGCATCGTCGTCATCGGCCTGTTCAACTCGATCATGTTCCCGACGATCTTCTCGCTCGGCATCGAGCGCATGGGTCCGCTGACCGGCAAGGCCTCGAGCCTGCTGATCATGGCCATCGTCGGCGGCGCGCTGATCCCCTGGATCCAGGGCGTCATCGCCGACCAGATCGGCTTGCAGCACGCCTTCTTCATCCCGCTGATCTGCTACGCGTACATCGTGTTCTACGGCCTCAGCGGCTCGAAGATCCGCGGCGTGCCTGTCGCCACTCGCTAAGCGCCCCATGACGACGGCCGGCCTCGGAGCCGGCCGTCGTTCTTTTCACCTCGCCCCCAAGGACAGGCCGTACGCATGTCTTCCATCCTCTGCTTCGGCGAGGCGCTGATCGATTTCCACGCACAGCCCCAGGGCGGCGCCGGTCAGCCTCCCGCCTTCGTTCCCTTTGCCGGCGGCGCGCCGGCCAATGTCGCGGTCGCCGCGGCACGCCTGGGTGCCCAGGCCCGCTTTGCCGGCATGCTCGCACGCGACATGTTCGGCGATTTCCTGCTGAAGAGCCTTACCGAACTCGGTGTCGGTACCGACGACATCGCCCGTACCGACGAGGCCCGCACGGCGCTGGCCTTCGTCGCCCATGACGACAAGGGCGATCGCAGCTTCAGCTTCTACCGTCCGCCCGCCGCGGACCTGCTCTTCCGTCCCGAGCACTTCCGCAAGGAAGCCTTCGACGACCTCGCCATCTTCCATGTCTGCTCGAACTCGCTGACCGAAGCCGCCATCGCCGCCACCACGGTGGAAGGCATGCGCCGCGCCCGCGCGGCCGGTGCCCTGGTGAGCTTCGACATGAACCTGCGTCCCGCCTTGTGGCCCCGCGACGAGGCGCCGCTGCCACGCCTTTGGGAAACGCTGCACGAAGCGGACGTGATCAAGCTGAGCGCGGAGGAGTTCGCCTTCATCCACGCCGGGGCGGGTTCCGACGACGCCGTGCTTGAGCGCCTCTGGCGCGGCAAGGCACGACTGCTGCTGGTGACCGACGGCGCCGAGCCGATGCGCTGGTTCTCGCGCGGCGCGCGCGGCACCATCGAGGGTTATCACGTGGATGCCGTCGATACGACCGCCGCTGGCGATGCCTTCGTCGGCGGATTGCTCGCCCGCCTCGCCACCGAAGGCGTCACTCCCGAACGCTTCGACACGCTCATCGCCGACGAACGCCGCCTCGTCGACCTGATCCGATTCGCCGCCGCGTGCGGCGCGATCACCGCCACCCGCAAGGGCTCGTTCACCGCCATCCCCGACCAGGCCGAAGTGAAGGCCTTCATGGAGAAGCACGCATGACGACCGTTCCCCTTCCCGATTTCCATTCCGTCGATGTCCTGCGCGACCACGTCGCAAAGACCATGGCCTTCTACAAGCCGAACGAGGTCGATCCGGCCGGCGGCTTCTTCCAGTACTACAAGGACGACGGCACGGTCTACGACAGGACCCACCGCCACCTCGTGTCCAGCACGCGCTTCGTCTTCAACCACGCGATGGCCTACCTCGAGTTCAAGAAGCCCGAGGACAAGGAACTCACGATGCACGGGCTGAAGTACCTGCGCGAGGTGCACCTCAACCCGGAAACCGGCGGCTATGCCTGGACCATCGCCGACGGCAAGCGCGACGACCAGATGAACCACTGCTACGGCCTGGCCTTCATGTTGCTCGCGTATTCCTGCGGCGTGAAAGTCGGTTTCGAGGAAGCGAAGGGCTGGCAGAACGAGATCTGGAACCTGCTCGAGAAGCGCTACTGGGAACCGTCCTACGGCCTCTACCGCGACGAGGCCGACAAGGACTGGAACTTCACCGGTTACCGCGGCCAGAACGCGAACATGCACATGACCGAGGCGATGATCGCCGCGTGGGAAGCCACGAAGGACGACCGCTTCCTCGACCGCGCGCTGCTGCTGGCCGAGAACATGACCCAACGCCAGGCCGGACTGACGCCGCAGAAACTCGTGTGGGAGCACTACCACAGCGACTGGACGATCGACTGGGAATACAACCTCGACAATCCCAAGCACCTGTTCCGTCCGTGGGGCTTCCAGCCCGGCCACCAGACCGAATGGGCGAAGCTGTTGATGATGCTCGAACGCTACACCAAGGGCACGGCGCGGCATAAGCCGTGGCTCGTCCCCACGGCGAAGCACTTGTTCGACGAAGCGCTCGACAAGGCGTGGGACAAGGAATACGGCGGCATCGCCTATGGTTTCTCGCCCGAGGGCGATGTCTGTGACGACGACAAGTATTTCTGGGTACAGGCCGAGTCGCTGGGCGCGGCGCAGCTGCTGTTCGAGACCACCGGCGAGAAGAAGTACGACGAGTGGTACGACAGGATCTGGGCCTACAGCTGGCAACACTTCGTCGACCACACGTACGGCGCGTGGTATCGCATCCTCAAGCGCAACAACGAGAAGTACGACGACGAGAAGAGTCCCGCCGGCAAGACCGACTATCACACGATGGGCGCGTGCTACGAAGTGATGGCTTCACTGCGGCGGATGCAGGCTAAGTAAATAATGAGCAACCGCCGGGCTCCGCTGGAAGGCAGGAGCCCGGCATTCCACCACCGCACGTTCTTCCAATACACCGATAGCCGCTGCACGCGCAGCCCTGTGTGGTGCGTTTCAGTCAACACGGTGACGCGCTCGGCGGACCTACTGACGATTTCTCCCGCGACCTAGGATGCAGACGCATCCCTCCCTGGAGTTCATCATGTCGTCCGTAACCCCCATCGTGCGTCCCGCCGCGCAGCCCCCTCAAGAACTGGTCCCGTCCCGCTACGCGGTGAAGATCGGCGACATCGACGTGCTCGTGATCAGCGACGGTGTCATGCCGATACCGGCGGTGATCATGGCGGCGAACGCCGCACCCACCGATCTGTCGGACTGGCTGGGTTACATGTACATGCCGCCGGACACCTTCGACTGGCCGCTGAACGTGATGGTGGTGCACAGCGGTGAACAGACGATCCTCATCGACGCCGGACTGGGCGTCCAGTTTCCGGGCTTCCCGCGCACCGGCCACCTTCCGCAGCGACTGGCCTCCGCCGGCATCGATCTCGCATCGATCACCGACGTGGTGATCACCCACATGCACATGGACCATATCGGCGGCTTGCTTGTCGATGGCGTGAAGGAGGGCTTGCGTCCGGACGTCCGTATCCACGTGAACGCCGCCGAGGTCGCGTTCTGGGAGGCACCCGACTTCACCCACACCGCCATGCCGCCGGCGGTGCCGCCAGTGCTTCGATCGACCGCGAAGAGCTTTGCGAACGAATACCGCGACCGCATCCAGACCTTCGACGAATCGTACGAAGTCGCGCCGGGCGTCGTCGTCCGGCGCACCGGTGGACACACCCCGGGGCACTCGGTGGTGGCGCTGACCTCGCGCGGGGAGCGGCTGACCTTCGCCGGCGACGCCGTCTTCCCCGTCGGCTTCGATCACCCGGAATGGTCCAACGGCTTCGAGCACGATCCCGAGGAAGCCGCCCGCGTACGCGTGAGCCTGTTCCGCGAGATGGCGGAGAGCGGCTCGCTGATGGTGGCCACCCACCTGCCCTTCCCGTCCGTGGGCCGTGTCGCGATCAACGGGGACACGTTCCGTTGGGTGCCTGTGATCTGGGATTTCTGATCACGAATCACCCCGGTAGAGCCGACTTCTTTGTGGGAGCCGACTCCTTGTGGAAGCCAAGCTTCTTATGGAAGCCAAACTTCTTGTGGGGAGCCAGCTTTTTGTGGGAGCCGACTTTGTCGGCGATCCCGCGGTAGCGGGCCAAGTTATGGCAAGCACCCATCGCCGACAGGGTCGGCTCCCACCAGAACCCTCCTCTTTCACCGGGGGCCTCCATTCCACCGGAACGCTTCGTGTGCGCTAGGGCAGCGACTGTTTAAGTGACGCGATGCCGACCCAGGGGTCCGCATCCGTGGACTTCGCCCGTTTCAACGCCTTTTTCAGGTCGAAGGCCCCGCCGCCTTTCAGCCGCGCGATCTCATCCCAGCGCACGGGCATCGCCACCGGCGCACCGTGCCGTGCGCGCAATGACCAGCCGGTGACGCTCGTGGCGCCGCGGGTGTTGCGCAACCAGTCGATGAAGATCAGGCCCTCGCGCTTGGCCTTGCTCGCCTGCGCGATGTAACGCTGGGGTTTATCGGCGACCATCGCATCGGCGATGCCTTCGCAAAATGCTTTCACTGCCTCCCACGACGGTCCCCGGCGAAACGGCGCCACCACATGCAGGCCCTTGCCACCCGACGTGCGCACGAAGCTTTCCAGCTTCACCTCGGCAAGGCGATCACGGATTTCGCGGGCCGCCGCCACGATGTCCTTCCATGCGACACCGCTGGCCGGGTCCAGGTCGAAGATCAGGCGGTCCGGCTGGTCGGGCTTATCCGCGCGGGCACCCCAGGGGTGGAACTCGAGCGTATTCATCTGCACCAGTTCGAGCACACCGGCGACATCGTCCACATAGATGTACCCGGCTTCACCCCCGTCCTTTTCCGTCAACGTGACGGCCTTGACGTGCTCGCCGAGCTTGTCGCTGTGGTGCTTCTGGAAGAAACACTGGCCGGTGGTGCCCTGTGGGCAACGGACCAGCGAGAGTGGACGCCCGCGCAGTTCGGGCAGCATGCGCGAAGCGACCGCTTCGTAATACGCCGCCACCTCGCCCTTGGTCGGACCACCCTCGCCGAACACCTCGCGCTCGGGGTGGGTGATGGTGATGCCGCCGACGTTTTGTCCCGCCATGAGTCAGCCCGCCTTCCGGCGCCTGGCCGGTGCCTTGCGCGAGGCCGCCTTCTTCGCCGCCGTCTTTTTCGCGACGGCTTTCTTCGCCGGTGCCTTCTTCGTCGCCGCCTTGCGTCCCGGAGCATTCTTCGCCGCCGGTGTACGCGTCTTCGCGCCGATGCTCTTCTTCAACAGCGCCATGAAGTCGACGACGTTGGTCGTGGCGTTCTCCGGCGTGCGGTCTTCTTCCTCCACGGTGGCGGTGACGCCCTTGCTCTTCAGGCGTTTTTCGATGGCCGAGCGAAGTTTCTCGCGGAACTCGTCGCGATAATCCTCGGGCTTCCACTTACCCGACATCGACTCGATGAGGTCGGTCGCCATTTCCATCTCGCGCGAGGAAATGCGGTATTCCGCCGTCGATTTTCCCGGCAACTCGAAGTCTTCCGCGTCCACCACTTCCGACTTGTAGCGAAGCAGGTTGAGGACGAGTGCGTCGCCTTGCGGCATGACGGCGGCGAGGTATTCCCTGGTCCGGATGACCACGCGGGCGATGCCCGCCTTGCCGGTTTTCTTCAGCGTCTCGCGCAGAAGCACATAGCCTTTCTCGGCCTTCTTCGCCGGAAGCAGGATATACGGCTTCTCGTAGTACGCCGGCGCGATCTCGCTGGCATCGACGAAGGTGTCGATCTCCACCGTCTCGTGCGCATCGCTGGCGGCGTTACGGATGTCGTCCTCTTCGAGAACGACATAGTTGCCCTTCTGGTACTCGAAGGCCTTGACGATGTCCTTCCAGGGGACTTCCTCGCCGGTATCCGCGTTCACGCGTTCATAGCGCACCGGCGTATTGTCGCGCTGGTCGAGCATGCGGAAATGCAGGTCGTTGCGTCGCTCTCCGGACATCAGCCGGATCGGCACGTTGAGCAGGCCGAACGACAGCGTACCGGTCCAGATGGGGCGGGCCATGCGGGCGATCCTCGGGCTCGGGTGGAGACCGAGGATCGCGCCGGTGGCGTGCAGGGAACGCAAAAGCCCCGCTGGCGGCCCTGTTCGGCCCTTACTTCCCGCCCTGGACCACCGGCAGCTCGATCGCGCTGGCCGTGCCGGGCGCGTGCCATACCTGCTGCGTGGCCTTCCGGTAGTCGGACGGCTTGGCGAAGAAGACATTGGGCACGAAGGTCTGCGGATTACGGTCGTACAGCGGGAACCAGGACGACTGCACCTGCACCATCACCCGGTGACCGGGCAGGAAGGTGTGGTTCACGGTGGGCAGGCCGAAGCGATATTCCAGCGGCGTGTTCGGCGTGAGCGCCTTGGGCTCGGCGAAGCTCTCGCGGTAGCGGCCGCGGAAGATATCCATGGAAACGGCGAGTTCGTAGCCACCCATGGTCGGCGTGCTGGCATTGGTGTCGGGATAGACGTCGATCAGCTTCACCACCCAGTCGCTGTCCGTACCGCTGGTCGAGGCGTAGAGGTTCACCTGCGGCGCACCCGCCACCTTCAGCGGCGCGGTGAGCGGCTCGGTCACGTAGGTCAGGACGTCCGGACGTCCATCGACGAATCGCTGGTCCTGCACGAGCCACGTGGTCCACGATTGCCGATCGGCGAAATGCACCGGACGCGGCACGTACGGCACCGGCTTGGCCGGGTCCGAGACGTACTCGTCATACTTGGATTCGGCCGCGCCAGGAGCCTCAAACGACAACTTTCCGTTGGCGTTAAGGTACATCGGACGGCTAGATTTGGCCTGCGGCCAGCTCTTGAAGCGGTCCCAATGGTTCTCGCCCGTGTTGTAGATCAGCACCGGCGGGGTGTTCGCCTTGGGCGCGCCATCGACCAGGTACTGGTTGAAGAAGGGCAGGAGGACGTCCCGGCGGAACTGCAGCGCGGTGTCGCCGTCCCACTGGAGCGCACCCAGCGACGACGCGTCGTAATTCACCTGGCTGTGCCTCCACGGGCCCATCACCAGGTAGTTCCTGTCGTTGCCCTTGTCCTTGGGCTCCACCGCCTCGTAGCTGTGGATGGCACCCCACATGTCCTCCTGGTCCCACAGGCCCTGCACCCACATCGTGGGCACCTTCAACGGCTGGCGGCCCATTTCCTTGTCCAGTGCCTGTCCTTGCCAGTAGGCGTCGTAGGCGGGGTGTTCGCTGAGCTTGCGCCAATAGGGCAACTGGTCGAGGCCCGCGGCCCGCGCATAATCCCCCGCGGAACCGGCGGCCAGGAAGTTCGCGTAGTCGTCGTAGCCCACGCGCGGAATGCTCGCGCCCTTGCCGCGCTTGGCGTTCTGGCCGGTGATGTAGTCGAAATTGGTCTGGCGGAAGGCGCCGTAATGGAACCAGTCGTCGCCCATCCAGCCATCCACCATCGGGCTCTCCGGCGCGGCCACCTTGAGCGCGGGATGGGGATTCACCAAGGCCATCACCACGGTGAAACCCTCGTAGGAGGACCCGATCATGCCGACCTTGCCATTGGATTCGGGCAGGTTCTTCGTCAGCCATTCGATCGTGTCGTAGGCGTCGGTGGAATGGTCGACGTCGGAGGCATTCAACGGCCCGCGCAGCGGCCGGGTCATCACGTAGTCGCCTTCGGAGCCGTATTTGCCGCGAATGTCCTGGAAGACCCGGATGTACCCGGCGTCCACGAAGACCTCGTCGCCCATCGGCAGCAGGTTGCGCATGGTCGGCGCGTCCGAGCGCTCCGCGCGCCCGTCGGCGTTATAGGGGGTGCGGGTGAGCAGGATCGGGGCGTGTTTCGCGTTCTTCGGGATGACGATGACGGTGTGCAGTTTCACCCCGTCTCGCATCGGAATCTCGACGACGCGCTTGACGTAGTCGTTGGCGCTGGTGGGCGCGTCGTACTTTGCCGGGATATCCGGCGTCAGCGGCGCGGTCTGCGCGGCGACCAGGGACGAGGCGACAGCCAGGGACAGCGCGAGCATGGGCAGCAACACGGGACGACGTGGCATGGGTATTCCTGTGGCAGTGGGACGGAACCGCCCTAGCCTGCCGCATCCTGAACGGAAGGGCTACAGGTCATGAGGCATGGAGCCCGTTGGCCGCCGCCTGGCACGAGGCATGCGTAGAGCCCTGGTAACGGACAAAAAAAAGCCGCTGCGAACAGCAGCGGCGTTTTTCCGCGGATCCGCTCGTCCTTCCGGGGAAGGACGGGCGTTCGCGAGCGTGGCTTACTGGCCCGAAGCGGTCGAAGCCGGAGCCGGAGCGGCGGTGCCGGCGGCAGCCGGAGCGGCCGTGCTGGCGGCCGGCGGGGTGGTGTCGGCCGGCGGCGTGGCGGCCGGAGCAGCCTCGGGGGCGGCAGCGGCGGTCGAAGCGGACGACGGCGCGGTGGCCGAGGTGTCGTCGGACTTGTTGCAGCCCGACAGCATGGCAGCGGCGACAAAAGCCAGGGCAGTGATGGAAATGACCTTCATGATTTAGGGCTCCTCATTTGTTATGTATAGGGCAAGCGCTGCGGAGCATACCGCCGAAATGGCGAACCTTCCACGGCAATCGTCGCGCTTGCAGACAAAATAAAACTCGCATCCGGGGCGCACCCGTCCAAAGACGGACCCGCCTAGGGTGCAACGGCTATTGTGAAGCGTGGATGTCCGGCGGCGCATCGCAGACGGCGTTCGCAGACATTTTCAGAATAATCGCGTTCCGCCATTTGAAGCCAGTCCCTATCCTGTCACCCCGAAGTTGCTGTTGGGCACCCCTGCCCAGCCGCCTGACATGGAGTGACGCTTTGACCATACAACACCCCTCTCCCCGCCGATACCTCGCCGCCTTCGTGGCGGCGTTTTGCGCCCCGGCGGCCTCGGCCGAGCCCCCGCCGTTCGTGGCCGACGGCACCTGGCTGGATATCGACGCCGGAAGCTACGAAACCAACGAACCATCACGCTACGGGGTGTTGGCCACCCATGGCGGCAAGGCCGAGGGCAAGCACGTCGTCCTGCGTACCCACGGTGAATCCGCGTCCGCCATCCGCGTGACCGGCGCCTTCAGCGAAGTCACCCTCACCGGCGGCGAACTGATCACGACGGGCGATCTCGCCCATGGCCTTTATGTCACGGGCACACAAGGCACCGTCACCGCCCTTTACGGCGTCGACATCCGTACCGAGGGTGGCAGCGCCACGGGCGCCACCTTCGCGCTGGACGGCGCGGCCGGCCGTATCGAGGGTGGCAGCATCCATACGCTGGGCACGGTCGCCGCCGGCATCGTGGCCGAGGATGGCGGCCAGTTCCTGGTCGAGGGAACGAGCATACGCACCGAAGGGAACAACGCCGCCGGCTTGATCGCCCGCGACGGCAGCTCCTCGCTCTCCGCGCGCCGCACGCAGATCGAGACCTTGGGCAGGGAAAGTCATGGCGTCCATACCCAGGACACCGCCACCGCCACACTGGAAGACGTCCAGGTAACCACGAACGGCGAGTGGGCGAACGCGTTGAACGTCAACACCGGCAGCGGCTTGTTCACCGTCACCCGCAGCAACCTCCTCACCCATGGCGAACACGCCGCCGGTGTGAGCGTGGCCAATGGGGGGCCTCTCTCATTGGCCGGCACGCGCATCGAAACCACAGGCGATTTCGCCTCGGGCCTGGACAATCGTGGCGGTTCGGTCGCCGCCGGAAACGTCGACGTCATTACACTTGGCCATCAAAGCCATGGCTTGCTCGCGCAGGGGGGCGATCATCCGGGTCGCCTCCCACAGATCGATGTCCGCGGCTCCCGCGTCTCCACGGCAGGCGCGTCGGCATACGGCGTGTTCGCGACCCTGGGCGGCACCGTGCAATTGCGCGATTCATCGATCGTCACCTCGGGAGCCAGCGCGCACGGCATCCACGCTTCCGGCGGCGACATCCGCAGCACGGGCAGCACGGTCGAGGTTTCGGGCATCGGCGCCTACGGTGCCATCGTGGAGGCGGGTGGCACGCTGCGCATGGATGGCGGCTCCCTGCATAGCCAGAACGGTGCCGCCTTGGGTCTCAACGATCCCGGTATCGTCCGCCTGGGTGGAGGTGCATCGCTGACCAGTGGAAACGGGGTATTCGCGGAAGTGGACCCGGCGTCCACGCAGGCGTTCACCGTGGTGCTGGACGACCGCACCGTCGCCGTGGGGGCTATCCGCCTTTCGGACAAACCGGATGCGCCTCCGTCCGACCAGACGAAGTTCTCGCTTTCCATCAAGAACGCCGCTACCTGGTCCGGCGCCACATCGATCGTGCGCCATGTTTCCCTGGAGAGCGGTGGCACCTGGAACGTCACCGGCGACAGTCGCATCGGCAGCCTGCGCAACGACCACGGCGTCGTCGCCTTCGCACCGAGTGCGCCAGGATCATTCGGGACGCTCACCATCGCCGGCGATTACGAGGGCAACGATGGCCTGTTCCGGATGCGTGGCCAGCTTGGCGACGATCACTCCCCGGCGGACCTCGTCCATGTCACGGGCAATACCTCGGGGGGCAGCCTGATCGCCGTCGACATGCTCGACGGCACAGGCGACCACACCGAGGACGGCATCCCCCTCGTCAGGGTCGACGGCCGCTCGGACGGCAGCTTTAAACTCGCTGGCCGCGCGGTCGCCGGAGCGCACGAGTACTTCCTGTACCAAGGTTCCCTGAGCCAACCCGACGACGGCGACTGGTATCTGCGATCGAGCGTGCGTGAGGTCATCGTCGATCCGCAAACACCGGATCCTGGCGGATGGGTCGATCCTGGCGAGCCACCCGCACCGGTGCTGCGTCCGGAAACAGGTACGTACCGGGCCAACCAGACGGCGGCGCTCGCCATGTTCCAGGCGGGCCCTGGCGCGGGTGAAGACGAGGAAGACGAAGGCTCCCGCCGCAGTGCGTGGGCACGCTTCGAACGCCAGCACACCACGTTCGACCTGCGCGATCAGATCACCACGACAACCTCCACGAACGAACTCACCGTGGGCGCCGACCTGCTTCGCGGCGACGGAGCCGCCGCGTCACACGTGGGCGTCATGGCCTCCGCAGGACAAGCGGATACGCGTGGCCATTCCCTGCTCACGCGGTATTCGGCCAAGGGGCGCGTGCGCGGTGCGGCCGCCGGCGTCTATGGGGGAGTCCGGGCCAACAATGGCATGTACCTGCGCGGCTGGACCCAATACGCGCACGTCAATCAGCGGGTGGAAGGCGACGCCTTGCGGAACGAGCGCTACGGTAGCGGCGTGCTCACCGCCAGCATCGAAGCCGGTCACCGGTGGCGCACCACACTGGGCACGGAATCCGACGCCTACCTGGAACCCCAGGCACAGTTGCTCGCCACCCGGATGCGCGGTGGCAGGCATACCGAAGCCAATGGGACCCGTATCATCCCGGCGCATACCAGCGGGGTCACCAGCCGTCTTGGCGCTCGTGCGGCGGCTCGCTGGAACACGCCGGGCGGGCACGTCGCCTCGCCGTACGTGGCCGCCAACTGGCTTCGCCGCCTCGGCAAGATGGATGCCACGCAACTCGATGGCGAAACCTTCGCAGGTGGCGTGCCGCGCAACAGCTACGCGCTGAAACTCGGCGTCGCCTTCCTGAGACATAGCGGCTGGCGGGTGTGGGGCGACGTGGAAACACGCTTCGGTGCCCGCAACTACCGGCGTGTCGCGGGGACGCTCGGGGTTCGCAAGGCCTGGTAACCGATGGGCGGGTCGCAGGCCGCGACCCGCCTGTCACGCCGCACCCGGTCGACCTCAGCCAACCACTTCCACCGATGGGGGCGCCGCACGCTTCGCCGTCACCGTGCTACCGATCGATGCCAGCACGATGAAGCCGATCGCCAGCCACTGCGACGAGATGAGGTGCTCGCCCAGGAGCGACATCGCCAGCAGGGATGCGACGGCGGGTTCCAGGCTCACCATGATGCCGAAGGTCTCACTGGGCAGGCGCTTCAATGCCATCATCTCCAGCGACATGGGAATGGCGCTGGAGACGATGGCCACACCGAGTCCGGCAGCCAGGATGCCGGGATTCAGCAAACTCGCTCCCGCATGCGCAATCCCATAGGGCACGACGACGAAACTGGCGGCAACGAGCCCCAGCGAGACCGAATGCCCCGCGTGCAGGTGTCCCGCCTTCTTGCCGAAGACGATGTAAAGGGCCCAGCACACGGCGGCGGCCAGGGCCAACGCGACGCCCACGGGGTCGAGCGGGCTGTCATGGCCAAGCGGCAACAACATGACCAGACCTGCGATAGCACAAGCAAGCCAGACGAAATCCACCGGTCGGCGCGACGACCACATCGCCACCGCCAAGGGCCCACTGAACTCGATGGCCACGGCGATGCCGAACGGGATCGTGCGCAGGGCGAGGTAGAACAGCAGGTTCATCACGCCAAGGGTCAACCCGTAACGGATCACCGAGCCCGCATCGCGGCGGCTCAACGGCCAGCGCCAGGGGCGCCACACGATCAGCAGCACCAGTGCGGAAAAACCGACGCGAAGCGCCGACGTGCCCTCGGCGCCGATGAGCGGAAACAGCTTCTTCGCAAAGGACGTGCCGATGCACAACGACGTAACGGAGCCGAGCACGGCAAGCGCCGGCAGCCATAGGGTGGAGCGCGTAGAGTTCATTGCGACACTGTATCCGCTGACCACGCATTTCTATAGGGAGGATGGACCCATGTGGCACATGCTTGGACATTATGTTTATATAAGACATATTGTCTACAAACAGGACCACGCCTGGTCATGACCGCCCTTCCCGACTTCCGACTCGAAAGCTGGTTCTCGCGCTGGGAATTCGCCGCGCGCTACCACCTCACGGCATCCGATGCCCAGAGCATGAGCCTCACCCAATTGCTCGCACTCGCGGAGCCCGCCGATCGCGAGGCCTTCGAGACCTTGCACCTGGGTTACACGCAGACCTATGGCGCCCCCACGCTGCGTGAAGCCATCGCGTCGACATACCAGCAACGCGACGCGGCGGATATCCTCTGCTTCGCGGGTGCCGAGGAGGGCATCTACATCGCCATGCGCGTGCTGCTGGAGCCCGGCGACCATGCCATCGTGGTCACGCCGAATTACCAGGCGGCCGAAACGATTCCCCTATCGATTTGCGAGGTAACCGGTGTCGCGTTGAATCCGGATGACCATTGGTCCCTAGATATCGACGACGTGGCGGCGGCGATCCGACCGAATACCCGCGTCGTATCGATCAACTTTCCGCACAATCCCACCGGCAAGATCCTGGAGCGCGAGCGTTTCGACGCCCTCGTGGCACTGTGCCGCAAACACGGCATCTGGCTCTTCAGCGACGAGGTGTACCACTCCCTCGGCCCCTCGGGATCGGCACACCTGCCCCAAGCCGCCGACGTCTATGAAAAGGGGCTATCGCTCGGCGTGATGTCCAAGGCCTATGGACTGCCGGGACTGCGCATCGGTTGGATCGCCTGTGCGGATCGCGCGGTGTTACAGCGCATGGAGCGCTACAAGCACTACCTGTCGATATGCAATGCCGGCCCATCGGAGGCCTTGGCCTTGATCGCGCTGAAGGCACGCTCGACGATCCTGGAGCGACATCGCAAGCGCATCGACCGCAACCTCGCCACGCTGGACGGCTTCTTCGCACGTTGGCCCGACCGCTTCCAGTGGTATCGCCCTGACGGCGGTTGCATCGCCTATCCGCGGTACCTGGGACCGGAGGGTGTCGACGCATTCGCGGCCGGCCTCGTCGAACAAGCCGGCGTACTCCTGCTCCCCGCATCCAACTACCGATCGGAACTCACGGCCACCCCCACCGACCGCTTCCGCATCGGTTTCGGCCGCGCGGACTGCGCAGAGGCGATCGACGCCCTGGACCGATACCTGGGGGAATAAAGGATGCTTCGCCGAAACTTCGGGGGTACGGCTCGGCTTCGCCATCGCGGATTTTTGCGTCGAGGCAAGGGGAGTCGCCGGGTGCCGTTCTCGTTCGCTAAGTCCTCGTCCGGCCTACGCCTCCCTGCGGAATCGCTCTGAGAACGGCACCCGACGCCTCCCCCTACGAACGACGCGGTTGGATTGCTTGACGAGCGGGGTGAGGGGCTTTGACACACGGCTTTTCCCGCGAACGCCACATGTCGACCGTTAGCGATTTCGCGCAGACCGGTGGCGACTTAAGGTGGGAGCCGACCTTGTCGGCGATGGGTGCTCGCGAAGACCTATCGCATCACACAACGCCGACGGCTCCCCCGGCTCCCCCGCCTCAAGGCAAGCAAAACACGATGGCGAAGCCGAGCCTGAGAGGGAGTTTCGTCACTGACCGCCGCCAGCGTCGTCCTGCGCCATCAACGCGTTGATCTGCGCCTTGTGTGCTTCATAGAAAGCGACGTTCTGCTTGTTCACCTTGGACTGGTCGACGTACGCGGCCATCTGCGGATTGTTCTTCGCTTCCGAAGCGATCGCCGCGTTGGTGACAGCCAGGTTCGCCAGCAGGAACTCACGCGGCGTGAAACCGTACTTCTTGATGAGCGGTTCGATCCGGGGATCGGCGGCGGTCACCTGCGCGGCGAGATCGTCGAGTGAATGGATCTTCGAGAAATCGGTTTTCGCATCCTTCGGCTTGATCCCTTGCTTCTTCGCATCCTGCGATACCTTCACGATACGGTTGAACACGTCGTCGTTGAGGTTGTAGTTCTGGATCGCCTGCTTGTCCGAAGCGGGAATCGCGCTGGCGGGATTCGCGGCCGGGGCGGCTTCCTGCGCAAAGGTGGCGACCGGCGCGACGGAGGCGGCGGCCAGCAGGGCGGCGAGGATATAACGTGACTTCACGGGCAACTCCTGGGTTGTCGGGTCCGTGCCGGACGGTGGACCAGCATAAAGCGCCAATTGTTACGTATGCGTCGGCGCGGTCACGTTTTCTTCAGGAATCTTCGGCGCGTTCCAACCCATCGCGTTATAGAAGTGGTAACGAGCCACGCCGATGTATTCGTGAATGGCGAAGTCCGCGAAGGAGAGGTTTTCCGAGGTGGGCAACCAGTCGTAGCGGGCAGTGACGTAGTCGCCCCTTACCGCTTCGCCACGGATGCCGAAGTGGGCGAAATAGAGCACCGCCCGCTTCAGGTGGACCGCCGAGGACACCAGCACCACCTTGTCCGCGCCGTAGGCCATCAGCAATGGCTTGCTGAACTGGGCGTTCTGGAACGTATTCATGCTTCGCGCCTCGAGCACCAGGTCGGCGCGCGGTATGCCGAGGCGGTCGAGGGTGATCGCGTAGACGTCGGCTTCGGCCTGGTGCAGCTTCATCGCGTCACCACCACTGACTTCCACCTTGCAGTCCGCGCCGGTGGCCTTGCAGGAACGGTAGAGCTCGGCCGCACGCAGGATTCGTCCATTGGCGTAGAGGCTCGGCTCCACGACGCCGGCCCCGCTGCGTACCGTACCGGCGCCCAGCAAGATGATCGCGTTACGCTGGCCCCATTGCGCCACGTCGGGCGCGAAGCCCGCCTGCAGCCGGCCTAGCAACATGCCTGTCAGGGGACCGCAACCGGCAAGGAACAGCCATGCCAATGAAAGGACGGCGAATACCACGCCGCTGCGCGAACGGCGCCTGACCAGGAGGACGAGGCCGACGGCCAGGAGGATGAGGAACACGATGAGGGTCATGGGCGCGGAGCGTAGCAAACCCCGGGGACGAAAAGCCCGTACTTACCGGCTGCGATCCAGTGCCCGTTCCAGGCAGGTGACCAGCTCGTCGCCACTGAACGGCTTGCCGATATAGCAGAAGGCACCCTCTTTCATGGCCCGTTCGCGCAGGCCTCCGTCGGGGAACCCGGTGACGAAGACGATGGGATAGGTATGGCCACGCTCGATGAGCCGCCGTTGCAGTTCGAGCCCATCCATGCCGGGCATGTTCACGTCGGTGACGAGGCAGTCGATGCCGTCGCCGCCATGGCGGAGGAACTCCTCGGCCGAGATGAAACCCCGTGCCTCGTGTCCCAGCGACCGAACCAGACTCACCGTAGCCGCGCGCACGGCCTCGTCGTCATCCACGATCGCCACAATCCTGTTAGCGGCCAACCTCGAGTCCTCGCCCGGGCACCTGCCGGGCCTGCCGACCATACAGTGCGCCGCGCGCCCCGGAATGGGAATCATACGGAAGTGTGCGGCGACCACCGGGTCAGGAGCGAATACCCAGTGCCTCCGCCTGTTTTACCAGTTCCGCCAGGGATTTCGCGCCCATTTTGCGCATGACATTGCCACGGTGGATCTTCACGGTGATCTCGGACAGGCCGAGCAGCCCACCCACCTGCTTGTTCATCAGGCCCGCCGTGACGTGGCCCATCACCTCTCGTTCGCGCGGCGTCAGCGAGGCGTAGGCCTGGCGCAGGGTGGCCAGCGCGTCGGCGTCGCGCCGTGCCGCCGCGTCCCGCTCGATGGCATTGGCCACGGCGTCGAGCATGTCCTGGTCGCGGAAGGGCTTGGCCAGGAAATCCAGCGCCCCCGCCTTCATGGCGCGGACGGACATCGGGATGTCACCGTGCCCGGTCATGAAGATGATCGGCAGGTGGTTATCCATCGACGCCAGCTGCGACTGGAAGTCGAGGCCACTGACCCCGGGCAGGCGTACGTCGAGCACGAGGCAGCCCGGGGCGTCGGCATGCTCGCGGGCGAGGAAATCGGCGGCGCTGCCAAAGCTGGCCACGCTCAGCCCCACCGAGCGGAACAGCGATGCGAGCGCCTCGCGCACCGAGGCATCGTCGTCCACGATGCATACGATCGGCGTCCGCGCGGCATTGGCGATGGGTACCCGTGTCATGCCCGGAGCTCCTCGGCCACCGTGACCGGCAGTGTGAAATGGAAGGTCGCTCCCCCTTCCGGACGGTTGGTCGCCCACAGGCGGCCACCGTGAGATTCGATCGTCGAGCGGCAAATGGCAAGGCCCATGCCCATCCCATCGCCCCGCGTGGTGACGAAGGCATCGAACAGGTGCGGCGCGATGTGTTCCGGAATGCCCGTGCCGCTGTCCTCGACTTCCACCAGCAGTCCATTGCCGCCCTCGGGCCGCGCGCGCACCAGCAATTGCCGGCGCCCGCACACCGCCGACATGGCGCGGATGGCGTTGCCCATGAGGTTCACCACCACCTGCTGCAGCTGCACGCGGTCGCCGCGTGGCATCGGCGCGTCGCGTGCGATATCCACGCGCAGGACGATGCGGTGCAGGGCGATCTCGCCGTCGAGCAACTGCGCGCATTCCTCGATCAGGGTGCCGAGGTCGAACAGCACGTGTTGGCGGGGCTCCTTGCTGGCCAGGCTGCGCACGCGATGCACCACCTCGCTGGCCCGGCGGGCGTCGCGCACCACGCGCTCGATGGCGTCGCAGGCTTCGCCCAGGTCCGGCTCGGGCCGGCGGAGCCAGCGCAGGGCGGCCTCGCCATGGGTGACGATCGCGGCCAGCGGCTGGTTCACCTCGTGCGCGATGGATGCGCTCATCTCGCCCAGGGCGGTGACCCGGGCGGCCTGCGCCAGTTCGGCCTGCACGGCGATCAGGGCGCGCTCGGCGCGCTTGCGGTCGGTGATGTCCACGACGCTCACCAGCACGCGGTCGTATCGGCTGGGACCCAGGGGCATGTTCATGCCGAACAGGACGGTGATCCGTTCGCCGCGCAGGTTCACCAGGTGCGTTTCGCCCTCGGCGATGCCGCCACCCTGGATGATGGTCAGCAGCACCTGGGCGAAGGTGCGTTCGGACGCGGGCAGGAAACGGCTGAGCGGGCCGATCAGGTCCTCGCGCCGCTGCGCGCCGAGCATGCGGACGGTGGCTTCGTTCACATCCGTCACGTAGGTGAGCGCGCAGGCCTCCGAAACGAACTCGGGATGGGCATCGAGGTAGGCGGCCAGATCGGTCACGCCTTCCTCGCGCAGTGCGGCCACCCGTTCCATCACTCGCGAATAGTCTTCTTCCCAGAACGAGAAGCGGGCCGTTTCGAACATGCTCCGGTAGCGGCGCTCGCTCTCGGCCGTGGCGGCGGCCGCGGCACGGCGCTCGGTCACGTCGGTGCCGGCTTCCAGGATGACCCTCGGCTTGCCCTGCTCGTCGCGCAGCAGGGCGCAACGCGCCTCGACGATCACGATGCGGCCGTCGCGATGGCGCTGGATGACCTCGCCTTCCCAGCGACCGGTGCCGGACAATTCGGCATCGGCGGCCTTGCGGTCGCCGGGGATAGCCGTGCCGAGCAGGTCGTTCGCACGGCGTCCCAGGGCCTCATGGGCCGTCCAGCCGTAGAGTTGCTCGGCGCCGCCGTTCCACAACACGATGACGTCGTCCATGTCGCGGACGAAGATGGAGTCGTGGGTCAGTTCGATCAGGCTCGCCTGGCCCGCGATGGTGATCAGGCGTTCCCGGTTGCGCAGCGCCAGCACCGCGGTGATCGCGATAGCGCCGAGGCTCACCGCACAGCGCATCATGGCCGCATCCATAGCGAGCCACCCATGGCCACGGAAATACGCTACGGCGGTGAGCACCATGCAGCCCGCGGCGGCGCCGACGATCGCCCGGCGACTGCCGCTGGCGGCGACCAGGAGCACCACGACGACGTACACCACCGCCACCGCGCTTTGCAGGGGGGTGAACGTGTCGACCAGGAACACGCCCAGCGCCAGGAGCGCGCCGAAACCCATGAGCAATGCGGCCACCAGCCGGCGCGGACGCGTGGCGGGAGCGTAGGCACGGCTTTGCATGGGTGCGAATCGGGACATCGGAAGATGGGACACGGGGTGTCTTGTAGGAATCCGCCCGGATCGTCATGGATAAATGTCATATCAGTCTTGCACGCCGGTGATGGTTTTTGACCGTTACGGCACAGCTCTTACAAGAAATGCGACATGGCGCTCCTATCCTTTGGTATGGAACGCCCTGACCGTATGTAGAATTCAGCCCACCCCGCATCGCGCATACGCTGCCTCCATGGGCAGTCCCGCCCATGAGCCGCCGCCGTGGAGCCGATGCAGATGCGATTCGAAACCAACGCTTACGCCGGGACGGGGGCCACGCTGGCTTCCGAAGCCATGCATGGCATGGCGCCCTCCAACGTCACCCGCCTGCTCGAGCAGGCCCTCACCGCCGCCGAGACCGACCTCGCCACCACCCGTGCCTGTGTCGCCCAGGTGGCCGCGCTGCTGGAACGTGAGCAGGCGCCGCCGGTCGTGGCAAAGGAGCCTGCGACGACGGGCCGTCGTGCCGGCGCGGGCCTGGCGCCATGGCAGGCCCGCCGCGTGGCGGCCCATGTGGACGAGAACCTGGGTTTCCCGATCACCATCGACCACCTGGCGGCGATCGCGGGGCTGTCCAGCAGCTATTTCTGCCGGGCGTTCAAGGACACCTTCGGCGATCCGCCGCACGCTTACATCATGCGCCGCCGCGTGGAACGCGCGCAGTCGTTGATGTTGCAGACCCGTGAACCGCTCAGCCAGATCGCCCTGGCCTGCGGCCTTTCCGACCAGGCGCACCTGTGCAACCTTTTCCGTCGCCTGGTGGGGCAAAGCCCCAGTCACTGGCGGCGCTCGCGCTGGCAGGAAGCCTGAGCCTCAGCCGAAGAGCTTCATGGCGACTTCGGCTATGTGCCTGCCCTGGAAACGGGCGCCGGCGAGTTCGTTTTCGCTGGGTTTGCGGGAACCGTCGCTGGCCGCGATGGTCGTAGCTCCGTAGGGGCTGCCACCGGTGATTTCATCGAGTCTCAACTGGCCCTGGAAACTGTAGGGCAAGCCCACCGGGATCAGGCCCAGATGAAACAGGTTCGTGATGATCGAGAACAGCGTCGTCTCCTGGCCGCCATGTTGCGTGGCCGTCGAGGCGAAGGCACCACCGACCTTGCCATTGAGCGCGCCCCGCATCCACAGCGCGCCGGTCTGGTCGAGGAAGTTGGCCATCTGCGACGTCATCCGGCCATAACGGGTACCGGTTCCGATGATGATCGCGTCGTAGTTCTCCAGTTCTTCCACCCGCGCCACCGGCGCGGCCTGGTCGAGCTTGAAACCGGACTTTTTCGCGACATCGTCGGGGACCAGTTCGGGAACGCGCTTGATGTCGACGCTGGCACCTGCTTCACGAGCGCCCTCGGCGACGGCGTTGGCCATCGTCTCGATGTGGCCGTATGCCGAGTAGTAGAGAACGAGGACCTTGGCCATGAGCGGAATCTCCGTCGGGAAAGGATCAGGACAGGAAAGGTAGGCACGTTGCCGTCTATGCAACGTGTCGGCGCACCATCGCCGCCGTATAGAGGTTGAGCCGTATGCCGCACGCCCGGATCGTCGATATCCATTCCACCGTCGCAGGTGCCGTGCGCAAGTCGCACGCCTGGCAAGTGCTGCGCGAGGCCGCCCGCGTCGAGCCGGACGAATCCGCCCGCATCGCCTGGTACCGCGACGACCCCATCGCCGGACTTGGGCTGCTGACGGCCGAGTCGCTCGTGGCCGCGGGCCGCTACGAGGATGTCCTGGCATTCCTGCGCGGGGTGAAGACGGATCTCGGACTCGAACCCGCCCGGGGCTTCGGCAGCTTCTGAACCTGCCTGGTGGGAGCCGACCCTGTCGGCGATCCCGCGGCAGCGGGCCAGGTCACGGCAAGCACCCATCGCCGCTGAAGCGGCTCCCACAGTAAAGCGGCTTCCAGAGTGAAGTGGCGTCGGCCGCGGTAAAGTCCGGACAGCCAGCAGCCCGGGAACCCGCACCGTGTCGATCGAAGAAGCGATCACCCCCCAACGCGACGAACGGCTCACCGCCGAGCGCGCCTACGAACTCTACTGGGCCGACCTGCTCGGCCACGATGCCACGTTCACCTGTGTCGGCACCGGTTGTTCCGCACCGCTTATCTGCGCCTGCCTGGACAAGCCCGAGCAGAACCTGCGCATTCGCCCGTATTTTCGATCGCGCCGCCTGGAAGACCATGCGGAAAGCTGCGAGGTGGCGCATGGCCGTGGTGAACCGGCCGCCGGCAAACGACCGGATGTCTTCGAAGCGGAAAGACCGGCCGATCATTTCCGCGCCACCACGGCGGCGGCGAAAGCGGACCCGGCTACGGGACCCGCGCGCCGCGTGGCGACCAGCGCCGGCACCGGGCTGAAGCCACGCCCCAGCCACTATTACCGACTGTCCTCGCTGGTGCAGAAGTTCCTCGAGCATCGCCGGGACAAGGACCTGGCCGAGGCCACGGTCGACATCGGCGGCGAGACCGTCACCTATGAAGCCCTCTTTCGCAACATCTACCGGCAGAAGGCGGCCGACCAGCTCGGTACCCGCGCCGTGTGGTGGGGCACGGCGTCGCTGCGCGCCACCAGGGAAGGCGGCTATTACCTGCGCTTCTCGCGCCCCTTCCGCCACGACGACGGCGAACTGCGGCCGACGATCACCCTCACCGCGAAGGACATCGACGCCTATCCCGTGCGCAAGCTGCTGCGGGCGAGGCTCGACAAACTCATCGCGGAATCGGACGGCTATTGCGTCGTCTTCGTCTGGGCGAAGCCATGGATGCCGAAGGACGCGGAAAAGCCTTTCGTGCGGTTCTACGTGAACAACCTGGACCATATCGATGTGCGAGGTCCGGAGATACTCGAGGAACTGAAGAACACCTCGCGGGTAGGTACCTGAATCGGTAGCATGACGACATGCCAGCCAAACGCCGCAACCGCCTGCGCCTGCCTTTCGTCCGCCACCCGCGCGACGCATCGCATGATTATGACGATGCCAGCTACGACGGCGGCGCGTCCGGCGGGGCCTACCTGCGCCATGTGCTGATCGTGGTGCTCGTGCTCGCCGTGGTGGCGGCCATCGCGCGCTGGGTCCTGTGACACGCGGCCAAAAGGCCTAGTTGCGTGACCTACCTCTTAAGGGTGTAGGCTGCATTCCTTGCATGCGCAATCCTTGGCTCGTCATCCGATACCTCGAGAGGATCGGCTCATGTACCGCGCCGAACCAGCAGCCTGCACTACCCGACACGTGGGTTTACCCACCGTCATCGTCGACCTCGCCCAACGATCCGCCGCCGTGGATCGTGGCGACCGGCAGCGGGGGGTCAACCTCATCGCCGACCTGCGCGGGCGCGCCCAACTCACCGAGATCCTGCTCGACGACGCGGACGATGCCGAGGACGACCTGCTCCTGATCTATCGCGCCGCCTATGCGGCCGATACCGAGGGTGCGGGTGCCATCCTGTTTCGCCGGCAGGCGGAAGGCGATGTATGCGCCCAGCACCCGCCTGCCGTGCGCACCCTGGCCCAAGTGCTGTTCGACAGCCTGCGCGCCGAGGCACCCAATGCTCCCCTGCTCGCCCACGTCGCCCTGGCCCTGCGTGCCATCCTGACCTTCCGCCCCTCGCGGGAGGAGGCCACCCCTCGCGGGGGCCTCGCCAACTGGCAGGAACGCCGGGCCATCGCCTATATGGACGAGCGGCTGGACCAGTCCTTCCCGGTGTCCGCCGTGGCCGAGGCCTGCGGGCTGTCCGTCAACCATTTCTCGCGCGCGTTCCGCCGCAGCCTGGGCAAGCCGCCGCACCGCTGGCTGCTCGACCGCCGTATCGAACGCGCATGTGAATTGCTCCGCACCACGGAGATGTCGCTGGCCGACATCGCGCTGGGCTGTGGTTTCGCCGAACAGAGCCATTTCACGCGGGTCTTCACCCGCACGATCGGCATGCCTCCCGGCGCATGGCGTCGCGCGGCCGATTGACATGACCGGCGACGAGACGACGCCCTCGCCCCTGGGCCTGGGCCGTGACCTGATGCTGGCGGGATCGCGCCTGCGCGATGCCGTGCGCCGCCGTGCCCAACGCGAATTCGGGCTCACCGCCTTGCAGAGCGACATCCTGCTGATGCTGGCCTCGCGCGGCAGCATGATCTCCACCGAACTGGCCAGCGCCTGCGGCGTCAATGCCAGCACGGTGACCCACGCGGTCGATGCGGGCGTGGAGCGCGGCCTGGTGTTGCGCGTGCGCAACGAGGCGGACAGGCGCCTGGCCGATATCGCCCTCACTCCCGCCGGCAAGCGCATGGCCGAGCGCGTGCGGGCGCTCATCGCCGAGCTCGCCCGCGCGGCGCTGGAGGGCGTGGATCAACCCGGCCTGCTGGCGGAAAGCCTGGCCCAGGTGACCCGCAACCTCGAAAAGGGCTAGATCGCCCGGCGGCCGAAGATCAGGTGCAGGCCGAACAGGGTGAAGATCGCCCCCGCGCCGCCGTCGATCCAGCGGCTCGCGCGCACATAGCCGCGACGCATCGCAGGCAAGGCGAAGATGCCCGCCACGACGGCGAACCAGAGAAAGGTTTCCAGGGTGACCATGGCCCAGAGGCCCCAGCGCGTCGTGGCGGACATGCCGTCGCCGACAAAGGCCGAGAAGATCGAGGCGAAGTAGATCGCGGCCTTGGGATTGGCCAGGTTGGTGGCCAGCCCGCGCACCATCGCGCGCCACGGGCTGGAGCCACGCACATCGACCACCGGTACGGCGGCGTCCGGTTTCGCCTTCCACGCCGACCTGAGCATCTGGAACCCCATCCAGCAGAGGTAGGCGCCGCCGGCGATGGCGATTCCCCGCTCCAGCCAGGCCAGCCGGTGCAGGAGAATCTGCAAGCCGAGCAAGGCCAGCGCCGCCCAGACCGCCACGCCGAGCGCGATGCCGACCACACCCGCGAAGGCTTCGCGCCGCGAACGGCTGGCGGCGAGTTGGGACACGAAGAAGAAGTCCGGGCCGGGCGTGACCAGGGCCACGATCTGGACCAGGGCGATGGTAAGGAAGAGATTCATGCGTCGAGGGTAAGCCCGGACAGGGGGTGCGCGAAAGACGTCGGCCCGTCCCGATTCCGCAGCGCGCCTTGCCCCACAAGGCCACCTCCCGTAACCTCGCGTTTTTTAAAGTGGTCACGGGGCTGCCCCCGGCCTTCCAAGGGGTAAGTCACGATGCTGGGTCTGCTAGGCCACGTCCTTTTTGGCCTGTTCGGTTTGGCGGTGCTCGTCGGCATCGCGTTCTGTTTCTCCAACAACAAGCGCGTGGTCGACTGGAAGCTGGTCGCCACCGGCGTCGCCTTGCAGATCGCCTTCGCGGCCATCGTGCTCAAGGTGCCGCTCGGCCGCGACGTCTTCGACGCCATCGCCACCGGATTCGTGCGCCTGCTCGACTACGTCGACGTGGGCTCGCGCTTCATCTTCGGCAGCCTGCTCGACAGCAGCAAGTTCGGCGTGATCTTCGCGGTGAAGGTGCTACCGACCATCGTCTTCTTCGCGGCGCTCACCGGCGTGCTCTACCACCTCGGCGTGATGCAGCAGATCGTGAAGGGCATGGCCTGGGTGATCACCAAGGTGATGCGCGTGTCCGGCGCGGAAACCACCAGTGTCTGCGCCAGCGTCTTCATCGGCCAGACCGAGGCGCCGCTCACCATCAAGCCGTACATCGAGCGGATGACCCAGGCCGAACTGATGACCGTGATGATCGGCGGCATGGCGCATATCGCCGGCTCCGTGATGGCGGCCTACGTGGCCATGCTCGGCGGCGACGATCCGGCGCAACGCATGTTCTACGCGAAGCACCTGCTCACCGCGAGCGTCATGGCCGCCCCGGCCACCATGGTGCTGGCGAAGATCCTGGTCCCCGAGACGCAGGAACCGCTCACCCGCGGCACGGTGAAGATCGACGTCGAGAAGACCACGGCCAACGTCATCGATGCCGCGGCCACGGGTGCAGGCGACGGCCTGAAGCTAGCCATGAACGTCGGCGCCATGCTGCTCGCCTTCATCGCGCTGATCGCCCTGATCAACGGTCCGGTCCAGTGGGTCGGCACCGTCGGCGGCGAACACAGCCTCAACGCATGGCTCTCCGCCAGCACCGGCCACCCGGTGGTACTGAGCCTCGAGACCATCTTTGGCTGGGTCCTTTCCCCGGTGGCGTGGCTGATCGGCGTGCCCTGGAAGGACGCGACCCTCGTCGGCAGCTTCATCGGCCAGAAAGTGGTGATCAACGAGTTCGTGGCGTACGCGGACCTCGCCCGGCACCTGCCCGACCTGATGCCGGAAAGCCGCCTGATCGCGACCTATGCGTTGTGCGGCTTCGCCAATTTCTCCTCGATCGCGATCCAGATCGGCGGCATCGGCGGCCTTGCGCCCAACCGTCGAGGCGACCTCGCCCGCCTCGGCCTGCGCGCCGTGCTGGGCGGCTCCATCGCCACCTTCATGACAGCGACCATCGCCGGCGTGCTCGAACGCTTCTGAGCCAGCCGGGAACCCTGGTCTGGTTCCCCCTTGGTAGGGGGAACCAGACCAGGCAGGACCAGACCCTATGGGAGACCCTGTGGGAGCCGACTCTGTCGGCGATCCCGCGGCAGCGGGCCAGATTGAGGCAAGCACCCATCGCCGCTGAAGCGGCTCCCACAACGGCGATCGAGTAGGCCGGTTGGGAAAGACCTGGTGGGAGCTTGGGAGCAGCCCTGTGGGAGCCGACCTTGTCGGCGATCCCGCGGCAGCGGGCCAGGTTGAGGCAAGCACCCATCGCAGCTGAAGCGGCTCCCACAACAGCCAATCGAATAGACCGGTTGGGAAAGACCTGGCGGGAGCCTGGGGGCAGCCCTGTGGGAGCCGACCTTGTCGGCGATCCCGCGGCAGCGGGCCAGGTCGAGGCAAGCACCCATCGCCGACAGGGTCGGCTCCCAACAAAAAAAGCCCGCCGGTCTCGCGACCGGCGGGCCCATCACTCAAACGGTGCCGATCAGCCGTTCTTCTTCAGCCACGCATCGATCGCCGGCAGGCGTTCCTTGCGGACCATGGCGCGGTAGCGGATGTTCGCGATGCTGGTTTCCGCGTCGCGGCGCGAGGTCGCGGCGATGTACTTGTCGGCGAAGGCCTTGATCTTATCGATCGTGGCCAGGTCGAGCGAGCCACCGGCAAGCATCGGGTAGTAACGAGCGGACGACGTCGAGTCGACGAAATGATCGACGGTGTCCTTGTGCGCCACGGCGAAATCGAAGGCCAGCTCCGGATGCGCGCGAGAGACGGCGGAGATCATGCCGGCGCTGTTGGTCGCACCGGGCTCGTCGGTGAGCGCGAGTTCGAGTGCACGCTTCGCCAGCGCCTCGTCTTCCGTCGTTCCGAGCAGGGCGTACAGGCGATCCTTCACCAACGGGGTCTTCTCCGCCTTGGCCTCCGCATGCAGCTTGTCCCAGGTGGCGGCGTCCGCATGCGAAGCGACCACGGCGAGGATCGACTTGCGCAGCTCGGCCGGCATCGTGTTCGTCTCGTAGCGACGGCGCGCCTCGGCGATGACCTTCGCGTCGCCCAGGTGGGCCAGCGTGCCGATGAGGTGCGCACGCAGGACCGCCACCGGCGCTTCCTCGCCCGGCTTCGCTTCCCAGCCCACCTGCTCGAACTTCGGCGAGAGGCGGGAGATCGCGTACTTGCGCAGCGCGGCCTGGCGCTTCGTGTCGCCCTGGTAGTAATCGTCGAGCGTGGAGAAGTCGCTGGCGATGCCGTCCCACAGCAGCGGCGTGGCATCCAGTGGCGCGACCTTGATCAGGTCGAGCACGTCGGACGCGGGCTGCAGGCCACCCATGCCGAGCGCCCAGACGTCGGCGGTGAGGCCGAGCTGGTCGATCGGATCGAGCTTGGCGAACGCGCCCTGCAACGCCTTGATCTGCGCCGGCGCGTAGAGGGTGCGGTAGTAGCCGGTCTGGCCCGCGTTGACCAGCACCGGCGTGCAACCGGCGACAGTGAGCGTGCCGCTGCCGTCGGAAAGCAGCGTGGACGAAGCGGTGCCACCGACCGTCTTGGCGATCACCGGCACATGCCACGCAAGCGCCTTCTTCTCGGGACGGTCGCGGGTGAACTCACCCTGCGTCAGTTTCAGCGTGGTGGAGCCGTTCGCGCACGATACCGATTCCACGCGCACCAGCGGGATGCCCGGCTGCAACGTGAAGTCGTGGGCGATGGTGCTGACCGGCTTGCCCGCCGCCGCGTCGATTTCCTTCCAGAGGTCGTCGGACACCGTGTTCGAATACGCATGCGCCTTGATGTACGCCTGCACGCCCTTCTGCCACGTATCCGCGCCCACATAGGCTTCGAGCATGCGGATGACCGACTCGCCCTTGGAATAGGTGATCGAATCGAAGGCCTGGCTGGCCTGCTCCACGGTCGCCACGTGCTGCACCACCGGGTGGGTGGTGGCGACGGCGTCGCGCGACATCGCGGCTTCGCGGATGAACACCGCTTCGAGGTTGGTATGCCATTCCGGATGCAGGCGCTCGGTGGTGCGCGAGGCCAGCCACGAGGCGAAGCCTTCGTTGAGCCAGAGGTCGTCCCACCAGCGCATCGTCACCAGGTCGCCGAACCACTGGTGCGCCATTTCGTGCGCGGCCGTGTTGAACACTTCCTGCTTGTCGGACTGGGTGGAGATGGACGGGTCGAGCAGCAGCGCGTACTCGAAGGTGTAGATGGCACCCCAGTTCTCCATCGCGGAGAAGAACTGGCTCGAACCCGGCGAGGCGATGTTGTCGAGCTTGGGCAGCGGATACGGCACGCCGAAGTACGCGTTGTATTCCTGCAACACGGCCTTGCCCGTGTCGAGCGTGAACTGCGCCTGCGAGGTGAGGCCCTTCTGCGTGATGACACCGATCTCGACACCGTCGCTCTTCGTGGTGGCGCGATCGAATTCGCCCAGGCCGAAGAACAACAGGTAGGTGGACATCTTCGGCGACGGCTGGAACGAGACCTTGGTCAGGCCGTTACCGAGATCCTTCTTCGACGCGGCGGGCATGTTGCTCACCGCCATCTGGTTGCTCGGCACCGTCGCCGAGAGCGTGAAGGTCGCCTTGTAGGCCGGCTCGTCCCACGAGGGCACGAAGCGGCGAGCGTCGGAATTCTCGAACTGCGTGTACAGCGCGCGCTTCTTGCCGTCGGCCTTGGTGTCGTAGTCGATCGCGAACAGGCCGTTGGCCTGCGTGCCGATCTTGCCGGTGTAATCCATCGACAGCGTATAGCTGCCGGCGGGAACGGCATGGTCGAAGGTGAAGGTCGCCGTCTGCGCGTCCGCGTCGATCGCGACCTTGGGCGCCGTGAACTTCGCCTTGCCCTTCGCCGGGACGAGGGTCACGTTGGCGAAGGTCATGTCCATCGCATTGAGCGTGATGGAAGCGGTGGGTTCCAGCACATCGATGCCGATGGCGACCTTGCCGTCGAAGGCGAGCTTGTCCGCATGCGGTACGACGGAAACGTCGTAATGCGTCGGCCGCACGCTGCGGGGCAGCTGGGTGGTGGCAAGCTGGCTGGCGTCGTCGGCCGGCGCGGCGACGGCCACGGCGGATAGACCGGCGAGCGCGAAAGCGATCGCGCTGACGAGAGGTGTACGCATTCGGATGGGCCCTTGGGTTCGATCGATTCGCCCGATGGTCATCCGAGTCCGGCGGGAAAGGAAGCGCCGGAAGTCACGGCCGCAGGATGTTGCGGCGCGGGCGGAACCTACCAGACCCGCCACCAGGATCGCCGCTCCAGCTTGCGCAACGCCTTCAGGTGTCCGCGCGCGGCCGCCTTGCGGAACCAGGCCCGGGCGATCGCCTGGTTGCGCGGCACCCCGTCGCCACGGCCGTGCAGCACGCCTAGTTCGAACTGGGCATCGGCATGGCCCGCGCCGGCCGCGCAACGCAGCAGGCGGAGCACTTCCTCGATGTTGCGGGGTACGCCGCGACCGGCGTCGATCATGCGCGACAGGGCGTACTGGGCGGCCACATGGCCGCGTTCCGCCGCCAGCGCCAGCCAGCGGACGGCTTCACGGTCGTTGCGCGCCACGCCGTCACCGGACGCCAGGCGTTGGCCGAGCAGGAATTGTCCCGCCGCGTCCTGGGGACCGAGCTGGGCCAGCCGTTCCGGCGCGGGCGCTCCGCTTGCGGGGGTGCCTTCGGCCGGGGCGAGTTCGGTGTCCAGCATGGCGAGGTGCCGGCGCGCTTCCGCGTCGCCCTGCTCGGCGGCGCGGCCGAGCCAATGCCGGGCCTGCTCGCGGTCTTCCGGTTGCGCGCTGGCGTCGAGGTACAGCTTGCCCAGGGTGAACTGGGCGATACCGCTACCCAGTTCCGCCGCACGCCGGTAGTAGTGCGCGCCCATGGCCGGATCGCGGGCCACGCCGATACCGTCGCAATACATGTGCGCGAGGCTGCACAGCGCATCGCTATAGCCACGCGCGCCCGGCGCGCCACGTTCCACCGCCCGGCTGTAGAAGGCGAAGGCGAGTTCGGCGTCCCGCGGAACACCGCGGCCGAAATAATGCGAGACGCCCAGGTTCACGCACGCTTGCACATGGCCCTGCTCCGCCGCGCGGCCCCACCAGCGCAGCGCCTCCCTTCGATCCAGGGCGACGCCATGGCCGCGCGCGTAAAGCGTGCCCAAGGCAGCCTGCGCATCGGCCGAGCCGGCTTCCGCCGCGCGGCGGTACCAACCCGCCGCTTCGAACGGATCGCGCGGCACGCCGAGCCCTTCCGCGTAATGCGCGGCGAGGCGACACTGGCTTTCGAGGTGCCCTTGCTCCGCGGCGCGACGAAACCAGTGGGCCGCGCGCAGCCGGTCCTGGGCGACGTGGTCGCCTTCGGCAAACATCTGCGCCACCACGAATTGCGCCTGCGCATCGCCCAGCTGGGCTTCCCGCTCCATCCTGCCGAACTTCTGCAGGGCGTCCATCTCGGCGACGAAACGACGGTCGCCGAGCACGCTGCCCGTTTTCCCCTCCGACATACCGTTCCCCCTGAAACGCTGTCGATCGTGGGGCGCATCATAGGGGCAGACGTGGAACCTGGGTATCGGCCTTTTTGGCGGGGTCCCCCAGGGGCCTCCGGTGCCACCGGGGGCCCTGAAGCAACCGATCTTCAACGCAACGATGAAACTGATGGCGCGGTTCATGGGTTTTTCGCCCGGGCCGGAGGGAGGACGATGGGGCATTCCCAACGGAGAGCCCCCTGTGAAAGCGATCGTCTACACCCAGCACGGCCTGCCCATCGACGACCCGAACGCCCTGGTCGAGATCGATCTGCCGCAACCCGTGCCGGGCCCGCGAGACCTGCTGGTCGCCGTCCGCGCCGTGTCCGTGAATCCGGTCGACACCAAGGTCAGGAACAACATGCCGGTGACGGCGCCGCGCACCCTCGGTTTCGACGCCGTGGGTACCGTGGCCGCGGTCGGTACCGATGTCACCCTGTTCAAGGAAGGCGACGACGTGTTCTATGCCGGCTCCCTGCTACGCCCGGGCAGCAACGCACGCTTCCAGCTCGTCGACGAACGCATCGTGGGCCGCAAGCCGCGCAGCCTGGGCGACGCCGATGCGGCCGCCCTGCCGCTGACCGCGATCACGGCATGGGAGATGCTGTTCGACCGCCTGAAGATCGCCGAAGGCGGCAACCACGGCGAGTCGATCCTCATCATCGGCGCCGGTGGTGGCGTGGGCTCCATCCTCGTGCAACTGGCCCGTCGCCTGACCGGGCTCAAGGTCATCGGCACCGCTTCGCGCGAGGAGACGGCGAACTGGGTGCGCGACCTCGGCGCGCATCACGTGATCGATCACGGCAAGCCGTTGGCGCCACAGCTGGAGGCGCTCGGCATCGGACAGGTCGACCACCTCGTCAGCCTCACCCACACCGATGCGTACTACGAACAGATCATCGAGATCGTGAAGCCGCAGGGCCAGTTCGGGCTCATCGACGATCCGGCATCGCTCGACGCGACCAAGCTCAAGCGCAAGTCCATTTCATTGCATTGGGAATCGATGTTCACCCGTTCGACGTACCAGACGCCGGACATGGCCAGGCAGCACGACCTGCTCGACCGCGTGGCGGAACTGGTCGATAGCGGCGTGTTGCGCACCACGGTCGGCGAGCACTTCGGCGCGATCACGGCGGAGAACCTTCGCCGCGCGCACAAACTGATCGAAAGCCACAAGGCGAAGGGCAAGATCGTGCTCGAAGGATTCTGATCGCACCCGGGCCGGCGGTGCCGATTCTTGACATCGTATTCACGCGTTGCGGGGCTATGTGCATCGGAGACCTTCTTCCCGCAAGCGAGCGACATGGCCACTGCACGCCCCCTCGTCGTCCTTCTCGTGGAGGACGACGACCTCATCCGCGAACTCACCGCGATGATCCTCGAAAACGAGGGTCATCACGTGCATACGGCGCCCGACGGCGACACCGCCGAACGATGGTTGCAGACGGAAAAAGCGGATGTCCTGTTCACCGACCTGCGCATGCCCGGCTCGCTATCCGGCCAGGACCTGGCCATGCGCCACGCGGACATGGCTGTCGTGGTGACCTCGGGCGAACTGAAGGAACAGCATCCCTGGCTGGGCGAAGGCATGACTTATCTGGCCAAGCCTTACGACCGCAAGTCGTTGTTGGCGGCGGTGGAACGCGTGGTGGATTGATGCCGATGCGGCCCGGCCACGCGTCGTGATTTGAAACTTCCCCTTGCCCCGCTACGGGGAAGCCTTCATGGCCTCGCCGTTCAGGCCTTGTCGATAACCCGGGATATCTTCCCGGCCGCGAAGCGGAATTCCGATGTGCCACGCATTTCGATGACCGTGCCCGCGCCGGGACCGTCGGGAATATCGTCGGCGATCTCGCCATGGAACTGGATGTCCGCGATCACCGCGTCGCCGGCTTCGCCAACCTCGCGCAATTCGGTCACGAACTGCTGGCGCGAAGCGAACATCGCCGCGCCGACCCGTGCCAGCTTCTCGAAATCCGCCTTCCCATCGGTCGCGATGCTCAACTCACCGCCGCTGTGGTGCTCGAAGCGCACGTCGTCGGACAAGGTGGCAAGCATGCCCTCGATGTCGAAGCGGTTGTACGCGTCGAGGTAAGCCTCGATCAGCGCGATATGGGCGGGATCGATCATGCGGGGTGGCTCCGGGGCGGGATAAGTGTCGCCTTCTGGCGGGATAGTACAGGGCGCTGCGCGCCATCGCCGCTGAAGCGGCTCCCACAGAACTGATGGGAACCCTGTGGGAGCCGACCTTGTCGGCGATTCCGCGGCAGCGGACCGGCGGCGGCGAGCCCCAAGCGGCGATCCCCGCCTTGCCGTCACCCCACCCCTGCCCGTATGGTGCCCGCTTCCGTCCCGAGCCGAGCCGAATGCCGATGAGCCACGTGCCTGAGCAGTCACCCGAGCACCTCAGGCGTAGCCTGTCGAACCGCCACCTGCAGCTGATCGCCATCGGCGGTGCCATCGGCACCGGGTTGTTCATGGGGTCGGGGAAGACGATCAGCCTCGCCGGCCCGTCCATCCTTTTCGTCTACCTCATCATCGGCGTGATGCTGTTCTTCGTCATGCGCGCGATGGGCGAACTGCTGCTCTCCAACCTCGGCTACAAGTCCTTCATCGACTTCTCCACCGACCTGCTCGGCCCATGGGCCGGCTTCTTCTGCGGCTGGACCTACTGGTTCTGCTGGATCATCACGGCGATCGCCGACGTCATCGCCATCGCCTCGTACGCGCAATTCTGGTTCCCCGGCCTCGCGCCATGGATACCCGCGGTGCTTTGCGTACTCCTCCTGCTGACGCTGAACCTCACCACGGTCCGGCTCTTCGGCGAACTGGAATTCTGGTTCGCCCTGATCAAGATCATCGCCATCTGCGCGCTCATCGTCACCGGCTTCGGCATGGTCGCCTGGAGCTTCCGCTCGCCCGATGGCCACGTGGCCTCGCTGACCAACCTGTGGAGCGACGGCGGCATGTTCCCGATGGGCATCGGTGGGTTCTTCGCCGGCTTCCAGATCGCGGTGTTCGCCTTCGTCGGCATCGAGTTGGTGGGCACCACCGCCGCCGAGACGGCCGACCCGGAACGCAACCTGCCCAAGGCGATCAACTCGATCCCCGTGCGCATCATCCTGTTCTACGTGCTCGCCCTGGTGGTGATCATGGCGGTGACGCCGTGGCGCCAGGTGCTGCCGGGCAAGAGCCCCTTCGTGGAACTGTTCGTGCTGGCGGGCATTCCCGCCGCCGCCAGCCTGATCAACTTCGTCGTGCTCACCTCGGCCACCTCGTCGGCCAATAGCGGCATCTTCTCCACCAGCCGCATGCTCTACGGCCTGGCCGAGGAAGACCACGCACCGTCGACCTTCAAGCGCCTGTCGAAGGCCGCCGTGCCGTCGCGCGGCCTGCTGTTCTCGTGCATCTGCCTGCTTGGCGGCGCGATGCTGGTGTACGTGATCCCGAACCTGGTCACGGCGTTCACCCTGGTGACGACACTGGCCGCGATCCTCTTCATGTTCGTCTGGTCGCTGATCCTCATCGCCTACATCGCCTACCGGAAGAACCGGCCGGAACTGCATGCGGTGTCCAGCTACAAGATGCCCGGCGGCGTGGTCATGTGCTGGGTGTGCCTGGTGTTCTTCGCCTTCGTGCTGGTCTTGCTGGCCCTGGAAAGCGACACGCGCCAGGCCCTGATCGCCAGCCCGGTGTGGTTCGCGATCCTCGGCATCGGCTACGCGCTACGCCGTCGCAAGGCCTGACCGACAGAAGCATCGGTTTCCAGCGGGAACCGCTCTGATGGGATCAGCTCCGGTGGGATCAGCTCTGGTGGGAGCCGACCTTGTCGGCGATCCCGCGGCAGCGGGCCAGGCCGAGGCAAGCTCCCATCGCCGCTGAAGCGGCTCCCACAAGAGCGGCTTCCCAGGGCCGCAAGAGACAATCCAGTGGACCCAAACGGGTAGGAGGGCCCACGAGGGATAGTCCAGTGGACCCAAACTTGTGGGAGCCGACCTTTGTCGGCGATCCCGCGGCAGCGGGCCTGATGACGGCAAGCACCCATCGCCGACAAGGTCGGCTCCCACCATATCCCGTCAGCCGCCGCGTTTCGAGGGAGCGGCGGCGGCCAATTCGAGCCGCTGCTGCACGGCCGGCAAGCCGGACAGATCGAACGTCAGCGGGAAGAACGACTGCGTGCGCACATGCAACACCTTCCGCTCGGCCAACAACGCCTCGAAAGCGCGTTTCGCCGGTACGTTGCGCGGGATATAGGTCAAGGTGCCACGCACGCACTCCTTGCTGAAAGATATCCGCGTACCTTCCACGTCGTAGACCTGCCCCCGGCCCAGCGTGGCCGGCGCGCAGTTCATGCGTTGCGGGATGTCGCGAAAGCCATAGGTGACGCGATGCGTCGCGGGGTTCACGAAGGCGACGAGCGCCAGCTGCGCGCCGTCCTGCGCCGGCAGAAGAAAGCTGCCGCGGCGTTCCATCCAGGACGGCGATGGCGATGGCGATGCAGCAGGACTCGCCTGCGCGACGGTCGCCAGCAGGAGAGCAGGAACGACGATACGGAACATCCGTGATACGAGGAACATGGGCAACCTCCTTGGCTGGGCGTCACTCGCGGCCCCGCAACCGGGTGACGCCGCCGATATAGCACCAATTTCGAGGGGATGCCATGGAATCCGGGGAAGTAGGGCTTGCCGTGTGCGGCGCCACTTCCGATGGCAGCCGCTCTTGTGGGAGCCGCTTCAGCGGCGATGGGGGCTTGCCTCGATCTGGCCCGCTGCCGCGGGATCGCCGACAAGGTCGGCTCCCACAAGTTTGGGTCCACTGGATTATTTTTCGTGGGGCCCCCTACCCGTTTGGGTCCACTGGATTGATTGTCTCTTGTGGCCCTGGGAAGCCGCTCTTGTGGGAGCCGCTTCAGCGGCGATGGGTGCTTGCCTTACACTTGCCCGCTGCCGCGGGATCGCCGACAAGGTCGGCTCCCACCATGAGCCGTTTCCACCGAGGCTGCGGCGGTCGACGTGCGATCAATGCTGCTCCGGAGGCGGAGGCGGCACGATCGACGACAGCAACAACGGCCCGCGTTTCACCGCGATATAGGCCGAGGCCACCGGTTCCAGCTTGCCGTTTTTCAGGCGCCACGCCGACACCAGCCAGTCGTCGTTGATGCGCCAGCCGATATGGCCGTGGCCGATGAACCCCAGCAAGGACTCGCCGCGGAAGGTGATCGGGAAGAACGTCGCCTCGGGGCCATAGCCGGTCATCTGGTCGGACGCGATGCCGGTGCCGAAGGCCGGCAGGTCGGGATAGCTCGACGTATCTCCCTTCGGGGCGATGCCGGAAGGCGCGCGTGCGGCGGCGACCAGCGCGTCGTACGCCGACTTCTCCGCACCTTTGAGCGGCCGGTCGAGCGTGCCCTGGATCGGACTGCGCTCGTAGCGGGTGACGACCGCCATGGCCGCGGTGCTGAAGTCGTCGCAGGGTGACTGTTTGGGCGCGCAGGCACTGCCAACAGGGGCCAGCGCGTGGTCGAAGCGCAGGGTGAGTTGGGCATCCGGTCCGAACGCATGGCCTTCCCAGCGGCCGACCTCGATGTCCATTTCGTCGGGCGATGGATTGGACAGCACGGTCGCGATGAAGTCGTTGCCGACACGGGCCATGCCATGCAGCGACATGCAGTCCGATGCCCATGCCCCAGGCGCCTTGACCGTGATGGCTTTCTTGCCGTCGATCCGGAACGGCGCCTCCGTCCAGCAATGAGCCGTACCGCCGACGGAGAACAAGGAGCTGACCGGCGAGCCCTGCAGCTTGCGGTAGCCGGAGGACGCGTCGAGCCCGGCCAAGGCTTCACGCAAGCCCGCGTCCGGCTCGTAAGGAAAGGCCTTGGCGTCTTCCACCGGCACGTCGGTGGCGATGGCGACATCCACGCCCGCCTTCGCCAGGTCGCCGAGCACATCGTATGAGCCGGGAGGCAGGCGCGACGATGAAGCCTGGACCAGGTCCAGCGGCTTCGGCGCCTTGCTGTCGAGGCCACGCAAGAAGGCGATGCGCGACGGATACGACGCCACGTCGGCGGACAAAGGCTTGCCGGGGTGATCGCCGAGGAAGCCGGCCACCGCCTCGTCACGCTGGGCGAGCCAATGCCGCTGGTCGAGTTTCAGCGCGTCCGCCTTGGCGGGGTGGTTCGCCAGCGCGGTGCGGAAGGCATCGCCGAGTTGCCCATCGAGGGCGGAAATCTTCGGCGAGGCGCAGATGGCCTTCTCGACCGTCGTGGACGCCTTGGCGCAGTCGAAACCGGCCGCGTGGGACCCGAGTGGAAGCGCCAGGAGCAGCGCCGCGGAAACCGTTCGAACCGTCATCGTCATGGGCAGACCTTCCATTGCGCCGGGTGCCGGCTAGCGGCAGGCATTCTAAGAGTTGTCGATGAATCGCGCGGATTTAGATCGAGATGTAGTCTTTCGCCTACAGGAATCCGTCCGAGGTTTCGATATATTCGGCCGGTTCCGACCAGCCAGCCGGGGGGCCGCGCCGCGTCGGGAAAGGGAGAACCATGGCAGTGCTGACATGCATCCAGCGGGGCCGGCAACCGCTTCACCTGCCGGAAGCCGTCCGATGAGCGGCTTCAAACCGGTCAGCCATCGTCATGACGATGCCTTGAGCCGCGTCTCATGGGAAACCTTCGAGCGGTTGGTCGCCGACCACTACCGCGCCGCCGGTTTTCGGGTGGAGCACGTGGGCACCGGCGGCGCCGGCACGAACCGCACCGACGGCGGCATCGACCTCAAGCTGTTCCGCGACCAGGAAATCGTCCTGGTGCAATGCAAGCACTGGAACTGCTGGAAGGTGCCGCACAACGACGTGCACCAGCTCATCGGCGTGATGCACACGGCGGGTGCCACCGGCGCCATCGTCGTCACGTCCGGCGAATTCACCGCGGCGGCGATCGAGGCCGCGGCGAAGTTCCGGCACATCCGCCTGATCGATGGCAAGACGATACGCGCCATGCTCGGCCCGGTGGAGGAACCGGCCATGCCACACGCCTCGCTGGAGGACATGCCGGCCTGGATTCGCGAGACACGGCGAGCCCGCACATCCCGTACGAACCGCTCGCCGGTCATCGCCGCCGTGGGCGCTGTCGTCACCATGGCGGTGGCACTGGCGGTGCTGTACAGCTACTACATCCGCGAGATCCACGTGGCCCAGGTCGAGGCATTGCGCGCGACGATGGCGCGAACCGCCCATGAGGTGGCACAGGCGCGCCGTGCCCCGGCCACGCTCCCCGCGCTCACCTCGCAACGCCCCATGAGCACGATCAACGGGCGCCCGGCGATCGTCCACGACACACCGATGAACAAGGCCGATATCGCGGCATGGGAAGCGAAGAACGCCGAGTCGATGCGCATCATCGAGAAGACGACGCCTTCGCTTCCACCATGATCGTTAAATCGCTCAGGAGATCAACGCATGCCGCACGGCAGGCACGCGCTGAACGGAGGGCGCGAGGTCGAGCAGGTCTTTCAGTTGCCGCGTCTCGTCCACCGGGCTACGCCCGAACAGGCGCTTGAACTCGCGACTGAACTGCGAGGCGCTCTCGTAGCCGACGCGCTCGGATGCCGTGGCCGCGCTGAGGCCGCTGCGAACCATCAGCAGGCGCGCATGATGCAGCCGCATCGCCTTGATGTACTGAATGGGCGACGTGGTGGTCACCGCCTTGAAGTGCGTGTGGAAGGTCGGCACGCTCATGTTCGCCTCGCTGGCGAGGGTGGCGACATCGAGCGGACGCGCGTACTCCGTGTGGATGCGACGCAACGCCTTCGCGATCCGCCCGAAGTGACCGCCCTGTGTCAGTGCCGCGCGTAAGCCGCCGCCCTGCTCGCCGGTCAATACGCGATAGGTGATCTCGCGCACGATGCCAGGCGCCAGCAGGCGTGCTTCCACGGGATCGGAAAGCACTTCGAGCAGCCGCAACGCGGCATCGCCGAGACGGTCGTCCAGGGGCGTGGCGAACAGGGTGGCCGGCCGCACATCCGCTTGCGGACGAAGGTCGTCCACGGCAAGCACCAGTTCGGCGGTCGTCGCGAGATCGATGCGAATGGCGACACCCAGCATCGGTTCCTCCACGCTGGCCTCCGTCTCGATCTCGAAGGGCAACGGCACCGCCAGTGCGAGGTAGTGCTGCGCATCGTAGACGTAGGTCTGCCCGCCATGGAAACCACGCTTGCGGCCTTGCGCCACGATGACGATGCTCGGCTCGTACAAGGCCGGCGTGCGCACCAGGGGTCGGTTGGAACGCATGAAGGCGACACCGTCCACGGCGGATAGCGTATAGCCCTCCGAGGGCGCCAACCGGACGATCAGGTCGGCCATGCGGGCGCGGCGGGCTTCGGTGGAACCGGGCTGGGACATGACGAGACAGGGTGGTCGGAGGCGATAGGAATGGGATATACGCTCGCGCCATAGGCGAGTCAACCTTTCGCAATCCATAGGAATAGGCAAGAACAGGCAAGGATCCGGTCTTAGCGCCGCATGCCCTCCTGCCTAGCATGGCTCCATCGAAAACCACGGGGCCATCGCCATGAACATGCAAGCATCCAAGGTCATCCTCATCACCGGCGCCAGCAGCGGTATCGGCGAAGCGACCGCCCGCCACCTGGTCCGCCAGGGCCACCGCGTCGTGCTGGGCGCGCGCCGGATCGAGCGCCTGCAAGCGCTCGCCGAAGAACTCGCCAGGGAGCCTGGCCGCGTCGCCTACCGTGCCCTGGACGTTACCCGCTTCGACCAGATGCAGGCCTTCGCCGATTTCGCCGAATCGACCTTCGGCCCCGTCGACGTCATCGTCAACAACGCCGGCGTCATGCCGCTCTCGCCGCTCAACGCCCTGAAGCTGGGCGAGTGGAACCGCATGATCGACGTGAACGTGCGTGGCGTGCTGCACGGCATCGCCGCCGTATTGCCGGGCATGGAAGCACGGCGCCGCGGGCACGTCATCAACGTCTCGTCGATCGGCGGCCATGCCGTCTCGCCGACCGCCGCCGTGTACTGCGCCACGAAGTACGCCGTTCGCGCCATCTCCGATGGCCTGCGCCAGGAAACCGACTGCATTCGTGTCACGGTGGTGTCACCCGGCGTCGTCGAGTCCGAACTCGCCGATACGATCTCCGACGAAGCCACACGCGATGTGGTGAAAGCCTTCCGCCGCGTCGCCATCCAGCCCGATGCCATCGCACGCGCGATCGGCTATGCGATCGAACAGCCCGACGACGTGGACGTGAGCGAGCTTATCGTGCGGCCGACGGCGAGCCCTCATTGAGGTGCTGGCGGCCAGCGACCAATGTATGTACAATGTGTATACAACTAAGGATCTCACATGACCGCCACCACCCGCCAAACCACCATCAATCTGCGCGCCAAGGCGCCCCAGCGCAGTCTGATCGACCAGGCGGCCCGAGTCGCTGGAAAGAGCCGCACCGACTTCATGCTGGAGGCGGCCTGCGAGAAGGCCCAGCAGGTGCTGCTGGACCAAACCGTTTTTGATCTGGACGCCGCCCGCTTCAAGCGCTTTCAGGCTCTGCTGGATGCACCCGTCGAACAAGGTGCTGCTCTCCGTAAGCTGCTGCGCCGCCAAGCCCCGTGGGAGGCGTGAAACGGCCGAGGCTCCAAGCGCCGGCACCGCTTACCGAGACGCACCGGCTGGATAGCTTTCGCTGCGCCGAGCCTGTACTGGATAGTTGGCTTAAACAACGCGCCCGGCGCAATCAGCAGGACGGCGCCTCACGCTGCTTCGTAGTGTGCGCTGGCGAGGATGTGGTGGGTTACTACGCCTTGGCCGCTGGCGCCGTTTCACATGCCCAAGTTCCGGGAAGCGTCCGCCGCAACATGCCCGAGCCAATACCCGTCGTAGTGCTGGGCCGATTGGCCGTGCACGAGGACTGGTCCGGGCAAGGCCTCGGCGCCGGACTACTCAAGGACGCCGTGCTGCGCGCGCTGCGGCTGTCGGAGGAGTTGGGCATCCGCGCCTTGCTGTGCCACGCCCTCCACGACGACGCCAAAAGCTTTTACATGCACCACGGCTTCGTGGAATCCCCGATTGAGCCTATGACGGTGATGCTGAATCTGACAAAGGTGCCGGCGATCAAGTGACCGCCTTTAGTTAACGCGGCAATCCGTTTAATGACATAGACCCTATGCGACCAACGACGAGCCCCGTTAGGGGACTCGTTCTCATGACGGCTACAGAGTGTCATCACGTACTCGGACTCAGTAAATGCTGAACGATGTCGTGGAAGTGCTTTTCGGCCACGCCCACTCCGTGACACGGATGGCGAACGTACCATTTCCCTTACCGGTGGCATCCCATACGCGCTCTTCGCCTTGCGCCGCCTGACCGTTTCTACAAGTGGCCCAGCCGCTGCCGTTTCGGCAGACGAGACGTGACGAGACCTCTCGAAGCTGGGCCCCGTTCATGGTCGCATATGCCTGACCGCGTCCTGCCTCGCGCGTGGTCACAAGAACGGGATTTCCTCCATGGTGTCTCGAAACAGAATTCCCTCCGGCGATAAATTCGTTACCACCCAGGGCAGATTTCACCTGGATGACCTGCACACTAGCCGCACAGGGCAGGGCCATCGCACCGGACAACGCAAGACAGAACATTCGCTTCACGTGTTTCTTCCAAGAACCACAGCCGATTGCTGCGCGTGCACTCTATTAGTCCAAACCGCTAAACAAATTCAGAGATCGTCCTGTTCAAGCAGGAAGCATCGCCATATTTTTGGTAAGCCCGCCCCCACAGGATCACAACACGACGCCTTGGCTTGCCGTCGTGTAGGCCAAGGCCGCGTCGTTCTCTACATACCCCTCGAAGGCATCGCCTTTGCTTCCCTTGGAAGCCGCATAGGCGGCGTCAAGGAGACAACGCGTGTACACGAAGATGCCTGCGTCCGTTCCACCCAGCCCGTCACTCGAACCATCCGCGAACCGGACGGAGAAAAATAATGCAGTTCCGAAAGAAGATGCCACGACATCGGATGGGATCGAGCGCATCGACTTCGCGCACATGACGCTGAAGACAGTGGAAGCGACTGCGAATGACCTATATTTCAGTGGTCGCATTACGTTTGATGAGCTGTCCGCGATCATGCAAGTCGTGGTCCTCCCTATCGATGGGATAGCCGGCTCGGACGAATGGAACGCAACGCCAGCGCATATCAACCGTGACGATATCGATGCGTGGATCGATGCCGCGACCAAGCGGGGTTCACACCAGGAGGCTGCGACGTATCGACGAGCGAGGGCGCTTATCGATGCGCTCGATGGACAACCGCTGCGGTTGTCGGTGACGGCTTGATCGTTCACGGCAGGAAGGCGGCGCCACGCAGGCGCCGCCTTCCTTCGAGTTCAGAACGCCCAGCTAAGGCTCAACCGCGCCGACTGGTCCTTCGCGTCCCCCGCGAACTGCCCGCTATACGTCGCATCGATGGTGACGCTCGGCGCAGGCCGGAACCGCAGGCCCGCGGTGACCACGCCCGCATCGTCGGCGATGGGAACGCCCTGGATGTCGAAGCTCGTGCCGGTGCCGGCGAAGCGCATGCGTGCGGTGGAGTCGACGTCGCCCCAGGCATGGCGCCAGCCCAGGCTGCCGAAGACCGCCGTGCCGGTGTCGCCCAGCTTCGCCTCGCCGCGCAGGCCGAGCGTGCCGAAGGTCTGGTGCGAGCGGTCCGCGTCGACATCGAGGGCACCGATCGAACCGCGCTCATGGACGGTCGGCGTGCGCAGCTGTTGGTAAGCCACATTGACGAACGGCGCCCACGAGCCGCGCGTACCGTCGATGACGTAGGCGCCTTCGACGTAGCCTTGCGCGGCGTGCGCATCGTCATCGCTACCGATGCGGGTCGAGAGATCGCCTATGGTGGCCGTGCGATGCGTGCGGATCTTCTGCTGGCCGTACAAGGCGCCCGCCTGCCACTGGAACGCATCCTCGCGCCCACCGGCATACAACCCGGCGGTGCGCGTGCGTACGTCAGCGGAAGCATCGCGCGCAGGCGTCGAGGCCGATATCTGTCCCGTGCCGAGCGCGAAGCCGACGCGTGCGGTCGACCCCACGACGGTGTCCGCACCTACCAGCAAGCCGCCGCCATTCGTGCTCGTGCGCGCGGCATTGCCATCGCCGTCGTGATGGCCCCAGTGCCCCCAGGCGGATGCCCAGGCCGAGACCCCCTCGCCGTCGCGGGCGGCGTCGGCATCGAGCAGATGGTTGTTGATGGCTTCGCGCTGATAGCGCTGGTCGTCCGCAATGGCCGTGCGCGTGCTGGCGTGGATCTCGCCGGAAAGGCTGTCGAACGCGGCACGCGCACCGGCCGCGTCGAGCCGGAGGATCGCGTCGTAGATGGATGCACCGGCACCGAGCGCTTCCGTCGCGCCCGCCGTGGCACGCTGGTTGCGAGTGAGCGCCACATCCGGGAAGGCCACGGCATTCCGGCTGAGCGTGAGGTTCACGTCGTTCGCCGTATACGCCAGCGACGGGGTGAGGAAAGCGAGGTCCGTGGAGACGGCAGCGAACGTACCGCTTACGCCATCGGCCGCGGAGAGGATCGTATACGTGGTGGACGTGCCCCAGTTGCCACCCGTGCCCAGGCTCACCACCGAGCCGCCCGCGAGGCTGGCATGGCCGGCGACATCGATGCGATCGCCCTGCCCCGCATCCGTGACGTCCACGGTGTAGCGCGTGCCGGCTGCCATGGTGAAGTCACCCGTGAACGAGAGCGTCGCAGGCACGCCTGCACCGCCGGGCGACACTTCGGCACCCGATTGCAATGCGACACTGCCGCCGGTGCCCGTGCCGGTAAGGACGGTACCGCTGGCCATCGACAGGCTACCGCCGAGCTTGCCGTCCAACCGCAGCGTACCGCCAGTGAAGTCCGTGTCGCCGGTGAATGCGCCGCTGTCGCCGGTAAGGTGCAACGCGCCCGCGCCCACCTTGCGGAACGTACCCTCGCCGGACAATGCCCCCGCATACGTCACATCGTCCGAGCGATCCAACAGCAAGGTGCCATGGTCGACGATGTCGCCGACGACCGAACCATGCGTGCCGCCGTCGCCGACGTGCAACGTACCGGCATCGATCGTCGTGATGCCGGTATACGTGTTGTCGCCGGTCAGCAGGAGTTCGCCCGTGCCGGTCTTGGTGAAGCCACCCGCCGTGGTCCCGTCGGCGATGACACCGCCCAGGGTGGCCGTATCCGTTCCGCCAACGTCGATCGACGCGGTACCCGCCACGGTCACGGCATTCGCCACGGCGAGGCCATTCGCCGCGAACGCCAGCGTGCTGCCGGATGCCAGCGACAAGGTGCCGGAACCGATCGCACCGCTATCGCCGAGGCGCAAGGTTCCCGCGCTGACGAGCGTGCCGCCCGTATAGGCATTGGCATGGTCGAGTGCGAGCGTGCCCGCACCCTGTTTCTCCAGCGCACCCGTACCCGTGATGTCGCCGTTCCACGTGAACGTGTTAGAGGCATCGGCGATATCGACAGCGCCGCCGCCGGTCAACGCGAGATCGCGACCGGTCGCCGCATAGGTCGTGCCCGTGACGCGCAAGGCACCGCCATTCAAGGCGATGCCGTTCGCTACGTCACCGAGGTTGCGGTCGTCGCCGACGGACAGCGTGCCGCCATTGACGACCGTATCGCCGGTGTACGTGTTGATGCCGCCGAGCACGAGCGTACCCGCGTCGTTCTTCGCCAAACCCTGCGTGCCTTCCAGCACGGAGTCGATGGTGGCGACGTAACTGGCGCTCGTGGCGCTGCCGTCACCCACGCGGATGATGGGCGTGCCACTGGACGACGTGAGCAGGATCGGATCGCCGCTCAGGCGATAACCGTCGCTGAGAAACTGCATGCCCGTCGCACTCACCTGGCCCGATCCACCGTCGACGGCGACCGCTCCCGCGGCACCACCGAACACGGCGAAACCCGGCTGCGGCGACATGGCGCCGGTGATGCTGCCGTCCTGGTCGGTCCACGTCGGCGAGGTGGTGGACCAGGTGCCGTCACCACCGCCCATCTGCGTGGGACTGGCCAGCCCGTTGGCGTTCCAGAACTGCAAGGTGGTGTTGGTGACATCGAGGATATTGATCTGCTTCGCGCCGGTCAGCGTCTGCAATTGCAGCGCGTGGCCCGCAGGTGTCGTACCGAACGACAGGCCGCCATTGGTCGTCGTCAACGCGCCGGAGTACGCGAAGATGTTGTAGACGCCAGGGCCCATGCCACCGGCATCGGTCACGTCCAGCGTGACGCCGTTCAAGGCCAGGTCGCCGTTCACCACCACCTTGTCACCGTTACCGGCCGCGCCGAGCTCGACGTCCATCCGGGTGCCCTGGGCCATCGTCAGGTCGCCGTTGACGGTGAGCGTGCCGATGGAATTGCCCGGCGAAAGCACCGAGCCGGTGTTCATGGTCACGTCGCCATCGATGCGTCCATGTCCGCCGAGGGTCGCGCCGTTGGCCACGCTCACGTTGCCCGCCAGCACGGCGTTGCTGCCCGCGACACTGCCGACCACCAGCTTGCCGGCCTGCACCTGGGTGCTGCCGAGGAAGGGCGTCGCATCGCCATCGAACCATAGCGTTCCGCTGCCCTGCTGGATCAACTGGCCGTTGCCGCCCAGCGCACCGGTGAAGCTGACGATACCCGAGCGATTGAAGGTCAGGATGCCGTTGTTGGCTACGTCGGACAACAACGTGCCAGTGGCTCCCCCATTGCCGATGGTGAGCGAGTTTCCAGCGGTGATGTCCGTCACCAGGCCCGCATCGATCGAGCCGGTGACCACGACACTCGATGGCGCATCGAACGCGACACGCTGGGCGACGATCGCCCCCGACACCGTCAGTGGCGTCGAACTGGCCACGCGGAAGTCATTCGCGGCCACGTCGCCAATCACTCTGATGACGTTGCCCGCGGACGAGAGCGAGACGTCGCCGATGGTGTCAGCCGTCAAGATGTTGGTCGTGATCGCAGCAGCCGTCTGGGTGACATTACCGAAACTGTTCAACGACACCGATGAGGGCGCGCTGATGTTTCCAGTCAAGACCACGGCACTGTGGGCAGAGAGGGCAACCGAACCGGTGGCGGACACGGTGCCCAGGAAAAGGTTGTTACTACTGGACAGGCTGATGTCGTGGCCTTGCGCAGTGATGTAGCTGCCGAACGAGTTACCCGCGTTGTTCAGCGTCACGTCGCCGTTCGCGATGAACATGCTGTCGCCCGACACGAAGAAGGCACCCGATTGCGTGATACCCCCCGCGGTCGTGGACAGGTTGAGCGACGCGGCATTGATGTTGCTCGCCCCAAGGGTGCCCGAGGACACCGTCAGGTTCGTCAATCCCTGGCTGCCACCGATGTGCCCTGGCAGGGTCACGCCGCCCGGCGTTTGAATCGTCAGGCCATACAAACCATCGATATCGCCCTGCACGTCGATGTCAGCGGCGGTCGACCTGAGAACACTGTTGCCGGCCAGCGTGATGGGAGACACGTAGGTTTGCGATCCCGTGGACTGCACGGTCCCGCTCAGGGTCGTGCCACCGGCATGGCCGAAGGCCAGCAAGCCGTCGACATTGACGTCGTGCAAGCTCAGTCCATTTGCGTCGCTGCTGGTGACGTTGCCGGTACCGATGATCGATGCGATGTCGAGTACGCCGTTGCTGGGCATCAGCGTGATGGACGCGTTGCCAGGCGTGACGCCGTCGAGCTTCACGGCGTCGACCGATACGTCGCCTGCCGCGACGACCTGCGCGCTGCCGCCATCGGCCACTTCGAGGGCGCCGTGGGCGGCCGATCCGGGCTGGAATGTCAGCAGGTTGCCGGTGCCATTGAAGAGGACCGCCGTCGCATATCCGCCACCTGACGTGATACCACCGGCGATCGTTCCGAAGTTCTGGATGTGCGCATCCTGCTGGGTCACCACGCCGATACCTGCGGCACCGTTGCCGGTGGCATTCCCGCCTGCGATGAGTGCGCCGCTGAAGTTGGCAAGCTGGAACCGGACATTCTGGGCACGGATGCCGGCACCTGAAGCACCGTCCAGGCCGCTCGCCTGCGCCGTGCCGCCTGCGCCCCCTGCCCCACCACGGATCGTGCCGCGGTTGGATACCAAGGCGTCTGCGCCGAAGAGCAACGCACCGTCGCCACCGCCACCACCGCTACCGCCGAACGCGATGCCCGTGGCCTGCGATCCACCGGCGCCGCCAGCGCCGCCCACGAGCGACGAACCCGCGGCGACCTGGATCTGGTTGCCGTCACCCAGGATAACGGCGCCCGTGCCGCCACCACCGCCGCCACCGCCACCCGCCGCGCTGTTGGCGGCGGGAGCGCCACCCGTACCGCCCGCGCCGCCGGTGACCGGGGAATTCAACAGCACCGAGTAATTGGCGTTCGTATAGACGCCCGCGCCGCCACCGCCGCCACCGCCAGGAACGTGAATATCGTCGGTGCCGTCTCCGCCGCGACCTCCCACGATGGGCTGCGTGGTGGAAAGGGTACCGACCGCGCCACCGGCGCCACCGGTGACGAAGACCGAGCCGTTATCGTTACCCGTGGCGCCCGCCCCACCCGCGCCGCCGTTGGCCAGGCCACCAGTGACCGGGAGGATGCCGGAACCGCCCGTAATCCACCGCGCGAAGCCGCCTTGCCCATTACCCGCCCCGCCAGCACCCGCCCGGTCGATGATGGCCGCACCACCCTGCGCGCTGCATGTCGTCGTATCGGTCGGCTGGCAGACCTGGGCCATGGCCGGAACGCCCACGGCCCACAGGCCGGTGGCCAGCATCGCACCCCATAGCGGGTGCAGCCGCGGCGGGGCCGAACCACCTCCCTCCGTCCGGCCGGCACGCGACGACGAAAGCTCGGAAGCGACCTGCACGACACGCAGCGTTCCGTTCCACACGAGATGGTAAATGCGGTTCATTGGATTCCCCCATGACGTCAGCACCCCCTGCGGGGCTGGCGCGATGGCGCATCTTACCGTCGTTTGGGGTGCGGGGTGGCTCGGTAGAACGGCAACTTAGGGCGGGCACCATGCCGCATCAGGCGCCGCCCGCGAGACGCGCTGGCGGCGCGCGTGAATAGATCCATGAATAGATACTTCAATCCAATGCACTGAAGTTTCATGAAGTTAGCCAGTTCACCGCCGTTTTCGTGAATAGATTGGTGAATAGATTCTTTTCCTTATCGCTGCGTCACGGGCGGCTGCTCAAGTACCGCGCGCATACCGCGTAGGCGGTACCCCCACGTACCGCGTAAACGCGACACTGAACGTGCTCGCCGAGCTATAGCCCACGCGCTCGGCCACCTCCGCGACATTGCCTTCCTTGTTACGCAGCAGGTTCTTCGCCAAGGCCATGCGCCAGGCGAGCAGGTATTCCATCGGGGCGACGCCGACCGCGCGGTTGAAACGTTCGAAGAACGCCGAGCGTGACAGTGCCGCCTCTTTCGCCAGCTGTGCCACCGTCCATGAACGCGTCGGGCTCTCATGCATCCGCCGGATGGCCGTGGCGAGGCGCGTGTCGGCCAGGCCGCGAAGGAGGCCGGGCGATGCGGAGGTGCCCGCCGTGGATCGCAGGGCTTCGATGAAAAGCACTTCGAGAAGCCGCGCGAGGATCACGTCGCGCGCAGGGCGTTGCGCACGGGACTCTTCGCCCAACAGCCGCACGAGGGTCTCCAACCTCCACTCGCCGCGCACGTGCACGAGTTCCGGCAGGAGCGAGACCAGCAGCGCCGCATCCGGCGAGCCGAAGACGCAATGGCCGACCAGCATGCGCACCTCGGCGGGTACATCCGTATCGCCCAGCCTGTATTCGCCATCGTCCCGTTGAACGGGCACGGCCTGGGCGGCCTCCGGTTCCGGCGGATCGAGGCTCGTCACCGTGAAGCCGTGCGCCGAGGGAATCAGCACGAAATCGCCGTCCTGAAGGACGATCGCTTCACGGCCATCGATCACCAGGCGGCACGATCCGTCCAGGATCACGCAATAGAACGGCTGCCCGTGTTCCGCGCGGCGCACATGCCAACGGCCTGCCCCGCTGCTTACCTTCGAGAGCCGGGCGTCCGGCTGTAGCAGCGAGACGACTTCGGCGAGCGGATCGGTCATGTCCGGACTCCTGCAAACGTTTCGTGGACTTTACATCGTATCCAGTCCGGCGAGGGAGGCCTATCGTTCCAGCCCTGCACACCCCCACAGGAGTCCTCCATGAAAACCGTCCTCATCACGGGATGCTCGTCCGGCTTCGGCCTGGAGATCGCCCGCTACTTCCTCGATCGCGACTGGAACGTCATCGCCACCATGCGCACGCCGCGCGAGGATGTCCTGCCGCGCTCCGAACGCCTGCGCGTCATCGCCCTGGATGTCACCAACGAGGAAAGCATTCGCAAGGCCGTGGAAACGGCCGGACCGATCGACGTGCTGGTCAACAATGCCGGCATCGGCATGTTGAACGCGTTGGAAGGCACGCCGATGGATACCGCGCGGGAGATCTTCGAGACCAATACGCTCGGCACCATCGCCACGACGCAGGCGTTCGTGCCGCAGTTCCGGGAGCGGCAGTCCGGCGTGGTGGTGAATGTCACCTCGACCGTTACCCTGAGGTCGCTTCCCCTGCTGTCCGTCTACACGGCGAGCAAGGTCGCGGTGAACGCGTTCACGGAATCGTTGGCCCTGGAATTGGAGCCGTTCAACGTGCGCGTGCGGTTGGTGCTGCCGGGACGCGCACCGGATACGCGCTTCGCCGAAAACGGACGGACCCGCATGCAGCATGGCTTTCCCGAACCCTATGCCGGCTTCGCACAGCGTATTTTCGAGGGATGGGCGGAGTCGACCGAGATCACCCGATCCGTGGACGTGGCGGAAGCGGTATGGCGGGCGGCAACCGATCCGTCGAGCCCAATGCGCATCCCGGCGGGAGCCGACGCCGTGCGATGGGCTAACGAGGCGTGATGGCCGTGCCGCACGCCATGGCATCGGTTCGCGGAAGCGCCGACAGGCGACGCAGGTGACCCTCGCCCCATAGGCGTACGGATTCGATGATCGGCAGCAGCGTCTGCCCATAGGGCGTCAACTGGTAGATCACCGGCGCAGGGACCGCGCCGGTGGGCGTCCGCACGACGATGCCATCGGCTTCGAGTTCGCGCAGCTGCTCCGCGAGCACCTTGTGCGAGATGGGCGCGGCGCGTCGTTCCAGCCCGGCGAAGTGCAGCTCGCCATGCGCGAGCCAGTACAGGATCGTCAGCTTCCACTTGCCGCCGATGGCCGCGAAGGCCGCCGACAAGGGACAGCCCTCGATCGGTGCACGGTTACCTGAAGGTGCCTTCTTGTTCATGGTCCCCTCGCGCTCGCATCCTTCCCGCATCGCGCCGACCGGGAAGGACCATGCAAAACACCCTGCGAATCCGCTTCGCCAGTGCGTTGTTCATGCTGGCATGGCTGACTATGTACGCGTTCGCGATGCCCGCGCAAGCCGGTTCCGGCGCCACCCAGCCTGACGGCCAGCATGATTTCGACTGGGAAATCGGCACGTGGAAGACCGAACTGCGCCGCCTGGCCAAGCCGCTCTCGGGGTCCAACGAGTGGGTGGAGTACAGCGGAACCAGCGTCATCCGGAAGGTACTCGACGGCCGGGCGAATCTGGTCGAGTTGCGCGTGGAAGGACCCGGCGGGCGAATCGAGGGTGTGAGCCTGCGCCTTTACAACCCGCAGGCCAGACAGTGGAGCCTGAATTACGCGAGCGTGCGTAACGGGACCATGACGCAGCCGGTGTATGGAAGCTTTCGCGAGGGACGTGGGGAGTTCTTCGGGCAGGACAACCTTGATGGACGAATGATCCTCGTGCGATTCGTGGTGTCGAAGGTTTCGAACGATTCGGCGCGGTTCGAGCAGGCGTATTCGGCGGATGGGGGACGGACGTGGGAGACGAATTGGGTGGCGGTGGATACGCGAATCACCTCGCGCAATCCAGATTCGCCGTAAATCCAGGTTCACCGTACAACCGGTTCCTTGACGGGTAGCCAGGGCGCCCACAGAATCCGGAATACGCCCCACCATGGGGTTCATCAGTCGCTGCTCTCATGAAGAACGCCCCACCCGGATACGAGTGTCCGTTCTGCCGTATTGCCGAGACGCTTCCATCGCCGGCTTTAGAAGCCGCTGTTGTCTTGGTGGATGCCAACGTATTCGCCTTGGTTCCGACACACCACTACGCAGGAATAAAAGGCAACTGCCTAGTGGTGCCTCGGAACCACCATGAGAACGTGTTTGACATCCCGGACGACCTTGGCAACGACTTCTTCCGTGCCACGCGTCGCCTGGCACACGCCATGAGGAACACCTTCCAGTGCGAAGGAATCTCCACTCGCCAACACAACGGGCCAGCTGGCAACCAGGATGTGTGGCACTTTCATCTTCATGTATTTCCCCGCTACTCGAACGACGGATTGCATGCGGGACAAAAAGTGCCCTACATCACCGATGAGCGTATCGAGTTGGCAGCGCGTCTCCGGGCTGCCTTGCGGTAGTGCGCGCTTTTTGATCGGGTAGGCGCATTGTTCATGAACCAGAGTCATCGTCGGCGGATTCGACGATGCTTACGGTTACCGCCTTCGCCTGATCAGGTACGGGCAAGGAACTTACGTTATTGGGCGCATGCGGAAGATCTGGCCTCCGCTTAGGCTGTACTGGCAATGGCCAGCGCAATCGTGATCCCAACTCTCTGTATGTAAGCTCGTTGACGATCTCCAGGTCACGTAACAGTTGCTGGCCGTAAAGAGGGTCGCGGGTGGTTAGCTTGTGTACTGGAATAAGTGAGGACGGGGATGCGCCTTCGTCCGTGTTGTCGCCTTCCTTTTGCATGTTCTCTCCATGATTACGGGTGTTTCAGAGACGAACGCCGACCTGCGTTCGTCTCCCTGCTCTTACATCTTCATGACGGGCCCGCTCATGGACTGCGCCTGGTTCTCCGCCTGAGCGCGCTCCAGCGACCGCTGCTGGGTCTGCGCCAGTTCCTGCTCATGCCCCTGGAATTGCTGCATGGCTTCCGGCCACTTCGCGCCGCTCTGTTCCAACGGTGTGTTGGCTTCCGCCGTGGGCACCTTCGTGGTCAGATCGAAGACGTGGTCTTTTCGTCCTGCCGGCGTCTGCGAGGCCCATAGCGCTTTGCCGTCGGCCGATAGAGCGATCCGGTCGACGTGACTGAGACCGTCGGCACGGGCCTGTACGGCCAAGGCCGAGGCGATGTTGTCGGTGTATTGATCCGGGGAGCGGTTGAGGCTCTTGTCCAGTTCGACCACGTGTCCCCGGACTTCCTTGAAGAAGGCATGGTCCGGATGGCTGGGATCGTCCAGACGTGCCGGCAACCGAGGGGCGACGTGCGGATGGTCCAGGGCGGCGGTGTCCACGCCTTTTTTCAACCCCTGGGCGACGCGCTCGGACGCGTCCAGTTCCTCACGCAGATTCTCGTCCGCGGAGCGGCTTCCAAGGAGCGTGTCGCGGGACCACTCGCGGTCACGGCCATGTGTGTAGGTGTGCCCGTCCGATGCGAGGATCTGGTCGGCTGGCCTCGCCACGGCATGCACGACGGCCTCGGGCATCGGCCCATGGCGACTCCAGCCTTCCCGCTCGTAGGCAAGCTGATAGCGCTGTGCGACACCGAGCGACGACTCCGCGACGTTTTGCTGGATCGTCCTTTCGGCAACTCGATCCAGTTCCGCCGCACGCTGGGGATTGGCCACCTCCATGTGGGAGCGGGTCATGCCATGTTCGAGCCGCTGGTCCGTGACCTGCCGGGTCCACTGGTGCGTTTGCGCCTGGTGCGTCCAAGGCGCCTCACGGAGGCTGGGCGTGTCGTTTGGCGACGCCGGCTGGACGAAGGGATCGCGTGCCGGGTATTCATTGCCCAAGGCCAGCTCGACCGCCGTGTTGCTGGCCTGGTACGACAACTGGCTAGACAGGGCGGCATCCGCGACCAGTCGCTGCCCGCGCGGATGATCCGGCAGGGGCGGAACGTCGATCGTCCATCCCTGCCGGTCGTCGTGGTGCCAGGTATTGCCATGCGAATCGTTTTGATTGCGGATGCGGTACTGATCGTAGGCATCGGCGATCTTGTCGCCCGCGACGAACCCGGCCACGCCGCCGATGGCACCGGTGACGAACATGCCCGGGCCGGATTCGATGCCCAGGGCGGCGCCGGCTGACATGAGGGATTGGGCGCCGGCGATGCCGGCAAGGTTGCGGCCGCCGAAGTGAAACAGGGCAGACTGGGCGGCGGGGACGTTCCCGCTGCTCAATTGGGTTTCCGTCTTGTAAAGCGTCTGAGCGGTATCCAACACCATTGTTGCAGCTGCCGTCCAACCAATAGCCTTCGGACCGGACAGAGGCGGACGAGACGCACGCACATCATCGGCCGTCGTGAACGGAATTCGTGGCTCAGTCTGCACAGCGTCGAAAGGCACGAGCTTCGAATCGAATCGCGTGAGACTTTGCATCATGCGTAAGTCCGCAACCTCCGGGCCGTGTGGATGAGCCTTCAAGTTCGCCATGTCATGCGGCGCAAGCCTATAGTTGGTCCCGCTCGACTCACCACGAACGCCTACGCGGGGATCTAAGCGAAAAATATCCGCTCCCTTGTTGGAGTGATGAATCACGTTAAGACGATGATCAGTTGGGACAGCCTCCGTCCGCAAGAAAGGCTCATCGCTTAGTGCATTGCAGTAGTGCCGCATGAGATTGCCACAGCGGATCGACATCCCATCGCGAAGATAGCCCCCACCCACATCTGAATGAGCGCCTGAAACCATCACGTTGAGAAAACGACCATCCGCCGAGAGACCCGGTGGAATAATTTGGTCTGAAGGAAACGATATACGGCGCTCGTCAGCAGCAGTGATTTGAAAGCCGGAGACCACTGATGGCGGAAGCCGGCGGTCGAACTTCATCGGATGGCCGGTTGCGACCGGATCGAATAGGCCCACGGTCTGAACGACCCGTCCAGGGGCGCCAATATATCGTTCGTAGCGCCTAGTTCCGTCGCCGGAGACAAACTCGCTATCAAGATCAGGAATCCCCCGCTCATGAACCAATCTGGCAAAGCCTGGAACCTGGCTAGCTCCCCGACTGAAACCAATGCCATGCACACGAACGACTAGATCAGGATCTTCCCGGGCCCAGCGATTGGCTTGGTTCACCAGGTCGTCGTATGCCTCGCTGATCTTCGATTCATACGAATAACCTAAGGCGGCGTCGCTCTTTGCTACCAAAATATTGCCTTGCGTCCCCGGACCTTCGACATAGCGCGAGTAAATCTTAGCGCCGCCGAACTGATTCATTTCACCAATCTGACTGTCAATCTTTGCGACGTTCGTAGCGTGGTCCGGATCGGTGTATTTATTGTTTCCCGTACCATCGAAGGCCGCGACAAACAGCCTCTCATGGGAATCACTTGCGCGAATCAGAACTGGAATCTTGAATGACCCCAACGCATCTGCGGCTTCTCTGTAGCGAGCCAGGTGTCTCGCACTGACCAGTTCATGACCGACGCGATCGTCGGGAGCACCATCATAACTTGTACGAATATCATTCACTTAGAGCACTCCCTGCTCAGTAGGTTTGGGTCCACGCAAGCATCAGGTCATCTCGAAAATGACTTTTGCTATTCCCAGGGATCTGCTCCGCTTCTGTCGCGACCAGTGCACGCATAAATACATTCACGGTCCGGTCGTTTACTTCGACCAGAATGTCCGGCCTGACGGGGTTGGTCGACTTCGCGTTAAGCCAAGCCTCTTTGACCTCATCCCTGGCAACCCTGTGCAGAATGATTCGATCTCTGAAGACATCGTCAAAGCTCAGCGACAAGTCGTGATCACGCCCATCGAGCGACATCCACTCAATTTCGAGGGGTGTCGAGAACGTCTTACCATCTACCGGGGAGACGCTGTGATGCCCTGTCCAGCGCTCGCGCCATTGTGCGAAAGGCGGCTGCCCTGACGGACCGTCATGGTATTTGCCGTCATAGCCAAGTTTACGGGTACCGAACTGACGCTGACTGTAAATGATGCTGCAGGTCAGCGTATTGAAGCAGACGGCTCCGAATCCATGGGTATGGAATCGCAACGGCCAAGGGTCCTTTCCGTAAAGCGGCCCGACAAGCTCGGGATTTGGTTCGTACGATGTCATTTGCGATCCTCCAGATCAGCGATTCCTACTAGCTTGAGCCATGAATTCAAGCGAACGATCCTCTTGTCGTACTGGCGCTCCTCCCAGCGGAGGCGAGCACCACTTGCCATGGTGATGCCCACCCTACGCCATGTATCCACAGGGCATTCGTACCAGAAAGCCCCTGGATTCATCGCCAATCGATCGAGAAGTCAGCACGATAGACGCCTATAGCAATTCCCGCGGCGAGCCCGATACCGCCACCAATAAGACTACAGAATGACCAAGCGGCATCCACCTCAATACCGATGACTCTACCTATCACAAAACCCAAGAAAAACAGAGGCGCCACGAATCCTAGTACGAGCACCTGCCCCGCGCAAAAGAGAATATAAGCGGTAATCCATAATGCTGATCGCATACCTATCCCGATAATCAAGACGAAAGCCATTCTTGTGGTTCGCTGCACGTACCGGCCTATATTCCGCTTAGGAAACATACACGACCACCAACCCGACAGACCGACAGACGGTTCAATACGGTTTCCACTTCGGCGGGAGTGGTGTCCACTTAACCAACGGGAAGGGTCCCAATCGCAACCTTAGGCAACAACTTCGCCCTGAACCGCGTGTCCTTGTAATACCTGATCTTCTCGCACTTCACCGGATGCGCGATGCCTTCATAGAGGATCACTTCCTTGTCCGTCCCCATCGCCTTGAGCTCCTGCGGCAGCATCAAGGCCCGTCGCTCATCGGACCGACTGCGTGACACGTCCCTGCCCTTCGACACGCTCTCCTTGGACACCGTCGTATAGCCGAGCATGTCCGAGTAGTCATTCGCATCCTGCTGCTCGCGCGGCGCGAAGATGATCTGCAAGGCGTGATTGGTGATGATCGTGCGCGAAACGTCCTTGCCGTAGGTCGCGTCCAGCTGCGCCATGCTCTGGATGATGGGCAACAGGCGAAGGTTGTAACCGGCCATGTATGACACCGAACTCGCCAGGATGTCGACCTTGCCGATGGCGGTGAACTCGTCCATCAGCAGCAGACACTGATGCTTGAGTTTCGGGTTGTTCTGCGGCAGTTCCCGCGTGTTGACGTTGATCAGCTGACTGAAGAAAAGGTTGACGATCAGGCGGCTCTCGGCCAGCTTGTTCGGCTGGATGCCGATGTAGATGGTCATCTTCTTCTTGCGCACGTCCGTGAGCAGGAAATCGTTGCAACTGGTGGCGGCATCGAGCACCGGGTTTATCCACGCGTTCAGTGGCTCCTTGAAGCTGCCCATGATCGAGGCGAAGGTCTCGTCGGCCTGTGACAGCAGGTTGGCGAAGGCGGTCCTGGCGTCACTACTGAGGAAGTCTTGGCTCGACAGACGCTCCAGGTACTCGCGCAAGCTACCGCCGTCGCTGGTCGAAAGCCGGAAGATCCCACCCAGCGTGGGGAAGTGCAGCTCGCCGAAGGGGCTATCGTCCTTCGCGGCGGCGTCCAGGTTCTCGAACAGATAGAGGGCGAAGGCCGTGAACGCATTCCGCGCCTGGCTGATCCAGAACTTCTGGTCGCCGTTGCCATCCGGATACAGCATGGCCGCGATGGACTGGATATCGGATATGCGAAAGGCGGGATCGGACGAGACGTAGTGCAGGGGGTTCCATCGATGGGTCCGCCGATCCTCCGCGAACGGGTTGAACAGGTAGATCTCCTGGCCCTGCGACTTGCGCCATCCACTGGTCAGGTCGAAGTTCTCCTGCTTGATGTCCAGGACCACGATGGAACCCTGGTATTCGAGCAAGTTGGGGATGACCACACCGACGCCCTTCCCCGAGCGGGTCGGCGCGGCGAGAATCACGAACTGCTGGCCGCTGAGCCGGATCAACTTCTTGCCGAATTTACCTACGACGATGCCGTTCGGCGATTCGTTGAGCAGGCCTTCCTTCTCGAGATCACGACGCGTGGCAAAGCGCGCATCGCCGTGCAGGTTGCGCGACTTCGATTTCAGCAACAGGACGACACACGCGATCCACGCCAGCGCAGGCAAACCGAAGCCGACGATGCCACCGCACTTGATCTTCCAGACATAGGGCGCGAACTGCGGGTACGCCATCGCGTTGTAGTAGTCCCACCAGAGTCGCCATGTGAGCGGGGCGTCGACGCCAACCAGCAGGATGGTCAGGTAACCCGAGAGGTAGATGCCACCGCAGAAAGCGGCCAGCAAGATGACCATCGCGAGGATGATCTTGTTCGTTCCAGTCACTTAATGGCGCTCCGTGCCAATGGGAAGGAGGCGGAGTTTAGCCAACTTTTCGTGGTGTGGATCAACGTGAGGAAAGTTCTCACGCGACAGGCAAATCGTGCCCTTCACTACTACGCCTCCATGCGTTCGGAAGCGGTGTTGAAGTGACTCGCGTCCCTTGCCTGTTCCCACGACATTCGCGCATGCGCCTGTGCCGTGCACTGCACACCCATGTGCATCAAGGCGCCGACCGCTTCGAGCGATAGCGCCAGCTGCGCGCAGTCCACGCTATCCGATTCATGCACGAGATCCGCGAGGAAGACGGTGAGACCACGGGCGTACTGCAACCACTCGGTCGCGTCATTGAGCAGGTCGTGTGCCGACGCTTCGGGGTCGATGTAGTGGCGCGCGCGTCCATCCACGCGGGTGGTGTCGTAAGCAGGCATGAGCATTCCTTGGAAGTATTCGCCGCCGCTATCCAGGTGCGGCACGCCACGCACTGCGCAACGTGCCGCGGATCAAACGGACTCGCGGGTTCAGCGGCTGCCCGAGACCGGGCGCCGGGTGGCGTGATTGATGAAGTGGACGCGGCGTCAGCCGGTTTCAGTAGCCCGCACGGGCGCTTGCCCCACAGGTGCGGCCAAGAAACGTCTCAGATGAAGGGCTGAATCCGCGGTTCGTCAACCGTGTCTGCGAGGTCGGCAGACGGCCCGGTGACCGTTGGGGATGTCGCCGGGGGGATTCGGCGGGCGAGCGGGTGCCGTATGATCGGTGGTAGCCACTATCGACTCCTGGTTAGTTGGTTGTGGTCAGCAGGTCAGGGGTGTTGGTAGCACCCTTGGCCTGCGCTTTTCATCGCGTTGAGCGATGGTTGTCTGCGTTCATTGTAGTTGCAGCGCAGGCAACGGCATGACCGTATCAAATCAACACTCGGTTGTCTGTAGGGGTACCTCTGCTTACCTCAACCTGCGACAGCCCCGCCGTGGCGCACCCCCAGAAAGCCATATCTGAGAAACAGCGTCGACACGATCGAGAGGGTCGGATTACGACCACCTTCCATCTGTTCTCTCTTGAGCATATTCTTATCGCCAAGGGGGCTTAGGCCTAAGGATTTTCGTCAAAAGGCGCAGGGGCCGTCGTGGCGTTCTGGTGGGTCAATCACAAACAATCATGGAAGGCTGAGACCAGCCGAGGCGCGTTGTGGTCGCCGTTGACCAAGTCCGACGGAACGTACTATCGCGCCTACGCAAATATGGCGCTGGCTCGTACTGGCGACATCGTATTCTCATTCGCGAAGGGCAGGGTCGGCCACATTGGCGTCGTAGACGCAGAGGCCACCTACGCCGCGAAGCCCGATTACGCCACTGATGCGCCATGGGCCGATGACGGCTGGATGCTCCCGGTGACGTTTTCTGCGCTTGCGCGCCCTATTGATCCTAGGGAACATCTCGACCTCATTCAGCGCTATCGGCCGGAGACACATTCCCCAATTCGTAACAACGGGTACGGGACGATGAACTATCTCTCGGCCATATCCGAAGATTTCGGTAATGCACTTCTCCAAATTGCCTCGCTAGATGTAGATAAGTTAACCACATCGGTGAGCGATAGCACATTACTCGGCGACCTCAAGGAGGTCGACAAAGATTCCGCCATAAGCACAACCGTCAGATTGCAGCTTAGTAGTGCTCGCATAGGCCAAGGCGCGTTTCGAAAACGGGTCCTGGCAATGGAGCCCGCTTGTCGGGTAACAGGTGTTACGACGCCGTCGCTTCTCAGGGCTAGCCACATCAAGCCTTGGCGAGAGTCGACTAATGCCGAGCGACTTGATGGGGCAAACGGCCTCATGCTTGCGCCACATGCCGATCTTCTGTTCGACCGACACCTTATCTCGTTCAGCGATGAGGGGCGTCTTATCGTTTCTACGACGCTCGACATCTCTGTATTGAAGAGATGGCACATCTCAGATTCGGCAATTTCCAGACCCTTTCACGAAATGCAGAAAGCCTATCTGGCTGTACATCGAGCGCGCTTGGCCTAGGCGCCAAAGAGCAAATCGCCTACTTGCCCGGTAGCACTGAACAGAATTGCATCAGGCAAACACCCCACCATTTGCACACGTGAGAGCAAGAATGATAGATCCGGCCAGTCAGCAACAGCTCAAGGAAGCAATCGCGGAATGCATTGGCGCAGACCGAAATGTCCTAGACGACCTCCGGAATGAAATTCGACCTCTACGAGACGCCACACGTCGCATTCAACCGCGATCAACCACCTCAATATCGCTTGTCGGAACCGATGGGGGAAACAACCAGCTTCAGTTTGATCCTTTCCTAGTGCAGCTCATCCGTGTTGTCGACAGTAGCAACAACGAGTATTGCCTTGAGGCCGTATCGCCGACTACACCCATCCAAGTACTCAATAAACGCCAATTCTCCGCTGACCGACAGCCTTGCACCGCGCTAGGGGAAATGATGGCATTTCTCCAGGTGGAATCGCTCTCTGCGCTGTCCCATATGATTAGACCAGCCAGCTCAACAAAACCCATTTCACCAAGCTGGGTACAGGTTTACAGAGAGCTTGTTGAATGGTCCATCCTATTCTCGCTTCTGAAGAAGGATTTCGGAACTGACACACTTATTGTTTGTGACGGCTTGTTGCGAAGCAAGGTATTCGCGAAGGACAATTTTGCGAAGCTTCTTACAGGGATAAAAGATCGAATTGACTACCACTGGAAGAAGAGCCGACGGCGCATATTCCTCGCCGGCGTGGCAAAGCATAGCAAAGTCCTTACACGCTACCGCCTTGCAATGGCTCTCGAAAACGTACTTCAGACGGATTATCCAGCGTACGCCGAAGTTCCGCGAGACGTCGAAGAGAAAGCTTACATCTGGTCGGAGTTCGCGCGCGGAAACGACCGTGCTGCTGAGGGCGCCGAGGGAAACAAATTCGTCGGTGGCAAGATGTTTCTTGTCAAATTCGGCTCGGGCAGCCGTGACCCCGTATGGCCCGTGGATATCTTTGAACCCCAAATTAGTGAATCGCAAGTAATACTTGGTTCGATGCTTGCAGATGCCATCAACGGTTTCCCGGTACCTCATTATCCCCGGTGCCTTCAGAAGGCGCACGAAAATGCCGCATTGGTCGATTTTGACTTTGATGTCCTCCAGGACTTCATTTATGAAGGCGTCCGTGGAAGTCTTGGTGGAGACGCAGAGACGCTGGACGCCTTTCAGCTGCAAGACACTGATCCGGCGCAGCGCCGGTATAGCTAACGGAGATCTATATGACAGGAATTCAGCTCTTTCCCAAGGACCAGGTTGTTGGAATTTTCCGAGGGTTTCAGCAAGGAGGCATGGAATTCCACGCTGATCTGGTGCTTCCATACCGCAACGAATTTCAGAACATACCAATGCACGGGCAATTCTTGCTCGTACAACTAGAGACACCCGACGAAGCAGTCCTTGGACGAATCGCGTCCTTTTCCTCCGAAGGAAAATTATCCTTTGGCTCGGGTGAGGAGTTCAACATTCGAGCGGTACGCGAAGATCGACCTATCCCCGAGGATCTTCGGGAGCAGTACCTAAAATATCGTGTGAACATAAGGGTGCTCGGCGTACTTCGTCGCAATGGCCGGGGATTAACTTTTGTTCCATCGCATCGCCGCCTCCCTCATGTTGGCAGCAAGGTTGCCTTTCCCAATGATGATGTCCTTCGGGAAATCGCCGCGCACAATGTCGAAGGCGCGCCAATCGGCCATCTTGCTTTTGGTGAGTACATTTACGCTTCGGGTAATAAGTCGCTCGAGACGCAGGATTGGATGCAGATCGTTGAACCGGAGGTTCTGGTCAAATTCCCTGTGGAATCGCTTGTTTCACGCAGAAGCTTCATATTCGCTAGAGCCGGCTTCGGCAAGTCGAATCTCAACAAGCTGCTTTTCTCGAAGCTGTACGAAACTACCCCGTACGTCACGAAGCGAGCTGGCAAGAAGGTACCGGTCGGGACGGTCATCTTCGATCCGGACGGGGAGTACTTCTGGCCGGATGACAAGGGACGCCCTGGGCTTTGCGACGTACCATCACTGGAAGACAAACTCGTAGTCTTCACCGACAGAAGAAACCCAAGCCCCTTCTATCAGTCATTTGTGGCTGGCGGGATCAAGCTCGATGTTCGCCGACTACGGCCAGGTGATGTAATTTCAATCGCATTGGGTCCGGAGCGTCAAGAGCAACAGAATGTCCGCAAGCTCAGGGGACTTTCGCAGGAGCGATGGGAGTCTTTAGTTAATCTAATCGACGCAAATGGCAATGCCACACCCATGGATGATGTTTGCCGGCTTCTCGACCTCGATCCGCAGCGGCAAGAAGCCGAAGCTCTCGCGGCGAGAAGCAACATGACCTCAATTGTGCGAATGTTGCACGACAGAAGTAGCCAACTCATGGATATGCTGATACACGCGCTATCCGAAGGCAAACTGTGCGTGATCGACGTATCTCAAATGCGCGGCGGTCAATCGCTGGTTCTTTCCGGCCTCATTCTAAGGAGAGTCTTTGATAGAAACCAGCAAGAGTTCACCGCAGCGGATCCGAGGACGATACCGACGATCGCAGTTGTTGAGGAAGCACAATCGGTACTCAGTGAGAACTCGACTGCCGCGGAGCCTTATATATCTTGGGTCAAGGAAGGGAGAAAGTACGATCTAGGAGCGCTATTAATCACTCAGCAGCCTGGCAGTATCCCTGTCGAGCTTCTGAGCCAAGGCGATAATTGGTTTATCTTTCACCTTCTCTCGGCATCTGACCTGACCTCACTGAAGAGGGCCAACGCTCATTTTAGCGATGACTTGCTTAGCTCCTTACTTAACGAACCAATTCCCGGGCAAGGTGTGTTCTGGAGCTCCGTTGGCGGCAAGCCCTACCCCATCAGCCTGCGCGCGCTCTCGTTCGAGATGCTTTTTGCAATGCGTGACGAGGATTATGCTTTGCAAGCCGGCAAAACTTTTGCGGTTACACTTCGGGAAATTTTTGCCGGCATGCGCTCGCCGTCGGCAGCGAGTGATGCCTCCAAGACTGACGCAGAAGGAGCTCCTTCGGACGAGCAGCCAGGCATCGAGTCGATCGATATCTTAGCCAACATTGAAGAGCGAGCGATTAGAGAACTGAACACCGCGTCAGATCTGATTCAACGCATCGAATCAACGGAGGGGGCCCCCTGGGGCGCAGTGAAAGCTTTCTTCCTTCAACATCTACCAGAACATCTAGATGGCCGAGATGACTTGGCTTTCAAGTTGGTGAAGAAGGCACTTGATAGCCGTTACGGCGTCCAAAATCAGGGATGGGAGCAATATCGCCACACAACTCGGAATACCTCTTACGTCCGGAAGAGGAGCTAACCCGTGGCAACCATTGACAAAGCCCTGAATAGCGTCTGCCCCTACTTCACAATGTTTCCGCTCAGCTTTCCATATGAAATCCTTCGACGCCGTGCCTATCAGGGAGATGTTGTGCTTGATCCATTCTGTGGACGGGGCACTACAAACTTTGCAGCACGCTTACTTGGCCTAAACTCGCTGGGTGTGGACTCAAGTCCTGTGGCGAACGCGATTACGGCATCAAAGCTCGCAACAGCAACAGTAGAGGATATTCTTACTGAAGCGAGGAAGATCCTCGCCGGTCGCGCACCCAAAGAAGTTCCGGCGGGGGAGTTTTGGGAATGGGCGTATCACCCTGATGTCTTGTTTGGGCTATGCAAGCTGCGAGAGGCTCTACTCTTACGCTGCGATTCTGAGGCGCGGGTGGCTCTGCGTGGAATCGTGCTGGGTGCGCTACATGGACCACTTCAAGCTACCGCCAGCTACCTCTCAAATCAGTGTCCGCGGACTTATGCACCCAAGCCTGCATATTCAGTTCGCTACTGGCGCGAGCGGTCTCTCGCACCGTGCGCCGTCAGTATCATCGATGTACTCGCACGCAGAGCACGACGTTATTATTCGACGCCATTCTCTGCAGCAGGATCTGCGCGACTTGCGGATAGCAGAGCCAGCGGCTCACTTACTCCAGGGTCCCCTGAACAACGGTTTCGCTGGGTGATCACGTCGCCACCGTACTACGGAATGCGCACTTATATCCCTGATCAGTGGCTTCGCAACTGGTTCGTCGGCGGACCGAGTACCGTCGATTACAGTGCCCACAGCCAGGTCGCACACTCAAGCCCAGAGGCATTTGCGAATGATTTGCGCAAAGTCTGGATCAATGCAAGTGAGGCGTCGGATTCAGACGCAACGCTTGTCATCCGGTTCGGTGGAATCTCCAACCGCGCCATCGAACCAACAACGCTTATCAAGTCGTCACTGCAGGACAGTGGGTGGCGAATATCTACGATACGGAGCGCTGGCGTAGCTAGTGAGGGCAAACGGCAGGCGGATGCATTTCTTCGCAAACGATCGAATCCCGTTGTCGAATGCGACGTCTGGGCGAAATTGGCTCATTGAACTGGCAAATCCAATCAACCGACAGCCCGGCCGGGCCCCGCGGATCCGACCGTAACCGGATCGGAACTGAAAGCAGCGATGACGCTTGATGCTCTACAGCATCAGCGTCTATCGCCTGCGGCGATTGTGAATTGACCCCGTGAATCGATCCCTATTGATGGCATCGTTCACAGACGAATCACCGGAGCGGATTGCCTCCCAAAGGGACTCCACTATCGATACAACTGAAAGCGCGCAAAATGACGAAATAGCCAAAGGAAAGAACGGCGCGTACTCGTTGTAAAAGGTCAAGAGGAAAAGACATAAGGTGGAGAGACACAAGACGAGCCCCGAGCGATACAGAGACGATAACAGCGCTCGATAGCGATTTCCCTCAACAGACGACGCCGATTCACCACCCTTCAAGCCGTTAGCAAATCCTGGATAGATCACCGCGATCCAGATTCCGAAGACTGTCACGACAACCCCGGCCACAGCGATCAGCGCCCCAACTAATGCTGCAACTTTCGAGCCATCGACAGCTGGAGGCGCAGCCAAGAGCCACGCAAAAACCACCAGGCACTCTACAAAACGCTTTACGGTCCGACTACTGCACCCGTCGAACAATCTCCGCAAGGCGATCATTTAGCACCTCGACTAAGCTATCGATGTCAGCCATATCTGCGGCTGCATTCTTAACGGACAGGTCGAGCTTCTCTCTACAAATTGCACCACTCAGCCAATGCTTCTTTTGAGAGTCCCGCGCCATGATAAGCCCTACGTCGGTCCACGCATCATCGACACCCCGCGTCTCGAACTTTGAGATAATCTTCTCTAGCTTCTCTTCGTTCAAACGAATCTTAAAGTCATACTCAAAATCTATGTCTGCCTTGAGCCGCTTGTTTGGCTTGAGACCCAGCAATACAAATGTGCGATCTAGAAAGTCTCGATGCTCCTCGATCACCGGCCTTATTAGTTTCCGATGTACGATCTTTCGCACATCGCCGACATTTGCGCGAAGCCAGTCCAGGTTTGTTTGCCGACGCGATAAGCCTGTCTGGAATTGCGGCACATAACTTCCCTTAACACGACGGGCATCCTCCGCATACCCTGCGAGATCGCCATTTTTCTTCCACACGGCCCAGCGTGCGCCCTCCTGCATGAACCCGAGGACGTAGCGTTGGAAAGGTTGGGACCCATTGAGTCGATGTGATTTAAATCGCAAATTAAGTATCAGGTTTTGCGATGGGATCATCACAAAGAATGAAGGATATCCAGGAACCGACAACGCGTCGATTTCAGTAGTTGAGACTTCTGCCTCTCCGATCGCCGCGTTTGCAGCGACGACCTGAATACCCTCATCAGTGCCCGACACCTCGTTCCATGTAACCAAGAGCACTGCCCCTAGAACGCTAAGATTACGAACGTCGAGACAAAAGGTACGAAGAAACGTGCTGCCTTCGGACGGATCGTATGTACACGTTTCCCCGATTGTTGCCTGCTGACCAATCCATCGCTGAAGGTCAGCCACGACATCGGCGAAGCGGCAAAATGACTTATTCGAAGCTTCATCGTAGTACCGACACACAGAAACGCGATACAACGTTGCCGTTATTTCTGACATCCCTTCGCCCCCATCCCTTATCGCCACTCAATATAAGCAACGACGTCTAGCTCACCCGCACTTCGAATACCCACAATTCAAACAAGTCTGGCACCCATCCATCAACACCAGCGCCTGCGTATTGCACTTCACGCACAGCGTGGCGCCAGGCGGGAAGCCGGAGGCTTCGGTGGAGGCTGAGGCGGACTGGCTTTCGCCGGCGGAGCCGGCTCCCACAGGAGCGGCGGACTTGGCGGCGGGCTTGGCGTTCGCGTTTTCGTAGGCGGCGCGCTTTTCCGCGATGAGCTGGCGGGTGGCGTCGCTCATTTCGGGGTCGTGGATCAGGCCGATCGACTTCATGTGCTGTTCGATCACGCCGCCGATCTCGGCCACGATGCTGGGCATGTAGATGCCGCCGGCCTTGAAGTAGCCGCCGCGCGGGTCGAAGACGGCCTTGAGCTCTTCGACGATGAAGGTCACGTCGCCACCCTTGCGGAAGACGGCGGACAGGATTCGGGTGAGCGCCACGATCCACTGGAAGTGGTCCATGTTCTTCGAGTTGATGAAGAGCTCGAAGGGACGGCGCTGCTCGTGCTGGGTACCGGCGTTCAGGACGATGTCGTTGATCGTCACGTACAGCGCGTGCTCGAAGAGCGGCGACTTGATCTTGTACGTATTGCCGACGAGGGTCTCCGGTCGCTCCAGGCTTTCGTGCATCTGGATGACTTCGGCCACCGGCGCGGCTTCTTTCACCGGCGACGGGGCGGGGGCCGGGTTGGCCTTGTCCTCGGGCTTAACGACGTTGTAGCCCTTGATCTTCTTTTCGATCTTGATCGCCATGACTTTTCTCTCTTGGATATCCGGCCCGGCGCGTACGCCGGGCCGGATGGGTACTACTTACTTACGACGGCCACGGCCGGCGCTCTTGCGCGCCGACGTCCGGCCGGTCTTGCTGGCAGTGGACCTCTTTACCGCCTTGGAGGCGGCTTTCTTACCGACAGCCTTGCGGGCGGTCGTCTTGCCGGCGGCCTTGCGGACCGTCTTCTTCGTAGCCTTCTTGGCGACGCGGCCGGCGGTCTTGCGACCGGCTACCTTCTTCGCCACGCCCTTGCGGGCCGTCTTCTTGACGGCGACCTTGCGGCCGGCCGACTTCTTCACCGCGGCCTTGCGGCCCGCCTTCTTGGCGGCGACCTTGCGGGCCGGCGCCTTCTTGACGGCTTTCCTGGCAGCCTTCTTCGTCGCCTTCTTCGCGGCGACCTTCTTCACCGGTGCCTTCTTGGCCGCCTTTTTCGCAGCAACCTTCTTCGCCGGCGCCTTCTTGGCCGAAGCCTTCTTGGCGGCCGACTTCTTCACCGTGGCCTTCTTAGCCGCCGACTTCTTGGCGACCGACTTCTTGGCGACCGACTTCTTCGCGGCAGCCTTCTTGGCCGAAGCCTTCTTCGGCGCAGCCTTCTTGGCCGGAGCCTTCTTGGCGGCGGCCTTCTTCGTGGCCTTCTTGGCAGCCTTCTTCGCCGGGGCCGGAGCGGCCGGCTCTTCAGCCACGGCCTTCTTCGCCGGAGCCTTGCGAACCGCCTTCGTGGCCTTGGCCGCGGGCTTGCTGGTGGCGTCGGTGGACGGGGTCTCGCTGATCGGGGCCGGAGCCTCGATCACCTTCTTGGCGACCGGCTTGCGCTTGACGACTTTCTTGGCGACGACCGGTGCAGCTGGCGTCACGGGAGCGGCGACTTCCGTCTCCGCTGCCGGCGTGCTGTCGGTATCGATGGCGTCGATCGAGGGCAGTTCACCCTCGACGATCTGGTTTTCACTCGACATACGTATTCCCTCTCCGCGGGGTCAGAACTTGCCGTAATAGCCTTCCTTCAAGGCATCGAAGAGGTTCGCGGCGGTGTGCATTTCACCGTCGTACTCGACCTCGTCGTTGCCTTTCAGTTCGACAACGCTACCGTCTTCCAATTCGAAGCGATAGAGGGTGTTCTCAAGGTCGGTTTCCTTGACCAGCACACCCTGGAACGCGGCGGGGTTGAACCGGAAGGTGGTGCAGCCCTTCAGACCCTGCTTGTACGCGTAGAAATAGATGTCCTTGAAGTCTTCGTACGGGTAGTCCGTGGGGACGTTGGCGGTCTTGGAAATGGAGGAGTCGATCCACTTCTGCGAGGCCGCCTGGATGTCCACGTGCTCCTTCGGGCTGATGTCGTCGGCCGAGACGAAGTAATCCGGCAGGCGGGTCTTCGGGTCTTCGGAGAACGGCAGGGCGTCGCCGTTGATGAAGGCACGGTAAGCCAGCAGCTCGTAGCTGAAGACCTCGACCTTCTCCTTGGACTTCTTGCCCTCGCGGATCACGTTGCGCGAGTAATGGTGCGCGAAGCTGGGCTCGATGCCGTTGGAGGCATTGTTGGCCAGGCTCAGCGAAATGGTGCCGGTGGGGGCGATGGACGAGTGGTGGGTGAAGCGTGCGCCGGTCTCGGCCAGGGCCTCGACCAGGTTCGGGGCCACCTCGGCCACGCGCTGCATGTAGCGCGAGTACTTCGCGTGCAGCACGCTGCCCTTGATGGTCTGGCCGACCTTCCAGCCGTCCTTCACCATCTCCGGGCGCTTGCGCAGCATGTCGCCGGTGACTTCGTAGTCGCGGGCCAGGACGGGCGCCGGGCCCTTTTCCTTGGCCAGGTCCAGCGCCACTTCCCAGCCGGCCACGGCCATCTCGCGGGAGACTTCTTCCGTGAAGGCCACGGCATCGGACGCGCCGTAGCGCATCTTCAGCATGGTGAGGGTGGAACCCAGGCCGAGGAAGCCCATGCCGTGGCGGCGCTTGGACATGATCTCCTCGCGCTGCTGCGGCAACGGCAGGCCGTTGATCTCCACCACGTTGTCGAGCATGCGGGTGAACACGCGCACCACTTCGCGGTACTCGTCCCAGTCGAAGCGGGCCTTCGGGCCGAATGGGTCGCGCACGAAGGTGGTGAGGTTCACCGAGCCCAGCAGGCACGAGCCGTACGGCGGCAGGGGCTGCTCGCCGCAGGGGTTGGTGGCCCGGATGTGCTCGCACCACCAGTTGTTGTTCATCTCGTTGACGCGGTCGATGAGGATGAAACCCGGCTCGGCGTAGTCGTACGTCGAGACCATGATCATGTCCCACAGATGCCGCGCACGGATGTGGCCGTAGATCTTGCAGGCCACCAGGCCGTCGTCACGGGTGACGTAGTTTTCCTTGGTGGGCCACTCGCGCCAGATGACCTTGGCCGGATCGGTCAGGTCGATCTCGTGCTGTTCCTTCACGTGCACCGGGAAGACCGTGGGCCAGTCCTGGTCGTTCTCCACCGCGTCCATGAAGCCGTCGGTGATCAGCAGCGACAGGTTGAACTGGCGCAGGCGGCCATCCTCGCGCTTGGCGCGGATGAACTCCTTGGCGTCCGGGTGGGCGATGTCGAAGGTACCCATCTGCGCGCCGCGGCGGCCGCCGGCGGACGAGACGGTGAAGCACATCTTGTCGTAGATATCCATGAACGACAGCGGGCCCGAGGTGTGGGCACCGGCGCCGGACACGTAGGCGCCGCGCGGACGCAGCGTCGAGAATTCATAGCCGATGCCGCAGCCGGCCTTCAGCGTGAGGCCCGCCTCGTGCACCTTCTCCAGGATGTCGTCCATCGAATCGAGGATGGTGCCCGACACGGTGCAGTTGATCGTCGAGGTGGCGGGCTTGTGCTCCAGCGCACCGGCGTTGGACGTGATGCGGCCAGCGGGGATCGCACCGCGGCGCAGGGCCCAGAGGAATCGCTCGTACCAGTGGTGGCGCAGTTCGTCGGTGGCTTCCACGTCCGACAGGGCGCGCGCGACGCGCTTGTAGGTCTCGTCCACCGAGCCGTCGACGGGCTCGCCCGACTTGGCCTTCAGGCGGTACTTCTTGTCCCAGATGTCGTACGAGGCGGGCTGAAGCGGAATCGCCGCGGTCTCAAGCCCCATGGCTTGCGCACGTGCAGTGCTCATGTATGTCGTCCTCGAGTCTCGGCCCTTGTAGGCCTTCTTATAGGTATGCGATGGCGCAACCTGCCGGTGCCCCTCCCCCGGAGGTCTCACCGACCATCCTTGTACCCTCGCCGGCTCCGAAAAGCCTTTGCCGACGATGGTTTGACGCTTGTACCTGACGATCCGCAGCACCAGCACTTGGTAGATAGCGAACTTCGGAACACAAGATGTTGTGGTTGCGGCCGGAGTGAACCTTAAACCCGGAGGGTGTCGATGTAAAGTGTCGGCGAAGGCAATCTCAAGGATTGAAACCCGGGGGCGCGGTTGTGGTCGAATGCCCCCGAGAACGTGCCCGGAGCACACCAGACAAGGAGCTTTTCAATGCCTGCCAGCAGTTACCGGCGAACCACTTTGTTCACCCTAGGCGCCGCCCTGGCCTTGAGCCTGGCCTCGCCCGCGTTCGCTTCCCTGCCGCCATCCGTCGATGGCCAGCCGATCCCTTCGTTGGCACCGATGCTGGCCAAGGTTACGCCCGCGGTGGTGAACATCTCGACGAAGACACACGTGCGCGCACGCGATCCCTACTTCGACGATCCGCTGTTTCGCCAGTTGTTCGGCAACCAGGGGTTCCAGCGCGAGCGCGTGGAGCAGAGCCTGGGCTCGGGCGTGGTCATCGATGCGGCCAAGGGCTACGTGCTGACCAACAACCATGTCGTGGGCGGCGCGGACGACATCACGGTGACCCTGCAGGACGGCCGCGACTTCAAGGCGAAACTGCTCGGCAGCGATCCGGACACCGACGTGGCGGTGCTGCAGATTCCCGCCGACCGCTTGCAGGCCCTGCCGATCGCCGATTCCTCGCAACTGCGCGTGGGCGATTTCGTCGTGGCCGTGGGCGATCCGTTCGGGCTCGGGCAGACAGCCACTTCGGGCATGGTCTCGGCGCTGGGCCGTTCGGGCCTGGGCAAGGGTTTCCAGAACTTCATCCAGACCGATGCCTCGATCAATCCTGGTAATTCCGGCGGCGCACTGGTGAACCTGCGTGGCGAGCTGGTCGGCATCAACTCGATGATCTTCACGCCCTCGGGCGGCAACGTGGGCATCGGCTTCGCCATCCCCACCGACCTCGCCACCGGCGTGATGAAGCAGTTGCTGGCCTACGGCAAGGTGCGCCGCGGCAACCTCGGCATCGAGGTGCAGGACATCACGCCGCGCATCGCCCAGGCGCTGAACCTGAAGGACACCAATGGCGCGGTGGTCACCCGGATCAACGACGGCTCGCCGGCCGAGGGCGCGGGCGTGCAGGTCGGCGACGTGCTGACGGCGGTCGATGGCAAGCCGGTGCGCGCGGCGCAGGATGTGCGCAACGCGGAGGGCCTGCTGCCCCTGGGCGCGAAAGTGAAGCTCACGGTGAAGCGAGACGGCGCCACGCAGGATGTGCAGGCGACCATCGCGGCGGTGAAGCTCGCCACACTGGACGGCGCGGAGGTAGATGCGCGTCTGGCGGGGGTCACGCTGAGCGATCTCACACCGGAGCAGAAAGCGCAGGGCTTGTATGGGGTGGCGTTGAGCAGCGTGCGGCGCGGGTCGGCGGCGGCTTCGGCGGGGCTGCAGGACGGGGATATCGTGATCGGGATCGCGCAGCGGCGGGTGGCGGGGGTGAAGAGCCTGCCGACCACGGGGTCGCTGGGTGGGCGGCAGTTGTTGCTGACTGTCGTGCGGGACGATGCGGTGTATTACGTGGTGTTGTGAGGGCATCGCCGCTGAAGCGGCTCCCACAATGGCAGCGGCGACTCTGGGGAACCTATCGCCGACAGGGTCGGCTCCCACCGGGTTGCGGTAGCCTGCCACCGGGTTGCGGCTGCCTGGTGGGAGCCGACCCTGTCGGCGATGGTGGGAGCCGCTTCAGCGGCGATCGCGGAGACCCGCCTGCGCAGCGATCCGCCCTACAGCCTACGTTCCGTTTACCAGCGGCAGGATGCTGAACGACGTCAATGGTGCGCGCGGGCCCCCGATGGCCCACAATTGCGGCCTTGTTTGCCTACCCCGTCCCATCCCGAGGTTCTTGCCGTCCATGTCTCTTCGTTTCGCGCGACTGTTCACCGCCACGCTGATCGGCCTTAGCGCCTCCGCCACCGTTCTTGCCGCGGGACCGCAACTGGTCTGGCGCGGAGACATCACCACGGCCCGAGGCGTGGTCACCGACGTCGCCAAGGCGTGGGAAAAGGCCGGCAAGGGCAAGATCGAACTGCAGCCCTTCAACACCGCCTCCGGCATCGACGCGGTGGTCAAGGGCTCCGCCGACCTCGCCGGTTCCGCCCGCCCGGGTGTCGGCGGCGCCGAGCAGTCGCTCACCTTCACCCCGGTCGCATGGGATGCGCTGGTGATGGTCACCTACCCGTCCAACCCGGTCAGCAACATCACGCTCAAGCAGCTCCATGAGATCTACATGGGGCACATCACCAACTGGAAGGAGCTCGGCGGCAACGACGCCCCGATCAACCTCTACGCGGTGGCCAGCCCGGGCGACGGCGTGGAATACAGCCTGCGCAAGCTGCTTTTCGGCCGCGGCAACCAGCCGGTGGCCGCGCCGCGCCTCTACGTGAACGTGGCCAAGCTCGAAGAGGGCGTCACCCTCGACAAGCAAGGCCTCGGCGCCACCACGCTCGCCGGCGCATCGTCGAACAAGAAGGTGAAGATCCTCTCCATCGACGGCGTCGCCCCCTCGATGTCGACGGTCGGCAGCGGCACCTATCCGCTGTACACCGAGCTCTACCTGGTCAGCAACGAGTCCGGCCCGAAGGCCGCCGAGGTGAAGGAGTTCATCGCCTTCCTCACCTCCAGCCAGGGTAGTTCGCTGTTGCGCTCGCACAGCCTCATCCCGTACGCCGACGGCATGGCCCTCGCCTCGAAGGATGCCGCGCGCCGTGCCGCCATCGCTTCCACCGTCGGCACGCGTGCCAACGTGGGCCAGGCGATGACTACGCCGACCGCCGTCGCCGCCGCGCCTGCCGCCGTCGCCGCGAAGGAAACCGCGCTGGCCAAGGCACAGATCGCCGGCAAGGGCGCCAAGGCCGCGAAGGAGACCAAGGCATCGGTCGCCACCACGGCCGAGCCCTCGCAGTTCGCCAAGGTGGTCGCCAGCGTCAGCACCACGGCGCACATGGGCTTCGCGGGCGTGCGTTCGGATGCCTTCACCGTGTCGGACAACGCCAAGGTGGGTGGCAAGTTCGCCAAGGTGCTGGCCGACGCGGTCACCGTGAAGGGCAAGCCGGTGGCGAAGCCCGTCGCCGCCGCGCCGGCGGATGCCTCGGAGAAATCCACGGCCATCACCACGCCGAAGGTCGCCGAAGCCAAGCCGGCCGCGAAGGCCGCCAAGCCGATGGCCAAGGCCGCGGAAGAGAAGAAACCGGCCACCGCGCGCACCTACAAGGTGGCGCCGGGCGACACGCTCTATTCCATCGCCAAGAAGAACGCGATCGACGTGAACAAGCTGCGCGCCATGAACGGCCTGAAGGACAACAACGTCCGCCTCGGCCAGGTGCTCAAAGTGGGCGCCCGCTAAGCAGTGCCCGTTCGCGCCGTATCGCTCGACCTCGACGACACCCTGTGGCCGGTGCTTCCGGCCCTGATCGAGGCCGAGCACTGCGTCGACCGCTGGCTACGGCAACACCACCCCGATGTCGCAAACGCATGGCCGATCGAGGCCATGCGTGAGCTCCGCGAGAAGATCGCGCGGGAACACACCCATCTCTCCCACGATTTCAGCGAACAGCGCCGACTGACCATCCGTCACGCCTTCGCCGCCTGCGGTATCGACGACGCACCCGTCGACGAGCTGTGGCGCATCTACTTCGCCGCCCGCAACAACGTGGAGTTGTATCCCGACACCCTGCCCGCGCTCGAGCGCATCGCCGGGCACGTGCCCCTGGTGAGCATCTCCAACGGCAATGCCGATCTGGAAGTGATCGGCCTGCATCACCTCTTCCATACCCGCCTCAACGCCAGCGGCGTGGGCGTGGCCAAGCCGCATCCACAGATTTTCCTGGCGGCGGCGGAAGCGCTGGGCGTCCCGCCTGCCGACATTCTTCACGTAGGTGACGATCCGTTGCTCGACGTGATGGGCGCGCGCGAAGCAGGCATGCGTACGGTATGGCTCAACCGCACGGGCGAGCGCTGGTCGCATGGCCCTGCGCCGGATCTCGAATTCCCCGATATGACATCCCTTGCGGATTGGATTGAAGCGTCGGCTTTGACTGACGGCTAGAATAGGCGTCCACCGATAGCAACAATCCATTGACGCGGTTGCCAGCGACCGCGAGGCACGGGAGCCCTGATGTCGCCGCTGATCGAACGCAAGTCCGGAAAACGTACCGCCATCCCCATCGAGATGGTCGATATCGCCGGCATGCTCGCCACCGAAGCGCGCCTGGACGATGCGCAACGCCAATGGCTGGCGACGACCGGATTCCGCCCGATGCCCGGCGCACTCACCGTATTGCCGGATGCACGTGGCGGCATCACGCGCGTGCTGGTCGGCGTGGATCGCGGCAATCCGATGGCCGCGCTCGGCGCCCTGCCCTATCGCCTGCCCCAGGGCACCTATGAACTCGCGCCGGAAGGCGTGATCGACGACCGCGACCTCGTCGCCCTCGGCTGGGCGCTCGGCGCTTATCGCTTTGACCGTTACCGCGCCAGCGATCGTCCGCCCGCGCAGCTGGTGGTCGATGCCGCCACGCTGCGTACGTTGCAGCCGGTGATCGACGCCACCTGGCAGGTGCGCGACCTCGTGAACACTCCCACCGAGGACATGGGCCCCGAACACCTCGCCCAGGCCATCCACGCGCACGCCGCCGAGCACAAGGCGAAGGTGCGCGAGTGGGTTGGTGACGAACTGCTCGAAGCCAACTTTCCCACGATCCATGCGGTAGGCCGCGCAAGCCATCGTCCACCACGCCTGATCGAGCTCACCTGGGGCAAGAATTCCAATCCGAAGCTCGTGCTGATCGGCAAGGGCGTGTGCTTCGACACCGGCGGCCTGGACATCAAGCCATCCGACGGCATGCGCTGGATGAAGAAGGACATGGGCGGCGCGGCGCATGCCATCGCGCTGGCCGGCCTGGTGATGAAGGCGAAGCTGCCCGTGCGGCTCACGCTGCTGGTGCCCGCGGTGGAGAACGCCATCGCCGGCAACGCCATGCGCCCGGGCGAGGTCATCCGCACGCGTGGGGGTCACACCGTGGAAGTGGACAACACCGACGCCGAGGGACGCCTGGTGCTGTGCGACGCCATCGCCTACGCCGCCGAGCAGGCACCCGACCTGATCGTCGATTTCGCGACCCTCACCGGCGCGGCCCGCGTGGCGCTGGGCCCTGAATTGCCGGCACTGTTCACCAACCGCGACCAGCTCGCCGACCACGTGATCGGCGCCGCCGAATTCACGCAAGACCCATTGTGGCGCTTGCCGCTGTGGCGCCCGTACCGGCGCATGCTCGAATCGTACGTGGCCGACTTCGCCAACGCGGGGCCTTCGCGCCACGCGGGCGCGATCACGGCCGCGCTCTACCTCGAGCGCTTCCTACCGGACAGCCAGAACTGGATGCACCTGGATACGTATTCGTGGAACGACGGCGATCGCCCCGCGCATCCGCGTGGCGGCGAGGCGCAAGGCCTGCGCGCGTTCTTCCGCTTCCTCTCCGAACGCTATTCCTGACCCCAAGGAAATGGTGGAGCGGTAAGGTGGGGTGGGCATCGCGGCCCAGGCCGCTTCCCACCCGTTCCTCGTGTCTATTGCACGAACGGGATCTCTCGTTGCACCGGGCGGATGACATAACCGACCGGTAGCCATCCCGTGCCGCCCGGTGCCAGCGACACCGTTTCGAAGAGCACCGCGCGGGTGTAGTGGGCCACGAAGATCACGTTGAGGTAATCGCCGGCGGGGAGACCCACCGGATCGCGCACCCGCGTCACCTCGAACCATTCGCGGCCGACGAGGAGTCCACGATCCACCCGGATCTTGCGCAGATACCGCACCCATTCGGGCCGCGAGACCAGCTTCTGCATCATGGCACCTGCTTCGAGCCACATGGCGTCCGCGCGACGGCCGTCGGACATGCGGACCCAATGGGTGGCGCAACTCACCGCGTTGTCCAGCGAGTTCGGCTGCGGGCCGAGGCGCGGCGAATTGCTGATGCTCAGCAACGAGGCGAAGGGCTTTGCGCCGGAAATGCCAGCCACGGGAATTTTTCGTGCGGGTGCCGGCACCGAGGACATGGCGCGTTCTCCGTCATGGGATCTCAGCTTCCAGCGCCGCGCGGCCGGTGCCAAGTCAGCCGGATGGGATACGCGGTTGGTGGGGGGCGGCGATAGCTCGCTTGTGTGGGAGCCGACTTGTCGGCGATCAGCGCCGCCCGAAGGCGAGGACGTCGGACGTATAGGTCTCCACCACAAGGCTGAAAGGCTGGTTCGCCTCCGTATACAGCACTGCCCGGTGCCGCAGTACCTCGTGCGGAATGGCCAGCGCCGCCTTGTGCGACGGTGGCAGCGGCGCATCCATCTCCCAACCCGCGGGCAACGGCGACCACAACAGGTCGGCGCTGATCGTCTGCCGGCGGAAATGCAGCGCCTGGACCACCTTCCCGAACGGCTGGTCGGTGGTGTCGAGGATCTGGTTCATTTCCGGGGTGAGCCGCGCAGGCACGTACCAGTTGTCCGCCTCGGACAGCACGTGCTCACCGCAGGCCAGCTGCACGCGGCGATAGCGCACCGGCTCGTCCGGACCGATGCCAAGCGCCGCCCGTTCGTCGTCGGGCAGCGGCTTGTCCTGTCCCTTCACGCGACGGGCGACGATCTTCACCTCCGGCGCCAGCGCATGCGCGCCGCACCAGCGTTCCAGCGTCAGCGTGGCGCTGGGGTGGCTGAGCAGGTCGGCATTGAGCGACTGCAAGAGCGCCAGCGCCTGCGTGCGCGAGGTGACATCGTCCGTCCACGGCTCGCGCGCCTGCGCGGTGGCCGCCATGACGGCGAGGGAGGTGGCGGCGATGATCGTTCGGGTATTCATGGAAAAACAGGGACCTTGGAGGGAAGGCATCGCCGCCGAAGCGGCTCCCACATGTTGGTTTCGTGACGTGTGCGGGTCAGAGGCCCTTGGCTGCCTGGGCGACGGCGCGGAAGAGCGCGCGGCCCTTGTTCATGGTTTCTTCCCACTCGGCGGCCGGATCGGAATCGTAGACGACGCCACCGCCCGCCTGCACATGCAAACGGCCGTCCTGGATCACCGCCGTGCGGATGGCGATCGCGGTGTCCGCGTCGCCCCACCAGCCGAGGTAGCCGATGGCGCCGGCGTAGATGTTGCGCTTGAACGGTTCGAGTTCCTGGATGATCTCCAGCGCGCGGATCTTCGGCGCGCCGCTGACCGTGCCCGCCGGAAACGCCGCTTTCAGGACATCCATGTACGAGAGGTCGTCGCGGATATCGCCTTCCACCTGGGAGACGATGTGCATCACATGCGAGTAGCGCTCGACCACGAAGGAATCGGTCAGCTCCACCGTGCCGGTCTTGCTCACGCGGCCCACGTCGTTGCGGCCGAGGTCGATCAGCATGAGGTGCTCGGCGCGTTCCTTCGCGTCGGCGAGCAGTTCGGTTTCGAGGGCGAGGTCTTCCGCTTCGTCCTTGCCACGGCGACGCGTGCCGGCGATCGGACGCAACACCACGCGGCCATCCTTCAGGCGCACGAGGATCTCCGGCGACGAACCGACGATCTGCGTCGAGCCGATGTCGATGAAGTACATGTACGGCGACGGGTTCATCGCGCGCAACGCGCGATACACGTCCACCGGACGCGCGTTGAAGCCGATGCTCAGGCGCTGCGAGGGCACCACCTGGAAGATGTCGCCGGCGCGGATGTATTCCTGCGCCTTGCGCACCGTCGCTTCGTATTCCTCGCGCGTGAAGGAGGATTTGAAATCGGACTCGTCGAGCGCTTCCGGCTGCAGCATCTGCGGGTACGAGACGCCGCTCTGGCGCAGGCGGAAAGCCAGCGCGTCGAGGCGGCGCGACGCTTCGGCATAGGCTTGCGGTTTCGCCGGATCGGCGTGGACGATGAGGTAGAGGCGGCCCTTGAGGTTGTCGAAGACGGCCACTTCATCCGCGAGCATCAGCAGGACGTCGGGCGTGCCCAGCTCGTCCTTCTTGTCCCACTGCGCGAGGCGTTTTTCGATGTAGCCGATGGTCTCGAAACCGAAGTACCCGACCAGGCCGCCGGTGAAGTCCGGCAGGCCGGGCAGCTTGGGCACGTCGTACTGCTTGCGCAGGACCTCGATCTCGGCGAGCGGATCGTCGAGGTGGCGTCGTTCGACCACTTCGCCGTTGTCCTCGACTTCGAGTTCGTGCCCGCGCAGGCGATACACGCGACGCGCCGGCAGGCCGATGATCGAATGGCGTCCCCAGGTGGCGCCGCCTTCCACGGATTCGAACAGGAAGGTGTACGGGCCATCGGCGAGCTTGAGGTACACCGACAGCGGCGTGTCGAGATCGGAGAAGACCTCGCGCACCAGCGGAATCCGGGTATGGCCCTGGGCGGCGTAGGCGTCGAACTGTTCGCGGGAGATCATCGGGCGATGGGGGCATTGGAGTGATCGCCGATTGTAGCCGCTTAAGGTGGGAGCCGACCCTGTCGGCGATGGGTGCTCGCCGCGAGCTGGCCCGCTGTTGTGGGAGCCGCTTCAGCGGCGATGGGTGCTTGCCTCACCTGGCCCGCTACCGCGGGATCGCCGACAAAGTCGGCTCCCACAAGGCTCCTACAAGGTCGGCTCCCACCAGGGCAATGGCCACCCGAATGGGGCAACGGAGGACTCCCACCGCTCAGCCCAGGCGTTGGCGGGGGAGGCCCTTGAGGTGCAGGGTGAAGGCGACGCCGTCTTCGAGGTTGCGGGCGCTGGCGCTGCCCTGGTGGCGCTCGGCGACCAGGCGCACCACGTACAGGCCGAGGCCCAGGTGCGGCGCGTCGCCGGGTGTCGCCTTGTCGCGCAGGCTCACCAACGAATCGAACAGGCGCCCCTGCATCGCCGCGGGCAGCGGCGGGCCCTGGTTCGACAGTTCGATGTCCGCGCCCTCGGCCGTGGGTCGCAGGGCGATGCGTAGCCAGCCCCCGGGCGGCGTGAACGACAGCGCGTTGTCGAAGAGCTTGTCGAGCGCCTGCGCGATCAACTCCGGCGAGACGTGCATGAAGACCGGCGCCGACGGCAACTCGGCCTCCAGGCGACGGTCGCCGGCTAGTCCGCGATACCCCTCGGCGCAGCCGCGCACGATGTCGGCCAGATCCACGTCTTCGGCCTCCGCCGAGGCGATGGCGCGCTCCATGCGGCTGGCTTCGCTCATCGCGCGGACCAGCGCACCCAGCCGTGCCACGCCATCGCGTGCGCGGGCCAGGTAAGGCTCCGCCTCGGCGGGCAGGCCGGCGTGGTCGAGGTTGTCCAGCGACGACTTCACGATCGCCAGCGGCGTGTTGAGCTCGTGCGAGAGCTTCGAGGCCAACGTGCGCAGGTAATCGGTGTATCCGCCGACCACCTCGAACAGGCGCTCGAAGCTGCGCGCGAGATCGCCCAGTTCGTCGGTGGCGTCGGTCAACGGGAACGGGCCGTCCAGGCGGCCATCGTTGTCCTGCGCGCGTTCCGCTGCGTTGCGCAGGCGGCGCAGGCGGAAGGTGAGCCGCGTGGCGAACAGCAACAGCACGCTGCCGGCGATGAGCAGCACGGCGAAGCTGGTGAGCAGCAACCCGAACAAGGCGCGGTTGGCGAGCAGCGGCACCGCGCGGCTAGGCTGTTCGAGCAGCACCACGCCATGCAGCGCGCCACGCATCTGGATCGGCATCGCCGCGGCGAGCACCACGCTGCCGCGCGCCTCGCCCGCGCGCCACGCCGTGGCCGGCTTGCCCTGCAGCGCTTCGCGCACCTCGGGCAGGTCGATGCGCGGGGCGTCTTCGGCCCATGCGCTTTCGTCGTCGAGGCGTGTCGCCAGCAATGAGCGGTACACCAGGGAGGCGAACCAGCCCGGTCGTTCCGTCGCGGGGAGATCGGGCAATTCGAGCTTGCCGCTTTGCGCCACCAGCCATGCGTCGGCCGAGAGCACGCGTACGCGCACGCCGTCCGGCGCCAGCCTCGCCACTTCCTGCGAGAGCGAGGGAGAGAAGTCCAGCAACGGCCGGCTCTCGGCGGTGAGCGGTTCGTTGTCGCCGTCGGCGACGACGTGCACGCCCAGGCCGAAACGGTCGAGGCGCAGGCCACGCGGCAGGCGGAACTCCACGCGGAAACCGCTGCCGTCTTCCTGCCACTGCGCATTGATGCGGTCGGGCAGCACGCCTGCTTCCGCATCCAGTGCGATGGCGGTGGTAGGGCCGGGCGCGGCGCTGGCCATGAGGTAACGCTGCACGTCCTCGCCGCTGGCGATCGACACGATGAGGTGATCGGCGTTGAGGACGAGGCGGTCGCCGGCATCGGCGCGTCGACGGTGCGTGGCGCGCACGTCGACGTAGAAGTAGAGCCAGTGGTCGTCTTCGGCGAGCATCACGCGCGCGTTCTTGCCGAAGGCCTGCGCCCAGGGGCTGAGCGACGCCCAGTCGTCGGCGTAGCCATCGACGGTGATCGGCACCGGGGTGTGCTGGAGGTACCAGGCGGCACCGGCGGGCGGCAGCGGGGCGTCGACCACCACGAGGCTGCGTGCCATGGCGCGCGCGGAGGCGACGAGGGCCTGCGCCTGGCCTTCGCGCAGCAGCGTTTCCATCTGGCGCACGTAGAGCCACCCGGCGACGGGCAAGGCCAGGGTGCAGAGGGCGACGAGGAGGAGTTTCTGGCGGAGGGTCATGGGGAGAGCATCGCCGACAAGGTCGGCTCCCACCAAGTCGGTGGTGGATAAACTGCTTCGGCGATGTGTGTGGGAGCCGCTTCAGCGGCGATGGGGTGTATCACGGCGTCCAGCGATACCCCACGCCGTGCACCGTCTCGATGGCATCGAAATCCGGCGCCAGCGCCACGAACTTCTTGCGGATGCGCTTGATGTGCGAGGTGATCGTCGCGTCGTCCACCACCAGTTCCGCCTCGCGCATCAACTGGTCGCGGTTCTTCACGTGGCCGGGGAAGCGCACCAGCGTATGCACCATCCAGAATTCCGTGACCGTGAGCGGAATCTCGATGCCGTTCCACAGCACGCGCATGCGCTCCGATTCCAGTTTCAGCGGCCCGTGCTCGATCACCGTCTCGCTCGCGGCGGGCGCCTTCAACGACTCGATGCGGCGGAACAGCGCCGCGATGCGCGCGGCCAGCTGGTGCAGGCTGGTGTCCTTGGACAGGTAGTCGTCCGCACCCAGGCGCAGGCCCGAGATCACGTCGAAATCCGAATCGCGCGCGGTCAGGAAGATGATCGGCAACGTGGCCGACTTCGCGCGCAGTTCACGGCAGAGGTCGAAACCGCCCTCCGGCTCGTCGCCCAGGCCGATGTCGATGATGACCAGTTCCGGCAGGCGCATGGCGAAGGCCAGCGAGGCCTCCGCGCGCGAGCCATAGCCACGCGTTTCGTAGCCGAAGCGGTTCAGCGCCTCCACGTAGTTGGCGCGGATGAGCGGTTCGTCTTCGACGATGGCGATGCTGCGGGCCATGGGGCATTCCGTGGGAGTGTGGATCGGCGTGCGCAGCGTGCTATGGGGGCGCCCGCTCCGCAAGGGCGCGGGCGCGATTGCCCGCGTTTTGCCCCTTCTTACGCCGGTGGCTAGCCGTAATGGGCGCCCGGCCGGGCGTGGACGGAATTATTCCACCCGGTGAAATGATGAAGTGTCGAACCAGGTGATTCTCATCAGGAGCGGGGTACCGCAGTCTGGCCACGCGGTGCGGGAATTGGCCCGGCCGGACTCTCTCAGGACACCGACATGAAGCTCTATCACCATCCCCTGTCAGGCCACTCGCACCGCGCCCGGCTGTTCGTCTCCCTGTTGGGCCTCCCCCATGAACTGGTCGAAGTCGATCTCATGGCCGGTGCGCACAAGACCCCGGAGTACCTGAAGCTCAACCCGTTCGGCCAGGTGCCGCTGCTGGACGACGCCGGTGTCGTCGTCGCCGATTCCAACGCGATCCTGGTGTACCTGGCCAAGAAGGCCGGCCGCACCGACTGGCTTCCGGAAGATCCGGCGGGAGCCGCCGCGGTGCAACGCTGGTTGTCCGTGGCGGCTGGCGACGTCGCTTACGGTCCCGCTGCGGCACGACTCATCACGGTGTTCGGGGCGAAGTACGACGCCAATGAAGTGATCACCCGTGCCCATGTCCTCCTGAAACGGTTGGAAGCACGGTTGTCGACGCAGGACTGGCTGGCCAGCGAGCACCCGACGATCGCCGATGTCGCCATCTACAGCTACGTCGCGCGGGCGCCGGAAGGCAACGTCGACCTCTCGGACTATCCCTCCGTCAACGCGTTCCTACGCCGGATCGAGGATCTTCCCGGCTTCGTCCCCTTTGCCCGGAGCCCGGTCGGCCTCGCCGCCTGAGCTCGCCTTCTCGCCCCACACAGGACATCGCCATGACCGCGTCACTGAAAAAGCTGCCGACATGGCACGAGGGCGAGACATTCCTCCAGGAGAAGGTGGGCGTCGCCGAACGGATGGCGGCAGTCGGTCAGCGCGTGGTGCGCGACTTCATGCCGGAGCAGCACCGCGAGTTCTACGAACAGTTGCCCTTCGTCGTGCTGGGCAGCGTCGATGCGCACGGTGATCCCTGGGCCACGCTCCTCGCAGGCATGCCGGGTTTCATGTCGTCGCCGAATCCCACGACGCTGGATATCGACCTCCGCCCCGATCCGAGCGACCCCGCCGCGGAAGGCGTGCGCGCTGGCGAGGCCATCGGCCTCCTGGGTATCGAGATGCATACGCGGCGCCGCAACCGCATGAATGGTTTCGTCGCCGCGCCAACGGCGGGGTCGGGGTTCCGGGTCGACGTCGACCAGAGCTTCGGAAACTGCCCCCGTTACATCCAGCTACGCGACGCCAGATACGTGCGTGACCCTGCCCTGCCTTACACGGGCGTCGTGGAAGAGTCGACGCAACTGGATGCCGCGGCGCGCGACATGATCGAGGCGGCGGACACGTTCTTCGTCGCGACCTACGCCGACCGTGAGGACCGGCGGCAGGTCGACGTGTCGCATCGCGGTGGCAAGGCGGGCTTCGTCCGCGTCGACGCGGACGGCATGCTCACCGTGCCCGACTTCAATGGCAACCTCTTCTTCTCGACGCTCGGCAACATCGTGCTCAACGGCAAGGCGGGGCTGGTCTTCGTCGACTACGAAAAAGGCGACATGCTGCAGATGACCGGCGATGCCGAGGCGATCCTCGACTCGCAGGAGATCGCTGCGTTCCAGGGCGCGGAGCGGCTGTGGACGTTCCGGCCCCGTCGTATCGTGCGCCGCACCGGTGCCTTGCCGCTGCGCTGGTCGTTCCGCAAGGATGGCTGGTCGCCCAGTTCACTCATGACCGGCGATTGGGACCAGGCGGACGCGCGTTTGCAGGCGGCCGCGCTCGCCACGCGCTGGCGCCCCTACAAGGTGACGCGGATCGTGGAGGAAAGCCCGTCGATCCGCTCGTTCCATCTGCAACCGGACGACGGCGTGGGCCTCCTTTCCCATTCGGCCGGGCAACACCTGCCCGTGCGCGTGACCGTGACAGGCACGGACAAGCCCGTTATCCGCACCTATACGCTGTCCGTCGCGCCATCGGACGGCGCGTACCGCATCAGCGTCAAACGTGACGGCGCGGTGTCGCGCCACCTGCACGACACCGTGAAGGTCGGCGACATCATCGAGGCACGCGCGCCCGATGGGGGCTTCACCATCGATCCCCACGAGGCGAGGCCGGCGGTGTTATTGGCGGGAGGCATCGGCATCACGCCGTTGCTCGCGATGCTCCGGCACATCGTCTACGAAGGTTTGCGCAAGCAACGGATGCGTCCGGTCTTCCTCATCCAGGCGGCGCACTCGAAGGCCGAAAGGCCATTCGACAAGGAGATAGCGACACTCGTCGAAGCAGCGCAAGGCGCGGTGAAATGGGTCCGCGTGCTGAGCGATACCAGCGGCGCCGAAGAAGGCACCGACTACGACGTGGCCGGACGCATCGACATGGCCCTGCTGACACGCGTGCTGCCATTCAACAACCACGATTTCTATCTCTGCGGACCGCCCGCCTTCACGCAATCGCTTTACGACGGCTTGCGCACGTTCGGCATCGATGACACGCGAATCCACGCGGAGGCATTCGGACCATCGTCGTTGAAGCGAGTGATGGATGCTGGCGCCACCGCACCCGTTCGTCCTCCGGTGTCGACCCAGCCGGTGCCTGTCGCCTTCATGGATTCACTGAAGGAAGCACGTTGGACGCCGGCATCCGGCAGCCTGCTGGAACTGGCGGAGGCGCGTGGCCTGGAGCCGGAATTCAGCTGCCGCGAAGGCACCTGCGGCACCTGCCGGACGAAACTGCTCAAGGGTGCCGTCACCTATGTCAAGGAACCGACGGCGCGCGTCGCCGACGACGAGGTGTTGATCTGCTGCGCGGTTCCCGCCGAGCGCGAAGGCGACGAGGAAAACCGCATCCAGCTCGCGCTCTGATGCTTCTGGCACGGGTGCTATCATCCCCGCGCAACGGCCGAGGGGAACGGATGGATCGCTGGCAAGCCATGCGCATCTTCGTAAAGGTGGCGGAGACGGAGAGCTTTTCCGAGTCCGCGCGCCAGCTGCGCATGAGTGCGCCAGCGGTGACCCGCGCGATCGCCGCGCTCGAAGAACTCATCGGCGCACGGCTCTTCATACGCACGACGCGTTCGGTGAAGCTGACCGAACCGGGCAGTCGCTATCTCGACGATTGCCGCCGCATCCTGGCCGACATCGACGAGGCGGAAGCCGCCGCCGCGGGTTCGTACGCCACGCCCACGGGCACGCTCTCCATCACGGCGTCTTTGTTGTTCGGGCAGATGTACGTGCTGCCGGTCATGCACGAATACCTGGAGACCTATCCCACGGTGTCCGGCAGCCTTCTGTTCGTGGACCGGCCGGTGAACATCGTGGAGGAAGGCATCGACGTGGCGATTCGCATCGGCCACCTTCCGGACTCGGGGTTCTCCGCGATCCAGGTCGGCTCGGTGCGGCGCGTGGTCTGTGGATCGCCGGGCTACTTCGAACAGCATGGCGTTCCCGCCACCCCCGCCGATCTCAGGAATCACCGCATCGCCGTGTCGACCAGCGCATGGACGTCGCCACACTGGCGCTTCGCGAACGATCAGCGGGTGACGATCGACGCCTGGCTCCAGTGCAATACCAACGATGCCGCGATCGCGACGGCCACGGCGGGCCTCGCCTTGACCCGGGTGCTTCACTATCAGGTCGGCCCCGCCCTGCTCGATGACCGTCTCCGGGTCGTGCTCGCCGACTACGAAGAGCCGCCGCTGCCGATCCACGTGCTTCATCCGGAAGGCCGCCATGCGCCGGCCAAGGTACGGGCCTTCGTCGACCTGGCCGTATCGCGTCTTCGCGGGAACCCGCTGCTCAATTGAGCGAGGGTTTCGTCCCTGCACGAAGTCTTTGCCCGCGATTTGCCATAAACGATCCGCGGATTGCCCCACCGGGGACGCTCCGCCCGCCGCGCATGCCCTTCAAATGGCCATGACGGCGCGCCACCCGGCGCCGGAGGAGACACCATGAAAACCAAGCCCGACGCCGACAACACCGAACTGGACCGCGACTTCGAGCCGCTGCGCGTCGCCCTCGCCTTGGGCGCGCTGGTCCTGGGCCTGCTGTTCGGCCTGCACTGACGGGAGACGCACGCATGGATCTCTTCGACGACTTCGTGGAACCGGCCATGGAAGGCCTTGGGGCGATCGGCACGCACGGAAGCGCGCCGATCGCCGGGCCGGCGGAACCCGACCCGAACTGGCAACCCGTGTGATCGATTGACCCTCCTTCACTCCCCCGGCCCGATGGCCCGGGGAGCTTTTTCGTGCGTCTCGTCAGTCGGCCCGCGACTTGAGCGAGGCGACCTGGCCGATGGGCACCAGTTCCGCGTCGCCGACGAACACATGGCTGTCGTAGCCGTAGAAGTACATGGCCTTCTGCGTCTGCAACATGCGGCCGAGCGAGAAGCCGCTCTGCAGCGGTGCGCCTTCGACAAGGCCCGACGCGCCATAGGGCACGGTCACGCCGTCGATGAACACGCTGCCGCCGAAGTTGGTGGCCCAGGCGATCTGCTGGTATTCCCGGTCGAAGCGGCGTTCGGCGCGCGGAGCGGCGACGTCGTCGGCGTAGCTGGCCTTCAGGTCCTTCCAATAGGCATTGGCCTGGGCCAGTTCCTCCGGCGTGACCTGCTTGTACGCGGAGATGAAGGTGGGCTCGTACGACGGATCGTGCCGTTCGGCGGCCAGCGCCAGCCAGGCGAGGCCCAGCGGACGGTTCTTTTCGGCATGGTCGCCATTGAAGTACATGACGCCGAGCGCGTATTGCGCGGGCTTGCTGGCCCATCGCGCGGCGTTTTTCAGGCTTTCGCGGGCCAGGCCGTCATGGCCGCTCCAGTAGTTCCGCGCGGCCGAGCAGAAGTAATAGTCGCCGGGCAGGAAGCGCTCCAGGCCCCCGGGGCACGGCAGCAGCGACTTGGACACGACGCTTTGCTGGTCCGGCAGCGGCTGCGGGCGATCGCCCGCGGTGGCGGCGAGGGGCGCGGCGAGCGCCAGGGACAAGGCAACTACGGACAACGTCTTCATGAGCGCATCCTCCATCAGTTCCACCCCGAACGGCATTACAATACTACAGAGTTTGCTTTATTGCCGTGAAACCTTGTTTAGACGGCTGGCCGCTTACTTGCCGTCGATGGCCGCATGCATCCGGCGGATCACGTCGGCGTAGTCCGGAGCGTTGAAGATGGCCGAACCCGCCACGAAGGTGTCCGCACCAGCCGCCGAGATCTGGCCGATATTGTCGGCATTGACGCCGCCATCCACCTCGAGGCGGATCTTCCGGCCGCTGGCGTCGATGCGCTCACGCACATGGCGGATCTTGTCCAGCGCGCCCGGGATGAACTTCTGCCCGCCGAAACCGGGATTCACCGACATGATCAGCACCATGTCGATCTTGTCCATCACGTAGTCGAGCCAGTTCAGCGGCGTGGCCGGGTTGAACACCAGGCCGGCCTCGCAGCCCTCGCCCTGGATCAGCTGGATGGTGCGGTCCACATGCTCGCTGGCCTCGGGATGGAAGCTGATGCTGCGCGCGCCGGCCTTGGCGAAGTCAGGCACGATGCGGTCCACCGGCTTGACCATCAGATGCACGTCGATGTGCTCGGTGATGCCGTAGTCGCGCAGTGCCTTGAGCACCATCGGGCCGATGGTGAGGTTGGGCACGTAGTGGTTGTCCATCACGTCGAAGTGCACCCACTGCGCGCCGGCATCGAGGACCTTGCGCGTGTCCTCGCCCAGGCGGGCGAAGTCGGCCGAGAGGATGGACGGTGCGATGACGGGGGACTGCTTGGCCATGATGGGTACCGTGGTGTGACGGAAGGTGGTCAGGGTATACGGTTGTCGCTAAAGCTGGCGTGGACGGGAGTGCTTTGTGTCGCTGCCGCGACATCGCCGACTTGTCGGCGATGCTCTTACTTGAAGCCCCTCTCCGCCTTGATCCGCTCATACGCCGCGTTGATCTCGCTGGCCCGTGCCTCCGCACGCCGGCGCATGTCGTCCGGAAGGTCGCCCAGGCGATCGGGATGGTGCTCCGAGATCAGCTTGCGATAGGCACGCTTGATCGCACGGTCATCGGCGTCGCGCTGGATGCCGAGGATCGCGTACGGGTCCGGCCCCTGCGTGTTCCGCTGCGGCGGCGTGTAGCCGCCACCGCCACCGTACGAGCGGCCACTGGCGCCGGCGTTCCAGGCGTAGCCCTTCATCGCCATGAGCGCCATCAGTTCCATGTCGCTGACGCGAAGGGCGAAAGCGAGCTGGCGCAGGATGGCCATCTTTTCCGGCGACGGGTTGCCCTCGGCGAGCACCGTTTCGATCACCACGTCGATCACCGGGAAGGCATGGTCGCGGCGATGGCCGACCCATTGGCGCAATTCGTCGATGACGGCGGTGGCGTTGAATTCGGGCTGCTTGCCTTCGTTGAACGCATCGATGGCGACGCGCCGGGCTTCCTGGTCGAGGCCCATCCGCGCCATCAGGCGCTCGGCGATGGCGATTTCCTTCTCGGAAACGCGGCCGTCGGCCTTGGCCACGGCGCCGATCAGGGCGAACAAGGGGGCGACGTACCCGCCTTGCGTCGGCGTGCGGCGCCGTTGCTGCTGGCGGCTGGCGTCGAACATGAAGCCGAGCGCGCCGCCGACGAGGGCGCCGAGCAGGTTGTGCGTCAGCCACATGCCGAGCACGGCGCCGATGAGAGTGCCGGTGAAATTCATTGAACGGCCCTTGGAGGGTGCGGGGCGGCGGGATTCTGCGCGGAGAACCACTGCGCGAGCTGGTCGAGTTCGGCGTCGGAAAGCGGGCCGGTGGCGGCGCGCATCACGGGAATGTCGCGGCGGCCGTCGCGGTACTGGCGCAGGGCCTCGCGCAGGTAATCGAGCTTCTGGCCCGCGAGGTTGGGAGCGCCCGGGATCCGCGCCATGCCGTCTTCGCCATGACAGGCCGCGCACAGGCCCAGCCGCGCCGGCTTCGCGGGCGGTGCGGCAAGGACGGGGGCGGTGAAGGCCAGGGCTAATGCCGCGGTCGTGAGGATTCGCATGGCGAGGCAATGGGGGCGGTAACCTAAAATTCTAGCAGGCCGACCCGGCCACCACCGCTACAATGGGCGGATCGATCGCCTACCGGAGTCCCCGCCGTGCCGACCACCCTCTCGCAATCCGACCTGCCAGGCCTGGAGCTCATCCATCGCGGCAAGGTCCGCGACGTCTACGCCCTGTCCGGCAACCGCCTGCTGATGGTGGCGACCGACCGGCTGTCGGCCTTCGACGTGGTGCTGCCCGACCCGATCCCCGGCAAGGGCGAGATGCTCACGCAGATCTCCAACTTCTGGTTCGCCCGCACCGCGCACATCATTCCGAATCACCTCACGGGCGAGGATGTCGCCTCCGTGCTGCCCGCGGGCGTCGATCCGACGCTGTACGCGAAGCGCGCCGTGGTCACCAAGCGGCTGAAGCCGGTGCCGGTGGAAGCCATCGCGCGCGGCTACCTCATCGGCTCGGGCTGGAAGGATTACCAGGCCACCGGCGCCCTGTGCGGCATCACCCTGCCCCCGGGCCTGCAGCAGGCGCAGAAGCTGCCGGAGCCGATCTTCACGCCGTCGACCAAGGCCGCCGTGGGCGACCACGACGAGAACGTGAGCTTCGACGCCGTGGTGGCCGCCGTGGGCGAAGACCTCGCCAACGCCGTGCGCAAGGCCACGCTGGAGATCTACGCCTTCGCCGCCGCCTTCGCCGCGGAGCGCGGCATCATCGTCGCCGATACCAAGCTGGAGTTCGGCACGGACGAGAACGGCGTGCTGCACGTGATGGACGAGATGCTCACCCCCGATTCCTCGCGCTTCTGGCCTGCCGACGCGTACAGGGTCGGCATCAGCCCGCCCAGCTACGACAAGCAGTTCGTCCGCGACTATCTGGTGGACATCGGTTGGAACAAGTCGCCGCCCGCCCCGAAGGTGCCGGAAAACGTCATCGCCGGCACCGCCGCGAAGTACGCCGAGGCGCTCGACAAGCTGGCCGGCATCCGAGTGGACTAAGCTTCCCCCATCGAGGCATCACGGAGGGGAGCGCCATGCGCGACGCAGCCACCTGGTTCGGCAACTACAGCCGCGACCACCAGAACCCGACCAACCAGCTGATCCACTGGATCTGCGTGCCGGCGATCACCTGGACGGTGGTCGCGCTGGTCTGGCTGATCCCCGTCCCCGGTTGGCTGGGGCGGCCCGGGCTCTGGGCCGTGCTGGCGATGTTCCTGGCCTTCTGCTTCTACTACTACCGGCTTTCGCGAAAGATCGGCCTGGCCATGGCGGGCGCCTTCATCGTGCTGGCCCTGGTCACCGATACGATCTACCAGGCCATCGGGTCCACTGGCTTGCTGCGCCTGGCCATCGGCGTGTTCGTGGTGGCCTGGATCGGCCAGTTCATCGGCCACAAGATCGAAGGCCGCCGCCCCTCTTTCTTCACCGACATCCAGTACCTGCTGATCGGCCCCGCCTGGCTGATGAGCAAGGCCCTCGGCCGCTTCGGCGTGTCGTACTGACGGACACGCCGTGACCCAGTCCCTCCTGACCTTCCTCTCCGCCGCCATCTGGTGGGTGATCTATTCCAGCGCCGTCGCCGTCGTCCCCGCGCTCATCGTATGGCTCGCCCTGCGCTGGCTGGAGAAGACGCCCGTGGTCTTCAACCGGGCCTACATGGCCAGCCTGGTCTGGTCGCTCGCCGCCGTGTTGATGGGCGGCCTGGCGATCGCCGCGCAACACGGCCAGGCGCCGGGGCAATCGATCTTCGTGCTGCCATGGGTCCGCGCTTCGCTGGTGGCCGACATGCTGCTCGGGGCCTGGCTGATCTGGTGGCTGGTGCCCCGGGTCGACGCCCGCCGGGTGAAGCCGACCAGCGCGTGCATGGCCGTGGCCCTGGTGATGGTGGTAGCGATGGTGGTCGGAACGGCCATTCGTCGATAGAGACTTTCTATCGAAGCCATCCAGACGATCACTTGGACTCATGGCGCGGCGTCCCCATAATGAGATGCATTCCCATTGGAGGGTCCGGCCATGGCCAGAAAGATCAAATACGCCGCGACGCACTTCAGCATCGCGTTTTCCATGAGTTATGCGGTGAACCAGAACGTGGCGCTCAGCACGATCGTCGGCATCGCCGAGCCGATCGCCTTCGCCATGGGCCGGGGCGCCTCACGCGAGGCTCGACGCGGCCTTCCCCTAGCGCGCGCCGCCTGATCCACCGCCTGTGCGAGCGTTGGCATCGGTGACGGCGCGGGTAAACCCCTCGAACGGGATGTCGGTGATGCCGACCAGCCCGATATGTGCGTTCTCTCCGTCGAGGATGCGTCCGGTCACCGGCTGGTCCACGTACTGGAACCAGTGCGTTCCCACGATCACGCCCGACGCCACCGCGGCGTCGACGAAGCGCGCATAGGCCTTGCCGCGTTCCTCCTCGCTGGCGACCGCGGCGACGCCGTTGCCGAAGGGACCGCGATCCGCCGAGCCGAAGTGGAATTCCGTGATCAATACGGGCTTGTCCATCTTGCGGAAGGCGGCCACATCGAAGCCGTGCTCCGGCAGGTCGGTATAGGTGTTGATGCTGGTGACGTCGGCATGGGCCGCGCTGGCTTCTTCCACTTCCGGCGTTCGGACGGCCAGACGGCCGCCGAGGAACAGATGGTGCGGGTCGGCCTTCTTCAAGGTCTGCGCGACGGTGCGGAAATACTGGTTCGCATAGAGTTTCAGGAAGGCGATGTAGTCGGCCGCGATCGCCGGGTGCGCTTCGTCGGGGTCCGGCGCCTTGAATCCCTTGGCGGCCACCTGCTCCCAATTCGCCACGGGCACGCCCCAGGCTTTCGCGAACGTGGCGGCGTCGCCATGCGTCTTCTTGAGGTAGTCGAGGAACGCTTGTTTTGCCGGGCTTTCCGGACCCTGCGCGAGGCTGCCCGTGGCGAGCGCCCAGCGGCCTTGCGGCCCCCTTCCCGCCCACGAGAGTTCGTTGTCGGCGAAATAGCCCAGCAACCAGGGGTCATCGCGCACGCCCTTGGTCGCATGGGCGACTGCCGCTTCGGTGGCCTTGGCGAAACGCGGATCGAAAGGATCGGGCATGCGGCCCCAGTAGTCGAAGCCGGTGCCCACGGTGTTGAAGTCGCCATGGATCAGGATGGGCACCGTATAGGCGATGCGGTGATCGCCGGCGAAGGCCGGATCGCTCCAGTTGCCCAGGGTGTTGAACCGCCAAGCCTTGAGCCGGTCGACCGTGCGCTTGCGCCATGCGGATTCGTCTTTGTCGCCGCCGAACGAACGCGCGACGTTGTTCGCATAGACATCCCACCAGCGCCCGTGATTCATGCCGTTGTCGCGCTGCGAGCCCTGGTCGCTACGGCTGTCGGCCGTGCCGCCGAACGGACCGTTGGCGGCACCGGGGTCCGTGAACATGAACTCGCGGCCTTGCACGTAAGTACGTCCGTCGGTGAGGTTCACGGCGTTGACGCCGAGCGAGAAGAAGGCGTGGCCTTCGGGCGTCACCAGCCACCAACGGCCGCCTTGCTTCTGCGTGTGGAACCAGCCGGTGGCTTGCATCGCCGGGAGGTCGGTGCGGCCGCCGTATCGGTCGAGTCCTTTCGGCTCGACGACTTTCGGCGCGGCGTTGGCACGGGTTTTCAGGTCCGCGTCGCTGGCGATCTTCTCGGGCCAGTCGGCCCGCGTGTACTGGCCGTAGCGATCGACAATCGCCGTGTATGCGTGGCGCAAGTCGTCGTTACCGGCGACATCGTCGAGCTTGCCGAACAGCACGGTCTGCGGGGCGCCGGGCTGGGGCATGGAGAGCGTGACCGAGGTGACGGCGTGTGCGTCGATCGCGCCCTCGACCGAAGTGGCGACGATGTGGGCGTCGAACGGCATCGGCGGCCCTACCTGCATGCCGAATGCGCGAGGCGAGGTGGCTTGCAGCGGTAATGACAGGGTCTGCGGCGGTCCAGGCGGCACGCCCACCGTGGCCGTGAGGTGCTTCGATGCCGCGGCCACGTCGATCGTGAGCGTGACCGGCCACGGCATGCCGTTCTGCACGCGCAAGCGCAGGGTCCCGTCGGCCAGCCACGACCATGTGGTCTTCGCAGGAGTGAGCACGAGCGACGGCTTCGCCGCCGGCTTGAACGTCACCGCCACCAGCTCCTCCCCTGCGCTCTTGCGCACGGTGGGATCGAGCACGGCGTCCTGCGCGGCGATGTGCACGGATGCGCCAGGATGGACGAGATCGACAGCTGCCGCGGCGGCTACGCTCGTCGTGAAAACAGTCGCGGTGGTCAGCATGAAAAGAATGATTGGACGCATAGCCACAATCTGCCACGCCAGACATGAATATGTCCTCATCCCGCTCGGTGGGAGCCGATCCTATCGGCGATAGCCAGGTCGCCGCACCACCCATCGCGGACAAGGTCCGCTCCCACCAAGCAGGGCCTCCCTCAAGCCGCCGCCCGGCGGCGCCACAGGTAATACACCGGCACGCCGATGGCGATGATCACCAGGCTCATCCCCGCGTCCGCAGGCGCCGTCACCGCGGTGGCGGCGATCACGCAAAGCACCGTCGTGGTGAACACCAGCGGTAGCCACGGATAACCCGGCACCAGATAAGGCGACGGTTCCGACAGCAATTTCTTGCGATACCAGAAGATCGTCGCGATGCCGAACGCATGCGACAACCACTCCCCCACGGTCGTGTAGTTGAGCAAGGCATTGAAGCTGCCCGAAAGGATCAACACGATCGCCCAGGCGCCGAGCGCCACCAGCGCGAATTGCGGCGCGCCCGTGCGCGCGTCGATGCGCGCGATGGGGCGGAAGAACATGCCGTCGGCGCTCATCACCTGTAGCACGCGCGCGCCGCCCGCGATGGCGATGCTGCAGTAGCCGAAGGTGGAACAGGCGATGCCGACGGCGATGATCGTGGCGCCGGATTCGCCGAACACGCGACGCATCAGGTCGGCGGCGGGCGCGGTGCTCGCGGCGAGACCGTCATGGCCCAGGCCCGCCATGTAGGCGATGTTCACCAACACATAGCAAACCACCACGCTGGCCATGCCGAGCCCCAGCGCGCGAGGCAGCGTGCGTTGCGGATTGCGCACTTCGCCAGCCAGGTCGTTGAGGTAGTGGAAGCCGCCATACGCGAACATCGCCGGCAGCAGCGCGCCGATCACCGTGCTTGCCGGTACGTCGTGGGTCGGATCCGCGACGAAGGCCAGGCCGAGGTGTCCTCGGGCGAGGAACAGGCCGACCACGATCAGCAGCGCGACGGCGGCGAGCTTCAGGACGGTGAAGGTGTTCTGCACCCAGGCGCCAGCGCGGATACCGAACAGGTTCACCGCCACGATGAAGCTGATGGCACCGACCGCCAGCGGCTTCACCCATTCGTGCGGAAGGCCCATGGCGCGGCACGCGTAATCGGCGAAGGTGGTCGCCACCGCGGCGACGCTACCCGGGTAGTTGATCAGCGCCATCGTCCAGCCGAACAGGAAGGCCGGTAGCTGGCCGAATGCCTCGCGCAGGTAGACGTAAGTACCGCCGGCTTGCGGACGCCTGGCACCGAGTTCGGCGTAACAGAGCACCCCGGCGAGGGTGAGCAGGCCACCGAGCGTCCACAGCACGATCACCTCGGTGCCGGAGCTGGTCAACTGGGCGACGGTGGCCGGCGTGCGGAAGATGCCCGCGCCGATGACACCGCCAATGACGATCATCGCGGCATCCCAGATGCCGAGGCGACGGAGGTAATGAGCTGGCTGAGGGGCTGGCATCCGCCGACCATGCCATAACCGGCGATGCAGGGCGATATGGCCGTGGTCACGGGCCGGTTTGCGGGTCGGCTACCCCTCGCGGAAGCCGCTTCCTTGTGGGAGCCGCTTCCTAATGGGAACTGCCTCCCTGTGAGAACCGCCTCCCCTGTGGGAGCCGCTTCAGCGGCGATATCGCTCCAGGTTTACCTTTTTCTTTATCCGGCAGGCTATCGCCGGCATAGCCGGCTCCCACACAAAGCGGACTGGCATACGGGGTGGGCTGGCATCCATGCAGGCACACAACCGGGCAATCTATAACCAGACGGCATTCCAGTAGGGGTAATCGCCGATTCGGTCGACCAACCCGGCGCGCAACGGATTCGCGACGATGTATCGCGCCGCCGTCTTTATGTCGTCATCCTTGCGAAGCGCCCGGTCCTGGAAGGCCTTCTGCCAGACCGGGGAACGACGCCCCGTCGAACGCTTGATCGAGCTGGACACCATGGCCTTGTATCTCGCCATGACCCGCGAAATATCCCCATCGTGAAGTTCGATCAGTCCATGCCAGTGATCCGGCATCAGTACCCAGGCAAGGCAGCGGGCACCTTTCCAGGCCTCGGTGGAATGACAAATACGGGAGGCACGCCGCGCGCACGCGACATCGCGGAACAGCGGAGCGCGATTCCACGTCGTGGTCGTGATGAAGTAGATGCGGCCGGGTTCCGATAACCTGCCGTGGCGAAGATCGCGGGAATGAGGTGGTGAAGACATTCACCGACCATGCCCGGCCGCGACGGCCCGCGATGCCGTATGGCACCGCGGGCGTCGGTAGGTTATTTCTTCTTCGGGATGTACAGGTCGGTGATCGTGCCTTCATACACCTCGGCCGCCATGCCGACGGATTCGCCGAGCGTGGGGTGCGGGTGGACGGTACGGCCGATGTCGCCGGCTTCGGCGCCCATCTCGATCGCGAGGGCGAGTTCGGAGATGAGGTCGCCCGCGTGCGGGCCGACGATGCCGGCGCCGACGATGCGATGGGTTTCCTCGTCGAACAGGAGCTTGGTGAAGCCTTCGGTGCGGTCGATGCCGATGGCGCGACCGGAGGCCGCCCAGGGGAACTTGCCCACGCCGATCTTCAGGCCCTTTTCCTTCGCCTCGCGCTCGGTCACGCCGACCCAGGCGATTTCCGGATCGGTATAGGCCACCGACGGGATCACGCGCGCGTCGAAGAAGCTCTTCTGGCCGGCGGCCGCTTCGGCGGCGACCTTGGCTTCGTGCGTGGCCTTGTGCGCCAGCATCGGCTGGCCCACGAGGTCGCCGATGGCGAAGATGTGCTTCACGTTCGTGCGCATCTGGCGATCGACGGGGATGAAGCCGCGCTCGCTGACTTCCACGCCGGCCTTGTCCGCGCCGATCTTGTTGCCGTTGGGCGAACGGCCCACGGACACCAGCACGCGGTCGTACACGGTGGTCTCGGGGATGCTCTCGCCGTCGAAGGTGACCTCGATGCCCTTCTTCGTGGCCTTCGCCTCGACGACCCTGGTCTTGAGGTGGATGCCCTTGTAGCGCTTGGCGATGCGTGCCTGCAGCGGCTTCACCAGGTCGAGGTCGGCACCCGGCATGAGCTGGTCGGCCAGTTCGACCACCGTGACTTCCGAGCCCAGGCCGGCGTACACGGTGGCCATTTCCAGGCCGATGATGCCGCCGCCGACGACGAGCAATTTCTTCGGCACGTCGCGCAGTTCGAGGGCGCCGGTGGAATCGATGACGCGCTCGTCGTCCCACGGGAACGAAGGCAGCTTCACCGACTGCGAACCGGCGGCGATGATGGCGTTCTGGAAGCGGATGAGCTTCGTGCCTTCGGCCGTCTGGACTTCCATTTCGTTCGGCGAAATGAACATGCCGACGCCGGTGACGGTGCGTACCTTGCGCGCCTTCGCCATCTGGGCGAGGCCGCCGGTGAGCTTGCCGACCACCTTTTCCTTGAACGAGCGCAGCTTGTCCAGGTCGATCTTCGGCTTGCCGAACGTGATGCCGTGCGCCTCGATGGAGGCGGCCTCGTCGATCACGGCGGCCGCGTGCAGCAGCGCCTTCGAAGGGATGCAGCCCACGTTGAGGCAGACGCCGCCCAGCGATTCGTAGCGTTCGACCAGCACGGTATCGAGGCCGATGTCCGCGCCACGGAACGCCGCGGTATAACCGCCAGGGCCCGAGCCGAGCACGACCAGCTGGCACTCGATGTCCGCCTTGCGTCCCGAATCGCCCGCCGCCTTCACGCTGGCGGTGGACGCGGGAGCCGGCGCCGCGACGGCCTGTTTCGGCGGAGCCGGAGCGGGCGACGGTACGGCGGGCGCGGGCGCGTCCTTCGCCACGGACTGGCCGACGACCTTGCCGGCGGCCGGCTTCCCGGCGTCGCCTTCGGCTTCAATCAGGGCGATGACGCTGCCGTCGTTCACCTCGTCGCCGACCTTGACCTTCAGTTCGACGATCTTGCCCGCCTGCGTGGCCGGCACGTCCATCGTGGCCTTGTCGGATTCGAGGGTGATGAGGCTCTGGTCTTTCTCGACGGTGTCGCCGACCTTGACCAGGATCTCGATGACCGGCACGTCGTGCGAGCCGCCGAGGTCGGGAACCTTCAATTCGATGGTGTTAGCCATGGTCCGCCCCCGTCAGAGCAACAGCCGGCGGATGTCGCCGAGCTGGTTGGCGAGGTACACGGCGAAACGCGCGGCGAGCGCGCCGTCGATCACGCGATGGTCGTATGACAGCGACAGCGGCAGCATCAGGCGCGGCGCGAATTCCTTGCCGTTCCAGACGGGCTTCGTCTGCGCCTTCGATACGCCGAGGATCGCTACTTCCGGCGCGTTGATGATCGGCGTGAACGCCGTGCCACCGATGCCGCCGAGCGAGGAGATGGAGAAGCAACCGCCGGACATGTCGTTCGCGGTGAGCTTCTTGTCGCGCGCCTTCTTCGAGATCTCGCCCAGTTCCGCGGCGAGTTCGAGCAGGCCCTTCTTGTCGGCGTCGCGGATGACCGGCACGACGAGACCGTCGGGCGTGTCCACGGCGATGCCGATGTGGAAGTACTTCTTCAGCGTGAGCTTTTCGCCGGAGGCGTCGAGCGAGGCGTTGAAGGTGGGGAACTTCTTCAGCGCCGCGACCACCGCCTTGATCTGGAATACCAGCGGGGTGATCTTGAGATCCTTGTTCTCTTCGCCCAGCTTCTTGCGGAAGGCTTCCAGCTCGGTGATGTCGGCGTCTTCGTACTGCGTGACGTGCGGGATCATCGCCCAGTTGCGGGCGAGGTTCGCGCCGGAGATCTTCTGGATGCGCGACAGCGGCTTCTCGTCCACTTCGCCGAACTTCGAGAAATCCACCTTCGGCCACGGCAGCAGATTGAGCCCGCCACCCGCGGCGACGGTGCCGCCGGCGGCCACCGGCGCGCCGGCGGTCATCACCCGCTTCACGTAGGCGGACACGTCTTCGCGCTGGATACGGCCACCACGGCCGCTACCCTTGACCTGGGCCACGTCGACACCGAGTTCGCGCGCGAAGGCACGCACGGCCGGGCTCGCGTACGGGACGGCGTCGGGCATGACGACCGATGCATCGAACGACACCGGCGGCGTGCGCGGCGCACCGCCCACCGGCACGTCGGCCGACGGCGCGACGGCGGCTTCGCGACGCGGCGCCTCGGCCGGGGCTTCGGAAACGCCGGGTTTCTCGCTGGACGGTGCCGGCTGCTCGTCGGCGGCAGCTGCTTCGCCGCTCTCGCCTTCGAGAATCGCGATGACGTGGTCGTCGTTGACCTCGTCACCGACCTTGACCTTCAATTCCTTGATCACGCCCGCCGAGGGCGCGGGAATATCCATCGTGGCCTTGTCGGACTCGAGCGTCATGAGACTCTGGTCCTTTTCGACGCGGTCGCCGGCCTTGACCATGATCTCGATGATCGGCACCGGCTTGCCACCGATGTCGGGAACCTTCACCTCGACCGGACCGGAGGACTTCGACGCCGACGGCGCCTTGGCCGCGGCGGGCGCGGGCGCCGGAGCGGCTGCCTTCGGGGCCTCGGCCTTCGGGGCTTCGACCTTGGGCGCCTCAGCCTTCGGCTGCGCGGCCGGGGCATCGCCCTCGGCTTCCACCAGGGCGATGACGTGGCCTTCGTCGACTTCGTCGCCGACCTTGACCTTCAGCTCCTTGATCACGCCTGCGAACGGCGCCGGGACTTCCATCGTGGCCTTGTCGGACTCGAGCGTCACCAGGCTCTGGTCCTTCTCGACGCGATCGCCGACCTTGACCATGATTTCGATGACGGGGACCGCGCTACCACCGATATCGGGGACGCGGGCTTCTTTGACGTCGGCCATGGAACCTCCTAAAAACAGGCGCTTGCGGGCGGACGAACCCGCTGGCGGGGGAATGACGGGCGCCGTGCTGCGGCGCAACCGGTCGATTGTAATCCCTCGGGCCCGCCGGATGACCCGTTTTCGCTCGATTCAAACGGTCGTTCGGGAGGATTTCTGGTTTGCGGGACGGTTCTGGATGGCTCCGAGACGCACCGCTAACTGCTCATCGAAGGCCAATCCATCCTGTGAGGGCAGACTCCGCCCCTACCCTGCAGGGAGCCGACTCCGACCCGAACCTGTGGGAGCCGACTGTGTCGGCGATCCCGCGGCAGCGGGCCAGGCTACGACAAGCACCCATCGCCGACACAGTCGGCTCCCACCAGAGCGGCTCGCGGTACCTGAGCATCCCTATCCCGTTTTATTACCTCGCGGGCTGTAGCGGATTGCGATCGCCCTCGGACGGAGGGCCCACGAGGCGGATCTCGCTCTGCGGGTAGGGAATGGTGATGCCGGCCTCGTCGAAACCTTCCTTGATCCGGCGCAGGAGCGTCGTCTGTGCTTCCCAAAGGTCACCGGTGGTGGTCCATCCACGGATGACGAGGTTCACGCTGGAATCGCCCAACGCCTCGGTCCACACGCCGGGCGCGGGGTCCTTGAGGATGCGCGGGTCCGCGGCGAACAGGTCCTGCACGACCTGCATGGCCTTGCCGATGTTGTCGCCATAGCCGATACCCACCTTCAACTCGAAGCGGCGCGTGCCGCGCACGTTGTAATTGATGATCGCGTCGCCACCCACCTTGGCATTCGGCACGACCGCCTGACGGTTATCCGGCGTGATCAGGTAGGTGTGCATGAGGTTCACGCTTTCCACCGTGCCGTCGATGCCGCCCAGGCTGACGAAATCGCCCACGCGGAAAGGACGGAACAGGATCAGCAACACGCCCCAGGCGATGTTCGACAGCGAACTGTTGAGTGCGAGACCGATGGCGAGGCCGGCGGCGCCCAGCGCGGCGATGAACGATGTCGTCGGGACACCGACCGTACCCAGCACGTTGATGAAGAGCAGCGCCAGCAGCACGCCATAGATGAGGTTGCGCAGGAACAAGGCCAGCGTGATGTCGACGCGCGCGCGTTCGAGCGCACGGCGTCCGAAGTTGGCGATGCGCGCGGCAAGCCAGAAGCCCACGACCAGGAGCAGCAAAGCCAACCCGATGCGAATGGCGTAAGCGACGATCAGGACGCTCATGGCGTGTTCGATGCCGAGTCGATCGAGGAGATCCGTCATTTCCCTGCCCTTGTGCGATGAAAAAACGCATCGAGGCTATCAGGAAAAGGATGAATGCGTGCTCTGGTCTGGTGGGTGCCGCATAAAAAAAGGCGCCTTGCGGCGCCTTCTTGTTACGGGGTGGTGTCGGTCGGTGGTTTTGCCGGCACCTGCGCCGTTTGCGGGGCGTCGATCTTGCGGCCGCCGTAGGGGAGCACTTCCGCGGCGATCTTCGGATCAGCCTTGATCATCGCGACTTCGTCGCCGACGATGTGGGCGGCTTCGTCCAGCGGCGTGTCCTTGGCTTTCTTCGCCTCGGCTTCCTGCTTGATCTCGGACTTGATGCTGCGCTCGTTGGCGTTGAGGCCGTCGTCGGCCGTATTGCCATCGTCGCCCAGCTCCGCCGGGCTGCCGTCGCCGCCGAAGATCGCCTTGCGGCGGTTGCGGAAGTCGGTCTGGATGGCGTCGTACTGCTTGCGCTCGGCCTGACGCGCCGCGAAGTTCAGCGAGATATCGGTCTTGTCGCGCAGCTTCTGGTACTGCGCCAGCTCGTCGAGCATCAGCTTCCACGCCGGCGAGGTGGCCACGCGCGCCTGGTGCTTCTGGTTGAGCGGGCCGATGATCGGCTTGAGATCGGCCACCGGCTTGTAGTCGGCCGGATCGATGTGACGCCACGGCAGTGCGTTGTCGTAGGTGGATTCGCCGAATTCCTTGGCGTCGCCATTCTGCGGGAACTGCACGTCGGGCGTGACGCCATGCAGCTGCGTGCTGTCGCCGTTGATGCGGATGAACTCGGCGATGGTCATCTTGAGTTCGCCGTACTTGGCGTCCTCACCCGTCGTGGCCTTGCCGAAGCGGTCGAGGTCGACCAGGTTCTGCACGGTTCCCTTGCCGAAGGTGGGCTCGCCGATGATGATGCCGCGGCCGTAATCCTGGATGGCGGCGGCGAAGATCTCCGACGCCGATGCCGAACCACGGTTGACCAGCACGGCCATCGGACCGTCCCACGCCATGCCCGGCGCGTCGTCGCCCTGGGCGTCGACCTGGCCGCGAGCGTCGCGCACCTGCACCACCGGGCCGGTATCGATGAACAAGCCGGTGAGTTCGGTGGCTTCGTTGAGCGAACCGCCGCCGTTGTTGCGCAGGTCCATGATCACGCCTTCCACCTTCTGCGCCTTCAGCTCGGTGAGCAGCTTGGAGACGTCGCGGGTGGCGCTCTTGAAGTTGGCGTCGCCGTTACGGCGCGCGCCGAAGTCCTGGTAGAACGTGGGCAGTTCGATCACGCCGATCTTGCGCGTGACGTCGCCGTCCTTCACGTCGATGACCTTCGACTTGGCGGCCTGCTCTTCCATCGTGACCTTCTTGCGCACGAGGGTGACGATCTCGTGCTTGCCGTCCACGCCGGCATCGGCAGGAAGGGTCTCGATGCGGACGGTGGTGTCCTTCTTGCCGCGGATGAGCTTGACCACGTCGTCCTGGCGCCAGCCGACGACATCGACCATGGGCCCGGTCTCGCCCTGCCCGATGGCGACGATGCGGTCGCCGGGCTTCATCTTGCCGGACTTGATCGCCGGGCCGCCCGGGACGAGTTCGCGGATGGTGGTGTAGTCGTCGCGCGCCTGCAGCACCGCGCCGATGCCTTCCAGCGACAGGCGCATGGCGATGTCGAAGGCATCGGCGGCGCGGGGACCGAGGTAATCGGTGTGCGGATCGGTGGAGTTGGCGTACGCGGTCATGAAGGCCTGCGTCGCGTCCTCGTCGTCGAGCTGGCGCACGCGCGAGATGTACGTGGCGTAGCGCTTGTCGAGCGTCTTGCGGATGTCGTCGTCGTTCTTGCCGGCCAGCTTCAGGCGCAGCCAGTCGTTCATCGTGCGCTTGCGCCACACGTCGTCCAGCTCCGCCTGATTCTTCGGCGCGGCGGCCTTCTTGCGGTCGAAGTTGAAGCTCTCGTTGCCGCTGAAGTCGAAGCCCTGCTTGAGCAGGCTGCGCGCATAGTTCATGCGGTCGACGGCGCGAGTGACGTACAGGTTGAACACCGAGAACGGACCGGAGAGGTCCTGGTTCCAGATGGCATCGTCGAACTGCGTCTTCAGCGGTTCGAACTTGGCGAGGTCTTCCTGCGTGAAGAAGACTTTCTCGCTATCGAGCGATTCGATGTAGGCCTTGTAGATCTTGGCCGACATGGCATCGTCGAGCGGCTGGGCCTGGTAGTGGAAACGCGTGAGGAAGCGGGCTGACAGCTGCGACGCCTGCGCTTCGGCCTGGGTCGGTTTCAGCGGCAGGCTGGATTCCTTGCGCTGTGGCTCGGGCGAGGTCGCCGCTTCCGAGGCGTCTTTCGGTTGCGGCGCCGACTTGCCCGCCGGCGCGGTCGTGCCGGGCTGCTGCTGCGGCGCGGCAGCCTGTGCCTGGACACCCGCGGCCGACAAGGCCAGCAGGAGAGCGATCGCGGGGCGAAGAGTCATGTAATCGGAGCCTCGGAATGCGTTGGGGCGTTTATTCGACGACGCCGGCGGCGTGAGCCATCAGGTCGGCATGGTAGGAGGATCGCACCAACGGACCGGAAGCGACATGGGAGAAGCCCATTTCATCGCCAGCGACGCGCAGCGCCTCGAATTCGTCCGGCGTCCAGTAACGGACCACCGGATGGTGGTGCGCCGTTGGCTGCAGGTATTGCCCGATGGTGATCATGTCGACGTCATGGGCACGTAGATCCCGCATGGTCTCCAGCACCTGCTCCAGCGTCTCGCCCAGGCCCAGCATGATGCCGGACTTGGTCGGCACCGTCGGATGCTGTGCCTTGAAGTTCTTCAGCAGGTCCAGCGACCACTGGTAGTCGGCGCCCGGACGGACCTCGCGGTAGAGGTGCGGGACCGTTTCCAGGTTGTGGTTGAAGACATCCGGCGGGAAATCCTTGAGGACTTCCAGCGCACGCTCCATGCGGCCCTTGCCGCGGAAATCCGGGGTGAGGATCTCGATGCGGATATCGGGGCTGGCATGGCGCACGGCGCGGATGCAGGCCGCGAAATGGGCGGCGCCGCCGTCGCGAAGGTCGTCGCGATCCACCGAGGTGATCACCACGTACTTCAGGCGCATGTCGCGGATCGTCTCGGCCAGGCGAGCCGGCTCGAGCGGATCGGGCGCCAGCGGACGACCATGGGCCACGTCGCAGAACGAGCAGCGGCGGGTGCAGACCTCGCCGAGGATCATGAAGGTGGCGGTGCCCTTGGAGAAGCACTCGTGGATGTTCGGGCAGCTGGCTTCCTCGCACACCGTGGTCAGCGAGTTCTCGCGCAGGCGCGCCTTCAGCTGCTGCACGGCGTTGCCCTGGGGCAGGCGCACGCGGATCCAGCTCGGCTTGCGCAGCACGGGCTGATTGGCGTCGAAGCTCGCGCGGTTGAGCGCGATCTTGTCGTTGCCGAGCATCTTCTCGCCGGGCTTGTCGACGACGGCGATGGGGATGCTGCGGGAGGGGGAAACGGAGGATTGGCTCATAGGGCTACTGCCTCAGACCGCAAGGCGGGCGGGGAGTTCGGGGAGGATGGGCGCGGCGTCGACGGCGTGGAAACCGAACTGCTTGCAGAATTCCTGTACCAGGACGTCTTCCACGTCCGCCAACCGCGACGGACCACCCAAGTCTAGCACCTGGGTGACCTCCAAACCCTTGTAGCCGCAGGGATTGATGCGGTGGTAGGGCTCCAGGTCCATGTCCACGTTGAAGGCCAGCCCGTGGAAGCTGCAGCCGCGGCGGATACGCAGGCCCAGGGCGGCGACCTTGGCCCCCGCGGTGTAGACGCCGGGCGCGCCCTCGCGGCGCTCCGCGCCGATGTTCCATTCGCCGAGGGTGTCGATGATGGCCTGCTCGATGCGGTGGACCAGCTCACGCACGCCCACGCCCACGCGGCGCAGGTCGATCATCGGGTAGGCCACGATCTGGCCGGGGCCGTGATAGGTGACCTGGCCGCCGCGATCGACGCGGACGACGGGGATGTCGCCCGCCGCCAGCACGTGTTCCGCCAGGCCCGCCTGGCCCAGCGTGAACACCGGGTCGTGCTCCAGCAGCCACAACTCGTCGACGGTATCGTCGGTGCGGTTGTCGGTGAAGGCGCTCATGGCCTTCCAGGTGGACTCGTAGGGCACGCGCCCCAGCCGGCGGACGTTGAGCGGGAGGGTCATGGGAGGGAGGTCGGAGGGGATTCGGGGGAGTTGTGGGCGGGGGTCTGGGGTTACAAGAGTAACGCTGTGGCGGCCGGGTCGCCGGCATAGCCGGCTCCCACACGGACTGCTGATGCAGGAGGGCGGGGTCTTGCCGGGCTTCGCCCGGATCGCCGGCATAGCCGGCTCCCACAAGGGCTGCTGAGTGGGAGGGTGGGACCTGCCCTGCCGGGCTTTGCCCGGATCGCCGGCGTAGCCGGCTCCCACAAAATCGCCGACAGGGTCGGCTCCCACCAAGGCTCGATCCACCAAGCTCGGCTCGACCCACGAAGCTCGGCTCGACTCTTGTGGGATCGGCTCGACCCGCCGGGCTCGGCTCGACTCTTGTGGGATCGGCTCGACCCGCCGGGCTCGGCTCGGCCCTTGTGGGAGCCGGCTGGGCCGGCGATCCCGCGGCAGCGGGCCAGACCGCCGCGGCGATCCGGCCCCTCAACGACCTACATCGTGAAACGAATGTCCCGGTCGGCCCGCAACGTGCTGTGGGCTTCAAGGTACTTCTCGCGTGACGGGGCGACGAAGCTCACCGTCACCGACTGGTAGTTGCCGGCCGGGGTCAGCTTCGTGGAAAGCGTCTCGTGGAGCACCTCCAACCCGATGCCGTGCAACAACGCCGGCACGTGCTTGTCGAGGCCCGCGTTGGCATTGCCGATCGCGGTGATCTCGAACTCACCAGGAAACTGGAAGCCCTTCCCTTCCTTCTGCGCATCGCTGAAGTCGATTTCACGCATCGTCTCGCCCTCTTACTTCTTGTCGCCGTCGCTGTGGAACCACAGCATGATCGTGTCCCACAGGCGCGAGAAGAAGCCGCCTTCCGGCGCATCTGCCAAGGCCACCAGCGGTGCGGTGAGTACCGGCTGGCCGTCGAGGGTGACGCGCAGCGTGCCCACCTGCTGGCCCTTCTTGAACGGGGCGATCAGGGTGGCGGGGATATCGAGGTTGGCCTTGAGCTTGTCGTAGTCGCCGCGCTTGACCGAGACGAGGGCGTCTTCGGTGAGGCCCAGCGCGATGGTGTTCTCGGCGCCCTTCCAGAGCTTCGGCGTGGCCAGCGGCTTGTTGGCTTCGTAGAGCTTGTGCGATTCGTAGAAACGGAAACCGTAGTTGAGCAGCGCCAGCGCGGCGTCGGCGCGGCCCTTTTCGCTATTGGCACCCATGATGATGGCGATCATGCGCGCGTCGCCCTGCTTCGCCGATGCGGCAAGGCAGTAGCCGGCCGCGGCGGTGTGGCCGGTCTTGATGCCGTCGACGGTGTTGTCGCGCCACAGCAGCAGGTTGCGATTGTGCTGCTTGATGCCGTTCCACTCGAACTCCTTCACGGCCGAGATCGCGTAGTCCTCGGGGAAATCGTGGATCAGCGCACGCGACAGGATCGCGATGTCGCGGGCCGTCGTGTAGTGGTTGGCCACCGGGTAGCCGGACGCGTTCTGGAAATTCGAATGCGTCATGCCGAGTTGCTTGGCATACGCGTTCATCAGGTTGGCGAAGGCGGGCTCGGAGCCGGCGGTGTGCTCGGCCAGCGCGATGGCGGCGTCGTTGCCCGACTGGATGATCATGCCGTAGAGCAGGTCCTTCAGTGGCACCTGGCTGTTGAGCTTGAGGAAGCTGGTGGAGCCGTCGGTGCCCGCACCGCCGCCGCGCCACGCGTTCTCGCTGATGGTGACCGGGTCGGTCATGTGGATCTTGCCGTTGCCGACCTCGGCCGAGACCACGTAGTCGGTCATCACTTTCGTGATCGACGCCGGCTCGACCTGGAGGTCGGGATCCTTCGAGGCGATGATCTGCCCGGTGTTGTAGTCCATCAGCACCCAACTCTTGCCTTCGACATCCGGCGGCGGCAGCACCGGCGCCTCGGGAACCACCGGGCGCGGCACGGACGGACGGGGCGGCGTCTGCTGCGCCACGGTCACACCGGCGACGAGCGCGGCGGCGGCGAAAGCGAACAGGGAACGGGGCAAGAGCTTCATCGTTTCAACGGTCCAGTTCAAAGCAGGAAAAAGAAGGTCAGTCTACCGCGACCTGCGGCCTGGGCAGGCCCATGCCGGCAATCTGGTCGGTCACGCGGTCGGCCGTGTCCACGTCGGCCAACGGTCCCACGCGCACACGGCGCACGCTGCGGCCGCCGATCGTGGCCTCGACGACACTGACCGGCCCAAGGCCCGCACGGTTCAATTGATCGGCCACGCGATTCGCGTTCACGACATCGGAGAAGGCGCCGACCTGGAGGTAAATGCTGGGCTTGCCGGCCGAAGGAGCGGTGATCGGGCCCGGGTTGGCGGCGATGCCTTGGCTGGACGCCGCGCCCGGCGTGGACGGCGGTGCTTGCCGGACGGCCGCGGCCTGGGCCGGGACGGGAGCCGAGGCCGTGGTCGTGGTCGTGGCTGGCATCGTTGCCGGAGTCGAGGCCGGGACGTTCGCAGCGGCGGCCAGCGGCGGCAACGCTTCGCTCGGCGAAACACCGGTCATCCCGGGCACGTGACCATCATCGTCGACGGCGACGTCCTGGCGGGAGCCAACCCTGTTGGCGATGGGAGCTTGCCGCACGCCGTCATCGCCAACAGGGTTGGCTCCCACCGGGTTGGCCCGCACCGGGCCGGTCCCCACCGAAGCCGTGACCGCACGCTGCGGTGGCGGAGGCGACGCGGTGATCGGAGCCGGCTTCGGCGCCGTGTTCACATACGGTGCCCCGCGATCGCTACCCGGGTCGTTGGGGTCGATCGCCCGCACCTCCACCAGCCCCGTGCCCTTGGGCCACACGCCGATTTTCACGGCCGCGGCGAACGAGAGGTCGATGATGCGGTTTTCGTGGAACGGGCCGCGATCGTTGATGCGCACGATGACGCTCTTGCCGTTCTCGAGGTTGGTGACACGGGCATAGCTCGGCAGCGGCAAGGTCTTGTGCGCCGCCGAGAACTGGTACATGTCGTATTCCTCGAGGCTCGAGGTCTTGTAGCCGTGGAACTTGTTCCCGTAGAACGAGGCGATGCCGCGCTCCACGTACCCGCGCGGACTCGGCAGCACGTTGTAGGTCTGGCCGAGCACCGAGTACGGCGACTTGTTGCCGTAAAGAGAGCGCGGTTCCACCTTCGGCACCGGCTCCGGAAGCTTGTTCACGTCCGGGATATCGGTGGGAACGCTGTCCGAACGAGAGCGATAGCGCGAGCCTTGCGACTTGCGGATGTCGTCGTAGCGGCCGCCGCTGGGTGCCGTGGAGCTGCCGCCGCGCGACGAGGGGCGCGCGTTACGGGAGCCACCGCAGGCGGTGAGCAGCAGCGCGATGAGGACGATCGCGAGGAGCGAAGCGTGGCGTTTCAGCCTGGTGGGAGCCGACTCTGTCGGCGATTCAAGGTTGTCGCGAGCTCCCATCGCCGACAGGGTCGGCTCCCACCAGGCAGGGCAAATCGACAGGGTCGGCTCCCACCGAACCCGGGCATGCAGAAGCGGCTTCGGCCGAGCCGCGGGGGTCATCGTTCGCCGGGCCCGTGCGTGCGGGCGCGGATCTCGCGCGCCAGCTGGTCCACGGCCATGGCGTACATGGGGCTGCGGTTGTACGTGGTGATCACGTAGAAGTTCTGGAACACGAACCAGTATTCGTCACCCGCCGGCCCGTCCAGGCGCACCAGTTGCGCATCGCGGCCGGGATTGAGGTGTTGCAGCGGCGCGAAGCCGTCCGCGACGAACGATTCCACCGGCGCCACCGGCTTCCAGTCCTTGGGCACGGCCGGAGCCACGGCGCGCGCGTCGGGCTGGGCGCGCGCGGCGACCGGGCCACCGGCTTCCCAACCGTGCTGGGCGAAATAATTGGCCACGCTGGCGAAGATGTCGCCCATCGAGCCCTTCATGTCGATGCGGCCGTCGTGGTCGTAATCCACGCCCCAGTCGCGGATCGACGAGGGCATGAACTGGCCCCAGCCCTGCGCGCCGGCATACGAGCCGGTCAGCGTGTCGAGCGGGCCGCCCAGGTGGTTCTGCGGCAGTTCGAGCAAGGCCTTCAGCTGCTCGCGGAAGAACGGCGCGCGCTTGGGGTAGTAGAACGCCAGCGTGGTCAGCGCATCCAGCACCTTCCATTTGCCCGTGTTGCGGCCGTAGAAGGTTTCCACGCCGACGATGGCGACGATGTATTCGGGCGGCACGCCGTACTTGCGGCCGATGCCGTCGAGCAATTGCCGGTGCTGGCGATAGAAATCCGCGCCCGCCTGGATGCGCTGCTCGGTGAGAAAAATCGGACGGTAGTCGCGCCACGGCTTGCCCTCGGCCGGACGGCTGATCGCATCGAGGATGGCCTGCTGTTTCTTCGCGCCGTCGAGCAGCGCGTTCAGCGAGGCCTTGCTCTTGCCGGTGTCCCTGGCGACTTCGCGCACCAGCTGCTCCTGTCCCGGATGGGTTTCGGCGGAGGCCGCGGAGGCGAACATCAGGGGGAAGGCGATCATCGCGCCGGCAAGGCGCGGGAGGTGACGTGCGGGTCGTGCGCGGCGCGCGGCGAGAACTTCATCCATGCGTGGAAGCGTAGCACGCGCATATGGCGTATCCCGGGCGACCTTGTACCTGCGTTCAGCGATGGCACCTCGCCCGGTGGGAGCCGACCCTGTCAGCGACGGGGGAGGCGCGGCAAGCTGGCTATCGCCGACAGGGTCGGCTCCCACCGGGCACTGGCTCGTCCCGCTAGTCGTGCAGTTTCCGGTTCGCGTGGATCGACATCAGCACGCCGAATCCGGTGAGCAGGGAAACCGCCGAGGTGCCGCCATAACTCACCAATGGCATCGGCACGCCCACCACCGGCAGGATGCCCGCGACCATGCCGCCGTTCACCGCCACGTAGACGAAGAAGCTCATGCCGATCGCCCCGGCGAGCAGGCGCGAATACGTGTCGCGCGCGTTCATCGCGATCCACAGGCAGCGGCCGATGATGAAGGCGTAGAGCAGCATGATCGCGATCACGCCCACCAGGCCGAATTCCTCGGAGAACACGGCGAAGATGAAGTCGGTGGTGTGCTCGGGCAGGAACTCCAGGCGCGATTGCGTGCCGTGCTGCCAGCCCTTGCCGAACATGCCACCGGAGCCCACCGCGATCTTCGACTGGATGATGTGCCAGCCGTTGCCGAGGGGGTCGGATTCGGGGTCGAGCAGCGTGCGCACGCGATTGCGCTGGTATTCGTGCAGGAACTGCCACGCCACGGGGATCACCGCGCCCACGCCACCCACGAGCAGGCCGATGCGCCACCAGGCCATGCCGGAAAGGAACAACGCGAACGCACCGGCCCCGGCCACGAGCAAGGCGGTACCGAGATCGGGCTGCTCGGCGATGAGTCCGGCGGGCACCGCGATCAGCAGGCCGACCACGATGATGTCCTTCCAGCTCGGCGGCAACTGCCGTGGATGCAGGTACCAGGCGACCATCATCGGCATGGTCAGCTTGAGCAACTCGGACGGCTGGAAGCGCATGAATCCCAGGTCGAGCCAGCGGTATGCGCCGCGGCCTTCGCCGAGCACGGCCACGACCACCAGCAAGGCGGTGCTGCCGAGGTAGAGCCACGGCGTCCACGAGCGCAGCACCGGCGGCGGGATACGCGAGATGACCAGGAGCAGCACGGCGCCGAGGACGAAGCGCGCGGCCTGTCCGGTGACCAGCGAGAAGTTGCCGTTGCCCGCGCTGTAGAGCGTGGCGAGCCCCGCGCAGCCGAGCACGAAGAGCGCCAGCAAGAGCGGCAGGTCGAGCCGTGGCCGCGTGAGCAGGCGAAGGCCGAAGCGCTTCATGCGCATGGTGAGCTTCTGGAACATGGCTACTGGTCCTCCCCGTTGTCCTGGGGCGGCAGGTCGGTACTGGCGGCTCCGGCGGGCTGGGCATCCTGCACGGACGAGGCTTCGCCCGGCGCGGATTCCGGTACCGCGTCGGAGGTGACGATCTGGCCGGGCGTCGGGTCTTCCGGCCGTTGGCCGCCTTCGTCCACCACCCATTGGTCGAGGACCTTTCGTGCGATCGGGCCTGAATCCTGCGCACCCCAGGCACCGGCTTCCAGCACCACGGCCACGGCGATCTTCGGATCGTCGGCGGGCGTGTAGGCGATGAACAGCGCACGATGGCGGCTGGCGAGGTACGCGGTGTTCTTGTTGGTGTCGTAGGCGTCGGTCTTGCGCGAGAAACGCTCGGCCGTGCCGCTCTTGCCCGCGATGATGTACGGGAAGCCGGTGCCCAGGCGCTTGCCGGTGCCCTTGCCGGAGTTGATGACGGCTTCCATGCCTTCGTTCACGGCATCCCAGTCGGCCGCCTTGCGGATCACCGACGGGCCGGACGGCGGAAACGATTGCGGCACGCGTGGGCTGTCGACGCCGTCCTGTGTGTCGAGCAGGAAATGCGGGGTATAGGGGATACCGCGGCCGGCGAAGGTAGCCGTGGCGTGCGCCAGCTGGAGCGGCGTCACCGCCCAGTAGCCCTGGCCGATACCCGAGATGATGGTCTCGCCAGGGAACCAGCCCGCCTTGCTGCGCGTCGCCTTCCACTCGCGCGAGGGCAGCACGCCCTCCACTTCGCCCACGAGGTCGATGCCGGTCTTCTTGCCGAAGCCCAGCTTGCCCATCCAGTCGGAAAGGCGGTCGATGCCCATGTCGAGCGCGAGCCGGTAGAAATAGGTATTGGTCGAGAGCTCGATGGCCCGGATCATGTTCACCGTGCCGTCGCCACCGCGCTTGTCGTCGCGGTAGCAGCGCGACTGGCCCGGGATACAGAACTCGCCCGTGGACAGCACCGTGTCGGACGGCCGGCGGATGCCCATGGTCAGGCCACCCAGGGCGAGGAACGGCTTCACCGTCGAGCCCGGCGGATAGACGCCACGCAACGCGCGGTTGTACAGGGGCTTGTCGGGGGCGGTGGTCAGCGCCTTGTAATCGGCGGAGCTGATGCCGTTGACGAACAGGTTGGGATCGAAGCTCGGCACGCTGGCGAACGCCAGCACCTGGCCGTTGCGCGGATCGATCGCGATCGCCGCCCCGGAGCGGCCGTTCATCGCCTCCTCGGCCGCCTTCTGCAGGCGCACGTCGATGGAGAGGTAGATGTTCTTGCCCGGCGTGGGCGGCGTCGTGTCGAGCACGGCCTGCGTGCGTCCGTCGGCGTTCACTTCGACCAGCTCGTAGCCTGGCGCACCGTGCAACAGCTTTTCGTAGTAGCGCTCGATGCCGATGCGGCCGATGTGCGTGGTGCCCTTGTAGCTGGCTTCCTCGTCGTCGTCCATGCGATCGAGATCGTCCACGTCGATACGGCTGACATAGCCGATGACATGGGCCAGCAGCGGACCCATCGGATAGCGCCGGGTGAGGTACGGCACCACGTCCACGCCCGGGAACCGCCAGCGGTTCACGGCGAAGCGGCCGATCTCGTCCTCGGTGAGTTTCAGCTTGAGCGGAATCCCCTCGAACCGGCGTCCCTGTTTCACCTGTTTCTTGAAGGTGGCGATGTCCTCGTCGCTGAGCGGCACGACGGTGCCGAGCTTGCCCAGCATCTCGTCCATGTCGGTGACCTGTTCCGGGATCACTTCCAGCCGGAACGCCGGCACGTTGTCGGCCAGCAGCACGCCGTTGCGGTCGTAGATGAGGCCGCGCGCCGGCGGTATGGCACGCGGCTTCACGCGGTTCTGGTCCGAGCGTGCCACGAACTCGTCGTGGTGCAGCACCTGCAGGTATACGTAGCGTGCGCACACGGCGGCGAGGCCGAGCAGGATCAGCGCGAAGCCGGCCATGGCGCGGCGGCGGAACAGCGCCACCTCGCCACGGACTTCCTTGATCGAGGCGCGCCGCCGGCTCATGCCTCGTGGATGCGCAGGCGCGCGCGCAGGTCGTCGAGGATGAGGAACACGAACGGCCACAGCGCCGCGCCCACCAGGGGCGATATCCAGTACTCGGGCGGCGGCAGCGGATCGCCGCCGAACACGCGCACCAGCAAGAGCAGGATGCGGTCGTTCACCAGCAAGCCGAGGACGGCGAGCGATTGCTGCCACATCGGGAAGAAGCGCAGCCGCGAGCGGAAGCGCAACGCGATGAAGACCATCGCGGTGAGACGCAGCGCCTGCTCGCCCAGCAGGACGCCGTCGAAGAGATCGGCGGCCACGCCGACGCAGAACGCCAGGCCGAGGGTGACCCTGTCGCCGGATTGCAGGCACCAGTAGAGCAGGATCAGGGCGGGCCAGTAGGGCTTGAACGGCGTGAGCGGCCCCGGCAACGGGACCAGCATCAGGAACAGTGACATCAGCAAGGTGGCGGCGAACCACAGCTGGCGAACGCGAACCTTGTTCACGGCGTGCCCCCCGTCGATGGCGCGGCGGTGGACGGGCGCGCCGGGATCGGCGTCGCGGTCGGCGAGGTCACGGAAGGCAAGGCCTGCGCCGGCGGCGCACCCGGCACGGGCGCGAGGTCGGCGGGTGGCCCGACGTTCGGCGCGGGCGCCGGTGGTCCGGCGGGCTCGGCCAGGTCGTGCAGCAACAGGACGTCCTCGCTGCGATCCAGGTCGGCGGCTGGTTTCGCCTGCGCGGAAAGGAAGGTGCCGGAGGGCGTCTGTGCCACGTCGCGGATCTCGCCCACGGGAAAGCCCGGCGGGAAGCGGCCACCCAGGCCGGACGTGACCAGCTTGTCGCCCGCCTGCACGTCGGCGGAGACGGGGATATTGGGCAACGTGAGTGAATCGCCCGTGCGCGAGCCGTAGGCGATGGTCCGCAGGCCGGTGCGTTCGACGGTCACGGGAATCGCGTGGTTGGGATCGGTGATCAGCATGGCGACCGAGGTGGTGGGCATCACCTCGACGATCTGGCCCATGACGCCGCGCGCATCGATCACGACCTGCCCCGGCTGGACCTTGTCGCGGGCGCCCACGTTGAGCACGATGCGGTGACGGAAGCTACCCAGGTCGACGCCGATCAGGCGCGCGAGCTGCACGTTGAGCGAAAGGCTGTGCTGGGTATCCAGCAGTTCCTTCAGGCGCTGGTTCTGCTCGGCCACGGACGCCATGCGGTTGAGCTTGGCGTTGGCCAGGAGCAGGTCCTCGCGCAGGCGCTGGTTCTGCTCGGTGAGGCGCTGGCGGTCGGCGAACGCCACCGTCGCCGCCTGGAATCCCTGCGATGGCAGGCCGGCGATGCGATAGACGGGCTCGACCACGAGCGACAGGCCGTAGCGGACGTTGCCCAGCCAGCCGCCACGGTGGTCGAGCACCATCAGCACGCAGGCGAGCGCCAGGTAGACGATGAGACGCAGTGTCCCCGCCACGCCGGGCGCGAACAGCGGCGACGTGTCGTCGCGATTCAGGGCCATGGATCAGCGCGCTCCGGCCAAAGCGCCGCGCGCGCGGCCATCATTCGAACGCGAAGAAGTCGCTGCCGTGCTGGTCGATCATCTCCAGGGCCTTGCCACCGCCACGCGCCACGCAGGTGAGCGGGTCGTCGGCCACCTGCACGTGCAGGCCGGTTTCCTCGGAGATCAGGCGATCCAGATCGCGCAGCAGGGCGCCACCGCCGGTGAGCACGATGCCGCGCTCGGCCACGTCGGAGCAGAGCTCCGGCGGGGTCTGTTCCAGCGCCGCCTTCACCGCGGCCACGATGCCGGACAGCGGCTCGTGCAGGGCTTCCAGCACCTCGTTGGAGTTGATCGTGAACATGCGCGGCACGCCCTCGGCCAGGTTGCGGCCGGAGATCTCGATCTCGCGGACCTCGCTCTGCGGGAAGGCGCAGCCGATCTCGAGCTTGATCCGCTCGGCGGTGGACTCGCCGATCAGCGTGCCGTGGTTGCGCCGCACGTAGTTGATGATGGCTTCGTCGAAGCGGTCGCCGCCGACGCGGACCGACTGCGAATAGACGATGCCGTTCAACGAGATGACGGCCACTTCCGAGGTACCGCCGCCGATATCCAGGACCATCGAGCCGCGGGCCTCGTGCACCGGGATGCCGGCGCCGATCGCGGCCGCCATGGGCTCCTCGATCAGGAAGACGTCACGGGCGCCGGCGCCTTCGGCCGATTCCTTGATGGCGCGGCGCTCCACCTGGGTGGAGCCGCAGGGCACGCAGACCAGCACGCGCGGGCTGGGCCGCAGCATGCGCGAGCGGTGCACCTGCTTGATGAAGTGCTGGAGCATCGCCTCGGTCATGGTGAAGTCGGCGATGACGCCGTCCTTCATCGGGCGGACGGTGGCGATGTTGCCCGGCGTGCGGCCGAGCATGCGCTTGGCGTCGCCACCCACGGCCGCGACGGCGCGGGGGCCACCGGGGCCACGGTCCTGGCGGATCGCCACGACCGAGGGTTCGTTGAGGACAATGCCCTGCCCACGCACATAAATAAGCGTATTCGCCGTGCCGAGATCGATGGAGATGTCGTTCGAGAAAAGTCCGCGGAACTTCTTAAACATGATGCGGCGGGCGCCCATAGCGGGAAAAAGTAAGCGTGCGAGTCTAGATTGGCGCCCTCCCCCACGCAAGGGCGCATACGTTAAGAAAGCCTTGTAACTCCGGGTGATGCGAGCGGAACCCCCTCCCGGGCGGGAGGAACGCCGGATCGGTGGAGGTCGCCTCGGGGCCTGAATTTGGGTACGATCCGCAGGTTTGCCGGACCCGTCGCGGGCGGCGTTCGCGGCGGCCCTTCATGGCCGCGCCACTTACCATCCTCCAGGGTCACCCAACGCATGACTGCCGTTATCTGCGGATCGCTCGCCTACGACACGATCATGGTCTTCCAGGACCAGTTCAAGAACCACATCATCCCGGATCAGGTGCACATCCTGAACGTGTCGTTCCTGGTGCCGGCCATGCGCCGCGAGTTCGGCGGTTGCGCGGGCAATATCGCCTACAACCTGAAGTTGCTCGGCGGCGAGCCGATGCCGGTGGCGACGGTCGGCCAGGATTTCGCGCCGTACCGCGCGCACCTGGAGAAGTTCGGCATCCGCCTCGACGGTGTGCGCCAGTTCGATGACCAGTTCACCCCGCAGTGCTTCATCACCACCGACCTGGACAACAACCAGATCACCGCCTTCCATCCGGGCGCGATGTCGAGCGCGCACGAGAACCACGTGCGCGACATCAAGCACTGCGAGTTCGGCATCGTCGCGCCGGACGGCCGCGACGCGATGTTGCAGCATGTCGATGAATTCGCCGCGCGCGGCGTACCCTTCATCTTCGATCCGGGCCAGGCGATGCCGCTGTTCACCGGCGACGAGTTCCGTTCGATGATCGAGAAGTCAACCTATGTCATCGTCAACGACTACGAGTCGCAGCTGTTGCAGCAGCGCACCGGCTGGACCGCGGCGGACATCGCGTCGAAGGTCGATGCGTACATCGTGACGCTGGGACCGCGCGGCTCGCTGATCCACGTGAAAGGCGAAACGCTCGAAGTGCCGCCGGCACGCGAGCACAAGGTGGTCGATCCCACCGGCTGCGGCGACGCTTATCGCGCCGGCCTCATCTTCGGCATCATGAAGGGCTACGACTGGCCGACCGTCGGCAAGATGGCATCGCTCATGGGCGCGCTGAAGGTCGAGCATCCGGGCACGCAGAACCAGTACTTCACGTACGAGCAGTTCGCCACGGAATTCAAGGACCAGTTCGGCTACGCGCTGGCCTGATCCGTTCGCGAAACGCATGAAAAAGGGGGCGGCGCATCACTGCGCCGCCCCTTTTCATTGGCACCGACCTCATCGGCACCAACCGCCCGGTGTTCCGCAGCCCGGTGGGAGCCGACCTTGTCGGCGATGGGTGCTTGCCCCGACCTGGTGGGAGCCGACTTCGTCGGCGATGGGTGCTCGCCTCGACCTAGCCCGCTGCCGCGGGATCGCCGACAAGGTCGGCTCCCACCGGGCTACGGCAAGTTCAATCGCGGTTCGCTCCCACCAGGCCGGCCCGAACTAATTGCGCGGCTTGAAGCCCATCGTCGCGCTCACCGCCTGCTGCCAACCTTCATACAAGTCGTCGCGACGTTCCTTCGTCATCTGCGGCTTGAACTCACGGTCGACCGCCCAGCGCGTGGCGATTTCCTTCTTGTCCTTCCAGAAACCCACCGCCAGGCCGGCGAGATACGCGGCACCTTGCGCCGTGGTTTCCTGCACTTTCGGACGCAACAGCGTCACGTCGAGGATGTCGGCCTGGAACTGCGCCATGAAGTCGTTGGCGATGGCGCCACCGTCCGCACGCAGCTCCTTCAGCTGGATGCCGGAATCGGTCTGCATCGCTTCGAGCACGTCGCGTGTCTGGTACGCCATCGACTCCAGCGCGGCGCGAATGAACTGCTCCTTGGTCGTACCGCGCGACAAGCCGAACACGGCGCCGCGCACGTCGCTTCTCCAGTAAGGCGCGCCAAGACCTACGAACGCCGGGACGAAGTACACACCGTCATTGTCCTTGGCACGCTCCGCATAGGCCTGCGAGTCGGAAGCCTTGCCCAGCATGCGCAGGCCATCCCGCAGCCACTGGATCACGGAACCGGCGACGAAGATGCTGCCTTCCAGCGCGTACTCCACCTTTCCGTCGACACCCCAGGCGATGGTGGTGAGCAGGCCGGTCTTCGAGCGCACGGCCTTCTCGCCGGTGTTCATCAGCATGAAGCAGCCCGTGCCGTAGGTGTTCTTCGCCATGCCCTGCTCGAAGCATGCCTGGCCGAACAATGCCGCCTGCTGGTCGCCCGCGATGCCGGCGATCGGCACCTCGCGGCCGAAGAACTGCTTCGCCTGCGTGTTGCCGTAGATCTCGCTGGAGGATTTCACCTCCGGCAGCATCGCGCGCGGCACGTTGAGCATCTTCAGCAACTCGTCGTCCCACTCGCGCTTGTAGATGTCGTACATCAGCGTGCGCGAGGCATTCGTGTAGTCGGTGACGTGCACCTTGCCGCCGGTGAGGTTCCAGATCACCCAGGTATCGATGGTGCCGAACAGCAGGTCGCCCGCCTCGGCCTTCGCCTGCGCGCCTTCCACATGATCGAGGATCCAGCGCACCTTGGTACCGGCGAAGTAGGCGTCGATCAGCAGGCCGGTCTTCTCGCGGACCATTTCGTCGTAACCGTCGGCCTTGAGCTTGTCGCAGATCTCGGCGGTCTGACGCGACTGCCAGACGATCGCGTTGTAGATCGGCTGGCCCGTGTGCTTGTCCCATACCACCGCGGTCTCGCGCTGGTTGGTGATGCCGATGCCCTCGATGCAGGCGGGGTCGATCTGCGAGCTGCTGATGACCTCGGTCATGGTCGAGAGCACGCTGGTCATGATCTCGCGCGGATTGTGCTCGACCCAGCCCGGCTGCGGGAATATCTGCGGAAATTCCCGCTGGGCGGTGCCGGCGATGTTGCCGTCATGGTCGAACAGGATCGTGCGCGAGCTGGTGGTGCCCTGGTCGATGGCCAGGATGTATTTCTTCTTGGTGGTCACGATGAATCCTCGAGTCAGGCCGCGAGGGCGGTATAGGCGAAGGCGGCGAGCAAGGCGCCGATGATCGAACCGACGATGGGCACGGGCGCATAGGCGAAGTCGGAACCGCCCTTGCCAGGGATGGGCAGCAGCGCGTGTGCAAGACGGGGACCGAAGTCACGCGCGGGATTGATCGCATAGCCGGTGGGGCCACCCAGGCACATGCCGATCACCACCACGAGCAGCGCGACAGCGATCGGGGCCAGGCCCTTGGAAAGATCGTTGCTACCGATGGCGAGCACGCAATACACCAACACGAACGTGCCAATGACCTCGGTGACCAGGTTGGCCGGGATCGAACGAATCGCCGGAATCGTGCAGAAGATGCCGAGCTTCTTGGCCGGATCGGCGGTGCCTCGCCAGTGAGCCAGGTAGGCGAGGTAGACCAACACCGCGCCGGTGAAGGCACCCGCCATCTGCGCAGCGATATAGCCAGGAACGAGCGACCACGAGAGCTTGCCGATGGAGGCCATCGCCAGCGTGATCGCGGGATTCATGTGGGCACCGCTTTTCGCGGCGACGAAGATGCCCATGAGGACGGCGAGGCCCCAGGCCCAGGTGATCACGCCCCAACCCGCGTTCTCCGCCTTCGAATCCTTCAGCAGCACGCCGGCGACGACGCCATCGCCTAACAGGATCATCACCATGGTTCCGAGGAACTCACTCAGGTAGACCGACATGCTGAGTACTCCTATGTGTTGTGGGGCGCGGGCCGGTCAGCAGTACGGCACGCGTCTTGGAAATGCCCCGTGGCGCCTCAGCGCTTCGTGGACAGGTAATCGGAAAGGCGTTGGACATCCGGCGGGGTGACCCGCAGGCCGAGCTTGCTTCGACGCCAGAGGATGTCCTCGGCTTCGGTGGCCCATTCATGGCGCACGAGGTAGTCGACTTCCGCCTGGTAGAGATCCGCGCCGAAATGTTCGCCCAGGGCGTCCAGGCCATCGGCCTCGCCCAGCAGGTCGCGGGCCCGGGTGCCGTAGCTATGCACGAGCCGCCAGGCGAAGGTTTCGGGTAGCCAGGGACGCGACGCGCGGATATCGGCGAGCAACTCGTCGATATCGCGTTCGCCACCACCTGGAAGCGGGCGGGCGTCGGCGGTCCAGGCCGGCTGGTGGTTGCCCAGCAACGGGGCGAGCTTGTCCACGGCCTCTTCGGACAGCTTCCGGTAGGTGGTCAGCTTGCCGCCGAAGACGTTCAGCAGCGGCGGACCGTTCTGGTCGATGTCCAGCAGGTAGTCGCGCGTGACTTCGGAGGCGCTGCCCGCTTCGTCCTGCAGGAGTGGACGCACGCCGCTATAGCTCCAGACCACGTCGTTCGGCGTCAGCTGCTTCTTGAAGTAGCGGTTCGCCGCATCGCAGAGATAGCTCGTTTCCTCTGCCGTGATCGTCGGATGCGAAGGGTCGTCCTTGTACTCGATGTCCGTCGTGCCGATCAGGGTGAAGTCGCGCTCGTAGGGGATGGCGAAGACGATGCGGCGGTCGGGCTGCTGGAAGATGTAGGCGTAGCGGTGTTCGAAGATCTTCGGCACCACGATGTGACTGCCCTTGATCAGGCGCAGCGAGTGCTGGTGCTTCACATGGGCCACGTCGTCGAGAAAGCTGGCGGCCCACGGGCCGGCGGCGTTCACGAGCGCGCGGGCCTTTACGAAGTGGCGGCTGCCGTCGCGGGCTTCGAGTTCCGCGGTCCAACCCTCGCCGTCGCGTCGGGCGCTGACGCAGCGCGTGTGGGTCTCGATGTGCACGCCCCGTCGCGCGGCATCCATCGCGTTGAGGACGACCAGGCGGGCGTCCTGCACCCAGGCATCGGAATAGACGAACCCGACGCTGAAGTCAGCGCGCAGGGGCTCGCCGGTGACGTGCTTGCCGAAACGCACGCGGCGCGATCCCGGTAGCGTGCGGCGTCCACGGCCCAGGTGGTCGTAAAGGAACAATCCCAGGCGGATCATCCACGCCGGACGCAGATGTGGCTGGTGCGGCAGGACGAAGCGCAGTGGCCAGATGATGTGCGGCGCGGCACGAAGCAGCACTTCGCGCTCGGCGAGCGCCTTGCCCACGAGGGCGAATTCGAATTGCTCCAGATACCGCAAACCGCCGTGGATCAGCTTGGTGCTGGCACTGGAGGTATGCGCGGCGAGATCGTCGCGCTCGCAAAGCCAGACACTCAGCCCGCGCCCCGCAGCATCACGGGCGATGCCGACGCCGTTGACGCCACCACCGACCACCAAAACATCGACCTGCTCGACCATCGGGAACTCCGCTTATCGGGAGGCGAGGCCTGCTGAAGGGTGAAACCCTACGCTCGGGTATGTTCGTTTTAACTTGCGACGCGCGGGATCATTTGCGCTTACGAACATTTCACGGATCAGTCAGGCTTCGCCTGCGTGGAAATGAGCATATTCGAACACAAACGAACATCGCACGCTGCAGTGCAGCGTAGTCCGGGACATCGGGACCGGATGGAGGCTGTGGATGGGGCTGTATCGCCCTCAGGCTTCCGCGATATGCAGCTGGGTGCCGGCGGCTTCCAGGACGGGCAACAAGGCGTCCGGCGGCCGCCGATCGGTGAACCATGCATCCACGCGTGAGAAGTCGCCGAGGCGGACCATGGCGTTGCGGCCGATCTTGCTGTGGTCGGCACCCAGGAAGACCTGGCGGGAATGTTCGATGATCGCCTGGGCGACACGGACCTCGTGGAAATCGAAATCCAGCAGCGTGCCGTCGAGTTCGATGCCGGAGATACCGATGATGCCGAAGTCGACCTTGAACTGGCGGATGAGTTCGATCGTGGCCTCGCCCGTCACCCCGTGATCGCGTCCACGGACGACGCCGCCCGCGACGATCACCTCGAACGTGGGATTGTCGCTGAGCAGGATCGCGATGTTGAGATTGTTGGTGATGACGCGCAGGTCGCGATGCTCGAGCAACGCGCGGCCGACGCCTTCATTGGTCGTACCCAGGTTGATGAAGAGCGAGGAGCCGTCGGGGATCGATTTCGCGATCGCCGTGGCGATGCGGTTCTTCTCCGCGGTCTGCAGCGACTGGCGCGCGGCATAGGCGACGTTCTCGACGCTCGACGAGGACGCGCTCACGCCGCCGTGGTAACGGCGGATGAGGCCTCCATCGGCCAGGAGATTGAGATCGCGACGGATCGTCTGCGGGGCCACGTCGAAATGCGTGGCCAGTTCGTCGACACCGACGAAGCCTTCCCGCTGGACGATGGCGATCAGTTCTTCCTGTCGCCGGTTGAGTCGTGGATCCATCGATCGTTCCCATTGCTACATGTCGCTTGAGCATGATGACGCGTTGCCACGCGAGTGTCATGCCGCAGGCGCGAATACAGCGTTCCGGTGGGGCCGTCCAGCTCCGGGCACTGATGTCCTCTGGTGGCCCTGGTGGGAGCCGACCGTGTCGGCGACCGCGACAGCGGGCCGGGTTGAGGCGATTCCCATCGCCGACAGGGTCGGCTCCCACCGGCAAAGAAAAAACCCGCCACGATAGCTCGTGACGGGTTTTTGGGATAAAGCCCCTGGCGGTGACCTGTTGCGGGTCGCGCTGCGCGCAAAGAAAAAACCCGGCCTCTGACGAGACCGGGTTTTTGGGATAAAGCCCCTGGCGGTGACCTACTCTTGCATGGCTTGAGCCACACTACCATCGGCGCATGCGCGTTTCACTTCTGAGTTCGGGATGGGATCAGGTGGGACCACGCCGCTATAGCCGCCAGGGAAGGGGTGGGAGCAGCGCAGATGCGCCGGCTCCACAGAGGGTGTAAACGAGTGACAAGCGTCCGGGTTTTCATCGAACCGCGAGTAAGCGATAAAGACGGTGAAGCGTCTTGGGGTTATATGGTCAAGCCTCACGGCTCATTAGTACGCGTAAGCTCAATGCATTGCTGCACTTCCACACCGCGCCTATCAACCACCTAGTCTTGATGGTGCCTTAAGGAGAGTCAAGCTCTCGGGAGATCTCATCTTGGGGCGTGCTTCCCGCTTAGATGCTTTCAGCGGTTATCACTTCCGTTCGTAGCTACCGGGCAATGCCATGGGCATGACAACCCGAACACCAGCGGAACGTCCACTCCGGTCCTCTCGTACTAGGAGCAGCCCCCCTCAAATCTCCAACGCCCACGACAGATAGGGACCGAACTGTCTCACGACGTTCTGAACCCAGCTCGCGTACCACTTTAAATGGCGAACAGCCATACCCTTGGGACCGGCTACAGCCCCAGGATGTGATGAGCCGACATCGAGGTGCCAAACACCGCCGTCGATATGAACTCTTGGGCGGTATCAGCCTGTTATCCCCGGAGTACCTTTTATCCGTTGAGCGATGGCCCTTCCATACAGAACCACCGGATCACTAAGACCTACTTTCGTACCTGCTTGATCCGTCGATCTCGCAGTCAAGCACGCTTATGCCTTTGCACACAGTGCGCGATGTCCGACCGCGCTGAGCGTACCTTCGTGCTCCTCCGTTACTCTTTGGGAGGAGACCGCCCCAGTCAAACTACCCACCATACACGGTCCCCGATCCGGATTACGGACCTAGGTTAGAACGTCAAGCACTTCAGGGTGGTATTTCAAGGATGGCTCCACCGAAACTAGCGTCTCGGTTTCATAGCCTCCCACCTATCCTACACAGAAGAACTCAACGTTCAGTGTAAAGCTATAGTAAAGGTTCACGGGGTCTTTCCGTCTTGCCGCGGGAACGCTGCATCTTCACAGCGATTTCAATTTCACTGAGTCTCGGGTGGAGACAGCGCCGCTGTCGTTACGCCATTCGTGCAGGTCGGAACTTACCCGACAAGGAATTTCGCTACCTTAGGACCGTTATAGTTACGGCCGCCGTTTACTGGGGCTTCGATCAAGAGCTTCGCCTTGCGGCTGACCCCATCAATTAACCTTCCAGCACCGGGCAGGCGTCACACCCTATACGTCCACTTTCGTGTTTGCAGAGTGCTGTGTTTTTGATAAACAGTCGCAGCGGCCAGGTTACTGCGACCCCTCGATGCTCAGTCACGCACGTGACCACACCAAGAGGCGCACCTTCTCCCGAAGTTACGGTGCCATTTTGCCTAGTTCCTTCACCCGAGTTCTCTCAAGCGCCTTGGGATTCTCACCCTGCCTACCAGTGTCGGTTTACGGTACGGTTTTTCTACAGCTGAAGCTTAGTGGCTTTTCCTGGAAGCGTGGTGTCAGTCACTTCGTCCTCATAGGACTCGTCTCGGTGCTCGGCATAGAGATTCCCGGATTTGCCTAAGAATCATGCCTACCGCCTTTCCCCAGGACAACCAACGCCTGGTAGACCTAACCTTCTCCGTCCCCACATCGCACTGTAGAAAAGTGCAGGAATATTAACCTGCTTCCCATCGACTACGCATTTCTGCCTCGCCTTAGGGGCCGACTCACCCTGCGCCGATGAACGTTGCGCGAGGAAACCTTGGGCTTTCGGCGGGGGGGCTTTTCACCCCCCTTATCGTTACTCATGTCAGCATTCGCACTTCCGATACCTCCAGCAAGCCTTACGACTCACCTTCACAGGCCTACGGAACGCTCCTCTACCGCGCACACCTCAAAAGGTGTGCACCCCGAGCTTCGGTGCATAGCTTAGCCCCGTTAAATCTTCCGCGCAGACCGACTCGACCAGTGAGCTATTACGCTTTCTTTAAAGGGTGGCTGCTTCTAAGCCAACCTCCTGGCTGTCTATGCCTTTCCACATCGTTTTCCACTTAGCTATGACTTTGGGACCTTAGCTGCGGGTCTGGGTTGTTTCCCTTTTCACGACGGACGTTAGCACCCGCCGTGTGTCTCCCGTGTATCACGTGTTGGTATTCGGAGTTTGCCATGGTTTGGTAAGTCTCAATGACCCCCTAGCCATAACAGTGCTCTACCCCCAACAGTGTTCGCACGAGGCGCTACCTAAATAGCTTTCGAGGAGAACCAGCTATCTCCGAGTTTGTTTAGCCTTTCACTCCGATCCTCAACTCATCCCCATCTATTGCAACAGATGTGGGTTCGGTCCTCCAGTGCGTGTTACCGCACCTTCAACCTGGTCAAGGATAGATCACTCGGTTTCGGGTCTACTGCCAGAGACTATTCGCCCTATTCAGACTCGGTTTCCCTTCGCCTCCCCTATACGGTTAAGCTTGCCACTGACAGTAAGTCGCTGACCCATTATACAAAAGGTACGCAGTCACCCTTGCGGGCTTCCACTGCTTGTACGTATACGGTTTCAGGGTCTATTTCACTCCCCTCTCCGGGGTTCTTTTCGCCTTTCCCTCACGGTACTAGTTCGCTATCGGTCAGTCAGGAGTATTTAGCCTTGGAGGATGGTCCCCCCATGTTCAGACAGGGTTTCACGTGCCCCGCCTTACTCAATTTCATGCCATGCACCCTTTCGTCTACCGGGCTATCACCGTCTACGGCCCGCTTTTCCACGCGGTTCGACTAGAATGTACGACACTTTTGGGCTAGTCCGCGTTCGCTCGTCGCTACTGACGGAATCTCGGTTGATTTCTTTTCCTCCGGGTACTTAGATATTTCAGTTCCCCGGGTTCGCTTCGTACAGCTATGTATTCACTGCACGATACCGCCGAAGCGGTGGGTTTCCCCATTCGGACATTGCCGGATCAAAGCTTGTTGCCAGCTCCCCGACACTTTTCGCAGGCTGCCACGTCCTTCATCGCCTCTGACTGCCAAGGCATCCACCGTATACGCTTAGTCGCTTGACCATATAACCCCAAGTCGCCTCAGGGCTTACGATCCAAGCCACTTCGTTTCGCCTTAACACTTATCTCGGTTCGGTTTGAACCAAGACGCTTGTCACTCGTTTACAGGTTTTCAAAGAACACCACGCCGGCCTCAGCGCCGGTTGGCTTCAAATCAATCTTCGTGTGCGCTACACATCCGCTACCGTGAACTGGTGGAGCCTGTCGGGATCGAACCGACGACCCTCTGCTTGCAAAGCAGATGCTCTCCCAGCT
>NZ_JBPGWO010000001.1:3692500-4082500 GCF_056754745.1 Luteibacter sp. TLI7-4A | reverse complement strand
CCATCTATCCCAGCGACGGCAGCGCGCGCTATGTCCTGGAATTGCCGGCAGGCACCGCGGGCAAGCTGGGACTGAAGCTGGGCGAGCCACTCACGGTCGAGGGCGAGCCCGGCGCCATCCGCTGATCCGGTGAAAGGCCGTGCTGGCAGGGAACACCCACGTGATAGGGAACGAGCGCCGCCGGATCGATGCCGGCAAGCTCGTCCCACTGGTCGTCGAAGGGAATGAATCGCTGCATGACCGCTTCCTCCACGAGTCGGCCACGTTGCGTGGCCCTGGAACCATGGAAGCAGGTTTTTCTGCGCTGACGCTGGCGAAATGGGGCGAAAAGATGTCAGCCCCATCCCTTGATGCTGTGCGCCGGCGTCGTCAGTCCAGTTCGACCATCTCGAAGTCGTCCTTGGTCACGCCGCAATCCGGGCAGGTCCAGGTGTCGGGGATGTCTTCCCAGCGCGTGCCCGGCTCGATGCCCTCGTCTGGCAGCCCCAGGGCTTCGTCGTAGATGAAGCCGCAAACGACGCACATCCATTTGCGAAGGGTGGTTTCGGTGCTCTGGCTCATGGCTTTGCGTACTGTCGTGGAACGGGAAAGTCCCACATTCTGTCACCCCCGGCGCGGCGGCGATAGCGCGGCGCCGTCACATTCCGAAGGACCACCATGACCTCCCTCCTCCGATCCCCACTCGCCGGCAAGGGCGTCTACGCCATCACCGACGGGCCCCGCGACGATCTCTTCGCCGCCGTGGAAGCCGCTCTCGCCGGTGGCGCGCGCCTCTTGCAGTACCGCGACAAGACGGCCGACACCGACCGGCGCCGCTCCGAAGCCGACGAGATTTCACGCATTTGCGCCCGCTACGGCGTGCCCTTCATCGTCAACGACGACGTCGCACTCGCCCACGAGACCGGCGGCGGCGTTCACCTGGGCCGTGAGGACGTCTCCATCGCCGAGGCCCGCGACGTGCTCGGTCCGGACGCGATCGTCGGCGTTTCCTGCTATGGCTCCATCGAACGGGCCCGGCAGCTGGCCGCCGAAGGAGCCGACTACCTTGCTTTCGGCGCGATGTACCCGTCCACGACCAAGCCCCACGCGCCGGTCGCGCCACACGACGTATTGACGCAGGCACGCTCCCTGGGCCTTCCGGTCGTGGCGATCGGCGGGATCAGCGCCGACAATGCGCAGGCCGTGATCGACGCGGGCGCCGACTACCTTGCCGTGGTCTCCGCCATTTTCGCCGCGCCCGACATCCAGACGGCGACGCGCCGTTTCGCCGACCTTTTCGACCCACGCCCCGGAATCATTCGATGACCACGAACCACGAACTCTTCGACCGCGCCCGACAACTGCTGCCTGGCGGTGTCAATTCGCCCGTGCGCGCCTTCAAGTCGGTCGGCGGCGAACCGTTCTTCACCGCCCGCGCCGACGGCGCGTATCTGTGGGACGTGGAAGGCAAGCGCTACATCGACTACGTGGGTTCGTGGGGGCCGATGATCGTGGGCCACAACCATCCCGCGGTACGCGAAGCGGTCGAGCGCGCGGTGCGGGATGGCCTGTCCTTCGGCACGCCCTGCGCGGCGGAAGTGACCATGGCCGAGACGATCGTTTCGCTGGTTCCCTCGGTGGACATGGTCCGCATGGTGAACTCCGGCACCGAAGCGACGATGTCCGCGATCCGCCTGGCCCGTGGCGCCACCGGCCGCAACAAGATCGTGAAGTTCGAAGGCTGCTACCACGGCCACGGCGACAGCTTTCTGGTGAAGGCCGGCTCGGGCGCCCTCACCTTCGGCGTGCCGACCTCGCCGGGGGTTCCCAAGGCCGCGGCCGACCTCACCCTCACGCTTCCATACAACGATATCGACGCGGCGCGGGAACTGTTCGCCGAGCACGGCGACGATATCGCCGGTCTGATCATCGAGCCGGTCGCCGGCAACATGAACTGCATTCCGCCGAAGGACGGCTATCTCGCCGCGCTGCGGGAGCTGTGCACGCAACACGGCTCGCTGCTGATCTTCGACGAGGTGATGACCGGTTTCCGTGTCGCCCTCGGCGGGGCACAGGCCCACTATGGCATCACCCCGGACCTGACCTGCTTCGGCAAGATCATCGGTGGCGGCATGCCGGTCGGCGCCTATGGCGGCCGTCGCGACCTGATGCAGCAGATCGCGCCCTCGGGCCCGATCTACCAGGCAGGCACCTTGTCGGGGAATCCCGTCGCCATGGCCGCCGGGCTCGCGATGCTCCGGCTGATCCAGGCACCGGGTTTCCACGACGACCTCGCGGCACGGACCGTGCGCCTCACCGACGGCATCCTGGGCGCGGCGCGCAAGGCCGGCATTCCGTTCAGCGTGAACCGCGTGGGAGCGATGTTCGGGTTGTTCTTTACGAACGAGACGGTGGAGACCTACGCACAGGCCACCGTGGCCGATGTGGCGTCCTTCAACCGCTTCTTCCACGGCATGCTCGAACGCGGCGTGTACCTGGCGCCGTCGGCCTTCGAGGCGGGATTCGTGTCGAGCGCGCACGGCGAGGCGGAGATCGAGGCGACGATCGACGCGGCGGCGGCGGCGTTCGCCGCGCTGTAACGCGATCCGGCCGCACCGGGGAGGCCGATTCACTATGGAAGGCCAAATTCACTGTGGGAGGCCGATTTACTGAGGGGGCTGAATCACTGTGGGAGCCGCTTCAGCGGCGATGGGCGCTTGCGGCACCCTTGCCCGCTGCCGCGGGATCGCCGACAAGGTCGGCTCCCACACGTGAAGGTCGGCTCCCACACGTGCTTGCCTCGATCACACGTGCTTACCGCATGCGGGCGCTATCAGGCGACCTTCGCTTCCTGCGCGAACTCGGCCAGCGTGGCGTGCAGGCGCTCCAGGCCCTCGGCCACCTCTTCGTCCGTGATCGTCAGCGGGGGCACGATACGCAGCACGTCCGGCCCCGCCTGGAGGATCAGCAGGCCGTGGGCGGCGGCGATGTCCAGGATCTCGCCCGCGCGGCCCTTGTATGACGCGTCGAGGACGGCGCCCAGCATCAGGCCGCGGCCACGTACTTCCGAGAACAGCTGGAATTCGTGGTTGAGCTTGTCGAGGCCCTTGCGGATGTCGTTGGACTGGCGCTCCACGTTGAGCAACACCGCGGGCGAAGCGATCTTGGCCAGAGCCACGCGCGCCACCGCCGCGCCCATCGGGTTACCGCCGAAGGTCGTGCCATGGGCACCGAACTGCATGACCTCGGCCACCTTCGGCCCCGCCAGCATCGCGCCGATGGGAAAGCCGCCGCCGAGCGCCTTGGCCAGGGTGACGATATCGGGCGTGACATGGTCGTGGCTGTGCGCGAACAGCGTGCCCGTGCGACCCATGCCGCACTGGATCTCGTCGAGCACCATCAGCGCGCCGTGCTCGTCGCACAGTTCGCGCACCTTCTTCAGGAAGCCCGGCGCGGCCGGCATCACGCCGCCCTCGCCCTGCACCGGTTCGAGCATGACGGCGGCGACGCCACCCTGGGCGAATGCTTCTTCCAGTGCCGCGGGATCGTTGAAGGGCACGTAGCGGAAGCCCCCGGGCAGCGGCTCGTAGCCTTCCTGGTATTTCGGCTGCGCGGTGGCCGTGACCGTGGCGAGGGTACGGCCGTGGAACGAGCCCTTGAAGGTGACGATCACCCGCTCTTCCGGGGTACGCCCCTGCGAGGCCGCCCACTTGCGCACCAGCTTGATCGCGGCCTCGTTCGCCTCGGCGCCGGAATTGCACAGGAAAACGCGCTCGGCGAACGGCGCGTGGTCCACCAGCTCCTGCGCCAGGCGCAAGGGCGGCTCGGAATAGAAGACATTGCTGGCGTGCCAGAGCTTGTGCGCCTGGGCGACCAGCGCCGCGACAAGGTCGGGATCCTGGTGACCGAGCGAGTTCACCGCGATACCGGCCCCGAAATCCAGGTAGTCCCGACCTTGCGTGTCCCACACCCGCGCGCCCTTGCCGTGGTCGAGCACGACGTCGCGCGGACGGTAGACCGGCAGCCAGTAACGCTTGCCCAGGCCGAGAAGGTCGGAGGGATCGACAGGATGCGACGACATCGGAACGGACTCCCGGCCCCGGCGGCGCCGGAACCCATGCAAGGATGGATGCGCATGCACGCGCGTGAAAAACGCATCGTATAAGGCGATGGGCGCCTCGACAACGTGGGACGTGTGTCTCCCCTGCAACGGCGTGTTACACGTCGCTACACCGGCTGAACGGCCGGCGTCCGGGTCGTCGCGGAAAATTCCTTGCGAATCAAAGCATCGGCATGATGGCACGACGCTTGCTCCCATCCAGGGGCAAGGCCCTGTGAAGCCGCGTGGTTCGCTCGCCCGACGACCCTGCCAAGCCGGACGAACGAATGGGGACTCCCGGTCCTTCCGAGGACCGGGAGTTTTCTTTTCCGGGGCGGGTGGAACCGGTGCCGTCAACGCAACTGATCGAGGGCCAGTTGATGCTTCTTGCAAAGCCGATAGACGGTGACGCGGGAAACGCGCAGGCGGCGCGCGCATTCGCTGATGTTGAAGGCGCTCGCGCGCAGGCAATCGACGATCGCCTCGCGCTCGGCCGAGGTGCGCGCGCTGCCCAGGCTGTCACGATCGCCAGCGGTCGCGTCCAGGCTCAACTCCAGGTCTTCCGGCGTGATCAACGCATCCTCGGCGATCACCGCCGCGCGCTGCACGCGGTTCATCAACTCGCGCACGTTGCCGGGCCATGCGAACGCGTTCATCGCCTTGCGCGCATTCGCACTGAACGCGCGGGCCCGCGTTCCGTAACTCTCGCGGAAGGCATCGAGGAAATGCTGCGCCAGCACTTCGATGTCGCCCTGGCGCTCGCGAAGCGGCGGCATGCGCAGGCGCAGCACGTTGAGGCGGTAGAACAGGTCCTCGCGGAAACGCCCCTGCATGACCGCCTTTTCCAGGTCCACATGGGTCGCGGCGAGCACGCGCACATCCACCTTGATCGACTGGCAGCTGCCGATCCGCTCGATCGTTCCCTCCTGCAATACGCGCAGCAGGTTGGTCTGCGCGTCCAATGGCAGGTCACCGATCTCGTCGAGGAAGACGATGCCGCCGTCGGCGGATTCGAAGTGGCCGATACGCCGCGCGGTGGCCCCCGTGAAAGCCCCGCGCTCGTGACCGAACAATTCCGACTGCACGAGGTTGGCCGGCAAGGCGCCGCAATTGATCGCGGCGAACGGGCGGTCGCTGCGCGAGGAAATCTGGTGCAAGGCGCGTGCGGCCATCTCCTTGCCCGTACCGGTCTCGCCCGTGATCAGCAAGGGCAGTTCCACGGGCGCGAACTTGCGGATGTTCTGCGACAGCGCGCGGATGGCCGGGCTGCTGCCGGTCAGCATGCTGGGCTGGTCGTCGACAGCCGCCGTCCTGTCCCCGGGAACGCGGGCGAGGGCGCGGCGCAAGGCGCCGAACGACGAAGGACCGTCGATGATCTCGAACGCCTGCGGCAATACATGGCGAACGGAAGGATCGCGCGCTGGCGTTCGCGCGCTGGTCAGGCCGATCCACACCATGCCGGGATGCGACTCACGCAACCCGGCGAGGACTCGCACCGCGGCTTGCGCACTCGTGCGCAAGTCCACCACCGCGATGGCGGCGTCGCCGCATTCGGGCGGTTCCGCATCCTGGCGTGCCGGGTCGGCGACCAGCGTTCGCCAGCCTGCCCGGATCAGCCCGAAGTGTTCCTCGACGCTCGGTCTACCCACCCAAACGACGCAACGTCCCGTCGATTCCCCGCGCGACATGCCTGCTCCTCACCATTTCGTGGCCTGCTGCCGGCTTCGCGGGCTCGTCTTCGGACCCGCCGCCGGCACCCCTGCAGGCCGGCAAGCCCCACTTCGCCGCCCGCATTCCCAGCAGGGACGACCGGCCCGACGTTATACCCGCTTGCCGAAAGCGGCCATACGCCAAACGAGCTAGCCTGACGAGCGGCAGTCCATCGCTGACACCGTAGTCATAGAAACAGGTCGGGTAACAGCGTATTTCCCGGTGCGACCGCGTAACGGTCGAAGTCGCGCACGCCCTCTTCCCGCAAGACGTCTTCGTCGATGCAGAAATGGCCGGTGAAGTCGCGTGACGGCTTCGTGAGGATCGCGTGAGCGGCGTCTGCCACGATCCCGGGCGTGCGGCAATGCTCAGGACGCACCGTGTCGCCGAGCATGGCGATGGCGGCGGTCGCGATCACCGTTCGCGGCCACAACGCGTTCACCGCGATGCCCATCGGGGCGAATTCCGGCGCCATGCCGAGCACGCAATGGCTCATGCCGAATTTGGCGATGGTGTACGCCACGTGCGGCGCGTACCAACGTGGATCGATGCTCGGTGGCGGCGAAAGCATCAGCACATGCGGATTGGCCGCTTCCTTGAGGAACGGCAGGCACGCCTGCGTCGCGAGGAAGGTGCCACGCGTGTTCACCTCGTGCATGAGGTCGAAACGTTTCATCGGCGTGTCCTCCACGCCGGCCAGCCAGATCGCGCTGGCGTTGTTCACCAGGATGTCGATCCCGCCGAAACGTTCCGCGGCGGTGGCGGCCGCCATGCGCACTTCGGCTTCCTCGCGGATATCCACCTTGAGCGGCAGGGCCACGCCGCCGGCGGCTTCGATCTCCGCGGCGGCGGTATGGATGGTGCCCGGCAAGCGCGGATTGGGCACGTTGCTCTTCGCCGCGATGACGATATTGGCGCCGTCACGCGCGGCGCGCAGGGCGATCGCAAGCCCGATACCGCGCGATGCCCCGGTGATGAACAGCGTCTTGCCGGCGAGCGTCGTCATGGCCGATGCCTCATGCACGTTGGAAACGCGGAAGGATATCGCGCAGTTCCGCAAGGCGTTGCAGGGGATCGGCGAGTTCGAGCATGTGCTGGCACTCGTCCGGATCCAGCGGCAGCAGCTCGGACAGACGGAACCCCACCCAGCTCGCGTCGTCCGCCTTCGCCGCCACGTCGTTGCGCCACGGCGGCGACATCTGCTCGGAGAGGCGTTCCAGGATGGTCGCCAGCAAGCCGAATTCGGCCGGCAAGGGAATGGTTTCCTCGTCTTGCCAGGTGGCGATGTCGCCGCGCACCTGGCCGTCCGAACGCACGCGCGTGCGCATCACCCGGAAGCGCCGCCCGCCCTCGGCGACGATGCCGAGCAGGCCGTCTTCACGGGTGTGGAAATCGGTGATCGTGGCCAGCGTGCCCACGGCGGCGGGGACGGCGGGCTGACCCGCCTCGCGGCCTTCGAGGATCATGCACACGCCGAAGGCCCGGCCGGTGCGCGCGCATTCGCGCACCAGGTCGATGTAGCGCGGTTCGAAGATGCGCAATTGCAGGTGACCGCCCGGAAAGAGGACGTTCGACAGGGGAAACAGCGGAAGGTCGAGCGCGGGCGTGGTCGCGGCCATGCCCGTGAGTCTAACCCGCGTCCAGCGCCGCGAAGAAGCGCCGCGGCGCTCCTTCGAAGCCGCCATTGGACATGAAGACGACGTGGTCGCCGTCGCGTGCTTCCGCCGCCAGCGCCGCGACGAGTCCGTCCACGGTGGGCGAGGTGGCGCCGCGGCCGTCAAGCGCGGAGGTGACCTTCCCCGCATCCCAGGCAAGCTCGGGCCGGTGCAGGAAGACCACGCGGTCCGCGTCGGCCAGCGAAGGCGCGAGTGCCTCGGCATGCGCCCCGAGCCGCATCGAGTTCGAACGCGGTTCCAGCGCCACGAGGATGCGCGCGCCGCCGACCTTCGCCCGCAAGCCCGCCAACGTGGTGGCGATGGCGGTGGGATGGTGGGCGAAGTCGTCGTATACGGTCACGCCACGCGCCATGCCGATGAGTTCCATGCGCCGCTTCACGCTCGCGAAGTCGCCGAAGGCGGGCAGCAACGCGACGGGATCGGCGCCGGCCGCCGTCGCCGCGGCGAGCGCGGCCAGCGCGTTCATGACGTTGTGCCGGCCCAGCGATTCCCAACGGACCTCGCCCAGCGGCATGCCGGCGCGGTGCACGCGGAAATGCGAGCCATCGGAGGACAGAAGTTCGGCGCGCCAGTCGCCGGCGTCGATGCCGAAAGTCTCCACCGGCGTCCACGCGCCCATCGCCAGCACCTCGGCCAGGTAGGCGTCCTCGGCGTTGACGATCAGGCGGCCGTTGCCCGGGACGGTGCGCACCAGGTGGTGGAACTGGCGCTGGATCGCCGCCACGTCGGGGAAGATGTCCGCGTGGTCGTATTCGAGGTTGTTGAGGATCGCGATGCGCGGCCGGTAATGGACGAACTTGGACCGCTTGTCGAAGAAGGCAGAATCGTATTCGTCGGCCTCGATCACGAACGGCTTGCCTTCGCCACGCCGCGCCGAGACATCGAAGTTCCCCGGCACGCCGCCGATCAGGAAGCCTGGCGAGAGGCCGGCGGACTCGAGCAGGTGCGCCAGCAGGCTGGTGGTCGTGGTCTTGCCATGCGTGCCGGCCACCGCCAGCACCTCGCGCCCGCCGAGCAGGGTCTCGCCCAGCCATTGCGGCCCGGAGATGTAGCGCAGGCCTTCGTCGAGCATGTATTCCACGGCGGGGTTGCCACGCGTCATGGCATTGCCGACGACGACCAGGTCAGGCGCGGGCTGCAGGTGTTCCGCCTTGTAGCCCTGCATCAGGGCGATGCCGAGATCCTGCAACTGGGTGCTCATGGGCGGGTAGACGTTGGCGTCGGAGCCTTCGACGGTAAGGCCGAGTTCGCGCGCCAGCGCGGCGACGCCGCCCATGAAGGTGCCGCAGATACCGAGGATGTGGACGCGCATGTGGGGGCTCGTCTGGCGCGGTGCGCAGGCACCGCGGAGATCCGCCGGCGTGGCCGGCGGACCAGGGGGATCAGGCGCTGGCGGCCTTGACGCCACCGGGCAGTACGTCCAGCACGCGCTGGGTCACCTCGTCGAGCTCGCCGACGCCGTCGACGACCTGCAACTTGCCGCGCTGCTTGTAGAAGTCGGCCACGGGCGCGGTCTGGTCGGCATAGATGCTGAGCCGCCTCTTGACCGTGTCCGGGTTGTCGTCCGGACGGCCTTCCTTCTCGAAACGCACTTCGCAGCGGTCGACGATGGCCGAATCGGGCACGTCGAGCTTCACCACGACATCCAGCGGCTGGCCGATGCGGGCGAGCACGGTATCGAGCGCGTCGGCCTGCGCCAGGTTGCGCGGATAGCCGTCGAGGATGAAGCCCGGCTTCGCGTCGGGCTCGCCCAGGCGATGCTCGATGATGCCGAGCATGATGTCGTCGGGCAGCAGCTGGCCGGCGTCCATGAGGCCCTTGGCCTTGAGGCCCAGTTCGGTGCCGGCCTTGATCTCCGCGCGCAACAGGTCGCCGGTGGAGATGTGCGGTACGCCGAGGCGTTCCTTGAGGCGGGTGGCCTGGGTACCCTTGCCGGAACCGGGGGCGCCGAATAGCACGAGTCGCATTGATGCTCCGTTTCGTCGGACGCACGGGGCAAACCCGCCGCCGGACACGAGAAAATGGGTCTCAAGGTAACGGCAGCGGCGCCGCCGCGTCAAACGGCTGAAATACCGGCCCCGTTCAAGCCACCGTGACGCCGGGCGCGCTACCCTGCGCTTTCCGCCCACCAGAAGGATGCGAAGCATGGCCGCCGGCAAACTCCTCTACGCCCAGTCGGGCGGTGTCTCCGCCGTGATCAACGCCACCGCCGCGGGCGTCATCGAGACGGCCCGGGACAAGGGCATCGTGGTATATGCCGCGCGCAACGGCATCCTTGGCGTGCTGCGCGAGGAGCTCATCGACACCTCCAAGGAAGCCAAGGCCAACATCGCCGCGCTGAAGCACACGCCGGGCGGCGCCTTCGGCTCCTGCCGCTACAAGCTGAAGTCGCCGGAGGAGAACCGCGCCGAATACGAACGCCTGATCGAGGTCTTCAAGGCGCACGACATCCGCACCTTCCTCTACAACGGTGGCAACGATTCGGCGGACACCGCCAACAAGGTCTCGAAGATCGGCCAGGCGCTCGGCTACGAGGTGAACTGCATCGGCGTGCCGAAGACGATCGACAACGACCTGGTGGTGACCGACACCTGCCCGGGCTTCGGCTCGGTGGCCAAGTACACGGCGATCGCCGTGCGCGAGGCCAGCCTCGACGTCGCCTCGATGATGGATACCTCCACGAAGGTGTTCATCATCGAGGTGATGGGCCGCCACGCGGGCTGGATCGCCGCGGCGGCCGGCCTGGCCGGTTCGGCGGCGGGCGATCCGCCGCACGTCATCCTGTTCCCGGAGAACGTTTTCGATCCGGAAGCGTTCCTCGCCAAGGTCAAGGCCACCGTCGAGAAAGTGGGTTATTGCACCGTCGTGGTGTCCGAGGGCGTCAAGGACAAGGAAGGGAAATTCCTCGCCGAGTCCGGCGCGCGCGACGCGTTCGGCCATGCGCAACTGGGCGGCGCCGCGCCGGTGCTGGCGGCGCTGGTGCGCGAGAAGCTGGGCTACAAGTACCACTGGGCCCTGCCCGACTACCTGCAGCGTTCGGCGCGGCACGTCGCTTCCAAGACCGACCTCGAACAGGCTTACGCCGTGGGCAAGAAGGCGGTGGAATACGCGGCGGAAGGACTCAACGCCGTCATGCCGGTGATCGTGCGCACGTCGGACGAGCCGTACAAGTGGAAGATCGAGGCGGCGCCGCTGGACAAGATCGCCAATCACGAGAAGAAGATGCCGAAGAACTTCATCTCGAAGGATGGTTTCGGCATCACCGCGGCGGCGCGCCGTTACCTCGCGCCGCTGATCCAGGGCGAGGCCCCGCCGCCGTACGGGGCGGATGGCCTGCCGGTGTATGTGACGCTCAAGAACGCGGCGGTGCCGAGGAAGTTGAAGAAGTTCGCGATCGGGTGACATCGCGCTCCAGGGGTGGGGGAGCCGCTCGTTGTGGGAGCCGCTTCAGCGGCGATGGTGCTTGCGGTGACCTGGCTCGCTGCCGCGGGATCGTCGACAGAGTCGGCTCCCACCCGGCTCCACGAGTACTCATCTACCCCAACACCTCGCGCAACCGCTTGAGGTCGCGAACGAAATCCGCGAAGCCCTGCTCGCGTGCCTCATGCCCCGGCAAGCGCAGCAGGTACGACGGATGCACCGTGGCCAGTCCACGGCGTCCGTCCGCCAGTTCGATCCAGCGCCCGCGTTCCGCCATCAGCCGGAACGACGCGCCAAACACCGCCTGCGCCGCCATCGCGCCCAGGCATACGATGCCCTTCGGATCGATGCGGTCGATCTCCGCCGCCAGCCAGGGCCGGCATGCCGCCTGCTCCTCCGCGTTCGCCCGCTTGTGCAGGCGCACCTTTCCCCGCGGCTCGAACTTGAAGTGCTTCACCGCATTGGTGACATAGAGAGCACTACGTTCGATGCCCGCCGCATCCAGCGCGCGATCGAACAACTTGCCTGCGGGACCGACGAAGGGCTTGCCGGCCAGGTCTTCCTGGTCACCGGGCTGTTCGCCGATCACCACGATCCGCGCGTGCACCGATCCCTCACCGAACACCGTCTGCGTCGCCGGCTTCCACAGGTCGCACGCCCGGCACTCGCGTGCCTGCTTGCGCAAGGCCGCGATACTGCCTTGCGGCGCGTCCACGGCAGCCTTCTGCAAGGGCGTGATCTTCTTTCCACGAATCGTCGGCTGCTTGTCGACCATGGCTTCCATCCTCGGCAACGCGTCGGCGCGGCTTGCTCCGGGTCCGCAGGGAGACTCTCGCCGTCGCGGTGCGCGTTGCGTGACGGCGCCAGCAAGGATCGGTGCATGCCAATGAACCGGCAGGCCACCCTGTGCGGGCCAACGCGGTTGGCGATGACCCGGCGGCGAAGCGGCCGGTATCATGAAGCGTCATCCTTCCCGGACCCGCCATGGACCTCATCATCCGCCACGCCAGCCTTACCGACGGCCGCACGGACGTCGACATCGGGATCGTGGACGGCCGCTTCGCGGCGATCCAACACGGCCTGCCGGCGAAGGGAGCCGAGGAGATCGACGCACAGGGCCGGCTGGTCGCGCCGCCGTTCGTCGACGCGCATTTCCACATGGATGCCACGCTGTCGCTCGGCCTGCCACGCCTGAACGCCTCCGGCACGTTGCTCGAAGGCATCGCGCTGTGGGGCGAATTGAAACCCCACCTCATCCAGCAGGCGCTGGTCGATCGCGCGATGGCCTATTGCGACATGGCCGTGGCCCAGGGACTGCTCGCGATCCGCAGCCACGTGGACGTCTGCGACGATCGCCTCCTGGCGACGGAAGCGTTGCTCGAAGTGAAGCGCCGCGTCGCGCCGTACCTTCACCTCGAACTCGTTGCGTTCCCCCAGGACGGCCTGCTGCGCTCGCCGCATGCGAAGGCGAACCTCGTGCGCGCGCTGGACATGGGCGTGGACGTGGTCGGCGGCATACCGCACTTCGAACGGACGATGGCCGACGGTGCCGCCTCCATCCGCTGGTTGTGCGAACTGGCGGCGGAGCGCGGCCTGCGCGTGGACATGCACTGCGACGAGTCCGACGACCCGCTGTCACGCCACATCGAGACATTGGCTGCGGAGACCATCCGTACCGGCTTGCAAGGGCGTGTGACGGGCTCGCACCTCACCTCGATGCACTCCATGGACAACTACTACGTGTCCAAGCTGCTCCCGCTCATCGCGGAAGCCGGCGTGCACGCGATCGCCAATCCACTGATCAACATCACCCTGCAAGGCCGGCACGACACGTATCCGAAACGGCGCGGCATGACCCGCGTGCCCGAACTCATGGATGCGGGCGTGAATGTCGCCTTCGGCCACGATTGCGTCATGGACCCCTGGTACGGCATGGGCTCCGCCGACATGCTCGACGTGGCGCACATGGGCCTTCACGTGGCGCAGATGACTTCCACGGCGGGCGTGGCGCGCGCCTTCGCCGCCGTGACCGCCAACGCGGCGCGGGTGCTCGGCCTGGAGGGATACGGCATCGCGCCGGGAAACCGCGCCGACCTGGTGCTCTTGCAGGCCGGTGACGCCTACGAGGCCATCCGGCTCAAGGCGAACCGCCTGCTGGTGGTACGCGGGGGCCGGATTCTGGCCCGGACACCTGAACGGAGAACCGAGCTCCGCCTGCCGGAACGCCCGGAAAACCTCAGCCTGGAGTTCCGCCCGGGCTCGATTTCCTGAACGCGCCGGTTCAATAGCTGTCGCGGCAATGAACGCTTTCTTGAATCTTTCATTTCGTAGGACTTCGCGTTCAGCCAACGCTGCCTAGCATCCGAATCGTCGATCGGCCGTGGTGACCCGCGGGGTGACGATCGTCCTGGGAGACCTATGATGAAAACGATGCTTCGTACCGCGTTCGCTGTGCTGGCGCTGGCCACCACCACGGCGGCCTTCGCCGACGACCATGGGCGCGGCGACCGCGACCACGGCCGTGATCGCGACCGCCACGGCTACGACCGTCGCCATGACGACCGCGGCTGGCGCCACGACAACGACTGGCGCGGGTATCGTCCGCCGCCGCGTTATTACGGCCACGGCTACGACCACCGTTATGACCATCGCCCGGTCTATTACCACCGTCCGCCACCGCCGCGTTACTACGGCCATTGGGAGCGCGGGCATCGTTACTACGGACGCAACGTGGTCGTGTACGACTACGGCAGCTATCGCCTGCGTCCCCCGCCGCGCGGCTACCACTGGGTCCGTGAGAACAACGATTTCCTCCTGGTCGCCATCGCGACAGGCATCATCTTCGACATCGCCACGCGTTAACGGGAGACACGAATCATGAAATCGTTCGGCAAACTGGTCTTTTGCATCGCCACCCTGGGCGCGATCGCGCCTGCGTTCGCTTTCGATCCGCCGCGCGGTGGACCGCCAGGGCAGGATCGCCGCGATGACAAGCGCGACGACCGCGACTGGCACGACGACCGCGGCAATCATCGCGGCCCGCCGCCGCATGCACGCAGCTGGCAGCGCGGTCATCGCTACGATGGTCCCGTCATCATCGTGAACGACTATCGCGTGCGCCACCTGCGCGAGCCGCCACGTGGTTACCACTGGGTCCGCGACGACGATAGCGACCAGTACCTGCTCGTGGCCATCGCCACCGGCATCATCCTGGATATAGCCACGCGGTAACCCGAGCGTGCGCTGCGGCACCTACGCCGCAGCGCACAACGCCTTCCCCCGCCTCCCCTGCCTATACTCGGATCGGGCCCCATGTTGGGCTCCCACAATTCGGGGAGGCTTCGATGCTGCAGCAGTACGGTTTATGGATCGCGCTGGCATGTGCGGTCGTTGCGATTCTGTACGGCGCGTTTTCGGTCAGTTGGGTCTTGGCCAGGTCGCCGGGCAACGAACGAATGCAGGAGATCGCCGCGGCGATCCAGGAAGGCGCCCGCGCTTACCTCAACCGCCAATACGCCACCATCGGCGTCGTCGGCATCGTGCTTTTCCTGCTCCTCGGCATCTTCCTCGACTGGGGTACCGCGATCGGCTTCGCGCTGGGGGCGGTGCTCTCGGGGGCGGCCGGCTACATCGGCATGAACGTATCCGTTCGCGCCAACGTACGTACCGCCGAGGCCGCCAGGAGCGGCCTTTCTTCTGCCCTCGCGGTGGCCTTCCGTGGCGGCGCCGTCACCGGCATGCTGGTGGTCGGGCTCGGTTTGCTCGGCGTGGCCGGTTATTACGGCGTGCTCACCCACATGGGCTACGAGCGCACGCATGTCCTGCATTCGCTCGTGGGGCTCGCCTTCGGGTCCTCGCTGATCTCGATCTTCGCGCGCCTGGGCGGTGGCATCTTCACCAAGGGTGCCGACGTGGGCGCGGACCTGGTCGGCAAGGTCGAGGCCGGCATCCCCGAGGACGACCCGCGCAATCCGGCGGTCATCGCGGACAACGTGGGCGACAACGTCGGCGATTGCGCCGGCATGGCCGCCGACCTCTTCGAAACCTACGCGGTGACCCTGATCGCCACGATGTTGCTGGGCGGCGTGATGGCGACCGAGGTCGGTCCCTCGGGCGTGCTCTACCCACTGGTGCTCGGCGGCGCCTCGATCGTGGCGTCGGTCATCGGCACGTTCTTCGTGAAGACGCGCGGCGGCAAGATCATGAACGCCCTTTATGCCGGCGTGGCCGTTTCCGCCGTACTGGCGGCGGTCGCGTTCTGGCCCATCACCCAATCCCTGATGGCCGATTCCGCCTTCGGCCCGGGCCGCATCTATGGCTGCGCGATCATCGGCCTGGTGCTCACCGGCGCCATGGTGGTGATCACCGAATACTACACCGCGACCGAGTTCCGCCCGGTACGCCACGTGGCGCAAGCCTCGACCACCGGCCATGCGACCAACATCATCGCCGGGCTCGGCGTTTCGATGAAATCCACCGCGCTGCCGGTGCTCGCCGTGTGCGCGGCGATCTGGGGAGCATTCGCGCTGGCCGGCCTCTATGGCATCGCCATCGCCGCCACCGCCATGCTGAGCATGACCGGGATGATCGTGGCCCTGGATGCCTACGGGCCGATCACCGACAACGCGGGCGGCATCGCCGAGATGGCCGAACTCCCCGCCGAGGTGCGTGGCGTGACCGATCCGCTGGACGCCGTGGGCAACACGACCAAGGCGGTGACCAAGGGCTATGCGATCGGTTCGGCGGGCCTCGCCGCCCTGGTGCTGTTCGCCGATTACACGCATAACCTGAACCTGCATTTCGGCGGTACCGAGGTGCGCTTCGACTTGTCCAACCACTACGTGATCATCGGCCTGCTGATCGGTGGCCTGATTCCTTACCTGTTCGCCGCCATGGCGATGGAGGCAGTGGGTCGCGCCGCTGGCTCGGTGGTGGAAGAAGTACGCCGCCAGTTCCGCGAGATCGCCGGCATCATGGAGGGAACGACCAAGCCCGACTATTCCCGCGCGGTGGACCTGCTCACCCGTTCGGCGATCCGCGAGATGCTGGTTCCCTCGTTGTTGCCGGTGCTGGTGCCCGTGGTGGTGATCTTCGGCTTCAAGTGGCTGGGCGGCCCGGAGGCCGGCGCGCAGGCTCTGGGCGGCGTGCTGATCGGCACGATCGTCACCGGCCTGTTCGTGGCCATCTCCATGACCACGGGAGGTGGCGCCTGGGACAACGCCAAGAAGTACATCGAGGATGGCCACTTCGGCGGCAAGGGCTCCGATGCGCACAAGGCGGCCGTCACCGGCGATACCGTGGGCGATCCGTACAAGGACACGGCGGGGCCGGCGGTGAACCCGCTGATCAAGATCATCAACATCGTGGCGTTGTTGTTGATTCCGTTGCTGTAGGGGCATCGCCGGCTTCAGGAGCATCGCCGACAGGGTCGGCTCCCACCAGAGCCCGGCCCACCCGGTTGTCTCCCACCAGGCTTGCTTCGCCCTGCTGCGAGGCTTGCCTCGCCTTGGTGGGGGTTTGCCTCGCCTTGGTGGGAGGTTTACCTCACCCTGGTGGGAGCCGACCTTGTCGGCGATCCCGCGGCAGCGGGCCAGGTCGAGGCAAGCACCCATCGCCGCTGAAGCGGCTCCCACAGTGAAGTGGCTCCACTGACATGCCGTCCCGGGATGGACACATCCCAGGATAGGTAGGAAGTCATGGCATCCACCGTGATGCCGCTGCGTTAAGGTCGGGCTTTCACCCCAGGATCACCGACCCATGCATCGACGCTGGATTGCGCTGGCCATCGCCCTTACCTTCAGTGGCATGACCCAAGCCCACGAAACACCCAAGACCGCCGCGCCCGCCATCGAAGCCGGCGCCGATGACGAAAACCTCTGGCTCGACGACATCGACGGTGCCAAGCCACTGGAATGGGTCAAGGCGCGCAACGCCGAGACCGTCGCCAAGTATGCGGAAGGCGAGGATTTCAAGACCCTCGACGCGCGCATCCTCGAGGTGCTCGATTCCGACGCGAAGATTCCCATGGTGTCGAAGATCGGCGACCACTACTACAACTTCTGGCGCGACAAGCAACACCCGAAGGGCCTCTGGCGGCGGACGACACTAGCCGAGTACCGCAAGGACAAGCCCGCCTGGGAGACGGTGATCGATCTCGACGCGCTCGCCGCCTCCGAAAAGGAGAACTGGGTGTGGCATGGCGCCCAGTGCCTCAAGCCCGACAATCGCCGCTGCCTCGTCTCGCTCTCGCGCGGCGGCGCGGACGCCGACGTGGTGCGTGAGTTCGACCTGTCGACGAAGAACTTCATCGAGGGTGGTTTCACCCTGCCCGAGGCGAAGAGCCAGGTCGCGTGGATCGACGACGACCACATCTACGTCGCCACGGACTTCGGTCCCGGCTCCATGACGACATCGAGCTACCCGCGCATCGTGAAGGAGTGGAAGCGCGGCACGCCGCTGTCGTCCGCCACGACGGTATACGAGGGTAAGCCGAGCGACATGTCGATCTCGGCCTTCCGCGATCTCACGCCCGGCTTCGAACGCGACTTCGTGCAGCGTGCGCTGGAGTTCTACAACTCGGAAACCTTCCTTCGTGGCAAGGACGGCAAGCTCGCGAAGGTCGACGTCCCCAACGACGCCGAGACCGACGTCGAACGCGAGTGGCTGTTGATCGAGCCGCGCACGCCGTGGACGGTCGGTGGCAAGACCTACCCTTCCGGCGCGTTGCTGGCGGCGAAGTTCGACGATTACATGGCCGGCAAGCGTGACATCACCGTGCTTTTCACGCCCGACGAGCACACCTCGCTGTCGAGCCACTCGTGGACGCGCCATCACCTGATCCTCAACCTCATGCGCGATGTCGTCAGTGAGATCCAGGTACTGACGCCGGCCTCCACGGGTGCATGGAAGAGCGAGACACTGAGCGGCGCGCCCGCGCTCAGCACGATGCAGGCCGGCGGCATCGACGCCGACGAGAGCGACGAGTATTTCCTCACCGTCTCCGGCTTCCTGCAGCCCACGACGCTCTACTACGGCACGCTGGGCAAGGGCGAGCGCGAGGCGCTCAAGCACAGCCCGGCGTTCTTCGACGCGTCGCGGTTCGTCGTGAGCCAGCATTTCGTCACGTCGAAGGACGGTACGAAGGTGCCCTACTTCGAGATCGCGCCCAAGGCGATGAAGGCCGACGGCAACAACCCGACCCTGGTCTACGGTTACGGCGGCTTCGAGATTTCCCTGCAACCGATGTATTCCGCCGGTGTCGGCCGCGCATGGTTGGAAAAGGGCGGCGTCTACGTCATCGCCAATATCCGCGGCGGCGGCGAGTACGGCCCGCGCTGGCACCAGGCGGCGCTGAAGGCGAACCGTCCGCGTGCCTACGAGGATTTCGCGGCCGTCTCGCAGGACCTGATCGACCGCAAGATCACCAGCCCGCGCCACATGGGCATGATGGGCGGCAGCAATGGCGGCCTGTTGGCCGGCAACATGCTGACGAAATATCCGCAGCTCTATGGCGCGATCGTGAGCCAGGTGGCCCTGCTGGACATGAAGCGTTATCCGCACATGTCGGCCGGCGCCTCGTGGATGGCCGAATACGGCGATCCGGACAAGCCGGAGGAATGGAAGTACATCCAGACCTTCTCGCCGTACCAGAACCTGCGCAAAGGCACCAGGTACCCGCCCGTGCTGTTCACCACCTCGACCCGCGACGACCGCGTGGGACCGGTTCATGCGCGCAAGATGGCCGCCCGCATGCAGGCCATGGGCTTCGACGCCAGCCTCTACGAGAACATCGAGGGTGGCCACGGCGCCGCGGCGGACAACAAGCAGTCGGCGTTCATGAACGCCCTGGCCTATACCTACCTCTGGGAACACCTGAAGTAAGGGAGCGCCCCGCCCCGGGGTTTCCCCCGGGGCGGGTGGCCCTATCCTATCCGGCCGACTTATCCCCGAAGAATCAAGGAATCCCATGGGTCTGCACCTCGTTCCCGCCGGTCGCAACGTGCCGGATGAAATCAACGTCATCATCGAAATCCCGAAGGATGCGGAGCCGGTCAAGTACGAAGTGGACAAGCAGAGCGGCGCGATCTTCGTCGACCGCATCCTCTCCACGCCGATGCGCTATCCCTGCAACTACGGCTACGTCCCCGGCACGCTCGGTGGCGACGGCGACCCCCTCGACGCCCTGGTGATCCTCCCCCTGTCCCTGGTCCCGGGCTCGGTGATCCGCTGCCATCCGGTCGGCATGCTGAAGATGACCGACGAGGCCGGCGCGGACGAGAAGCTCGTCGTGGTGCCGGTGGAGAAGGTGTTCGCGGGCTACGCGCATATCCGCGACATCAAGCAGGTCTCGGGCCACTGGCTGGAGCGCATCGGCCACTTCTTCGAGCACTACAAGGACCTGGAGAAGGGCAAGTGGGTCAAGGTCGACGGCTGGGTCGGCGCAGAAGAAGCCAAGGCCGAGATCGTGTCGGGCATGGAACGCTACAAGGTCGATAACTGATCGTGATCGATGTGGGTGCTTCTGCCGGTTTTGGCGAGCACCCATCGCCGACAAGGTCGGCTCCCACCAGGACCCGCGCAGGTCCTGGCGGGAGCCGATCCTATCGGTGATCCGCGCGCAGCGCGGCCCGTTCACCGCACCCCATCACCGTCACCCGCGCCCCAGCAAGCCCCGCAGATCGATGATCGCCGCGTTCGCCCGCGATATGTAGTTCGCCATCACCAGCGAATGGTTGGCGAAGAAACCGAACGGCGAACCGTTGAGCACCACCGGGCTACCCAGCGCCTTCTGCGACTCTTCCAGTTCCCGGATCACCTGTTGCAGGCTGGCATCCGCGTTCTTGCTGCGCAGGATCGGGGCGAAGTCGTGGCGGATCGCCTTCAGCTGCTCCAGCAAGGTCCAGGTATAGCCACGCGCTTCGTAGAAGTTGTCGTCGATCTTGTTCCAGGGGGTCTTCACATACACGGCCTTGGCCGGGCCCGCGTTCGCGGCCACGTCGGCATTCGGCGCGGCATCCACCTTCAACTGGCCGACACTCGCCGAAAGCCGCTGCGAGAGCGAACCAAGGCGTGCTGACACCGTCTGCAGGTAATCGGCCAGGTTGTCGGCGCGCGCGTAGAAATGCGCGTTCGCGTCCTCGGCGTCCGACAGCCGCGAGAGGTACTTTTCGAGATCGTCCGTGGCCTTCGCATACTGCGACTCCGAACTCGGCAGCAGCCATCGGTCGTTCGGACTGTTGAGCAGCGGATCCGCCTCGCCCAGGTCCTTGTCCTCGGTGGACTGTGTCTGCGAACGGCTGAAGTCGTTGCGCAGCGATCGCGCCAGGTCGCGCGAGGCGACCAGCGAGCCGAATTCCCAGTTGGGCATGTTGTCCATGAACACCCCGGGCGGCAGCTTGTCGTTGCTGAGGTAGCCACCGCGTTTGTCCAGCAGGGTGTCGACCGAGCGGATCAGTGTGTAGGTGGTGACGGCACCCGTGCTCAACGGGCGGCCGATGTCCTTCATGTGGGCCGTGGTGACGGCGACCGGATCGAACTGCTCGGGCTCCTTGTCCCACCACCACATCATGATGAGGATCAGCAGCACGAGCACCGCGACGAGCAGCGCGATCGCCATGCTGATGGGGTTCCGTCGGCGCCTGGCCGGCGCGGGCGTGGCGGTCGCATTCATGGGCCATCCTTATCGTCGCGAACGTGGGCGCCTAGCTTACCGTCAATGCGACGAGGGTGCCGCCGGCTCGCCCTTGGCGCCAAGGTTCTCCAACAGGGTCGCCATGTCCTCGGCGTGCTCTTCCTCCTGCGCGAGGATGTCCTCCATGATGCGCCGGGTGGTCGGGTCGTCGTCGCCGATGTATTGCACGATCTCGCGGTAGCTGTCGATGGCGATGCGCTCGGCGACGAGGTCTTCCCTGATCATCTCGACCAGCGTGGTGCCTTCGACGTAGTCGGCGTGGCTGCGCGACAGCAGGCCTTCCGGGTTGAAGTTCGGCGTACCGTCGAGCTGGGTGATCCGCTCGGCGATGCGGTCGGCGTGGGCCTGTTCCTGGTTGGCGTGTTCGAGGAACTCCGACTTCACGCTTTGCGAATGTATGCCCGGCGCCATGTAGTAGTGATACTTGTAACGCAGCACGCAGACGATTTCCGTGGCCAGCGCTTCGTTGAGCAGCTTGATCACCGTTTCGCGATCCGCACGGTATCCCGTGGTGACGGCGCCACGGTCGATGTGTTCACGGGCGCGCTTGCGGATGTTCTCGATGTCGCTGACGAAGGGCTTGCCGTTGGCCATTGCCTGTCTCCTCGGGAGAGTGGGTAGGAATGGCGGGAACGTTAGGACCGCTGCCGGGAAGGGCGGGTGAAGATGACGGCGGGATCGCCGCTGAAGCGGCTCCCACCACGGCATCGGCCGTCACCAGAGCACCTGCTGTCACCGGCAGGGCACATCGGTCCCCACCAGGGAACCGGCTGTCGCCGGAGCACCGGCACTCATGCCTTGTGGTAGACCTCCGCGCCTTGCGCCAGGAATTCAGCCGACTTCTCCGCCATGCCGCGCTCGGCCAGCGCGATCGCGCCCTGTTCCGCCGCGTAGTCGCGCACGTCCTGGGTGATCTTCATCGAGCAGAACTTCGGCCCGCACATCGAGCAGAAATGGGCGGACTTGTGCGCGTCCTTCGGCATCGTCTCGTCGTGGAATTCGCGCGCCTTGTCCGGGTCCAGGCCGAGGTTGAACTGGTCGTCCCAACGGAACTCGAAGCGGGCCTTGGACAAGGCGTTGTCGCGCACCTGCGCGCCCGGGTGGCCCTTGGCGAGGTCGGCCGCGTGCGCGGCGATCTTGTACGCGATGATGCCATCGCGCACGTCCTGCCGGTTGGGCAGGCCCAGGTGTTCCTTCGGCGTGACATAGCAAAGCATGGCGGTGCCGAACCAGCCGATCATCGCCGCGCCGATCGCGCTGGTGATGTGGTCGTATCCGGGCGCGATATCGGTGGTCAGCGGTCCCAGCGTATAGAACGGTGCTTCATGGCACTTCTCCAGCTGGCGCTCCATGTTCTCCTTGATGAGATGCATGGGCACGTGCCCGGGGCCTTCGATCATGCACTGCACGTCGTGTTTCCAGGCCAGCTGCGTGAGTTCGCCGAGCGTATCCAGTTCGCCGAACTGCGCGGCATCGTTCGCATCGGCCACGCACCCCGGACGCAATCCGTCGCCGAGGCTGAAGGACACGTCGTAAGCCTTCATGATCTCGCAGATGTCCTCGAAATGCGTGTAGAGGAAATTCTCGCGATGGTGCGCAAGACACCACTTGGCCATGATCGAGCCACCGCGCGAGACGATGCCGGTGACGCGCTTCGCCGTGAGCGGGACGAAGCGCAGCAATACGCCGGCGTGGATGGTGAAATAATCCACGCCCTGCTCGGCCTGCTCGATCAGCGTGTCGCGGAAGATTTCCCAGGTGAGGTCCTCCGCCACGCCACCGACCTTCTCCAGCGCCTGGTAGATCGGCACGGTGCCGATGGGCACCGGCGAATTACGGATGATCCACTCGCGCGTCTCGTGGATGTGCTTGCCCGTGGAGAGGTCCATCACGGTGTCGCCGCCCCAGCGGATCGCCCAGACCAGCTTCTCCACTTCCTCCGCGATGCCCGAGCTCACCGCGCTGTTGCCGATGTTGGCGTTGACCTTGGTGAGGAAGTTACGGCCGATGATCATCGGCTCGGCTTCCGGGTGATTGATGTTGGCGGGGATGATCGCGCGACCGCGCGCGACCTCGTCGCGCACGAATTCCGGGGTGATCCGCGCGGGCAGCGAGGCGCCGAAGGCCTCGCCGGGGTGCTGCATGCGCAGCGTGCTGTCGGCCAGCGCATCGACAAGCTGGTTCTCGCGGATGGCGATGTATTCCATCTCCGGCGTGACGATGCCACGCCGCGCATAGTGCATCTGGGTGACGTTGGCGCCCGCTTTCGCGCGCAACGGCGCACGCGCGGAGGCGAAGCGGATGGCATCCAGCCGTGGATCGCTCGCCCTGTTCCGGCCGAAGCTCGACGACAGCCCGTCCAGGCGCTCGACATCGCCGCGCTCGGCGATCCAGGTCGCGCGCAACGTTGGCAAGCCGGCGGCCAGGTCCACCACGTGTCCCGGATCGGTATACGGGCCGGAGGTGTCGTAGACGACGATCGGCGGATTGTCCTCGCCGCCGAACAAGGTGGGCGTGGCGGCTTGGGCGATCTCGCGCATCGGCACGCGCAGGTCGGGCCGGCTGCCGGTGACGTGGATCTTTCGGGAGCCGGCGATCGGCGCGGTGACGGACTGGGACAGCTCGCGCGCGGCGCGGGCCAGGTCGGTGGGCAAGGCATTCATCGGCTTCTCGTTCCTCACAGGGGAAGGGAGAAGCGGACGGCGCCGTCACGAGGCACGACACGTGCCAGGAGGGCACGCACGTCGACCGTGGACGAAGCTTCCTACGCCGGTACGGACCGGATCAGGTTCGAAGGGACTCTCTCAGCCCGCGCGTATCGCATGGGCACCCCCGCTTCGCCGGGGATTCAACCACGAAGCGGGCCGGGAAGCGAGCGTCAGACGCTCACGTGGCGCGGCGAGTACGCGCGCATGAACATGTCCACCGCGGCCAGGGCATTGGCCTTGACCTCTTCGGCGAACTGCACGGCGCAGTCTTCGCAACCGAACAGGCGCCGGATCAGGAGGTCGCCCTTGAGCAGGGCGAGGAACTGGGTGGTGGCACGCGACACGTCGGGGATGTCGAGCTGACCGCGCGATGCGGCGCCCTCGAGCAGGCGTTGCATCAACTTGTGCATGCGCGCCGGACCCTCTTCCCATACCAGGCGGCCGAAACGCGGATTGCCGCCCGACTGGCAGTCGGAGAGGATCGCGCGGAAGGTGCCCACCGATTCCGTGTTGGTTTCCATCGCCGCATGGCGGCTGGCGATGTTGGTCAGGGTGACGCGGATGTCGGCGCCCGGATTGAAATCGAACAGGTCGTCCGGCAGGCGTTCCTGCACGTGCGCGCGGATGACCTCGCGGAAGAGGTTGTCCTTGTCGCCGAAATGGCTGTACACGGTGAGCTTGGAAACGCCGGCGGAAGCCGCGACGGCATCCATGCTGGTGCCCGCGAAGCCGCCATGGGTGAAGAGCGACTTGGCCGCGTCGAGGATGGCCGCGCGCTTCTCCATGTCCTTCGGACGCCCCGGACCCTGGGTCTTCAGTTTCGGGCTGGCGTTCATGGCTGCACCTTCACAAACAGAAATTATGACTTTATTATACGCAGCGGTTCAGTTATTTCCAGCAGGCCGGAAAAACGCTGGCCGCACCGCTCGTCTACCTTAGAATGACAAGTGGGGGCGTTCGGGCGGTTACCCATGGCGGCCAAGGGTGGGCGCCGGCGCCCGTTCAGGCGCCGGCGTACGTTACCGGCGGCGTGGACCATGACTTCCGTCAGGCCGGTCCGGTGACTTCCGGCACTTCGCCGGATGGCGTCGGCACCGCAGCCTTAACACATTGGGAAAACGGGCGCTAAGCGCTTATCCTTCCGAATCTTTTTGCAGCTTTCGTACGGGATCCAACACATGGCGATGAATTTCGAGCAGGCGCGGCAGAACATGGTCGAGAACCAGGTTCGCCCCTGGGAAGTCCTCGACGCCGACGTCCTCGAGACCCTGAAGATCGTGCGCCGCGAGGATTTCGTTGCGCCGGCCCACCGGAACGTGGCATTCGCCGACCTCACCCTGCCCCTTGGGCATGGCGAGGTGATGATGAAGCCAGTGATCGAGGGCCGCGTGCTCCAGGCCCTGGCGCTCAACAAGACCGACGAGGTCCTGGAGATCGGCACGGGTTCGGGTTACCTCACCGCCTGCCTGGCCCGCCTGGCTGGCAAGGTCACCAGCATCGACATGCACGCCGATTTCGTCGAGGCCGCGCGCCAGCGCCTGGCCGCCGCGGTGGTGACGAACGTCTCGCTGGAAACCGCCGAGGCCGTCAACGGTTACAAGCCCACGGGCGTTTTCGACGCCGTCGTGGTCACGGGAGCCGTGCACACGGTGCCCGAGAAGTTCGTGCGCTGGCTGAAGCCTGGCGGGCGCATGTTCGTGGTACGCGGCGACTCACCCGCGCAAACGGCGGTGCTCCTTACCCACGAGGGTGAGGGCCGCTTCCGCGAGGAGTCGCTGTTCGAAACGGACCTTCCCTACCTGGCGCATGCCGCGCCGGTGAAGCGCTTCGTGCTCTGACCCACCAGATTCCCTATCACCCACGAGGCGAAACCATGCGCTTGAAGCTGCTCACCGTCGCGCTGGCATTGGCCGCGATGCCGTTCGCGAGCCATGCGGAAGACCTGCTCGACGCCTACCGGCAGGCACGGGCCAACGACCCGGTGCTGTCGCAGGCCGACTCCACCCGTCTCGCCACCGGCGAGAGCGTGACGCAGGCCCGCGCGCTGTTGCTGCCGCAGATCAATGCCCAGCTCAGCCTTAACCAGAGCGACCCGAACGGGCCCTCCCGCTCGATCGTCACCGACGCCGCCGGCAATCCGGTGGTCGACGGCGCCGGCAACCCGGTGCTCACCTCCGATGCGGGACACACCCGCACCCGCGAGCTGGGCGCCACCATCAGCCAGAGCGTGGTCGACTTCAGCAAGTACGCCGACCTGAAGGCGGCGCGCTCCTCGTCGGAGGCGCAGGACGCCACCTACGAGGCGGCCTTGCAGCAGCTCGCCACCCGCGTCGCCACCGCCTATTTCCAGGTGCTGACCAACGACGACGCCCTGACCTTCGCCAAGGCGAACGAGCAGGCGCTGGCCCGCCAGCTCGAACAGGCCCAGCAGCGTTTCGACGTGGGCCTTTCCGCGATCACCGACGTGCAGGACGCCAAGGCCCAGCACGACACCGCCGTGGCCGCGGTGATCACCGCCGAGAACACGCTGGCGGATTCGCGCGAGGCGCTCACCCAGATCACCGGCAAGCCGGCCGACAACCTGAAGAAGCTGCGCGAGCAGCTGCCGATGGACCCGCCCTCGCCCAACGATCCGAAAGCCTGGGTGGCCGAGGCGGTCAAGAGCAACCCGACCATCATCGCCTCGCAGTACAACGTCGAGTCGGCGGAGCACAGCATCTCGTCCGCGCGCGCCGGCCACCTGCCCACGCTCGATGCGACGGTCGGCTACAGCAAGAGCACGGCATGGACGCAGAACGCCGGCACCGCTTCCAGCGCGGGCACGCTCGGCAGCAGCAACGGCCGCGGAGCGACCAGCGTGGGCCTGACCCTCAACGTGCCGATCTTCTCCGGCGGCGCCACCCAGTCCCGCGTGCGCCAGTCGATCTACCAGCGTGACGCGGCACAGGATTCCCTGGAGTCGTCCCGCCGCCAGGTCGTGCGCGACACGCTGAACTACTACCGCTCGGTCGTCGCCGGCATCAGCAAGGTCGAGGCGACCAAGGCGGCCGTCGAGTCGTCCGAAAGCGCACGCGACGCCACGCAGGCCGGCTTCGAAGTCGGCACGCGCACCATCGTCGACGTGCTGATCGCGCAGCAGAACCTCACCCAGGCGCTCAGCGACTATTCGCAGGCCCGCCATCAGTTCATCCTCGACAAGCTGCTGCTCAAGCAGACCGCGGGCACGGTGGACGTGAAGGACCTCGAAGCGATCAACGCGCTGCTGCAGTAATTTCGCCAGGCGCGCGATGGAAGAAGAAAAGGGCCCGCGTGATGAACGCGGGCCCTTTTTTATGATCTTTGGCGGGAGCCGACCCTGTCGGCGATCCCGCGGCAGCGGGCCAGTCGAGGCAAGCACCCATCGCCGGCAGGGTCGGCTCCCGTCACTTCCTTAGCTTTGCCTTGGCATCGCTCCGGAATCGGACTACAGCTTCCTGAGTCTATCGCCTGCATTGGCGCCACTGCGCTGGATACATCATTCGTCAGCCCGTTCCGGGCGATCACGACCAAGGACGATCATGAAAATCCCCTTCCTCATCGGCGCCCTCGCGCTGGCCTCCTTCGCCACGGCCGCGAACGCCGAATCCGATCCGTACGAACCGTACGAGTACGAATTGACCTACCACGGCAGCGGCAAGCGACAGGCCTACGACCACGTCATGGCCGAGGCTCCCAGGAAATGCGACGCGGAAGGCGGTTTTGTCGCCAGCGTGCGCTACGACTACATCGGTGGCTGGGGCGCGGCGGCCAACATGCATTTCCTGAAGGCCACCGTCGTGTGCAAACCGACGCGCCCCGAGGTTCCGCCGCGGCCGGTCGCTGACCTCTCGCGCCCTGGCGCCTCGATCCTGCGGTAACGCAACGGCCCGCTCCATCGCCGAAGCCGCGCCCGCCGTCGAGGACATGGCGGGCGCGGTTATTCCTGCAGCAGGCTGTCGACCAGCTTCATCACCTTGCCGACCGAGCCCCGCTCGCTGTCGAACACATGACGTGCCGCCTCGCCCATGTGCCGACGCCGGACAGGATCGCGCAGCAGCGACAGCACCTGTTCGCCAAGCTCGTCGCCATCGTTCACCCGCTGCCCACCCTCTTCGTCGAGCAGGGCCTGGGTGATTTCCTCGAAATTGAACGTGTACGGACCGACCAGCACGGGCTTGCCCAGCGCCGCCGGTTCGAGGACGTTGTGGCCGCCGATCGACACCAGGCTACCGCCCACGAAGGCGACGTCGGCCGAAGCGAAGAAGCGCAGCAACTCGCCCATCGAATCGATGACGAAACACTGCGTGGTGTGGCTGGGAACGCCGTCACCGCTGCGCGTGGCGACCTGGAATCCCAGGCTGCGCACGGACGCCTCCACGGCCTTGAAGCGCTCGGGATGACGCGGGGCGATCAGCAGCAGGGCGTCGGGCAGGCGGCGCATGACGTCGAGGTGGGCTTCGAGCACGCACATCTCTTCGCCTTCATGGGTACTGGCGGCGATCCATACGGGACGCCCGGTCCCCCAGGCCTCCCGCATCGCCGTGCCCGCCTCGAGTGCGGCCTGCGGCACGGGCATGTCGAACTTGAGGTTGCCGCAGACCGTGAGCTGGCTGGGCTCCGCGCCCAACAGGCGGTAGCGCGCCGCGTCGGTACGCGACTGCGCGGCGATGTGGCTGACGCAACGCAACGCGCGCTTCACCAGCGAACTCATCCGCGCATAGCCGCGCAACGAACGCTCGGAAAGCCTCGCGTTGGCGATCAGCAGCGGAATGCCGTGGCGGCGGCAGGCGAAATAAAGGTTCGGCCAGATCTCCGTCTCCACGATCACCGCCAGCCGCGGCCGGGTGCTGCGCAGGAAACGCTTCACGGCGAACGGCAGGTCGTAAGGGAGGTAGACACTGTGCACGCTGTCGCCGAAGAGCTGGCGGACACGCTCCGAGCCTGTCGGAGTCACCGTGGTCACCAGCATCGGTGCCTGCGGGTAGGCCTCCATCAGCGCCTTCACCAGCGGCTCGGCCGCATTCACCTCGCCCACCGATACCGCATGCACCCAGAGGCAGCCGGCCAGCCGTGGTTCGCGGAAGCGGCCGAAGCGTTCGCGCCAGCGCACGTGGTAGTCGCCATAACGCATGCCACGCGCCATCAGGCGGAGCATCACCAGCGGCGTGAACAGGTACATGGCGAAGTTGTAGAGCAGGCGCAGCAGCACGCGGATCCCTGGTATTGCCATCGACCGGGCAGTATAGCCGCCCCCATTCGCTACAATGACCGGCCATGCCCGGTATGCCCCGCCCCCATCTCACGCGCCGCCTGCTCACGCCCAGCCACTGGCCGGCGTGGCTGGGCGTGGCCTTCATCTGGCTGATCGCGCGCCTGCCCTTCCGCCTGCTGATGCGCCTGGGCCGGCTGGCGGGCCGCCTGGCCCTGCACCTGAACCCGGAGCGGCGACGCATCGCGGCGACCAATATCGCGCTTTGCTTCCCGGAACTGGACCCGGCCGCGCAACAGGCGCTGGTCCGTGCCAACCTCTGCGACGTCGGCATGATGCTGGCCGAGTTCGCCCTCGGCTGGATGGGGTCCGACCGCGCCATCGCGCGCGTGCCGGTCACGGTGGAAGGACTGGAGCACCTGGAGGCGGCACGCCGCGCCGGCCGTGGCGTCCTGCTCGTCGGCGGCCATTTCTCGCATCTGGAACTGTGCGCGCGCTTGGTTTCCCAGCGCATCCGCATCGCCGGCATGTACCGCCTGATGGATTCGGACGTCTTCGAATTCACCGTGCTTCGCTCGCGCCTGCACTACGCCGACGCGATGTTCGAGAAGGACGACATCCGCGGCACGGTGAAATACCTGAAGGCGGGCGGCACGCTCTGGTACGCGCCCGACCAGGACATGCGCAGCAAGGACAACGTCTTCGTCCCGTTCTTCGGCGTGCCCGCGGCGACGATCACCGCCACGCACCACCTCGCCCGGCTGTCCGGCGCGCTGGTGATCCCCTTCTTCCATCGCCGCCTGCCCGGCGACGCCGGCTACGCGATGCGCCTGGACGCGCCGCTGGAAGATTTCCCCAGCAAGGACGCCGCCCTCGACACGGCGCGGGTGAACGCGCAGATCGAACAAATGGCCCGCGAAGCCCCCGAGCAATACCTCTGGGTGCACAAGCGCTTCAAGACCCGTCCCCCGGGCGAGCCGAAGATCTACTGAGCCACCGGACACCCGAAACGACTCACAGGCAAGTCGCGAGCTTTCATCGGACTTTCCCTGATCTTTCGTGATGCATAACGCCTGCACAACGACGAACCTTTCGTCCGAAATAACGAAAGCCTCGCGAAAAAACGCCAGCGTAGAAAGTGCGTCGTGCCCACAAGACGGACCTTTGCCATGCAGTCGTTTTTTCGTTTCGCGCGATCACTACGCGGCCGTGCCGGATGGCACAGCACGCGCACGCATGCCATCGGTGCGGTACTCACCTATGCGCTGCGCTGCGTGTCCCGGTGGCGCGCGCACGATGCATGGCTGGCCTTTCTCGAGAAGCCGCCGATGGCCGGCATTTCCTCCGTCGACAGCGTACTGATAGAGCGCTACCAGCATCGCTACATCAGCAAGGCGTGGAGCAGGGAGCGTCGCCTGAAGGCGCTGCGCGATCACTACGACTTCGCGCTGGCTCGGTTTCCGCGTCCGTTCTTCCACACCCTCTACCGCGAGCGCCAGGTGCTGGCCGGACGGGTGACGCTGCGCGACGGCGGCGCGCTTTCACTGATCGTCAAGGCGCCATTGCGCCGGGGCCGCGAGGGTGAACTCAGTCTTTCGCTCACCGACGAGAGCGGGCTGCAGATCTCGTACGCCACGATCTCCTTCATCGATGAAGGCCGCACGATCGTCATCGGCTGCCTGCAAGGCGCCGCGAACAACGCGGGCCGCGATGTCGTGCGCGAACTCACGCGCCAATGCCACGGCCTTCGCCCGAAGAACCTGCTGTTGTCGATGATCCGCGCCCTGGCCGACGCCTATGCGGTGGAACGCGTGCTCGGTATCGGCAACGCCGCCCATGTGTTCGCAGGCATTCCGGACAAGGTGAAGGCCGACTACGACGCCTTCTGGATCGAGTCCGACGGGGTCGCCGGTGAAGACGGCTTCTACGAGCTTCCTCCACGCGAACCCGTGCGTTGCGCATCGGAGATCGAAAGCAAGCGCCGCAGCGAGTTCCGCCGTCGCGAGGCCTTGCGCCGCGAGGCTTGCGAACTAGTCGTCGCCGCGTTCGGTTTCGAGCGGGCCGCGGCCGTCGCGCTGGCCGCCTGACCGGCGCAGTTCGTACAGCTTGGCGTACTTCAGGAACGCATAGAACGCGTGCACGCGCGCCGCGACGAAGCCCGCCCAGCCGCCGCGCCAGTGACCGCGCCAGAAGTAGTAACGGGCGAACGCCACCGCCGGGTAGAACACCATCCGCGTACGCAGGAAGCGGGGTGCACGGGTATGCCGGTCGCGCACCTGTAACGACGAGTAACGATTGGCCTTGTCGACGCGTCCTTCGATGTCGCGCTCGCCATGGTGGTCGATCACCGCATCCAGCCGCTGCACGGGGCCATCGACGACGACGCTTTCATGCACCTCGTGACCGCTCATGCGCGCCCGCGTGCGGTCGAACAGGCGCACGTAGTGGTTGAGCCGCGCTCGCTCCGGTTGCCAGCGCCAGAACACCCACTCGCGGCGGAGCAGCACGTAACCGGCGGCTTCCGGCGCGTCGAGCGCGGCACGGATGCGTTCCGCGGCCATCGCAGGTACCGCCTCGTCGGAATCGAGCAGCAATACCCATCGATGCCGGGCCAGGTCGATCGCCGCCTGCTTCTGGGCGCTGTAACCGGCGAACGGCTGCACATGCACACGGGCACCGTGGCCGGCCGCTATGTCGCAGGTTCCATCCGTCGAACCGGAATCGAGCACGACGATATCGTCCGCGAAAGCCACCGACGCCAGGCACGCCCCGATCGTGGCCGCGTTGTCGAACGTGGTGACGACGACCGATAGCGGCTCACGCGACATGCCTGGCCTCCACATCGGGAAGGTCGGCGAACAGGGCCGCGCACCACACCGACAGCAACCATGCCGCCAGCAGGCCCCACCATGCCGAATAGAACGCCATGTGGGTATTCAAGGGAAACAGGATGGCGGCCAGCGCCACCGTCGGCGGAAATGCGCGCGCACGGGCGACCGCACCGGCACGCCACCAGGCGCGCATCGCGTACACGGCGGCAGCGAACCAGGCCAGGAGGCCGAGGGTGCCGGTTTCCGTGGCGACCTCGAGCACGACCTGGTGCGCGTGGCAGGCGCCCTCGCCTTCCCCGCATTTCTCGATCGTCAGGAAGTGGTCGCCCGGTGAGGCCAGTGAAGGATAGGCGACGCGGAAGCCACGCACGCCCACGCCGTTCACCGGATGCGCGGCGTACATGCGCAGCGACGTTGTCCAGATATCGAGGCGACCCGTCAGTGCCGCGTCCATGCCCGCGGAGGTGCCCGACAATGCCGGAAGCGTATGCGCCACGCGATCGCGGAAGCGCGGCGACACCTGCCACGCCAGCACGAGGGCAAGGGCCACGACCACTCCGGCAGCGGCGCACGCCATCGCGAAGCGGCGGAACGACCCGGCTTCGCGCCAGACGAAGCACAGCGTGACGATGGCGTAGCAAAGCCACGAGGCGCGCGACCCGGACAAGAGCACCGGCCCCAGCGCGAACAGGAAGGCGGCGATGAGCCCGCGCCGGCCCCAGCGTTCACCAGCGGCCCACAACAGGAACGGTGCCAACGCGGACAAGGCGGGGCCGAGTTTCAGGTTGTCCGCGCCGAAGATGCCGGAGAGCCGCTCCGCGTCCGAGGCTCCCGCCAACCCGTAGCCCGTGAGCGCCTGCACCCAGGCATCGGCCACCCAGACCGCGACCACCGCGGCCGTGGCGAGGTAAAGCGCATGGACCTTTCCCGGCCGGCGCACGGCGAAGCAGGCGTACACGCCCAACGGGGCGAAGCGCAGGATGCCGGCGACCGTGCCCCAGCTCTTGCCGGGCGCCACCGCGTCCACCGCGGAAACCAGCGCGGCTCCGGCATAGGCCAGGAACAACCACAGGAACAGTTTCGCGCCCGGATGATGGCGCAGCGCCTGGGGCTCGCGCACGAGCAGGAGGATGCTGCCAATGAGGGCGAGGAAGACCCCGAGTTCGGCGCTGCGTCCGAACGGCAGCAAGGCCGGTACCAGCCAGACCGGCAGCAGCGGCGAGGCAAGCCCCGCCCGGATCGCCGCGCCGAAGCTAGGCCCGCTCACGCGGCTGGCACGCCTTCCACCACCTCCGCGTACAACGCCAGGGTGGCCGATTGCATGTCGGACAGGCGATAGCTGCGCGGCGGCGGGATGGACGGGGCGAAGCGAAGCAGCTCCGCGGCCCGTTCAACCAGCTTCTCGCGGTCGCCCAGCGGGACGCGGCCGGCGGGATAGAGTTCGGCCAGCAATTCGCCCACGCCGCCATGGGCGTAGCCGATCACCGGACGGCACAGCGCCAGGGCTTCCACCACCGTGCGACCGAACGACTCGGGGCGCCTGGAAAGCTGCAGCACCAGCGTCGACATCGCATAGATATCGCGCACGTCCGACCGCTGCGGCGAAATCACCACCTTGTCGTCGAGCCCACGCTGGTGGATCAGGTTGCGCAGCTCGGCCACATAGGCCTCGCGACCGGGTTCGTCGGCACCGAGCAGGAGCAGGCGGACGTCGATGGCCCGATGGGTGAGGTCGGCGATCAGCTCGATCGCATCCGCATGGCCTTTCAGCCGCGTGCCCCGTCCCGGCAGGGTGAGCAGTGGCGCACCGGCCAGCTGCGGGTATTCCTCGAAGAACGCGCGCTGCCAGCTGTCGTCCGGGCGGTAACCGTAGGGGAACGCGTCGGTATCGATTCCGCGCGGGATCACGGTGATGCGCGAGGTCTCGATATCCTTGGGATAGTGGCGCAGCACATAGTCGCGCAGGGTCTGCGAGACCACGATCACCCGTTCGCCGCGCAGGAGGATCGCGCTGTAGCGGCTTGGCGTGTTCAGGCCGTGCACGGTGGTGACGAAGTGCGGGCGCGGCTTGACGCCCCGCATCGCCCACCAGCCGATCCAGGCCGGCAGGCGCGAGCGGGCGTGCACGATGTCCGGCTGGATGTCGCGCAGCACGCGGCGCAGCTTGCCCACGGTGAACAGGGTGGCGAAAGACTTCCTGCCGATGGGCAAGGCGATGTGTTCGCTGCCTTCGGCCTCCAGCTGTTCGACCATCCGCCCGCCGGCCGAGACGACGATCGAGCGATGACCGGCCTGGACCAGGGCCCTGGCGATTTCCAGGGTCGAGCGCTCGGCGCCACCCGAATACAGGGCGGGGATGAGTTGTACGACGGTCATCGTCCGATTGGGAGAGACGGTGGCCATGGGTCGGTCCGTTTGAGAGGGTACGAAGGCAATGCACGAAACATGCCCGCGCGGGGGCCGATCAGTCTTTCAGGACGTAGGTCGCGCCGCAATAGGAGCACTTCGAGGTGCCGCCGTCGTCCTCGATGGAGAGGTAGACACGCGGATGCGAGTTCCACAGGTACATGCCCGGCATGGGACAGGACAGCGGCAGGTCGGCGCGGGTCACTTCGTAACGATTTTCGGCGTTCGCCGGGATCAGCGGGGCGGCCGCGGGATTGGGGCGCATGGGAAAACTCCGACGATGCGGTGGAACCGGGGATAGAAGGCGATGTTAGCAGGAACGAAATGCCCGGCGTGACGATGCGGCAGGACGCGATGGCCCGCCGGAAACGAAAAAACCCGCGCCGTCGCCGGCGCGGGTTTCCGATGCCCCGGCAGGGGCGGCCGGCTTACTTCTTTTCGGCCGAGGCGTCGTGCGCTTCGGTCGTGATGCGGATCTTGATCTCGTCGGAGACGTTCGGCACATACGCGCCCACGCCGAAATCCGAGCGCTTGATCGTGGTGGTGGCGTCGAAGCCGACCGTCTGCACCTTCATCATCGGGTGCGGGCCGACCTTGTTCAGGCTGACGTCGAGGGTGACCGGCTTGGTCACGCCGTGGACGGTCAGGTCGCCGGTGACCTTCAGCTTGCCCTTGCCCGCCGGCACGACCTTGGTGCTCTTGAAGGTGACGGTGGGGTACTTGGCGGCGTCGAGGAAGTCGGCCGACTTCAGGTGCTCGTCGAGCTTGGGCACGAAGCTGTCGAGGCCGGAGAGCGGCAGGGTCGCCTCGACGGTGGCCTTGGACGGATCCTTTTCGTCATAGACGAGGGTGCCCTGGACCTGGCCGAGGTTGGCCGTCGGATTGGAGAAACCGAAGTGGTTCCAGCTGAACAGGACCATCGTATGGCCCGGGTCGAGCGTGTAGGTGACCGGGGCGGCGACGGCGCTGCCGGCGGTGGCCAACAGGGCGGCGAGGGCGACATAACGAAGAGCACGCATGGTGTATCTCCTGCAGTGAGGTGGGTACGGCGGGTGACAGCGGGACCGTGCGGTCACCGCGGGAAGAGTCAGGCGATTCGTACGGCTTCGTCGAAGTCCAGGCGAGGCAGGCGTTCGAACAGGTTCTTGCCGGGATCGCCGTAGCCGATGTTGACCAGGAAATTCGACTTGACCTGGGTGCCCGCGAAGAACTCGGCGTCGACGCCGGCCTGGTCGAAACCCGACATCGGGCCGCAGTCCAGGCCCAACGCGCGGGCGGCCATGATCAGGTAGGCGCCTTGCAACGAACCGTTACGCGTACCCGACGACTGGATCATCGGCTCGTTGCCGACGAACCATACACGCGCATCGGCATGCGGGAACAGCTTGGGCAGCTTCTCGTAAAAGGCGAAATCGGTGGCGACGATCGCGGTGACCGGTGCCTGCATGGTCTTTTCGACGTTGGTCTCGGAAAGGTGGGGCTTGAGGCGCTGCTTCGCGTCCTGGGACTTCACGAAAACCACGCGCATCGGCGAGGAGTTGGCGGCGGTGGGGCCGAATTTCGCCAGGTCGTACAGCCGGTGGAGCTGTTCGTCGGTCACTTCCTTCGGCAGCCACGCGTTGTAGGTGCGGGCCTTGAGGAAAAGCTGGTCGAGCGAAGCATCGGTCAACGGAGCACTCATGGATATCCTTGTACAGTGGGTTCTACCGGAGCACCGGGATCACAACAGTGTAAGCGTCACGACGCGATCGTGGACCAGTCTGCCAGGGAACGAACTGTGCCGAAATCGATAACAATCGGCGGCGGGAGCGCCACGTGAACACCCCGTCGCGCGAGTCCTGCTGGGTGGTGACCGATGGCGCCGCCGGCAACCGGCGCCAGGCCCTCGCCCTGGCCGAGGCGCTGACGCCGGCGATCCGCGAGATCGTCGTCCAGTTGCGCGCGCCCTGGTCGTGGCTGGCGCCGCGGAACCTGCCGGGCGCGCGGCTGGCGCTCGGCCGGAACGAGGACAGCCTGCTGCCGCCGTGGCCGAAACTGGCGATCGGCTGCGGTCGCCAGGCCGCCTGGACCACCCGGCAGATCCGTCGCTGGTCCGGCGGGAGGTGCCTCACCGTGCAGATACTCGACCCCAGGATCGATCCGGCGCACTGGGACCTCGTGGTCACGCCCCGGCACGATGGCTTGAGTGGCGACAACGTACTCCATTCGCTGGGGTCGCTGAATCCCATCGACGACGCGTGGCTCGCCGACGGGCGCGATGCGTTCGCTCAGTTCGCCCTGTTGCCCCGGCCGCGACTGGGGGTGTTGATCGGCGGGGACCGGCACGGCACGCCATTCGACCCGGCCGAGGCAGACGCCTTCCTCGCCGCGATACGTACCCGGCACGCGTTGGACGGTGGTTCGATCCTCGTCGCGGTATCGCGGCGCACGCCGTCGGCCATCCTGCCTCGCATCCGCGAGATCTTCGCCGGCCTGCCGGGCGTGGTCTGGACCGGCAGCGCCGATGGCGCGAACCCCTACCCCGGCATTCTCGGCTGGGCCGACCGGCTGGTCGTGACGCCGGACTCGGTGAACATGCTCTCGGAAGCCTGTGCCACGGGATGTCCCGTCCACACGACCGCTCCGGCGTCCCTGCGAGGAAAACTCGCTCGCTTCCACGATGAACTGCGCGCCGCGGGGCTATTGCACGACATCGATGCGAATACCCCCGCCACGCAGGCGCCTCTTCGCGAAACGGCCGTTATCGCAAGAGAGGTGGCGCGACATCTCGGCCTGGGCTGACGCTCCCATACGGCGCGCACCGGCGCGCGATATCAGACAACCCCGACGAGCTTCACTCGCCATGGCGAAGGTGACGCTTTTTCAGAATCGTCTGATGGATAGCCCTGAACAGGAGGGGATAACTTGTCGACGCGCGTCGATAACGGCAACCCGATTGCCCGTAACGACGCGCGTCCACTTCAACGACAAGGTAGTTTCATGCCGATATCCTCGATTCGCCATTCGTGGCTCGCGCTGCTTTGCGGCGGCGCCGTGCTCTCGCCCGCCATGGCGCAATCCGTACAACCCCGAGCCGTCTTCGCCGCGCACGTGGATGCCGCCGGCAACGTGATCACGGGTGCCGACTGGGTCGAACGCGTCGACGTCGTCCTCGGCGAATTTCGTCCTTCGTTCTACACCGTTCGACTGTCGCCCGGCGTGTTTGCCGAGGCGCCCATCTGCACGGTCTCGCTGATCCACGAAACCGATTTGCAGGACGTCATCGGCAACGTCGCGGTGCTCAAGGCGCAACCGACCCCTTACGAGGTTCTGGTACGCATAACGGCCACCCGCATGCCGAACACCGACCCGGAACTGCTCAACCGTCAGGCATTCGATCTCGTCTGCACGTCGATGGACGGCGCGGCACCCGCGGCGGGCCGGCCTTGAATCGCCGCGGACTTGCGGCAAGCCTGCTGTTCGCCCTGTCCACCACGACCGCGAGCGCCGCATCGCCGAATACCGCGAAGCCCGTGTACGCCGCCCATATCTCCCGGGATGGCGCGATTCTCGCGGGTGCCGACTGGATCAGCGGCGTGACCATCGAAACGCGGGTCGTGGGCGGCTCGGCCTACCATCTCGCCCTGTCCAGCGACCTCGCGCCTTTCACGCCACTGTGCACCGCGTCGTCGGTCACGGACGACCTGAACCTCTACGACTACGTCGACACACGCATCGAGCCTTCCCTGCCCGGCCATGTGACGGTGAACCTGCACGCCGGCAGCCGGTTGCCGGGAGTGCCCAGTGAGGAAGTCGATCGGGCGGCGTTCCACCTGCTCTGCTTCATGCCGGGCTGAACGGGCGACAGGGTGCTCAGGCGTCCACGTAGCGGGCGGCGGCACCCACCCAGCGGGCGATCAGCAATTCGCAGCGCGCGGCGTGGTCTTTCATCATGGCCTCGGCCACGCGCTGCACTTCTGGCATAAGGTGTGCGTCGCGCGCCAGATCGGCGATGCGGAATTGAAGTTGCCCCGTCTGGCGGGTGCCGAGGACTTCACCGGGACCTCGCAGTTCGAGGTCCTTCTCCGCGATGCGGAAGCCATCGTTCGTCTCCCTCATCACTTGCAACCGCTCCCTGGCCAGACGCGACAGCGGTGTCTGGTAGAGCAGCACGCAATTGGACGCGATCGCGCCACGCCCCACCCTGCCGCGCAGTTGGTGCAACTGCGCGAGGCCCAGGCGCTCGCTGTTCTCGATCACCATCAGGCTCGCGTTGGGCACGTCCACGCCCACTTCGATGACCGTGGTAGCGACCAGCACGGCCAGCTCGCCGGCCTTGAAGGCGTCCATCACCGCCTGCTTTTCCTTCGGCTTCATGCGTCCATGGATCAAGCCGACGGCGAGATCGGGCAAGGCGGCGGTGAGTTCGGCATGGGCCACCTCCGCCGCCTGTGCATTGAGTTGTTCGGATTCCTCGATCAGCGTGCACACCCAGTACACCTGGCGGCCCTGCATGCATGCCGCGTGGATGCGCTCCATGACGTCGAAGCGCCGCTCGTTCGACAGTGCCACGGTCTGCACGGGCGTGCGTCCCGGTGGCAGTTCGTCGATCGAGGAGACGTCGAGATCGGCATAGGCACTCATCGCAAGCGTGCGTGGTATCGGCGTGGCCGTCAGGACGAGCTGGTGGGGGATAAGTTCGCCTTCAGCGCCCTTGTCGCGCAACGCCAGCCGCTGGTGTACGCCGAAACGGTGCTGCTCGTCGACGATGACGAGACCCAGCTTCGCGAAGGCCACGCCCTCCTGCATCAACGCATGCGTGCCGACGACGACATGCGCTTCGCCGCTGGCAGCGCGATCGAGCGCCTTCTTGCGCGCCCTGCCCTGCACCTTGCCGGCCAACCATTCCACTTCCAGCCCCAGCGGTTCGAGCCAGGCGCGGAAGTTGCGCAGGTGCTGCTCGGCAAGCAGTTCGGTCGGCGCCATCAGTGCCACCTGATAGCCGCTCTCCACGGCGGCGACGGCAGCCAGCGCGGCGACCACGGTCTTGCCGCTGCCGACGTCGCCCTGCACGAGGCGCAGCATGGGATGGGCCCGTGCGAGATCGCGCGCCACCTCCTTCGACACGCGCGCCTGGGCCCTGGTGAGGGCGAACGGCAGCGCCTCCAGCAACCGGTCACGCAGCGCGCCGGCACTTTTCAACGCCGGTGCCTTGCGCTTCTTCACCGCCGCGCGCATGCGCCGCAGGGTGAGGTGCTGGGTCAGCAATTCCTCGAAGGCGAGGCGTTTCTGCGCGGGGTGCCTGCCTTCGCCGAGTTCGCGGAGATCGACCTCCGGTGGCGGGCGGTGCACGTAGAGCAAGGCCTCGCGCAAGGACGCCAGGCCCATCGGACGACCGATCGACTCGGGGATGAGTTCCAGCCTGTCGTCCGCGGGCAAGTGGGCCAACGCCCGCGAGACGAGGCTGGCCAACCGTCGTGGGCCGAGACCTTCGGTGGTCGGGTACACCGGTGTCAGCCGCTCGTCCACCACCACCGGCTCGTCGGGTTCGATGCGCTGGTATTGCGGATGGACGATTTCCAGGCCTTGTGGCCCCTGGCGCACTTCGCCGAAGCAAAGCAGGCGCGTGCCCTTCGGCAACTGGTCGACCTGCGACTTGCGGAAGTGGAAGAAGCGCAGCAGCAGTACGCCGCCGGACTCGTCGCCAATGACGACCTTGAGTTGCGGCCGGAAGCGGAAGCCACGCTCGACGAACTCGACGATGCCTTCCACCTGCGCGCGGTCGCCGGGGCGCAGGTCGGCGATGGGCCGCACCTGGGTGCGGTCCTCGTAGCGCAAGGGCAGATGGAACCAGAGATCCTGCACCTCGCGCAGCCCGAGCCTTCCCAGCGTCTCGGCGAGCGCGGGCCCCACGCCGCCGAGCGTCGTCAGCGGCGCGCGCCCCGGATCCGCCACCGGCGCGGCGGGAATCGGCGATGCATGGCGAGCCACGGAAACCGCGCTATGGCTTACGGCAGGACGAGGATCGCGTCGACCTCGACCTGGGCACCCTTGGGCAGGCCCGAGACCTCGATGGTCGAACGCGCCGGGTACGGCTGCTGGAAGTACTCGGCCATCACCGCGTTCACCGCGGCGAAATTGCCCAGGTCGGTGACATAGATACCGACGCGGACGATGTCCGACAGCTTGCCGCCCGCGGCCTCGGCGACGGCCACGAGATTGTCGAACACACGGCGGGTCTGCGTGGCGATGTCGCCTTCGACGAGGTTGCCGGTGGCCGGATCGAGCGGAATCTGGCCCGAGAAGTACACGGTGTTACCGGCGCGCACGGCCTGCGAATACGGGCCGATGGCCGAAGGTGCCTTGTCGGTGGCGATGGTGCTGCGGGTCATGAAATGTCCTAGAGCGGGTGGCGGTAGACGCCGCTGACCACGCCGGTGCGGCGCACGCGGCGCATCACGTCGGCGAGGTGCTTGCGGTCCTTCACCTCGATGGCGAAGAGTAGCGTGGCCGCGGTGCTGTCACGCTCGATGTATTCGACGTTCTCGATGTTCGAACCGGCGTCGGCGATCGCGGCGGCGACGGTGGCGAGCACGCCCGGGCGGTTGAGTACCTCGATGCGCAGTTCCGCGCGGTAGTCGCCGGTGACGTCGCGATCCCATTCGATGGCGACGATGCGTTCCGGCGTCTTGCGGAACTCCGCCACGTTGGGGCATTCCACGCGATGCACGACGATGCCCTTGCCCGAGGACAGGAAACCGACGATATCGTCGCCCGGCAGCGGATGGCAGCAGTTGCCGAAGCTGAGCACGCCGCGCTCGGCGCCACTGATGCGGATTTTCTCCGCCGAATGTTCGGCGGGCGCCGGCGGGCGGCTCTCGTCCGGACCGAGCAGCGCCACCAGCTGCGTCGCTACCTGGTCGGCGAAACGGTTCCCCAGTGCGATCTCGGACAGGAGTTCCTCCAGGCGCTTGAACTTGGAGTCCTCGAGGAAGCGGTCGAGGGTGGCTCCGGGGACCGCGTCCAGGCTGAGGCCACGGGCATCGAGCGCGCGGTCGAGCATGCGGTGGCCGAAGTCCACGGCATCCTCGTGCTGCAGGTGCTTGAGGTATTGGCGGATCGCCGTGCGCGCCTTGCCGGTGACCACCGCCTCGAGCCACGCGGGGTTGGGCACGGCCGATGGCGCGGTGATGATCTCCACCTGCTGTCCGGACACCAGGCGCGTGCGCAAGGGCACCAGCTTCTTGTCGAGGCGCGCGGCCACGGCGTGATCGCCCACGTCGGTATGCACGGCATAAGCGAAATCGAGTGCCGTGGCGTTGCGCGGCAGCGAGAAGATGTCGCCGCGCGGCGTGAACAGGTAAACCTCGTCGGGGAACAGGTCGATCTTGACGTTCTCGAGAAACTCCGACGCCGATGGCGTGTTCGCCTGGCTGTCGGCCAGCGCGGACAGCCACTCGCGCGCCCGCGCCTGCGCACTGTTCGCCGGGCCGGAATCGCTCTTGTACGCCCAGTGCGCGGCCACGCCACGTTCGGCCACCGACTCCATCTCCGAGGTGCGGATCTGGATTTCGATCGGCGCACCGAAGGGGCCGAGCAGCACGGTGTGCAACGACTGGTAGCCGTTCCCCTTGGGAATGGCGATGAAATCCTTGAAGCGGCCATCCACCGGCTTGTACAGGCCGTGCACGGCGCCGAGCGCCATGTAGCAGTGCATGGCCGAATCGGTGATGACACGGAACCCGTAGACGTCCATGAGTTGCGCGAACGACTTGTGCTCGTTGCGCATCTTCGAATAGATGCTCCACGCCGACTTGATCCGGCTTACCGCGCGGCCGGGAATCTTCTCCGCGGCAAGACGGCCCTCGAGCGCCATCTCGATCTTCGCCATCGCCTCGCGGCGATTGCCCAGGGCGGCGCGGATGCGCTCGCCGATGATCCGGTGACGATCGGGGTAAAGCGCCTTGAATCCGAGGTCCTGCAGTTCGGCCTTGAACTTGTTCATGCCGAGGCGTTGCGCGATGGGCGCGTAGATCTCCAGCGTCTCGCGCGCGATGCGCCGGCGCGACACGGCATCCTTCGCGCCGAGCGTGCGCATGTTGTGCAGTCGATCGGAAAGCTTGATCAGGATGACGCGGAGATCGCGCGCCATCGCCAGGAGCATCTTCCGGAAGCTCTCGGCATCGGCTTCGGCACGACTGGAAAAGCGCATCTTGTCGAGCTTGGTGACGCCATCGACCAGTTCGGCCACGGTTTCACCGAAGGCGCCGGCCAACTCCGCCCGTTCGAGCTTGGTGTCTTCGAGCGTGTCGTGCAGGATCGCCGCGATGATCGTCTCGGCATCGAGGCCGAGTTCGGCGAGCACATGGGCCACGGCCACCGGATGGGTGATGTACGGCTCGCCTGACTTGCGGGTCTGCCCTTCATGGGCGGCGGCGCCGACCAGGAAGGCCTTGCGGATACGCAGTACCTGGTCGTGTGGCAGGTAGGCACCCACGCGGTCTTCCAGTGCCTGCACATAGGGAGGCACCGGTCCGTCATCGACCACGTCGGTCAGTTTTTTCGCAGGGATGACTTCCATGGGAGAACCTCGCGCCCTCAGGCCGCGGAGCCTCCCGCACGCGGCCTGGCAAGCCGCGCGTCAGCGTGCGCAGGGTGAGGATGAATGCAGGGCCGACAACGACCCGGCGTCATCAGTCATCTCCGCCCTTCGAGAGGTCGTCGTCCACTTCGGTGGCGGCCCACTCGAGGGCTTCACGCTCGGCACGTTCACGGGCGGCGCGGTCGATCTCGTCGATCATTTCGTCGCTGACGCGACGATCGGCGATCTCGCGCAGGGCGAGCACGGTCGGCTTGTCGTTGTTCGGGTCGAGGGTCGGTTCGGCGCCCTTGGACAACTGGCGCGCGCGCTTGGTCGCCATGAGCACGAGCTCAAAGCGGTTGTCGACTACCTCGAGGCAGTCTTCGACGGTAATACGGGCCATTTCAAATCCTTGACAATAAAGATACTTCTGACCGTGCAGTTTAGCCGCCCGGCCCGTTGGCTGGCAATCGGGGTAGGGGTATCATGCGCGGTTCTGACCAGGACGGACGGGCCCTTCGTGCAAATAATAATACCGCGCGGTACACTAAAGCACCGCCCCACCCCCAAAGCCACATCGATGCGCCCCAGAACCCTGCAACGGATCGTCCAAACCGCGCTAGGCCTCGTCGCCGCCACCCTGCTGGCCGCCTGCCACATCGCGCCCCCGCGTACCGACGACCCGAACGAGAAGTTCAATCGCAAGGTCTACGCCTTCAACGATTCGCTGGACAAGGCGATCATCCGTCCGGTGGCCGTCGGCTACCGGAAGGTGACCAATCCGCCCGTGCGCACGGCCATCAGCGACTTCTACACGAATATCCGCTTGCCGGTGACGGTGGCCAACGACCTGCTCCAGGCCCGGCCCAAGCAGGCCTTCCTGACCACCAGCCGCTTCGTGGTCAACCTGACGATCGGCTTCCTGGGCTTCAAGGATCCAGCCAGCCTGCTCGGCCTCCCTCTGGAGCAGAACGACTTCGGCGTGACCCTGGCCCGCTGGGGCGTGCCCGAGGGCGACTACCTGGTGCTCCCCTTCGTGGGCCCGACCACGGTCCGCGACGTCTGGCGCCTGCCGGTCGACAGCTATTTCTTCGACCCGCTCAGCTATTACACGCGTAACCACGACTTCAAGTACGGCCAGCAGTACGTGCCGCAGGTGCTCTATCTCGTGACCCTGCGCTCGCGCGGCATCGACGCGGAGAGCTTCCTGGCTTCCGCCTACGACCCGTACGTGTTCATCCGCGACGCCTATCGCCAGCAGCGCCTCTACAGCATCTACTACGGCAACCCACCGCCGGAAGCCATCGAGCAGATGCAGGGCCTGAATGACAGCAAGGACTTCGACCCGGACAAACTGCTCGACGAGCAGCACACCTGGGAACGGCAGAACGGCGAAAAGCCGCAGTGACGAAAAGGGCCCCTCGGGGCCCTTTTCTTTGGTCCTCGCAGAAGCTTTGGGACGGCGTTTCGGCTCGGCTTCGCCCTCGCGTTGGTCGTGTGCGGCGAGGGGAGCTGCCGGGCGCCACCCTCGGCGCGACGGTAGTCGCCGTCCCTTGGGAAGGGATGCCGCTGCGCGGCCGTGTTTGATGGCTGCGCCCCGGCGGGCTCGGACGGTCGGGCGGGGGTTTCCGATTCGCCTTCCTGGCTCAGCGGAAACGGCCGGCCATCCTTGGCCGGCCCCCTGACGGGCCTTTTCCGCCCGCCCGTCCTCGGCTCCTAATGTCGCGCCGAGGGTGGCGCCCGGCAGCTCTCTCGACCCTGGGGTGGATTGGTGGGAAGAGCACCGCTCGCCGCGTGTCGCGTGCCGCACCCGGTGGGAAGCGGGCTGGCCCGCGATTCGCCACCCTAATTTCGAGCGAATGAGGCTGTGCATCGCAACCGAGCCAGCGGTGACAAGCCTCGCCCGATCATCGCGGCCTCCTTCGCACCGGAGAGATTGAGGCCTCGCGGGCCAGCCCGCTTCCCACCCGCGTGAGGGTGTTTCACACGGAGAGGGCGTCCACCCGAGTCGCGGGCGTTGCCTTTGTCGCACGACCCCTCAGTGCCTGGGAGAGCCGTCGGCCGCCACCCTCGTCGCGACTTGTGGAACCGAGGAGCGACGGGCGAGAAGGCCCGTCAGGGGGCCGGCCTGGACGGCCGGCCGTTTCCGCCGAGCCATGGAAGGCGAGTCGGAAACCCCGCCCGGCGCGACGGGCGCGACGGGGCGCCAGCCATAGAACATGGCCGCGCAGCGGCTTCCTTTCCCGAGCGACGGTGCAACCGGAGCGACGAGGGTGGCGGCCGACGGCTCTGCCCCACGCCGCCCGCTGCCGCGGGGTCGCCGACAGGGTCGGCTCCTACCAGGTGTCGGGGCGCACTTGGGCTACAGGGCCCCATCGAGGCCACATTGGTGAATTAGAGGAAGGAGTCGACGCCGGATACGCGGGCCAGGGCTTGCAGGCCGGCGGGGGCGTGGGTGACGGATAGCGCCCTGCCCTGGCTGCGGGTGTGGGCCAGCAAGGCCAGCACGGTGGCGAGACCGGCGCTGTCCACATGGGACAAGCCGGCCAGGTCGAGATTGACCTGCCGGCCGCCATCCAGCTGGCGGCGAGCGGCATCCAGCGCTTCGGCCGCGGTGGCGAACGTGAGCGCGCCGGAGACCGTCAGGGTCTCCGGCGCCGGATTGCCCAGCTGGAAGCCCGGCTGGCTCACTTGCGGGCGCCGCCGGTCTGCTGCTGCATTTCGTCGATGGCGGCCGAACCCTTCTGCTCCAGGTCGGCGGTCAGCTTGTCCAGGCCTTCTTTCTTGATCTCCGCGTCGACCTGGTTGCGGTAGTTCGTGATGTACGAAATACCCTCGATGATCACGTCGTAGGCCTTCCAGTCGCCCGTCTTCGACTTGCGGAACGCGTAGTCGACCGAGACGGACTTGCCGTCGTCGAGCATCACCTGGGTACGCACGACGGTGCGCTTGTTGTTGAGGTCGCCACTGAACGGCAGGACCTTCACGCGGCCACGGGTGTAGTTGAGCAGGCCTTCCGCATAGCGGTGGGTGATCGAGTTGTAGAAGGCCTTGGCGAAGCGCTCGCGCTGCTCGGGAGACGCCTTGGAGGCGTTCTGGCCGAGCACGAGGATCGACGCGTAGTCGATGTCGAAGTGCGGCAGGAAAACGTCGTCGATGACGGCGATGAGCTTTTCCTTGTCGCTCTTCAGTTCGGCCTGGTGGCCCTCGATGGCCTTGGCGAGGTCGTCGGAGATGGTGGTGACGATGCCCTGCGGGGACTGCGCGTCGACCGCCGCGGCAGGTGCGGGCGCGGCCTGTGCGAAGACGGGCGCGGCGACCACCGTGGTCATGGCGAGGGCGAGGGCGAGGGAAAGCTGACGCAACATGCGGTGTCTCCTGGTCCGGCCTTACTTCTTGCCGGCGTTGTCGGGTTGGGTGGAGCCCTGGGCGCCACCGGACTTGTTGTCGCTCGGCGAACCGTTCACCAGGAACTTGCCGATCAGGTCTTCCAGCTGGAGCGCGGACTGCGTGAGCACGAAGCTGTCGCCTTCCGCCAGGTATTCCGGCGACCCGCCGGGTTGGATCGCAACATACTGGCTACCGATCAAACCGCTGGTGAATACCGCGGCCGACGAGTCATCGGGTATCTGGGAGTAGCGCTTGTCGATCGCAAGGGTCACCGTGGCTTCGCTGCTGCCGGGCTTGATCACCACCGAATCGACGCTGCCGATGGGCACGCCGGCCATTTTCACCGCCGCGCCGGGCTGCAAGGCGCCCACGTTGGTGAATTCGCCGGTCACGTGGAAGGTGCCGCCGAGGCGGTCCGGCGCGCTGCCGCCACCGAAGAACTTGCCGAGCATTTCCTCCAGCTGCTGGGCCGGACGGGTCAGGCCGATCTCGCCGCCTTCCTTCACCGGATTCTTGGAGCGGCCGAACTGGATGCCCACGTACTGGTCGCCGAGCAGGCCGCTGGTGAAGATCGTGGCGACGGAATCGTCCGGGATGTCCTTGTGCCGGTCGTCGATGGACAAGGTGACCTTGGCCTCCTCCTTGCCTGGCACCAGTTCGATCGACTGCACGGAGCCGACGCGCACGCCGGCGATCTTCACCGGGGCACGGGTCTTCAACTGGCCGACGTTGGCGAAGTGGGTTTCCACCGTGTAGCTGGAACCCTGGCTGGCGTTGGCCACCGAGGTGGTCTGCGTGGCGAGGTAAGCGAGGGCGGCGAAACCGAGCACGATGAACAGGCCGGTGCCGACGGCATAGGAACGTCTCTGGGTCACGGCACGATCCTCGAATGGGCGATGAAGGAATGACGGGTCATGGCGGGTCTCCGGTGCCTCAGATCAGGAACGAGGTGAGGACGAAGTCCAGCGCCAGGATGGCGATGGACGAGGCAACCACCGTACGGGTCGTCGCATAGGCGACGCCCTCGCTGGTGGGCGGGGTGGTGTAGCCCTGGAACACCGCGATCAGGGAGACCACGATGCCGAAGGCGATGGATTTGAGCAGCACGCCGTCGATGATGTCCTTGTGGACGTCGACGGTGGCGGTCATGTTCGACCAGAACGTACCGTTGTCGATGCCCAGCCAGGTGACGCCGACCAGGTGGCCGCCGAACACGCCCATAGCGCAGAACACCACGGCGAGCAGGGGCAAGGCGATGACGCCGGCGAGGAATCGCGGCGCGGCGACGTAGGCGATCGGATCGACCGCCATCATCTCCATGGCGTCGAGCTGATCGGTGGCGCGCATGAGGCCGATCTCGGCGGTGACCGAGGTGCCGGCACGGCCGGCGAACAACAACGCGGTGACCACGGGGCCGAGTTCGCGGTAGATCGCGATGGCGACGACGGTGCCGGTGGCTGAAGTACCCCCGAAGATCGAGAGCACGTCGTAAAGCTGCAATCCCAGCACCATGCCCACGAACAGGCCGCAGGTCATGACGATGGTGAGGCTCATCGCGCCGACGAACCAGATCTGCCGGATCGTTTCGCGGCCATGGCGCAGGCTGCGCGGGATGGCGGCGAGGATGGTCAGCAGGAAGAGCCCGCAGGCACCGATCTGCGTCAGGCTGCGAATGACGACGTTGTCGTCCTTGGCGGTCATGCCTTGCCTCCGGGGAAACCGAGCGCGGTGGCGTAGTCGCCCGCGGGATACTGGAAAGGAACCGGACCGTCGGGCTCGCCACCGAAGAACTGCGCCGTCCACGGCGAACCGTCGTTGGCGAGGGAATCGGGCGCGCCCTGCGCCACGACCTTGCCGTTGGCGATCAGGTAGACGCGGTCGGCCACTTTCTGCACGGCAGCCAGCTCGTGCGCCACCAGCACGCTGGTGATGCCCAGGGTCTGGTTGAGCGTACGGATCAGCAGCAGCACCTGGTTCAGGGCGATCGGGTCCAGCCCGACGAAGGGCTCGTCGTAGAGGATCAAGGCGGGATCGAACACGATGGCGCGCGCCAGCGCCACGCGACGGGCCATGCCGCCGGAAAGCTCCGTGGGCATCAACCGGGCGGCACCGCGCAGGCCGACGGCCTGCAGCTTGTTCAGCACGATGTTGCGAATGAGTTCTTCCGGCAGCCGGGTGTGCTGGCGCAGCGGAAACGCCACGTTCTCGAAGACGTCGAAATCCGTGAGCAGCGCGGAGTTCTGAAACAGGTAGCCGATGCGTTCGCGCAGGTCGAACAGTCGCTCGCGCGACAGCGCCGGCACGTTCTCGCCGTCCACCTCGACGCTGCCCGCGTCGCCGCGCATCTGCCCCGTGATGTGCTTCAGCAGCGTGGTCTTGCCCGTGCCGCTGGGCCCCATGATCGCGGTGACCTTGCCTCGCGGGATGTCCAGGTCGAGGTTGTCGAAGATGGTCTTGCCGTTGAGGACGGTGGTCAGGCCGCGGATGCGGACGATGGCGTCGTCGGTCATGGTGCGAGCAACTCCTCGATCAGCGATTCGTGGCGGCGGGCCGACCACGGCGTGCGCTGGCGGACGGCGCGGACGATCGCCTGGAGATCGCCCAGGGCGTCCTCGAAGCGGTCGTTGACGATGATGTAGTCGAACTCGTGCGCATGCGCGATTTCCTCGCGGGAGTTGAACAGGCGGCGCTCGATCACCTCCGGCGCATCCGATCCTCGACCCCGGAGACGGCGTTCGAGTTCCCCCGGGAGGGCGGCAGGATGAACACGCTGACGCAATCCGGCTTGCCCTTGCGCACCTGGCGCGCGCCCTGCCAGTCGATCTCCAGCAGGACATCGGCGCCTTCGGCCAGCTTTCCCTCCACCACGGTACGCGAGGTGCCGTAAAGGTTGCCGTGCACTTCGGCATGCTCTAGGAAGATGCCGTCGACGATCTCGCGTTCGAAATCCGGACGCTCCACGAAGAAATAATGCCGGCCGTATTCCTCGCCCACCCGCGGCGGCCGCGTGGTATGCGACACGGACAGCGATATACCGGGCTCGCGCTCCAGAAGCGCGTTGACCAACGTGGACTTGCCCGCCCCGGAGGGCGCGGCCACCACGAACAGGGTGCCTTCGATCATCCGCGGCTATCTCGTTGGGGGTTCATGACTCGCTCCCGGTGGCACCGGCGCACCGACCGGGCAAAAGGCGATTGTACCGGGTTTCGGCTATCGGCCACCTTTCGCCCGGGCGATCCGGGTCTCAGTCCGGCCGCTTGTAGACCACCCCGCCCTTCATCACGAAAGCGACGTGCGCGAGCGTCCCGATGTCCTTCGTCGGATCGCCGGGCACCGCGATGATGTCGGCTTGCAGCCCGTCGCGCAGCTGGCCGATCCGGTCCTGCTGGCGAAGCACCCTCGCGTCCACCGCCGTCGCGGCCAGGAGGGCGCGGGCGGGCGCCATGCCATCGCGCACCATCCACTCCAGCTCCTTGTAATTGGTGCCGTGCGTGAACACGCCCACGTCGCTGCCGTTGCCTATGGTCACGCCGGCGTCCATGGCCAGCTTGAACGCCTTCGCCGACCTTGCCATCGCCTCGGTCGGTGGCTGGCCGGGTTTCCAGCCGCCAAAGTATTCGGCATAGGCGGCGCTCGCTTCGAGCGTGGGCATGTAGGCCACGTCGTGCTTCTTCATCAGCGCGAAGACTTCCGGGGTACCGTCGTAGCCATGCTCGATGGTCTCGACGCCAGCCATGACCGACCGCCGCATGCCTTCGGCGGTCGAGGAATGCACCGCCACCGGCAACCCCAGCGAGTGCGCGGTCTCGACGGCGGCGTTCAGTTCCTCCTGGCTCAACGTCGGCATCGAGCCCTTGGCCTTGCCGCAGTGGTAGTCGGCGTAGAGCTTGATCCAGTCCGCGCCATGCGCCGCCTGGTCACGCACGGCGTCGATCATCTGCGCGGTACCGCTGACCGGCGCCGCGCCCTGCGGCAGGTCGATGTCGTCGCGGAAGCCCAGCGGACCCGGCCCATAACAATGCCCGGCCACGATCGCGCGCGTCGCCACGAACAGGTGCGGGCCCGGGATGAGACCCTTGTCGATGGCTTGTTGCACGTCCACGTCGGCATAGCCCGCGCCTTCCGTGCCCAGGTCGCGCAACGCCGTGAAGCCGCTCATCAAGGTATCGCGCGCATGCTTTACCGCTTGCACCGTGCGAAATGCCAGCGTCTCCTTAAGAACGTGGTCGTTCCACAATGTTTCGTTGTACGGATGAAGGAAGACATGCGAATGGGCATCGATGAGGCCCGGCAGCAAGGTCATGCCCGGCAGGTCGATGGTCTGCGTGCCCGGCGGTGCGGAAACCTTCGCGGACGGACCGACATCGGCGATCTTGTCACCCTGGACGAGGACCACCCAACCGGCATGCGCCTGTTCGTCACGGGCATCGAAGACGCGGTCGGCCTTGAGCAGCCACGCGTGGTCCGCACGCTGACCGGCAGCGGACGGCACGTCGGCGGCAAGCGCGAGCGTCGACGCCGCGATGCCGGACAACGCGAGAAGCACCTTTCGAATCCACTTATCCATGCGTCATGTCCCCTCACCTACCCGGATGGTACGTCCGCTCCACATGCCCTTCGAGTTCTTCAGGCCAGAAATACACCGTACGCAGGTTACCGGTGGTGTAACGCTCGGCCTCGTCATCGAAATGTTTCGACGATGGGTCGCCGCTTTCACCGCCGGCGGTGATCGCCCGCGCGTGCACCTTGTCGCCGAATTCGACCACGGCGACGAAGCTGTTGCCGCTGGTGCCGTAGTAGCGCTTCGTGCCGGGCCAGCGATGCGCACCGAACGAGGCCAGCGAGCCCCAGCGTGATGACGTGAACGGCACGGGGATGCTCGGCTTCGCATCGTCGAAGCGTTGCTTGATCGCGCCGTCGACGCGCTGGAAGCGATTGACCTCACCCCAGGGGACGCCCCAGCTGCCGAAGTCCTTTTCCAGCCGATCCGTCGCCTCGGCCAGGGCGTTCAACCGTACTTTCGGGCCCGCCTTCTCCGCCATCACGTCGTACACGGACAACCCCTCGGCCGTGTCCAGCTTGCTCGCCTTATCCCACAGAATGTCGCCCCAGAACACAGCGAGCGACGTCGGCATGGAGGCGATGCCCCAGCGGTAATCCCAGGTGCGCAGGAGCGCGACCGGACCGGCGAGCCGCCGCTTCAGGGGATCGGTGGCGGGAAGCGCGTCGTAATCGGCGATCAGGATCGGCAGTTGGCGCGCGAACGCCGGCAGGTACGGATCGAAGGCGACGTCGATCAGCGAAGCCAGCGTGAAGTCGCGCCTGCCCGTAAGGACGCGTGTCGCGTGCAGGCCACGCGGATTCTCGCCGACGGCATCCATGTAACGCGGAAAGTCGGCCTGCTTCGGGCTGTCGGGACCGGCGGCCGAGTACGGCCAGTCGTTGGTGTTGAAGATCCACCCGGTCGGCGGATCGAGCAGGTGTGGCGCCTTGTCCAACGGAAGTATTCCCTTCCAGTCCGTCGCCGGGTCGCTGCCGTCGACGGGTTTCGTATAGTCGAAGCGGTCGTCGCGGTTCGGGATGAACTGCGGATGCAGGTAGGCGATGTTGCCCTTGTCGTCCGCGTAGATCGTGTTGTTCGACGAGTTCGCCTTGAACCCGGCCACCTTCATATAGGTCGCGTAATCGTCGGCCTTGGTTCGCAGCCAGCTCTGTTGCAGGGCCTCCAGTGGTTTGTCCATCAGCGCCACGGCGATCCACTTGCCACCTTCCGACCGAACCACGGGACCGTGGTGCGTCGCGTAGACGGTGAAGCGGCGCTCCGAAAGCGATCCGTCGGCCATTCGCACCGGCACCGCGATCTCGCGAGACGTCACCGGACGTAGCTCCTTGCCATAGCGATAGAACAGCTTGCCGTCCTTGCGCTGGATGGTCTCGGCGAATTCGTCCACCACGTCGGCACCGGTGGAGGTGTGCATCCAGCCGATATGCTTGTTGAAGCCCTGGTAGATGAAGAACTGGCCCCAGGTGACCGCACCGTAGGCATCCAGTCCTTCGTCGCTCGACATCTGCAATTCGGAGCGGAAGAAGAACGAGGTATGCGGATTGATCAGCAGCAACGCGTGTCCGTTCGCCGTGAGCTTCGGTGCGATGGCGATGCCGTTCGAACCCGTCGGCTCGGCCCAGCTCGACGGCGGCACGAACTGCGCCAGGGCGCCGGCGGGATCCTTCCCGTAGAACGCCTGCAAATCGGCCGTCTTCACCCGCTCTATGTCACCGCCGATGCTGCCTTCGCTGAAGCTCAACGCCATCCACGGCTCGAAGCGCCGGATCACACGCGGCTGCACCTCCGGGTGGCTGGCAAGGTAATAGTTGAGGCCGTCCGCCCAGGCATCCATCAACCGCTTGAGCCACGCCGGGCTCCGCCTGTAGTCGGCCTTCAACGTCTCCGGGTCGACGAACAGTTTCTGCCGCAGGTCCCGCCACAACGCGGATTCCCCTTCTGCCTCGGCCGTGCGGCCCAGCGAAGTGAGATAGTTGGTTTCCACGCGGTTGAAGTCGTCCTCGGCCTGGGCATAGGCCATGCCGAAGACGGCGTCGGCATCGCTCTTGCCGTGGACATGCGCGATGCCCCAGTCGTCACGGACGATGGTGACGGCCTGGGCTTCGTGACGCCAGCGGGCCGTGTCATCCGTGGCGGCATGGACGCCAGGGGTGGCGAGCAAACCACCCAGCGATACGGCGAGCATGATGTGACGAACGGACATGGGCGCATCTTCCCCTGGATGGATCGTCGATCCTAGCCGTGCGGATCGAGGGTACGTCAAGTGCCGGCAAGGCCGATTTGCGGTACGTTTGCCCGACACTGCCTGGAGACGTCCATGCGCATCGCCCTGCTTTCGTCGTTGTTGCCCGCCCTGCTCGTCGTCAGCATGCCCGCCGCGTCTGAGGAGAAGGACGACCTGCGGAATATCCTGCAAGCCGACCACGACATCTGCGCCGCCTTCGAACGCGAGGACGCCGACTGGCTGGAGCGGCACCTGGACCCGACCTTCACGCTCACCAGTTCCACCGGCAAGGTCACCACGCGAGCCGACGAGGTCACCGATCTACGCAACGGAACGAAGTACGACGTGTTCCGCAACCGCGACGTGAAAGTGCGCCTGTATGGGGAGGCGGCCGTCGCCACCGGCATCACCCGTGTGGAGGGCAAGGCCGAAGGCAAGCCTTACGCCCTGGATTTCCAGTTCACGGATACGTACGTGCGCAAGCCGGGTGGCTGGGTGCTGGTAGCCAGCCACGCGTCACGGTTGCAAACGCCCCGGTGACGTCAGCCGTGTGCCAGCGCGTAGTCGATCGCCGCGCGCACCGCCGCCACCTGCGCGTCGTTGCACTGCTGCGGCGTGGCCCGCTGGCTGTCCGGATACACCTCGGTGGTGGTCGTGTAGCGTGCGCCGGTGATGCCCGCGCACAAGCCCAATGCCTTCAAGGCATATTCGATGACACCCGGTGCCACCTGAGGTGAGCCGATGATCTCGCCGCGCGCATCGGCGGGCGCGATATGGGTGACCTTGGCCACCGCTTCGATCACCGCCTGCTGGAAAGCGGGCTGGGGGTTCTCCGTATCGTCCACGAGGTAGAAGCCATCGGGAATCTCGCCCGGCTCGAAGTCCTTGCCATCACGTGCGGCGAGGGCGGGACGGAATTCGGATTCGTCGGAGTCGGTCGTCTCGTGCAGGTCGATGTGCATGAGGACGCGTCCGCGCAAGGGTGCCAACAGGTTCACCAGGGCCGCCGCCTCGCCCGACGGGCTTCCCTCGCGGAAATTCCGGTTGGGATCGATCGCATCGGGGTTCCAGCGATGAATGCGTTCATAGGCCCAGGGACTGACGCAGGGCACCACCAGCAGGTTCGCCCGTCCTGCATAGTCCTGAGCGTGGTCGCGCAGGAACTGCAATGCGCCGTGCACGCCGCTGGTCTCGTAACCGTGCACGCCACCCGTCACGAGCATGAGCGGCAGATCCTCGCGCCAGTCACGGCTACGGACGGCCATCAGGGGGTAATGCTCTCCTGCGTAGTCGAGCGCGCCGTATTCCGTGATGTCGAAGCGTTCGCGCAGGGGCTCCAGCGCCTGCAGGACATCGGTGGCATAGCTGCGCCGCTTCACCTGTCGCGAACGCCAGTCGGCGATTTCCACGGCACCCCACGGCTGCCCGTGGTTACCGATGGGATACGACGGCTGGCTGTTCATGGCGGCGGGAATCCTTTGTCGAAAGGACCGCCACTTTATCACTGGGCCGTAACGAATTCGTGCGGCCTGGCGATCGGGTAGGATGCATTCCTCAACAAGGGGGGACGAGATGCGACTCAGGACACGCATGGCGGCAGCGGCCGTCGCATGGGGAATTGCCGTCGCCGCGCACGCCGTCGTCATCAGCGATGTCGTGCCGGCCTCTTCTGGACGCGACGGGAAGGAGGCGGCCACCGCCTTCGCGCGACAAATGGATGCGGCGGAGGTCGACAAGGTCACCATCGACTTCAGCTGGGCCACGCTAGGCGCCGGCGCGGGTGAGACATACACGCTGACCAAGGGCCCGACGGGCTACGTCCTCAACGGCGACGCGGATGCGTCGCAGAGCACGTACGACGACAGTGGCGACGGGACGAGTTCGGACCGCGCGAAGATCACCGGTCGGCGCACGCTGAAACAGGTGAATGCATTGCGCGATCTATGGCGCGCCCGCCCGATATCACGCGACAGCGCGCTTGGCGTGGTCGCGAACGACGATTGGGCGAAGGAGAATGAAGCCTCCGCCTTTGCATCGCTCTATCTCAATCGGTGCGCGGAGTCGGAGGGGGCGTTCGCCAGGCAGTTCATGGACGCCGGCAAACGCATCGCCGCGGCGGCGGATTACTTCGAAGGCGGCTGGACCGACGACTATCCGACTTATCGCGTAAGCATCGTTCTTTCCAGCGGAAAAACGCTGTCGATGCAAAGCCGCATGCAAGCCACCCCGACCATTCAATGGTCCCTGGACGGTGTGGAAACCTGGAATCCCGACATCCCGAACCGCATCGCGGCCTTGCTTCCCGCGTGGTCGACGATGGGGCGGCGCATGACCTCGCGACTCGAAGGCAGGAACATCGCCCGTGGGTTCCGCGAGGACGATGCCATCCAGCAAGCCAGCGCGCATTGCCTACTGAAGCACTGAGGCCCGTCAGCCCGCCGGACAAGCCGGAACCGATCGGACCCTACTCGATATTCTGAACCTGCTCGCGCATCTGCTCGATCAACACCTTGAGCTCCACGGCGGCGTTGGTCGTGCGCGAATCCACCGACTTCGACCCCAGCGTGTTCGCCTCACGGTTGAATTCCTGCATGAGGAAATCGAGCCGGCGTCCCACCGGCTCCTTCAGGGCCAGCACGCGGCGGGCTTCGGAGATGTGCGTGGCGAGGCGGTCGAGTTCTTCGTCCACGTCGATGCGGGTGATCTGCAGGACCAGTTCCTGCTCCAGGCGGCCCGGTTCGACCGGCTGGCGGATATCGGCGAGGCGGGTTTCGAGGCGGGCGCGCAAGGCCGCGCGGATCTCCGGAATCCACCCGCGCACATCTCCGACGATCCTGTCGACGGCGTCCAGGCGTTCGCGCAGCATGTCGCCCAGCTTGGCGCCTTCGCGGCCGCGGGTATCGCCGAGGACGGCGAGCGCACGGTCGAGCACGTCGAGGAGCGCGCCCTGCAACGCGTCCGCATCGGTTTCCGGTTGCTGCAATACGCCGGGGAAGCGAAGCAACTCGGTGAACTCGACATGCATGCGCGGGAACCGCTGCTCCAGGTCCAGCGCCAGCTCGGACAGGCGCGACAACACCGAGCCGTTGATCCGCAGGCCTTCGCCCGAGCCCGGTTCGGAACGCAGGCGGACGGTGACGTCGACCTTTCCGCGCGACAGCCGCGCGGCGATCCGCTCGCGCACGGCGCTCTCGAAACCACGCATCTCCTCGGGCAGGCGCGGGCTGATCTCGAGGTAACGGTGGTTGACCGTGCGCAGTTCGCAGGTCAGCGTGCCGGACGGGCCGGCGCCCTCGGCGGAGGCATACGCGGTCATGCTGCGGATCATCGGATTGCCTTCGCTCACGCGTGGAGGAAAGGGGGCAATGGTAAACTGACCCACCGTCCGTGCCCAAATCAGGCCTCACATGACCTTTTCCCGTCCGAGCGGCCGCACCGCCGACCAGTTGCGCGCCGTCAGCATCGAACGCCACTACACCCGCCACGCCGAGGGCTCCGTGCTGGTGTCCTTCGGCGACACGAAGGTGCTCTGCACCGCCTCCGTCGAGGAGCGCGTGCCACCGTGGCTGCGCGGCAAGGGCGAGGGCTGGGTCACCGCCGAGTACGGCATGCTGCCCCGCGCCACCACCGACCGCACCCAGCGTGAAGCCGCCCGGGGCGGCCAGGGTGGCCGCACGATGGAGATCCAGCGCCTGATCGGGCGCTCCCTGCGCGCCTGCGTGGATCGCGCCGCCCTCGGCGAGCGCGTGATCACGCTGGATTGCGACGTGATCCAGGCCGACGGCGGCACGCGCACGGCGGCCATCACCGGGGCCTACGTCGCCCTGGTGGACGCGGTGGCGACGCTGACCCGGCGCAATGCGATCAAGCGGAATCCCATCCTCGGCGCCATCGCCGCGGTATCGGTCGGCATCTACAACGGCGTGCCGGTACTCGACCTCGACTATGCCGAGGATTCCAACTGCGACACCGACATGAACGTCGTCATGAACGACGGCGGTGGCTTCATCGAGGTGCAAGGCACGGCCGAGGGCCATGCCTTCCGCCGCGAGGAAATGAACGTGCTGATGGATCTCGCCGCCAAGGGCATCGACGAACTGGTCGCCGCGCAGCGCGCCGCCCTCGAGGCCACCCCGTGACCGTGGTCCGCGCCGCCACCGCCACCGACCTGGAGACGATCCTCGCCGTGCACCGTGCCGCCTTCGGCCGCGACGCCGAGGCCGGCCTGGTCCGCCGCCTGGTGGCGGCCGGCCGCGACACGATCTCCCTGGTGGCGGTGGACGAAGGCGATGCCATCCTCGGCCACGTGCTGTTCTCGCCGGTGACCGTGGAGGAAGGCGACGACGGAAAGGCCCTCGGCCTCGCCCCGGTGGCCGTGCTGCCGGAACACCAGCGCCAGGGAGTGGGTCGCGCCCTCATCGAGGAAGGCATCGGCGCCTGCTTCGTGCGCGAGGCACGCGCCATCTTCGTGCTCGGCTCGCCGGTCTATTACGCGGCGTTCGGTTTCAGCAAGGCGTCCAGCCATGGCCTGCACGACGCCTTCGAAGGCGGTAATGCCTTCCAGGTGCTGCCACTGACGGTCGATGGACTCGCCGGTTACCGCGGCCGCGTCGAATACGCTCCCGAATTCTCCGAAGGGCTCTGACCCGATGCGCATCGTCCTGGCTTCCGGCAACGCCGGCAAGGTGATCGAACTGGAACAGTTGCTGGCCGGCAGCGACGTGGAACTCGTGGCGCAGACGTCGCTCGGGGTCGACGATGCCGACGAGACCGGCCTCACCTTTGTCGAGAATGCCCTCATCAAGGCACGCCACGCGGCCCGCGCCACCGGCCTGCCCGCGCTGGCCGACGACTCCGGCATCTGCGTCGACGCGTTGAATGGCGCGCCGGGGCTCTATGCCGCGCGCTACGCGGGAACCCATGGCGACAGCGCCGCGAACAACGCGAAGCTCCTGCGCGAACTCGGCGGCGTGCCGTCGGAACGGCGCAGCGCCTATTTCATCGCCGTGCTCGTGCTGCTGCGCCATGCGGACGATCCCGCGCCGTTGATCGCCGAGGGCCGTTGGCATGGGCGCATCCTTGAAGCGCCGCGCGGCGAAGGTGGATTCGGCTACGACCCTCTGTTCCTCCCCGATGGCCACGACGTTTCGGCCGCGGAACTGGAGCCGGCGCGGAAGAACCGCCTGAGCCACCGCGGCCAGGCCCTGGCGTTGCTCAAGGCGCGTTTCGCCGAACTGGCATGAACCTGATCCCACCGCCGCTCTCGCTGTACGTGCACATGCCGTGGTGCGTGCGCAAATGCCCGTACTGCGACTTCAACTCGCATGGTGTACGCGGCACGCCCGCCTATGCGGATTATGTGGATGCCCTCCTGGCCGACCTCGACGCGGACCTGCGCGATTTCGGCACGGCCCTCGACGGACGCCGCATCGCCACCGTGTTTTTCGGCGGCGGCACGCCCAGCCTGTTCGCTCCGGAACTGGTCGGCCGTTTCCTCGATGGCGCACGCGAACGCCTGCCATTCGCGTCCGAAGCGGAGGTCACCCTGGAAACCAATCCGGGCACCGTGGAACACGGGCGCTTCGACGGTTACCTCGCGGCCGGCGTGAATCGCATCTCGTTCGGCGTGCAAAGCTTCGACAACGACAAGCTGCGCCGCCTGGGCCGTATCCACTCGGCCGGTGAAGCGGCCGACGCGGTCCGCCAGGCGCAGGATGCCGGCATCGGCAACATCAACATCGACTTGATGTACGCCCTGCCCGAACAGACCCTGGACGGTGCGATCGACGACGTCGATCGCGCCGTCGCGCTGGGGCCGACGCATGTCTCTCACTACCAGCTCACCCTGGAACCGAACACCGCGTTCGCCGCCAACCCGCCGCCACTGCCCGACGACGACGCCGCGTGGGCGATCCAGGAAGCTTGCGAGGCCCGGCTCGGTGAAGCGGGATACGGGCAATACGAGGTGTCGGCATATGCCCTGCCGGGGCGGCGCTGCGCGCACAACCTGAACTACTGGCGTTTCGGCGATTACCTGGGCATCGGCGCCGGCGCGCACGGGAAGATCACCGACGCGAACGGCGTGCGCCGTCGCTGGAAAACCCGGCTGCCCGCGGCCTACCTCGCCAGCGCCGGCCAGCCCGCCAGCATCGGCGGCGATAACCTCGTCGCCCTCGACGACCTGCCGTTCGAATACATGCTCAACGCGTTGCGGCTGATCGACGGGGTTCCGATGGCGGATTTCGCCGAGCGAACCGGCCTGTCGCAGGCCGTCATAGCCCCCGCCCTGGCGACCTGCGTGGCGAAGGGCTGGCTGGTCCACGATGACGCGACACTGAGGACGACCGCCCTGGGCCAGCGCTTTCTGAACGACGTGATCGAAGCGTTCATGGCCTGACCGCCCCGCGGCCTAGTCCAATCGCCCTAAGCCATAAGCGGGCCGTCGATGCGCTGGCGCCTGCATGGGATGGACTCCTAAACTCGCAGGCAAGGTCGGGGAGGACCTCTCGAATGACTGCAGGTACGCAACCGCCGTACGGCCGGACGGGACCGCATCCCGTCGCCCTGTCGCCGCGTGCGGAACGCGAAGCGCAGCAGGGGCTTTCGCTGTGCCTGACCTGGCTGGACATGCCCTTGCGCGACTCGCTGCGCGATTTCGACCAGCGCCTGTTCGCCGCCGCGGAAAGCAGCCGCAACCATCTCGAACAACAGGCCTGCTTCGAAAGCCGGACTATCGTCGAACGCGATGGCCCGGGCTTCAGGAACCGGTTCGCCGCCCATCTGTCCGAGCGCTTCCGCCGGCTCGGCGACATGGGCGAACAGAAGGCTTCCACCGCGGGCGAACACCTGACGCTCAGCCTGGTCGATCCCGAGGAGCAGGAACAGGCCGACGCGCTGGCGAGCATGGCGGCGCGCGGCGAAGCGCGCAGCGCCAGCAGCCTGTTCGAACTCGGCTACCGGCTCGCGGTATTGGCCGGCACGCCTCCATTGGAGGGCGAGGCCCTGCCCGCCGGTCCACGAGCGCTCATCGCCGCGCTGAAGGACGCTGTCATGCCGATGCCCTTGTCGATCGCGCACAGGCTGCTCCTGTTCCACGCGGTGGATGCGCGCGTGCTCGGCCACGGCGAGGCCTTCTACGGCGCACTCAACGAACATTTCCGCACGCGCGGCATCTTGCCGGGCTTCCGCGTCTACCCGAACGTGCGTGTCAGCCCGGCGCCCGCCACCGACCGCCGCGCGAACGCCACCGAGCCAGGCGCCGGCGGCCCGCCGCCCGATGCGGGCGCCGCCACGCTCGTCGAAGGCCATATCGGTGTACTGGAGGGCCTGCGCAGCCTGCTCGCCCGGCGCATGGAAACCGGACGCGGCGCGGGTTTCGCACCGGGCCGGCTGGCGTCGGACGACGAGTTGCAGACCGCCCTGCTCGCCCTGCAGGGCCATGTCGTCGACGTCACCGACGCGGCGCAACGCGAGATCCGCAGCGCGCAGGCGCTGCGCGACGAATTGATCCATCAGTTGAACCGCGCGCGTCCGGCCGGTTCACCGCCCGCCGAACTCACCCTCGAGCAAGGCGACACCGTCGAACTCACCGCGCGCCTGTTCCAGAGCCTGGGCCAGCAGCTCGGCGCGGCAAGCCCCGGTCACGCCGTCCTCGGCGGCCTGCAGTGGCCCATGTTGCGCGCGGCGGTGAACGATCGCGGTTTCTTCGACCAGCCCGAGCACCCCGCGCGCCAGTTGCTCGATACCGTGAGCGAGGCGGCGCACCACTGGCTCGACCCGGCCGAAGGCGAACCGGACGCGGCCCTGGTCCACCGCCTCGAACGACTGGTCGTGGAAGCCAGCCACGCCCAGGTGATCGACCCCGCATGGCGGGCCGACATCGAGCAACAGATCGCCCTGTTGTCGCGCAAGGCGCATGTCGCCGAGCGACGCCAGATCGAAGCCATGGAAGGACGCGACCGGCTGGAACGGGCACGCCAGCGCGCCACCGACATCATGGCCGAACGCATGGTCCGCGGCGCCGCACCGCGGGGCGTACTGCGCATCCTGCTCGAACGCACATGGGCCGACGTGCTCGCCCTGCATATCCTGCGAGGCGGCGAGAACGGCGAGGCCTTCCTCTATTGCCTGGGCGTCACCGACCAGTTGCTCGGCCGGCGGCCCATTCCCGACGCGCGCAAGCTGCGCCAGGACGTGGAGCGCGGGCTGGAGCACCTGGGCATGCATCCCTCTGAAGCCGCCCAGGTCGCGGCCGGCCTGTTCGATGGCCCCGCGCGGCATGGCGACGATAGCCTGACACCCACGGATGTCGCCGTGCGGCTCAAGCAGCGTCCACGCCTGGGCGAAGGCACCGCGCACGGCGAGCCCGCGGGCCCCGTGCGGCCGACCCCGCTCGATCCGGCCGCGCGCGCCGTGTACGACGGCCTCGCCAGCCTGCGTTTCGGCACCTGGTTCGAGTTCGTCCAGGCCGACGGCGGCATCGCCTTGCGCAAGCTCGCGTGGTTCTCCCCGACCACCGGCCGCTGCCTGTTCGTGAACCAGCGCGGTGGCCGCGGCGAGGACATGGATCTCACCCGCCTCGCCCGGCTGATCGCCAAGGGTGACGCGCGCGAATGGAAGGAACAGAAGATGTCCATCGTCGACCGCGCATGGCAGGCGGTGGCACGCAACCTCCGCCGCGAAGGCGCAGGCGATACACGCCAGGCGGGCCGCGCATGAAATCCGGATTCGAACAACGCCGCGCGCCGCGCAAGCGGGCCAGCTCGCCGATGCCGGTGATCGACGTCATGAGCGAAGGCGTGGTCGGTCAGCTCGGCAACCTCTCGGCCACCGGCCTGATGCTGCTCGTCGGCCATGCGCCGCGCAGTGGCGTGGTGCAACAGGTGGTCTTCACCCTTCCCGATGCCCAACATCGCGAACACAGGGTCGAAATCGGCATCCAGGAGCAGTGGCACGAACCGGCCGCGTCTGCGGGACAGTACTGGGCCGGATACCGTATCGTCGCGGCGAGTGAAGACGACGTGCGCGCCATCGACGAATGGATCGGACCACCCGCGGACTGAACGGAAGGCTCTCCCATGCTTTACGACGCCCCACATGGAGGACCACCATCGCTTCTCATGAGCGATGCCACCACCATCCTGGTCGACACCGACCTCGAGCGAGACGACGCCGCGGCGGCCGCGACCAGCCTGTACCTGCACCTCGTCGGGGACGGCACCATTTCACCCCTGCCCACCGGCGACGAGGAAACGCGGTTCCGCGTGCTCGACGAGCGGCTCGTGGCCGACACCGGGATCCGGGCCATCGGCCTGCATGCCAGCGGACACCGCTGGTGCGAGGACGGCAACGGCGGCGCGCGGATGGTGGACGGCGGCCGCGAGAACGGGATCTTCTGCCGCTACGACGGCGGCTTCGTCATCCGCTGTCCCGAATGCCGGGAGACACTGGCCCCCGGCGACGAGGGCAGCGAAGCCCTGGAGGAAGCACTCGCGGTATGGTGCGACGCGCCCGATTCCGCCTATGTGGCCTGTCCTTCCTGCGCCACATGGACGCCCCTGCACCTGTGGCGGTCGCCCGCCAACGATTTCGCCGTGGGCCACTTCGCCATCACCTTGTACGGCGCGCACCTCAAGGGCCTCACCCGCGACGGCGACGAACATGCCGCCACCGCGTTGCGACAGCGCCTGGGCGATATCGCCGGCGACTACACCGTGGTGTTCGCCAAGGCCTGAATGGCGTTCCGGGGTTGGCGATGGGCCGGCGGAGGCGCACCATTGCGGTTTGCCCCACGCCCCCGGAGACTCCCGATGAACGATGCGCTGGCCGCGCTTTATCCGCAGCACCTCGCCACCTTGCGCGAGCGCACCGATACCGCGCTTGCGCGCGGCGGTTTCGACCACCTGGTGGTACCGGCCGGCCGCCCGATCACCAAATTCCTGGACGACCAGGATTACCCGTTCGTCACCAACCCCCATTTCAAGCACTGGCTGCCGCTGACCGACGCCCCCGGAAGCTGGCTGGTCTACACGCCCGGCGAGAAGCCGAAACTCGTGTTCCTCCAGCCACGCGATTACTGGCACGTCGTGCCCGAGGCACCCTCCGGCTACTGGGTCGATCATTTCGACATCGTCGTGGTGCGCAAGCCCGCGGACGCCATCGCCGAGCTTCCGGCCGCCCTCTCGCGTTGCGCCATCATCGGCGACCAGTTCTGCAACCTGCAGGACGTGTGCGCGAACAACCCGGCCGCGGTGATCGACCACCTGCACTACCACCGTGCGTACAAGACGCCGTACGAACTCGAGCTGATGCGCGAAGCCAGCCGGCGCGGCACGCGCGGCCACCGCGCCGCCGAGCGAGCCTTCCGTGACGGCGAAAGCGAACTGGGCATCCACCTCGCCTACCTCACCGCCGTGGGCCAGATCGATGCCGAACTGCCCTACGCCAGCATCGTCGGCCTCAACGAGCACGGCGCGGTGCTGCACTACACGAACTTCGACCGCAAGGCGCCGGCCGAAAGCCGCGCCTTCCTGATCGACGCAGGCGCCAGCGCCGCGGGTTACGCCAGCGACATCACGCGCACGTACGCGGGTGCGCACGCGAGCGAATTCCAGGCCCTGATCGACTCGGTGGATGCCGCCGAGCAATCGTTCGTGGCCAAGGTGCGTGCGGGCCAGAGCTATCCGGAGCTGCATGTGCACGCCCATCACGTGCTGGCCGGCGTGCTGCGCGAGCACGGCTTCATCCGCATGAGCGCGGAAAGCGCCGTCGAATCGGGAGTCTCGGCCGCGTTCTTCCCCCACGGCCTCGGCCATGGCATCGGCTTGCAAGTGCACGACGTGGCGGGATTCCAGGCATCCGAGACCGGCGGAACGATCGCCAAGCCGGAGGGGCATCCGTACCTGCGCCTCACCCGGAAACTCGAGCCCGGCATGGTGGTGACGATCGAGCCCGGCCTCTACTTCATCGACATGCTGCTGGCCGAACTCAAGAACAAGCCGTTCGCGGCGGATATCGACTGGGTGAAGGTGGAGGCGTTCCGCAAGTACGGCGGCATCCGGATCGAAGACGACGTGGTCTGCACGGCGGATGCGCCGGAGAACCTGACCAGGGACGCGTTCGTGCTTCAGACCTTCAGGTAGATCCCGCGCCGATCCATCCAGCGCACCACCAGCCACCACACGGTGACGAAGACGACACCCCAGGCGGCCGACGGCACATACGGCCCGAACAAGGGCGTCATCCACGACGCGAAGGCATGGCGGTACAACGGGGCCGCCATGCCCAACGCGATCAGCAGGTACACCATCAGGCCCGAGCCGGCATACGCGGCGATCGCGTTGAGGCCGAAGGCACGGCCGGGCAGGCGCCAGCCGCGGCGATCGACCAGTTCGTGGACGACCGCCAGCAACGCGAACGACCAACCACCCGTCCACAGAACGTAGCTTGGCGTCCACAGGTTCTTGTTGAACGGCCACAGCCCCTGCGCCAGCCATCCCAGGACAAGGCACGCGACCGCCGCCGCTGCCAGCTTCCTTGTATCGCCCGCGCGTAACCAGGCACCCGCACGCATGCCGAGCAAGGTCGTCGCCACGGACGGCAGCGTCGCCAGGAGTCCTTCCGGGTCGTGCCCACGGCCGGTGGCCGGATCCGTCGCATAGACGAATGCCCCGAACACCGTCGAGTCCAGCCGGCTGGCGAGGTTCGTCCACGGCGCCATGCCGCCGGCCAGCAGCACCACCCCATAAACGGCAAGAAGAGCGACGAACAGGACATCGCGCGTGCGTGGCCGCGTGTGCACCGCGAGCAGGGCCGCCGCCGCGAAGCAGATCCCGATCCGCTGCAGCACGCCCGGAAGGCGAAGGTGTGCCTCGGGGATCGCAAGCCAGGCCACGAGGTTCAGCAGCAAGCCCAGCCCGACGATGCGCAGCGCTCGGCGCATGGCCGCCTGCCGAATAAGCGCCTTCGCGGCACCGGCCTCGATCCGGGGCACGATGGCCAGCGACACCGACGTCCCCACGATGAAAAGAAACAACGGAAAAACGAGATCGGTCGGCGTACAGCCATTCCATGCGGCGTGTTCCAGCGGCCACCAGACATGGCCCCAGTCGCCGGGATCGTTGACCAGCAGCATGGCCGCCACGGTCATTCCGCGCAGCACGTCCACTGAGGCGTAACGCACTTTACTCTCGGCCATGGAGGGATATGCTGCGGCAAAAGGGGGAAGTGGAAGGATACGCGGTCAGCCGGTTGCGACAATCGGCCACCGGCCGCGCGGGGCATGCCCGGCTTACGATGCCGTGCAGATGTTCGCAGGAACGAGGGAGTCGCACCGATGGTTGTCGACAGTCCACCCAGGCGCCGCCGATGGCGTGACAAGCCACTGCGAAAGCTCGTCTTCGAGCTTTCCGTGATCGTCGTCGCCAAGCTCGCCGTGCTCATGCTCATCTGGTACGTGGCCATCCGGCCCTTGCCCCGCGCGGACGTCTCGCCCGCCGGTATCGGCCGGGTGCTCGCGCCCGCTTCCGCCTCCACCCAGGGAATCAAGCCATGATCGTCGACCCCGATGTCGTCGGCCTGTCACGCCTGCAATTCGCATTGACGGCGCTCTACCACTTCCTCTTCGTTCCCCTCACGCTCGGCCTGGCCTTCATGCTCGCCATCATGGAAAGCGTGTACGTGATGACGCGGCGCGAGATATGGAAGCGCATGACCCAGTTCTGGGGCGTGCTGTTCGGCATCAATTTCGCCATGGGCGTCGCCACGGGCGTCACCATGGAATTCCAGTTCGGCACCAACTGGGCGTACTACTCGCACTACGTGGGCGATATCTTCGGCGCGCCGCTGGCGATCGAAGGCATGATGGCCTTCTTCCTCGAAGGCACCCTGGTCGGCCTGTTCTTCTTCGGCTGGGATCGCATCTCGCCCGTCAAGCACATGCTGGTGACCTGGTTCCTCGCGCTCGCCACCAGCCTCTCGGCGTTGTGGATCCTCATCGCCAACGCCTGGATGCAAAACCCCGTCGGCGCGGCGTTCAACGCGCAGACGATGCGCATGGAAGTCACCTCGTTCAGTGAAGTGATCTTCAACCCCGTGGCGCAGTCCAAGTTCGTCCATACCGTGAGCGCCGGCTACACGATGGGCGCGATGTTCGTGCTCTCGATCAGCGCCTGGTACCTGCTGCGCGGGCGCAACATCGAGTTCGCCAAGCGCTCGATGACGGTCGCCGCGAGCTTCGGCCTCGCCGCATCCTTGTCGGTGGTGGTGCTCGGCGACGAGTCCGGATACACCGTGTCCGAAAACCAGAAGATGAAGATGGCGGCCATCGAGGCCATGTGGGAGACGGAGCCCGCGCCGGCCTCCTTCACGCTGTTCGGCCTGCCCGACGTCAAGACCCACGAAACGCATGCGGCCATCCGTATTCCCTGGGTGATGGGCCTGATGGGTACGCGGTCCCTGGACGAACCGATCATCGGCATCGCAAGCCTGGTGGACGATGCGAAGCTGCGCATCGCCGACGGCATCAAGGCGTACGATGCGATGCTCGTCCTGCGCGAGAACAAGGACGATGCGCAGGCCCGGGCGATCCTCGCCGCGCATGACAAGGACATGGGTTACGCCCTGCTGCTCAAGCGCTTCATCGACGATCCGCGAAAGGCCACCCCGGCCGATATCCAGAAGGCCGCCGACAGCACGATCCCGAACGTCCCCGTGCTGTTCTGGTCGTTCCGCATCATGGTGGCCTGCGGGCTCTACTTCATCGCGTTGTTCGCCTATGCGTTCTGGCGTGCCAGCAAGCGCCGCCTCGACGGACGTGGCTTCCTCCGCGCCGCGTTGTGGAGCCTTCCGCTGCCATGGGTCGCCGCGGAGCTGGGCTGGATCGTCGCGGAATATGGCCGCCAGCCGTGGGCGATCGAAGGCGTGCTGCCGACGGCACTGGGAGCTTCGTCACTCACCGCGGGGCAGGTCTGGATCTCGCTCGGCGGCTTCGTGCTCTTCTATACCGCCCTCGCCATCATCGATGGCTACCTGATGGTGAAGTTCGCCCGCAAGGGCCCCGACGGTCTCGGCATGTGGCCGAAGCAAGCGGACACCCTCCCCGTTACCGCGCAGACGGCCTGAAGGAGAACCTCATGTTCGACTACGACACCCTGCGTATCATCTGGTGGGCGCTCATCGGCGTCCTCCTGATCGGTTTCGCGATCATGGACGGCTTCGACTTCGGCGTGGCGGCACTGTTGCGCGTGCTCGGCAAGGACGAGCACGAGCGCACCGTGCTACTGGAAACCATCGAGCCCACCTGGGAAGGCAACCAGGTATGGTTCATCCTGGGTGGTGGCGCGGTATTCGCCGCGTGGCCGCTGCTGTACGCGGCATCGTTCTCCGGCCTGTATGTCGCCATGTTCGTGCTGCTCGTGGCCTTCATCATCCGGCCGGTCGGCTTCAACTTCCGCGAGAAGATGCCCGATCCACGCTGGAAGGCCGTATGGGACTACAGCCTGATCGCCTCCGGCGTCATCGTGATGCTGGTGTGCGGCGTGGCCTTCGGCAACCTCTTCCTGGGGCTGCCCTTCCGCTACGACGGCGACCTGCGCATGTCGTGGGAAGGCGGGTTCTTCGGCCTCTTCCGTCCGTTCGCGCTGCTTTCCGGGCTGGTCAGCCTCAGCATGCTGCTGGCGCACGGTGCGAGCTGGGCGGCGATGAAGGCCGACCACGTCATCGCGGAACGTGCGGCGAAGATCGCGCGCATCGCCTCGCTCGTTTATCTCGTCCTCTTCGTGCTGGCCGGCGTGTGGCTCGCCTACGGCATTCCCGGGTACGCGATCTCCGGACCGGTGGTGGCGGGCGGGCTGTCCAATCCGCTGGCGAAGCAGGTGGCGGTAGGCGCGTCGTGGTTCACCGGGTACATGACCCATCCCGCGTTCTGGGCCGCGCCGGTACTCGCCTTCGCCGGTGCGCTCGGCGTGCAGCTGTACGTCGGCCGACGCGGCTTCGGCGGCTTCTTCTCCAGCTGCCTCGCCGTTGCCGGCACGATCCTTTCGGCGGGGCTCGCGCTGTTCCCTTTCCTGATGCCGTCGTCGCTGGATCCCGCGTCGAGCCTTACCGTGTGGGATGCCTCGTCCAGTCGCGGCACGTTGCTCATCATGCTCGGCGTCACCGTGGTGTTCATTCCGATCATCCTGCTCTACACGGGCTGGGTCTATCGCGTGATGCGCGGCCGCGTCACCCTCGAACACGTGCGCAAGTCGCACGACCTGTACTGAAGGAGCAACGCCATGTGGTATTTCGCCTGGATTCTCGGCCTGGGGTTGGCCTGCACCTTCGGCATCCTCAACGCGGTGTGGTTCGAGGTGCACTCGGACGACGAGGCGAGCCGTGCGCGTGAGCCGATGTCGAAGCGCGAGGGGACTTGAGGCAGGGCATCGCCGACAGGGTCGGCTCCCACTGGGCCAGGCAGGGTCTCTCTCATCAGGAAGAAAAGGCGGCTCCTGGTGGGAGCCGACCCTGTCGGCGATGGGGCTTGACTCAACCTTGCCCGCTGCCGCGGATCGCCGCTGAAGCGGCTCCCACACGTTCTGCTGATTTCTAAAAGGTCCGCCGATTCCCACAGGGTTTGCCGGCTCCGACAAAGTCTGCCGGGTTCCACAAGGCCTGCTCAGTGCTCCAGGGCCTCGGGGGACTTGGGAACCATCGCCGTCATCACCTCCGGAGCGCCCTTCGTCACCACCACGTCGTCTTCGATGCGGATACCGATGCCGCGCCAGCGCTCGTCGACGCGCTTATCGTCCAGGGGAACGTAGATCCCCGGCTCCACCGTGACGACCATGCCTTCTTCGAGGACGCGTGGTTCGCCGTCGATGCGGTAGTCGCCCACGTCGTGGACGTCGAGGCCGAGCCAGTGGCCCGTCTTGCTGGGGAAATAGGCCTTGTAGCTGCCTTCGGCGATGATCCGGTCGGCGCCGCCGCGGAGGATGCCCACCGCGCAGAGGCCTTCCGCGATGACGCGAACGGCGGCGTCGTGGGCATCGCCGAACGAACGGCCGGGCCGGACCGCGTCGATCGCCGCCAACTGGGCCTGGAGCACGATGTCGTAAAGCGCGCGCTGTTCCTTGTTGAACCGCCCGCCGACCGGAAAGGTGCGGGTGATGTCGGAAGCGTAGCAATCCACTTCCGCCCCCGCGTCGACCAGGAGCAGGTCGCCGTTCTTCAGGATGGCGCGGTTCGCCTGGTAATGCATGATGCAGGCGTTGGCACCGCCAGCCACGGTGGGTGGGAAGGCGGGCACCGCGCCACGGCCGCGGATGGTGCGGAGGATCTCGCCCTCCACCTCGTACTCGGCCACGCCGGGCCGGGCGATGGCCATCGCGGCGAGGTGGGCCGCACCGGCCACCTCGCCGGAACGGCGCATGAGGGCCAGTTCGTCACGTGACTTGAACAGGCGCAGGTCGTGCAGCAAATGCCCCAGGGCCACCAGGTCCTTGGGTACGACGCCACCTCCCCGTGCCGTGCGCAAGCGGCGCATCCAACCGAGCAGGCGGGCGTCGAAATCGGGTTCCTGGCCGAAATGGCAGTACACGCGCGCCCGGCCCTCGATCATGCCCGGGAGGATGTCGTCGATATCGTCGATCGGGAAGGCATCGTCCAGGCGCAGTTCGCGCGCGGCGCGGTCGGTGCCCATGCGCTCGCCGTCCCAGCGTTCGCGGTCGGCGTCGCGCTCGCGGCAGAACAGCACGGTTTCACCGTGGGCGCGCCCGGGGAGCAAGGCCAGTACGGCCTCCGGCTCGTCGAAACCGGTGAGGTAGTGGAAATCGGAATCCTGCCGGTACGGCCAGGGCGCGTCGGCGTTGCGCATGCGCTCCGGGGCGGCGGCGAGGATCAGTACCGCGTCCCCGCCGGCCATGCGCATCAGCTCCCGGCGGCGCCGGGCGTACTCGGCCGCGGCGATCAATGCAGGGTGTCGTTGGCCGGTCGGGACACGCGGCTCAGCTCGGCGTGCAACAGCATGGCGCCGGCGCGGACGAATTCCTCGAGTTCGATCAGGCTCTCGTCATTGATGTCGTCATCCGGATCGAACTCGAAATCGGCCGTTGCGATGCCGGCCATGTCCTGCAGGACTTCCTTCGCATCGTCGCTCATGCCCCGGTTGACCTCCACCGAACCGCCCAGGCCGAAGCCACCGAGGAAACCCTCGACCCACTCGCTGAGGCCCTCGGCGCGTTCCGGGATGGGCGCGTCGTCGTCGGGCAGCCAGGGCGAGAAGGTCAATTCGGGGTCGGCCAGCCATTCCTCGGTCTGATGCCGAAGGCGGGTAAGCATGGCCATTTCCTTGTCGCTCGGTGCCGGGTCGGGCTCGAGTTGCAGTGCCTCCAGCACGGAGCCATGCGGAAAGTGGCCACCGGCGCTGAGGTAACCCACCAGGGCACCATGGAATTCGCTGACCGACACGGACAGCTTGCAGCGGGCGATGAGCTCGGCGATCTCTTCCGGATCGACGGTCTGGTTGGCCGACATGACGGCTACTCCTGGATACGCGAAACCGAAGTCTAATGCAGGCGACTTCACGCCGCTGGCGCCTTCGCCTTCACGGGCTGCCGACAAGGCCCGACATCCTGTTATATAGTCCGCGCATGACGAACCCGGATGCCTTCAAGACCGAACTGGAAGCCCTGAGCGCGACGCTCGACCGGCTCGTCGATACCGTCCGCCGGCTGACCGAGGAAAACCGCAGCCTGCGGCACAGCCAGGAACAGCTGGCGAACGAACGTGCAGGGCTGATGGCGCGCAACGAACAGGCGCGTAGCCGTGTGGAAGCGATGATCCAGCGCCTGAAGGCGCTCGAGAACACGGGCTGATACCTCCTATGAATGCCACCGCCAGCGAACCGGTATCCCTGCGCCTGCTCGACCGCGAGTTCCATATCGCCTGCGCTCCGGAAGAGCGCCCCGGGCTGATCGCCGCCGCCCAGTTCCTCGACGGCAAGATGCGCGAGCTGAAATCGAACGCGAAGGTTCCCGGTTTCGACCGGATCGCCGTACTGGCGGCCGTGAGCATCGCTCACGAGCTCCTCACGCTGCGCAAGGAGCACGACTCGCAGGAACAGGTGCTGACCGACGGATTGGCTTCCCTGCGAAGAAAGCTTGATGGTCTGCTCGACGCATCGGTAAAATAGCGCCGGGCGTTCCCTGCGGTGTTCGCCAGCGCACTTTACATTTGCCTTGTTCCTACATACGACCCCGGGTCGGCTTTTCGCGACTGTTGTGCATGTCCGCCTCGTACGGAAAGCCTCGAAGTTGCGTAGCCCTCCCACCTGATCCTTTGGATCAAGGTCGTTTGGTGCGCAGCGGCATCGCGGAGAACGCCTCCTTATTTCCCCGGCCGGCCGGTTTCTGACCGGTCAGCGTCCCCTCCGCGGCACCGGAGGGGGCGGCTCGACGGCAACCTTGCCTGTGCCGTTCGGCTGAACGACCCATGTCAAAGCTACCCGAGAGACGTGAACTGCGAGCCGACCTCGTGCAGCGCCGCCGCCAGCTGAAGCCGGCGGAGCGTGTCGCCGCGGCACAGGGACTGCGCCAGTCCCTGGAGCAGTTGCCCGAATTCCTCACCGACGAACACGTGGCCGGCTACTGGGCCACGGGTGGCGAGCTGCCGCTCAACCTCGCCATCGCGCCCATGGCGGAGCGCGGCCAGACCTTCTACCTGCCCATCGTCACCAAGTCGGGTGGCAAGCGCCGGCTCACGTTCGCGCCCTGGACCACCGGCGAGGACGTCGAGGCCAACGAAATGGGCATTCCCGAGCCGAAGGCCGCCGAACGCATCATCGAGGCGAGCAAGCTTGACCTCGTACTGGTGCCGTTGCTGGGCTTCGACCGGCGCGGCAATCGCCTCGGCTTCGGCGGTGGCTATTACGACCGGAGCTTCGAGTTCCTCCGCGGACAACCCCGTCCGGCACGGCCGTTGCTCGTCGGCGTCGGCTACGATTTCCAGGAACTGGACGCGATCGAGACCGCCGAGTGGGACATCTCGCTCGACTACATCGCGACCGACAAGGAACTGATTGACTGCACGGGCGTCGACGCATGAAATACTGGCTCATGAAGTCCGAGCCGGACACCTTCTCGATCGACGACCTCAAGCGCAAAGGCATCGAACCCTGGGATGGCGTGCGCAACTACCAGGCGCGCAATTTCATGCGCGACGGCATGAAGGTCGGCGACAAGGTTTTCTTCTACCATTCCAACACGGACGATCCCGGCATCGCCGGGATCGCCACGGTGGCCTCGCCCGCCTATCCGGACGAGAGCCAGTTCAACCCCAGGTCGAAGTACTACGACGAGAAGAGCACGCGCGAGGAACCTCGTTGGGTGCTGATCGACGTGAAGTTCGAGCGCAAGCTCGCGCGCACGATCTCGCTGGAGGAACTGAAGGGGTACGACGAACTCGCCGACATGCCGCTCGTGCGCAAGGGCAACCGCCTGTCGGTGATGCCCGTGGCAAAGAGCGATTGGGACTTCATCCTGAAGCTGGAAAAGTCATGAGCCAGGACAACGAGAAGCGTCTAGCCGCCGAAACCGCCGCGTTCCGCTACGTCGGCAATGGTGGTTTCAAGGACGGCGTCATCGGCGTGGGTACCGGCTCCACGGTGAATTTCTTCATCGACGAACTCTCGCAGTACCGCGACCGCATCAAGGCCGCCGTATCCAGTTCGGAAGCCTCCAGCGCACGCCTGCGCAAGCTCGGCATCGACGTGATCGACCTCAACGCGGCGGGCCGGCTCGACCTCTACGTCGATGGCGCGGACGAATGCGATCCGCACAAGCGCCTGATCAAGGGCGGCGGCGCCGCCCTCACCCGCGAAAAGATCGTGGCCGCCGCGTCGGATACCTTTGTCTGCATCGTGGATGCGAGCAAGCTGGTCGACGTGCTCGGCAAGTTCCCGCTGCCGATCGAAGTGATCCCCATGGCGCGCAGCCACGTGGCACGCGAGATCGTCGCCCGAGGGGGCAACCCGGTGTGGCGCGACGGCGTGGTGACCGACAACGGCAACTGGATCATCGACGTGCACGGCTGGCGGATCGCCAATCCGGTGGAACTGGAAGCCGATCTCAACCAGGTCGTCGGCGTGGTCACGGTCGGATTGTTCGCCAGGCGCCCGGCCGATGTCGTCATCGTCGGCAATCGCGAGCTCTGAGACGCCCATCCCCCAGTCTGACGACGCCTCCTGTGGGAGCCGCTTCGGCGGCGACGGCTTCGCCAGGAGCCACCAACACAGGTACCCTCTCGCTCCATGACGCTCGAAACCATCCTCCTGATCGCCCTGCTGGCCGTCGCCCTGGCCTGCCTGGGCCTGCTGATCGCCCTGCTTTCCCGTGGCGGGCAGGACGATGGCAGCGCGCTTCGCCTCGACGCGCTGCGTGAGGACAACCGCCGGCTGGAAGGTGTCATCCGCGAAGAACAGCGCGCGGGCCGCGGCGAACTGGGCGAGAGCTTCGGACAATTCCGCGGGCACGTGCAGGAACAACTGCAGATCGCCGCCGAACGCCAGCATGAGCGCATCGAGGGTTTCGGCCGCCGCCTGGACCAGCTCACCGAGCGTACCGACATCGGCCTGCAATCGCTGCGCCAGGGATTGGCCGACGATTCGCGCAAGACCCGCGAGGAATCCGCCCTCACGTTGAAACATTTCGGCGAATCGATCGACCAGCGTTTCGCCGCGCTCACCGCCGAGAACGAAAAGCGCCTTGGCGATATCCGCGCCACCCTGGAAACGCGACTTGCCGCGATCCAGCAGGACAACGCCGCCAAGCTGGAGCAGATGCGCGCCACCGTGGACGAGAAACTCCAGTCCACCCTGGAGACACGGCTGGGCCAGTCGTTCCAGCTGGTGTCGGAGAGGCTGGAAGCCGTGCAACGCGGGCTCGGCGAAATGCAGGCGCTCGCCGCCGGCGTGGGCGACCTGAAACGCGTGCTGACCAACGTGAAGACCCGTGGCACGTTCGGCGAAGTGCAACTGGGCGCGTTGCTCGAACAGATCCTCGTGGCGGAACAGTACGCGTCCAACGTGGCCACGGTGCCCGGATCGAGTGAACGCGTCGAGTACGCCATCCGCCTGCCCGGCACCGAGGAAGGCACGCCGGTCTGGCTGCCGATCGACGCGAAATACCCCGTGGAGGATTACCAGCGCCTGCTCGACGCGCAGGACGCGGCCGATGCCGAAGGCGCGCTGCTCGCCGGCAAGGCGCTGGAATTGCGCGTGCGCGAAGAAGCCAAGCGCATTCGCAGCAAGTACATCGCGCCGCCGCACACCACCGATTTCGCGATCCTCTTCCTGCCCACCGAAGGCCTCTATGCAGAGGTGATCCGCCGCCCCGGGCTTTCCGAGCAGTTGCAGCGCGAATGCCGCGTCACCGTGGCGGGCCCCACGACGCTTACCGCCCTGCTCAACAGCCTGCAGATGGGCTTCCGGACACTGGCGATCGAGAAACGCTCGTCCGAGGTCTGGCACGTGCTGGCGGCGGTGAAGAACGAGTTCGGCAAGTTCGCCACGGTGCTGGAGAAGACCCGGAAACAGCTGGACACGGTACGCAACAGCATCGACAGCGCGGGCATCCGCACCCGCGCCATCGAGCGCAAGCTGCGCGGGGTGGAATCGCTGGGCGCGGACGAGTCGCAAGTCCTGCTCGAACTGGCGCCGGGCCTGGACGATACCGACGCCGAGGGCGAAGCGGCCCCCACCCCACCCTCCGAAGACTGATAGCCAGGTGGGAGCCGACCTCGTCGGCGATGGGTGCCTGCCTCGCCCCTGCCCCTTGTGGAAGCCTGGCCCCTTGTGGGAGCCGGCTATGCCGGCGATGGGTGCTTGCCTCGACCTGGCCCGCTGCCGCGGGATCGCCGGCAGAGCCGGCTCCCACTACAATGGCCCCTTTGCTTTCACCAAGGAATCCGTCCCGATGAGCGACGACGCCAAGTACCGCCCGGTCAGCCGTGAACAGGCCGAGGAGGCCGTGCGCACGCTGTTGCTGTGGGCGGGCGAGGATCCGAACCGCGAGGGCCTGCTCGATACGCCCAAGCGCGTGGTCAAGGCCTATTCGGACTGGTTCAAGGGCTACGACGAAGACCCGGCCGACTACCTGCGCCGCACCTTCGAGGAAGTGGCCGGGTACGACGAGATGATCGTCCTTCGCGACATCGAGTTCGAAAGCCATTGCGAGCACCACATGGCCCCGATCATCGGCCGCGCGCACGTGGGTTACGTTCCCACCGATCGTGTCGTCGGCATCAGCAAGCTCGCCCGCGTGGTCGACGGTTTCGCCCGTCGCTTCCAGGTGCAGGAAAAGCTCACCGCGCAGATCGCGCACTGCATCGAAGACACCCTGCGCCCGCGCGGTGTCGGCGTGGTGATCGACGCCAGCCACGAATGCATGACCACCCGTGGCGTGCACAAACGCGGCGTATCGATGATCACCAGCCAGATGCTCGGCAGCTTCCGCGAAGATCCCCGCACGCGGGGCGAGTTCCTCCGCTTCGTCGGCGTCGACCGCCGCTGACCTTGAACGGTCCGGTCGATACCACCGTCCACGACGAACGCCTGCAGGATCTTTTCCGCGACGGCATCGTCGTCGAGGACCTTCCTTCCGTGTTCCCGTTGTTGCGGGGGCGCGGCCTGCTGCGCACGTTCTCCACGTTGTTCCACGGCAGCGAGGCACAGGTGCTGCTGCGCCTTCTGGTGTTGCGCACGCTGGGTGGCCGCTCGCATGCGACGGAATGGACGCCGCAGGAGATCCGCGACCACCTGGCTTTCGTCGACCCGGTGAAACTCGAGACGGTGGTCCAGCGGCTGAAGGACCACGACCTGCTGGTCTACGACAGCGAGACCCAGCGCTACCGGGTGGGCCCGCTGGGCCGCAAGGCGCTTGGCGCGCTCGCGGCGATGCTCGAGTTCGAGAACGACGACGATGACGGCCTCGGCTACCTCACGGCGCAACTCGCCGCGGGGCAGGCCATGGGGCGCGTGTCGGTCGACGAACTCGGCCACCTGCTGTCGCGCCTGACCGAACTGAAAGAGGACTTCGACCGCGCGGTGCTGTCCGGGTCCGAACACCGTATCCGTCAGGCCGCCGAACGCCTCGATTCGGTCTGGACATGGGTGGAGAAAGGCACCGAGGTGGTCGCCGGGATCACGGAGAAAGACGACCTGGAGCCCGCCGCGCATCGCCTGGCCCAGGCCGTCGGCCGTGCGCAGAGCGCCTTGTTGCGCCAGGCCGGCACGTTCCAGCGCGAACTCAACAAGATCGACCAGCACCGCGTGCACCTGGGCCGTACCGGCCTGTCCTCGTCGGACCTCGTCGGCTGGCTGCGTGCGCAGGACATCGACACGCTGGCCGCCTTCGAGGACGGCCAGCTCCTGCTGCCCTTGCCCGCCCCCTTCATCCATGACCAGATCGCGCTCGACGTCGCCGAGTTCGAGTTGCTGGAACGCGAACGGCTCGCGGCCGAGAGCACCGCGCTGCCAGGCGCGGAAGAACCGCCCGATACCGCCGACCTGCCGATGGACGAGGAAGACCTGCGCTTCCTCGACGACTGGCGCGCCGAACTCGCGACCATCGACGAACCGCGCGAACTCGAAGACACCCTGATCGGCGACGACTATGCCCTCTCCGCCTATCGCCTCTCCTTGCTTGGCCTGCTGGGCGACCCCGAGTCGGCGGCACTGGAAGGCGGCACCGCCGACCTCGCGCGCCTGCCGCTCGCGCTGGAAATCGAAGCACGACTGATCGAGACCGACCTGCCCCAGATCGCGCTGGTCAGCGCCGGACGGCTGCGTCCGCGCGACGCCGCGAAGGACACCCATGATGCATGACGATACCGCCAGCCTGATCACCCGGCTGCTCGCCCAACGCTGGTTGCCGCGCGACGACGCGCAGGCACGCAAGGCGCTGCTCGACGAAGGTTTCCGTGAGGAACTCGACCGCCGCCTGGAAGCTGTCGGCCTCGAATTGCGCGAACATCCCTATGCCGCCTACATCGGCCTCGCCGTGGCGCGAAAGAGCGAGCGCACCGTCTTCGGCGGCAGCGACAGCTGGATATCGAACACCTTGCAACTCGACCGCGATGGCGTGGCCCTGCTGGTCGTCATCTGGGCGCTGATCGTGCTGCCGAAGCGGCAGCGCCAGGTCGAGCGGCAGGATGCGGAAGCGGCCGCTTCGCAAAGCCAGATGTTCGCCGAGGACAAACCCATACCGCGCGATCCGGCCATCTCCCCCGTGATCGCCGAACGCACCCTGCTCGCCGATTTCGGCAACAAGCTCGGCGGCAAGACGCGCGTGGGCTTCAACCTGGGCACGCTGAACCGCCTCGGCTTCATCGTGCGCCGCAAGGGCGAGGTGGCGGAGGGTCCGCTGCTCGACCTCGCCTTCGACTACGAACGCACGGCACGCCGAATCCTCGATGGCGCGCTCGGCGACCTGCTCGCGGATGCCGCCTCGCGTCCCGCCGGGGAGAACATCGATGTTTGATTTCCGCAGCCTCGAAGTGGTGCATTGGGACTACTGGCAGCGTTTCAGCCTGCCGCTCGATACCAACATCGTGACCGTGGTCGGCCCCAACGGCTCCGGCAAGACGACCTTGCTCGATGCCTTGCGCACCCTGCTCACCATCGACTGCGCCGGCAACCGCGACTACAAGAGCTACCTGCGCCACAACGGCAAGCCTTTCGCGTGGCTGCGCGCCCGCGTGGGCAACACGCCAGGCCCGAACGGCGAGCGCCCGTTCTTTCCGCTGATGGACCGCGAGGTGACCCTCGCCTGCCGCATCCAGAAGAAAGGCGGCGAGTGGACGCGCCAGTACGCCGTGCTAGGCGGCGACGTGAGCGTGGAAGAGATCGAGGCGCGCGGCGATTTCCTCGGCCTGCGCGAGTACCGCGTGCGCCTGGAAGGCGCCGGGCTGTCGCAGGCGATCCGTCGCGTGCTCACCCTGGAGCAAGGCGCGACGGACAAGCTCTGCCAACTTCCGCCCAAGGCGCTGCTCGACCTCGTCTTCGACGTGTTCGGCGACAAGGCCGTGCTCGACGACTACCAGCGCGCGCGTAACGAGCAGGCCGAGGCGGATCGCGAGCAGCACGGGCTGGAGCACCAGCTCTCGCTCATCGGCGTGAGCTTGCAGGAAGCCGAGGCACGGGCGCGCTCGTACCAGGAATGGAATGCGCTCAAGAGCGAACGCATCGAACTCGTCGCCGACATCCTGCCGCGCACGGAACTGGCCGAGTTGAACGCGGGTATTCGTGGTGCGCGCCCACAGCTCACCGGCGTGAAACGCCGCGTCGCGGAACTCGAGCGGCGTGACATGGAACTGACCCGTCAACTGGGTGAATTCGACGCCACCGGTGAAGCATTGCGTGCGGAACAGCACGAGGCCGACCTCGCACGCCAGCAAACCCAGAAGAGCCTCGATGCGGCTCGCGCGGAACTCGCCCAGAACGACCTGCTGATCAAGCAGGAGACGCGGCTGCGCGACATGGTCGCCGCCCAGGGCGGTGCCGATCACGAACGGCTCGCCGACGTCGCACGGGACGCGCGGGCCCGCGTCAACGCGCTGCAAGCGGAGGAGACCCGCTTGCGCCAGGACCTCGCGACCCTGACGACGCAGCTTTCCGCCTGGCGTAGCGGCAGGCGCTACACACCGGATTTCGAAGCGTCGTTCCGCCGCGCGCTCGACGAGGCCGGCATCCGTCACAGCATGCTCAGCGAGATTGTCGAGATCGTCGAACCGCGCTGGCAACCGGCCGTGGAGGCCGTGCTCGCGGGGTATCGCCATGTCGTCCTGCTGGACGACCCGCGTGATCGCGAGAAGGCATGGAAGCTGGGCGAGCAACATCGCTACAAGCATTTCGTCGTGGCCGACCGTACGCCGGCCAGCGCCGCCACGCGCGGGTCGTTGCTGGAGGTGGTCGAGTTCTCGGCCGCCGCGCCCGATTGGTTGTTGCGCAACCTCGATCGCATCCGCCGCGTGGAGGATGTCGCGGACGGGGCACGCGTCGGCAAGGACCAGGACTGGATCACACCACAGGGTTACTTCCGCGAACGCCGGGGCGGACGCCACCTTGGTGTCGACGACATGTACTTCGGCTCCGGCGCACGCGAGCGCCAACTGAGGGACGGCGAAGCCAGGCTGCGCGAGATCGAGGACCGCCTGCGCGACATCGCCACGGAACGCAAGGACACCCTCGCCCGTGCGAGCGATGCCGAAGCCGTATTGCGCGGCGCCAGCGCCAGCAGCCAGCTCGCCGATCGCGCCGACGAGTTCGCGGAAGCACGCGAGCAGCAGGCACGCCTGCGCGAAGACGTGCAGCGCACGGCGGACAGCCATGCGGCGGCGGAAGTCCATTACGAGGCGGTGCGCGAGAAGCGCCTGAAGACATCCAACGCGCGCGACAATGCCGCGCGCGAACAGCGCTCGATCCAGAACCAACTCGCCGACGCCGTGCGCCAGCATCATCAGTTGCGTGGCGAGCAGGTCGACCGGCTGAAGGCGTTCCGGCTGAAACGTGCCCACGTCGCCCTTGTCCATCGCACGCGCAGCGCCATGGCGGCGCTCCGCGAGCGTTATGAATCCCCCTCCGCCGTGCGCCGGGAAATCGACCGCATCGAGCGCCGCCTCGAGGAAGGTCATTGGGAGCAGGATGCGAGCGTCCTCGCCCTACGCGAAAAATTCTGGGCCGACCACGAAGGCCTGAAGCAGGACCTGGAAAAGCGCCGCGTGCATCTGGAGCGCGCGTCGCGAACCACCCACGAAGCGCGCGGCGCGTACATCCAGGTGCTGCGCAACACCGTCCGCCGCTACGCGAAGAACCTCAAGGTACTGGCCGAACTGGCCGGCATCGGCGTGGATGTCGATCTGCCGGAGTTGAGCAACGACGACCTCGCCCTCGCCTCGGCCGCATTACATGTGCGGTTCGAATTCGACAAGAAGGGCTGGATCGGCATGGACGATGGTGAAGCCTCCGGCGGCCAGCAGGTCATGAAATCGCTGTTGCTGCTGGTGGCCCTGATGCGCGACGAGGATCGCCCCGGCGGCTTCGTCTTCATCGACGAGCCCTTCGCCCACCTCGACATCTTCAACATCGACAAGGTCGGCGCCTTCCTCAAGAGCACCCGTGCGCAGTACATCCTGACCACACCGGCGACCCACAACGTCAACGTGTTCCAGCCCTCGGAACTGACGCTGGTCACCAGCAAGCGCCGCCCCGGCGCCACCTGGGCCCAACCACTGGCCGTACTGCGCAGACGCTCGAACGCGGCATAAGGCATAGCCGGAACTGGCGAATGCCTGGTAGGAGCCGGTACCCGATGCCTGGTGGGAGCCGACTTGTCGGCGATCCCGCGGCAGCGGGCCAGATCGAGGCAAGCACCATCGCCGACAAGTCGGCTCCCATAACAGCTGCCAGTACAACCGGTTAGTACAACCCCGTCTCGCCCGGAATCGGGTTGTCCTCGCCCGATCCATCCAGCGCGTCGCCACTGCTGTTCGTCGGTCGCTGCCGGGTCGGGTCGTGTTCGTCGTGTTCGTCATGCAAGCGCGCATGACGCCGGGCCAGGAGATACGCTGTCGCCAGCGCGCCAAGGCTGGCGCCGATGGCGATGCTCAAGCCCACGTTACGGCGAACACCGCGTCCTGCGACACCCATGGCCTGGGTCGCCAAGGCACCGGCCTGCCCCGCGTACTCACGCGCGGCACCCAATGCTTCGCGGGGATGATGGCCGGTAAGGGCGCCCGCGACGCGGTGCGCGCGCCCGAGGACTTCTTCGCCGATGCTCTTGCTACGGAACAGGGTCATGGTGGGTATCCTCCTTTCGAAGGGCCTACCGTGACGGGTCAGGCGTGATGGAAACGCAGTGCGTTTGTAAGCCGCCGATGATGGTTCACCGGCGGCGTCACGGTTGTCACGGCAGGCTGTTCAGCCATGCATCGTCCGACCCTTCCTCGACACCTTCGAACAAGAAGGTGGAAAGGTATCGTTCGCCAGTGTCCGGCAGCATGGCGAGGATGACGCTTCCCTCTTCCACGCCCTCGGCGTACTTCAAGGCCGCCGCCACGGTGGCGCCGGCCGACACGCCGACGAAGATGCCTTCCTCCTGGGCGAGCCGCCGCGCGGTGTCGCGCGCCAGCACCTCGTCCACCGGCAGGTTCACGTCGAAAATCTTCCGGTTGAGCACCTCGGGCACGAAGTCCGGTGTCCAGCCCTGGATCTTGTGCGGGGACCACGGCTTGTCGGCAAGCAATGGCGCGGCGGTGGGTTCGGACACGACGATCTTCACCTCGGGACGGGCCACCTTCAGCACCTCGCCCACGCCCGTGAGCGTGCCGCCCGTCCCCCAACCGGTGACGAAGGCATCCAGCCGGCGGCCGGCGAAATCCTGGAGGATCTCCGCGGCCGTCGTATTGCGGTGGTAGGCCGGATTGGCAGGATTCTGAAACTGACGCGGCAGGAACCAGCCATGCTTCGCGGCCAGTTCCTCCGCACGCTTCACCATGCCGCTGCCGCGTTCGGCGGCGGGCGTGAGAATCACCTTGGCGCCATAGGCGCGCATCAGCTTCCGGCGCTCCACCGAAAAGCTGTCCGCCATCGTCGCGACGAACTTGTAACCCTTGGCCGCGCAGACCATCGCCAGCGCGACACCCGTGTTGCCGGAGGTCGCCTCGACCACGGTGTCGCCCGGCTTCAGCAGGCCCTTCCGCTCGGCGTCGAGGATCACGGCGATGGCGAGGCGATCCTTCACCGACCCGCCCGGGTTGAACGATTCCACCTTCGCGTAGAGGGTCACGCGGGGCGGGGCCAGCCGATGCAGGCGCACGATGGGCGTGCGGCCGATGGTGTCCAGAATGCTGTCGTGGATCATGGGCGACTCCCTTGGCGAAAGGTGCAAGGGTCCAAAGGTACTCCCGTTTCCCACGGGGCGACAAACGGGCGGGGATCGAGCAGACTGCCGGCCTATGAATCGACGTCCATACGGCTTGCTGGCCACCTTGCTCCTGATCGCCCCGGCATTCGGCCAGGACTTTCCGCGAACACCCACGGAGTATCTTCACCGCATGGACGGCAATGGCGACGGCCGGATCGACGAGGCGGAGTATGTCCGTTACATGAGCCAGGGCTTCCTGCGCATGGACGTCAACGGCGACGGCGTGCTCGGCGCCAACGATGGTCCGATGCGTCCCGGTGCGAAGCCGGTGCACCTGGACGAGTTCCAGCGCAACCTGATCCATCAGTTCCACAAGCTGGACCGGAACGGGGATGGGGTGCTGGATGCCCGGGAGCTTTCGCAGCCGCCGCGGTAAGAGCATCGCCGACAGGGTCGGCTCCCACCACCACACCGGCTCCCACCACACGGGCTCCCACCGGGGCCGACTTCCGCTACCCTCTGGCGAGCCTGGGGAGGGTGAATGAATACGACCGAATTGTTCCTGATCGCGATGACGATCATTCTTGGCGTGCCGTATCTGGTCTGGCGCGTTTTCCGGACGGACTATTGGGCACCCCTGGTGGTGGTGCAGATCGTCACCGGCATCCTGTTGGGCCCCGGTGTACTCGGCAAGGTGTTTCCGGATTACTACGGCACGGTGTTCGCGCCGCCGGTCATCGGCGCCTTGAACGGCATCGCCTGGTGGGCGGTGATGGTGTTCGTCTGGATCGCCGGGATCGAGCTGGACCTGCGCGAGGTCTGGAAGCAGCGCCGGGAGTGCGGCACCACGGCGGGACTGGCGCTGGCGGGGCCCCTCGTCGCGGGCTGCCTCGCCGCGCTGGCGATGCTGGCGTGGCGAGACGGATGGATAGGCGAAGCGGCGACCACCTGGCAGTTCGTGCTGGGCGTGGGCATGGCCTGCGCGGTGACCGCCCTGCCCATCCTCATCCTGCTCCTCGAGAAGCTGGACATCCTGCGCCGGCCGCTCGGCATGCGCGTGCTGCGTTACGCCAGCCTCGACGACCTCGCGATCTGGGGCGTGCTCGCGATCATCCTGCTCGACTGGAAGCGGGTCGGGCACCAGGCGGCGTTCCTCGCCGGATTCGCCGTGGCGGCCTGGCTGTTCCGCCAGCTGATGGCACGACTGCGAGAAAGCGATCGCTGGTATGTCGGCCTGATATGGCTCGCCGCCTGCGGGTATGGCGCCGACTGGTGCGGCCTGCACTACATGGTCGGCGCCTTCCTCGCCGGCGCCATCATCGACCGCGACTGGTTCACGCTCGATCACCTGGACAAGCTTCGCCACCACGTGTTGCTGGTGGTGATGCCCGTGTTCTTCCTCTCCACCGGCCTGCGCACGAACTGGTCGGTCGGTGGCACGGCGGTGTTCGTCGCCGCGGCATTGCTGCTGGTGGCATCCGTGGCGGGCAAGCTCGCCGGCGTGGGACTCGCGGGCAAGCTTCTGGGTTGGGCGCGTGGCGATGCATGGATGATCGGCTGGCTGTTGCAGACCAAGGCGCTGATCATGATCATCTTCGTCAACATCCTGCTCGATCGCCACGTGATCACGAGCGAGACCTTCACCGCATTGCTGCTCATGGCGGTGGCGAGCACGATGCTGACCGTGCCTATCGTGGCGCCACGCCTGAAGCGACTCCTGGACTGACCACGGACACCATGGAAACGAGTACCCACACCCCCGTGCGCCGCGCCGCCGTGATCTTCATCTTCATCACGGTGCTGATCGACATCCTGGCGTTCGGCATCATCATCCCGGTGCTGCCGCACCTGATCGAGCAGATGACCGGCAACACGGTGTCGAACGCCGCATGGTGGGTGGGCGTGTTCGGTACCGTGTTCGCCATCGTGCAGTTCATCGCCTCGCCGATCCAGGGTGCCCTGTCCGACCGGTTCGGGCGGCGGCCCGTGGTGTTGCTGTCGAACCTCGGCCTGGGGCTGGACTTCGTCTTCATGGCCGTCGCGCCTTCGCTATGGCTGCTCTTCGTCGGACGCGTCATCTCCGGTGTCACCGCGGCGAGCTTCACCACGGCCAACGCCTATATCGCGGACGTGACCCCGCCGGAGAAACGCGCGGCCGCGTTCGGCATGCTCGGCGGCGCCTTCGGCATCGGCTTCATCGTCGGCCCGGCGCTGGGCGGATTCCTCGGCGGAATCGACCTGCGCCTTCCGTTCTGGGTGGCGGCGGGGCTGGCACTGACCAACTTCCTGTATGGCTTCTTCATCCTTCCCGAGTCGCTGCCTCCGGAGAAACGGGCGGCACGCTTCGAGCCGCATACGGCCCATCCGTTCGGCGCGCTGAAGATGCTGCGCCGCCACCGCGAGGTGTTCGGCCTTTCCATCGTGATGTTCCTGTTCTACCTCGCCCATTACGTCTTGCAGACGGTATTCGTCCTCTACGCGGACTATCGCTATGGATGGGGACCGCAACAGGTGGGTTACGTCCTGGCCCTGGTCGGTGCCTGCGACGGGACCGTGCAGGCCTTCCTCACCGGCCGTCTTGCCGCCCGCTTCGGCGAGCGGCGCGTCCTGCTTGCCGGCATGGCCTTCGGCACGGCCGCGTTCGCGGTGATGGGACTGGCTCCTGTGGGCTGGGCCTTCCTGGTCGGCATCCCGCTGATGTCGCTATGGGGCCTGGCCGGCCCACCCATCCAGTCGATCATGACCCGCCATGTGGAGCCGGACGAACAAGGGCGCTTGCAGGGTGCCGTCACCAGCCTGGGCAGCTTCGCAGGAATTTTCGGTCCCTACCTGTTCGCCCAGATCTTCGCGTTCTGGATTTCGCCGGCACGCACCGTCCACCTGCCCGGCGTTCCCTTCCTGGTGGCCGCGGCCCTCGTGGCCTTCGGCATCGTGGTGGCTGCGCGGGCCACGCGGGACGAGCCAGAGCCCGCTTTGGCGGGGAAAAACGTGAGCTAATTCGCAAACTTCATCGTATCATGCGATCCGAATCGGCAAATAACGCGACGGTTGGGACGTGCGTTTGGACAACCAGCTCTGGGAAAGCAAGTATCACGAAGCCGTGGAGCGGTTGACCCGTGAAGAGGCGCAGTGGCGCACCGCGGAGTCCCTCCTGCGCCAGCTGGTCGGCTGCCTCGGCCGCGTCGCGCATGGCGCGCACGACCAGGTCGATCCACATATCGAGCGCCTGTCCGCCGCGTTGAGCGGCACCATGGAACCGTTGGCACTCGAACCGCTCGTCAACGAACTCGCCGAAGCGATCGAGGGCCTCGGCGCCCGGCCCCGTGGCGTGAACGACGAGCGGTCCATTCCCATCACGCGCCCGCAGCGCACCGAGCACGGCTCGTCCGTGCAGTCGTCGCTGAGCCGCCTCGTCGACCGCATCGTCATCCTGCCCCGGCTCGCCGACCGTGCCAACGACCTGCGCCACGATGTCGCCGACGCGGGCGACCTGGTGGCGCTGGCCGTCTGCGGCGACCGCCTGGCCGACCTCGTCAACGAACAACGCATCGGGCTGCAACGCGAGATCGACGCCTTGCAGGCCGTGCTCCGCCACGTCACCGGCCGCCTCGACGAGATGAGCCAGTACATGTCGCGGGAACTGGCCGATCAATCCACCGGCGAAGCGAACGGGCAAGCCCTGGACGCGTCGGTGGCGCACGAGATGCGCCTGCTCGGCGAAGCCGCCCTCGAGATCGACGACATGCACGAGCTGCGCGAGCGCGTGAACCAAAGCCTCGAGACCATCTCGCATTGCTTCCGCGATTTCCGTGACCGCGAGGGCATCCGGCTCACGGCCTATCGTGAACGCGCGGAGCGGATGCGCCTGCGCATCGAACAGCTCGAGACCGAACGCAACACCTTGCAGCGCTCCCTCGAACGCGAACACGAACTCGCGCAGACCGACACGATGATCGGCATGCCCAACCGCCTCGCCTACGAGAAGCGGATCGAGGCGGCCTACGAGAGCTGGCAGGCCACCATGCGGCCGCTGAGCATCGCGGCCATCGACATCGATCATTTCAAGAGCATCAACGATACCTACGGCCATACCGCGGGCGACGCGGTGTTGCGCATCATCGGCCAGGCCCTGTTGAAGCACATACGCCCATGCGACTTCGTCGCCCGCTATGGCGGCGAGGAATTCATCGTGATCTTCGATGGCGCCGACGAAGCGGAATCGCTACAGGTGTGCGAGCGGCTGCGGGGCAAGATCCAGCACCTCGCCTTCCACGCAAGCCGGCAACCCGTTCGCGTCACCGCGTCGATCGGGCTGACCCAGTTCCGACCGGGCGACACGCCACAGTCGGTGTTCGACCGCGCGGACCTTGCGCTGTACACGGCCAAGAACGGCGGCCGCAATCGTTGCGTGGTGGGTTGAAAGCCTCGGTGACCGCTTAAGCCGCCACGCCGAAAAGACGTCCCACCGCCGCCGTCAATGCCATCGCCGCCGCACCCCAGAACACGACACGGGTGACGCCGCGGCCGATGCTCGCCCCGCCGGTCCAGGCAGACACCGCGCCGAGGATCGCCAGGGCGACGAGGGACACGGCCACCGTCACCATGGTGACCGATTCGCGCGCCGACAACGCCGCGGCGACGATGGGCAGGAGGGCCCCGCTGGCGAAGCTCAACGCCGACGCCGCGGCGGCCTGCAACGGCCGCGCCGCCGTGGTCACCGACAGCCCCAGCTCATCGCGCGCATGCGCCTCGAGCGCGTCGTGCGCCATCAACTGCTCCGCCACGCGATCGGCCAGTTCACGGTCCAGGCCGCGGCGAACGTAGATCTCGGTGAGTTCCTTGTGCTCGCCGTGGGGATCTTCGCGCAACTCGCGCGATTCCAACGCCAGCTCGGCTTTTTCGGTATCCCCCTGCGAACGGACCGAGACATATTCGCCCGCCGCCATCGACATGGCCCCGGCAACCAACCCGGCCACGCCAGCGATCATGATGTCGCCCGGCCCTGCCCGCCCCGCCGATGCCACGCCCACCAGCAGGCTGGCCGTGGAGAGGATGCCGTCGTTGGCACCGAGCACGGCGGCACGCAACCAGCCGATCCGGTCAAGCCGATGCCGCTCGCGGTGGCGCGTTCGAGAGATCATGGTGCCTCCGTTTCCTGTTTGCGGTCCGCATGTTCTTCGAGGCGCGACACCATCCACCCGATGGCGAGCGCACAGAGCGTGCCGAGGATGACCTCGCCCAGACGGTACAAGGGAACCTCCCATCGAGGCCCCTGGCCAGGGACAAGCAACACGATGGCGGTGGTGATGCCACCGATACGCGCGGCCGGTCCCGCGTTCGCCGTCCAGCAGGCCAGCGTGACCAGCCCCAGCGCCAGCCCGAATGAAAGCATGTCGCCACTGCCCCCGATCCACAGGCCGAGCAGGCCGGCGACGCCACCGAAGATCGTGCCCAGGCAGCGATCGCGGCCTGCGCCGCGGGTATCGCCAAAGTGTGGCTGGGTTACCGCCACGGCGCTGATCGCGGCCCAGAACGCCTGTTCGGTATGCAGCGCGTGTCCGATCGCGTAGGCGACCAGGGCGGAGAGCACGGTCTTGAACGCCATGAACACCCCGGTACGGACCCGGCGGCCGAGCGGCAACGAACGAAACAGTCCGTCCAGCGCCCGTTGCGCCCGGCGCAGGCGAATCATCCGCAAGGCGGCGTCGGTACGGGAGGGGTGCGCATCCGGTGGGCTCATGCGCCCATCCTAACCCGCCTCCGTCGACGCGCCGCCAACGACCCCGCACAATACGTCGCCGCGGCCGGCCGGCCGACACCCACCACAAGAGTTTACGAAGCCATGTCCATCACGATGTACCAGACCTGCGTGCCTGTATTGGTCCGTGCCCTGACCAACCTCTCCGGCGTGCTCGCCAAGGGCGCCGCGCACGCGGCCGAGCGCAACATCGCGCCCGAGGTGCTGCTCAACACGCGTATCACGCCGGACATGTTCCCGCTCATCCGGCAGGTGCAGATCGCCACGGACATGAGCAAGGGCGCCGTCTATCGCCTGGCCGGCGAAGAGCCGCCGAAAATGGAAGACAACGAGGCGACCTTCGAGGACCTGCAGGCCCGCATCGCGAAGGTGATCGGGATGCTGGAGTCGTTCAAGCCCGCGCAGTTCGAAGGCAGCGAGGAGCGCCAGATCGTGCTGAAGATGCGCAGCGGCGAGATGCGCACGCGCGGTCAGGACTACCTGCTGAACTTCGTGCTGCCGAACGTGTATTTCCACACCACCACGGCCTACGCGATCCTGCGTGGCGTGGGCGTGGTGCTGGGCAAGGCGGATTTCCTCGGCAAGGCGTGAGCCGGGAAGCCGCTGGGGTCCCGCGCACTCGGGACTCCAGCGGCTTCGTTCCGATTACGACTTCAGCTTCCAACCCGTGCGGAAGATCCACCACACCACCGCGAGGCAGACCAGCAGGAAGCCCACCGTCATGCCCGCGCTGACCACCACGTTCACATCCGCCTTGCCGTAGAAGCTCCAGCGAAACCCGTTGACGAGGTACACGACCGGGTTGAACAGCGTGATCTTCTGCCAGACCGGCGGCAGCATCGAGATCGAGTAGAAGCTGCCACCGAGGAAAGTCAGCGGCGTGATGACCATCAACGGCACGACCTGCAGCTTCTGGAAGTCGTCTGCCCACAGGCCGATGATGAAGCCGAACAGGCTGAAGGTGACGGCGGTGAGCAGCAGGAAGGCCACCATCCAGAACGGATGCAGGATCTCGTAGTCCACGAAGAGCCGTGCGGTCACGAGGATGAGCAAACCCAGGATGACCGACTTGGTCGCGGCCGCGCCGACGTAGCCGAGCACCACTTCCACGTAAGACACAGGCGCCGAAAGCAATTCGTAGATGGTGCCGGCCCACTTCGGCATGTAGATGCCGAAGGCGGCGTTGGAAATGCTCTCGTTGAGCAACGACAGCATGATCAGGCCGGGAATGATGAAGGCACCGTAGCTCACGCCACCCACCTCGCCCATGCGCGAACCGATGGCGGCGCCGAAGACGACGAAGTAGAGCGACGTGGAAAGCACCGGCGAGGCGATGCTCTGCATCAGCGTGCGGAAGGTACGGGCCATCTCGAAGCGATAAATGGCGCGGATCGCGTAGACGTTCATGCGCGGGCCCTCACCAGGCTGACGAAGATGTCCTCGAGCGAACTCTCGCTCGAATGCAGGTCCTTGAAGTCGATGCCGAGCTCGCCGAGCTTGCGCAACAACTCCGCGATGCCGGTGTCCTGGCCCTGGGTGTCGAAGGTATAGATGAGGCAACCGCCATCGGCCGACAACTCCAGCGGCCAGTTCGCCAGGCCTTCCGGCACGGACTGCAACGGTGTCTGCAATTGCAGCGACAGCTGCTTCTTGCCCAGCTTGCGCATCAGCGTGTGCTTTTCTTCCACCAGCACCAGTTCGCCACGGTTGATGACGCCGATGCGATCGGCCATCTCTTCCGCTTCCTCGATGTAGTGCGTGGTGAGGATGATGGTGACGCCCGATTCACGCAGGCGATGGACCATCTGCCACATGTCGTGACGCAATTCCACGTCCACGCCGGCGGTGGGTTCGTCGAGGAAGAGCACGCGCGGCTCGTGCGCCAGCGCCTTGGCGATCAGCACGCGGCGTTTCATGCCGCCGGACAAGGTCATGATCTTCGAGTCGCGCTTTTCCCACAGCGAAAGCTCGCGCAGGATCTTTTCCAGGTAGTCCGGGTTCGCGGGCTTGCCGAAGAGCCCGCGGCTGAACTTCACCGTGGCCCACACCGTCTCGAAGGCATCGGTGGACAGTTCCTGCGGCACGAGGCCGATCAGCCCCCGCGATGCGCGGTAGTCGCGTGCGATGTCGTGGCCGTCGACGGTCACGCTGCCCTCGCTGGCATTGACGATGCCGCAGACGATGCTGATCAACGTCGTCTTGCCTGCGCCGTTGGGGCCGAGCAGGGCGAAGATCTCGCCCCGGCGGATTTCCAGGTCCACGCGCTTGAGCGCCTGGAAACCGGTCTTGTAGGTCTTGGAGAGGCCGCGTATCGCGACGATGGCGTCGGGCGCGGAGGTGGTGGCATCGAGTGGCGGCATGGGGACCCGCGGGATCGGTGGGTAAGGCGGCCGATGGTAGACCCGAACGATCCCCGGTGCGAGGCTTGGTGGCAGGCTTGGTGGGAGCCAGGCAAGCCTGGTGGGAGCCGACCCTGTCGGCGATGGGTGCTTGCCTCAATCTGGCCCGCTGCCGCGGGATCGCCGACAAGGTCGGCTCCCACAGGTCTGTTCCCAAGCTCCCACCAGGTCTTCCCAACCGGTCTACTCGATGGCTGTTGTGGGAGCCGCTTCAGCGGCGATGGGTGCTTGCCTAACCCCGGCCCGCTGCCGCGGGATCGCCGACAAGGTCGGCTCCCACCAGGGCGTCGGGCTTGTCGAAACCTTGTGGCATCCCCACGTCGAACCGGGTCGCCCACCTCAAGAGACACCGCCGCATGAGCATCTCCACCTACGACGCCTCCGTTCCTGTCTTCGTCCGCGGCTTCCGCGTCCTCTCCGACCTTCTCGCCAAGGCGGAGGCACACGGCGGCGACTCCCTGGTGGAAGCCCGGCTCGCCCCGGACATGCTGAATCTCGCTGGCCAGGTCCAGCGTGCCAGCGACACGGCGAAATTCGCCGTCGCGCGCCTTGGCGACGTGCAGCCACCGTCGTTCGAAGACAACGAAGCCACCGTCGCCGACCTGCGCAAGCGCATCGACGCCACGGTGGCCTGGATTCAATCGGTGGACCGCGCAGCGCTGGAAGCCGGCGCCACGCGCGAGATCTCGCGCAAGTTCAAGGACACCGAGCACAGCTTCACCGGCGCGTCGTACCTGCTGACCTTCGCCATCCCCAACTTCTTCTTTCACGTGACCACCGCGTACGACATCCTCCGCCACAACGGTGTCAGCGTGGGCAAGCTCGATTACCTGGGTTTCGGCGGGTAATCGATGGTGAATGCGCGAGCCGCCGCGTGACGCTTCCCCTCGTACGCTGCCCCTGGGGCGACGCCGACGACCTCATGCGCGGGTACCACGACCGCGAATGGGGCGTGCCCGAGCGCGACAGCCGCAAGCTCTGGGAGAAGCTGATCCTCGATGGCTTCCAGGCGGGACTCTCGTGGCGAACGATCCTCGCCCGCCGCGAAGGTTTCCGGCAGGCCTTCGATGGCTTCGATCCGGAGCGTGTCGCCGCCTATGGGCCGCGTGACGTCGAACGCCTCCTGTCCGACGCCGCCATCATCCGCTCGCGAAGCAAGATCGAGGCGGCGATTCGCAATGCCAGGGCGTATCTGGCCATGCGCGACGCCGGCGAGGATTTCGCCCGCTTCGCCTGGGGCTTCGTCGACGGCGAGCCCCTCGTCTGGGAGGGCCCGGTGCCGCCGAACAGTCCCTTGTCCGAGCGGGTATCCAAGGCCTTGCGGGCCCGCGGATTCACTTTCGTCGGACCCACCATCGTGTTTGCCTGGATGGAGGCCACCGGCCTCATCAACAGCCATGCCCCTGACTGTTTCCGGCGCTGGGAAGTATCCTCGAACCCTTTGTCCGCCAAGGGTTAACGGGTTTTTTAGCCGATTTGGCGTAGCGTGGAACGCGAGGCCGCAGCGGCGGCCTCGCCCGTCTGGCACACCCACCATCGAGAGGGTCCCATGGCTTCCAGTTCCGCCCAACTGTTCATTCCATACAGCGAATCGACACAGGAACCGTGGATCGTGCGCCGTGCCTCGCTTCCTCTGGGCCGGTATGCCTCGCAGGCTGCGGCGATCTCCGCCGCGGAAGCCTTGGCCCCGGGCCTGTCCGACAGCCTCGGCCGTCCCGTCGAGATCCATGTGCAGCAGGCCGACGGAACGTGGGAAGAACATACCTTCGTGGTCGCCGGACTCGTTCCCGGCCTTCCCACGCCGTCCACCGGAATGAACCGCCACGCCTGAGCCTCGTGGGCTGAGACGACGATAGGGTAACCTTGCAAGGTTGCCCCGCACGTTCCCATGCCTGCCCGATGCTCACCGACGACACCAAAGCCGCGATCCGCGCCGCCTATGCGCGGCTGAAGGACGGCCTTGCGGGGTTCCGTGGGCGCGCCTCGCAGCTGAAGATGATCGCCGAGGTGGCCAAGGCGCTGGCCGAGCCGGCGGGCGCCGCCGTGATCGAGGCACCGACCGGCACGGGCAAGTCCATGGCTTACCTGATCGCCGGGCTCGAAGTGGCTCGCGCGCAGAAGAAGAAACTGGTGATCGCAACGGCCACGGTGGCGTTGCAGGAACAGCTCGTCCAGCGCGACATCCCGCAATACCTCACCTTGTGTGGCGTGGAAGCCAAGGTGGCGCTGGCCAAGGGCCGTGGCCGTTATCTCTGCCCACGCAACCTGCGCGCGGCGGGCGCGGAGCCCTCGGCACAGGGCGGCTTCGAGTTCGACGCCGATCTCGCCTTGTGGTCGCGCCCGCCCGCCGAGCGCGACACCAAGGCCATCGAGAAACTCGGCAAGGCGTTCGAATCGCGAGAGTGGAACGGCGACATCGATACCAGCCCCGAGCCGCTCTCCGACCTCGTCCGCGGCATGGTCACCACCAGCGCCGGCGGTTGCACGGGCCGCAAGTGCGGCGCCTTCGCCGTCTGTCCGTTCTTCCTCGCCCGTCGTGCCATCGGCGAAGCGGACATCGTCGTGGCGAACCAGGACCTCGTGCTGGCCGACCTCACCATGCCACGCGACGAAGACACCTTCGGCGGCGTGATCCTGCCCAAGCCGGAAGACACGCTGTACATCTTCGACGAAGCGCACCACGTCCCCGGCAAGGCGATCGACCGTGGCGCCGCCGACGTGCACCTCGCCACCGCCGTGCGCCGGATCGGCCGCCTGCAAAACCAGATCCATGGCGCCTATTCGCTCACCGACAAGGAAAGCATCGGCAACCTCACCCTGGAAGCGGGAGACGAGAAGCTGCTGGCGATGTCCAACGCGCTCGAGGAGATCGAGCGCGAGATCCGCCTGTCGTGGACGCCCTCGTCGAGCGAGACCGACCCGGTGTTCCGCGCGTCGCTCGGCCAGCTTCCGGAAAACTGGAAGATGCACGCCGAGCACCTGCACCTCATCACCAAGGACATCCAGCGCTGGTTGCGCACCGTGCGCCGCACCGTGGTGGAAATGGAAGCCGGCGGCCCGACACAGGAAGCCTTGTCGCGCGAACTGGGCGTGGCGTTGGAGCGCCTCGATCGCCAGGTACGCACCTGGTACGCCTGGTCCACCGACGACCGCGAAAACAATCCACCCCTGGCCCGTTGGGTCAGCATGACGCCGGAACAACAGCTGGTCTGCCACGCCTCCGCCGTCTCGGCCGGCGGGCTGCTGCGCAGCGTGCTCTGGGACAATGCGTCCGCGGTGGTGATGACCTCCGCCACGCTGAGCGCCGGAGGCAACTTCCGCGGCTTCGCGGATTCGGTGGGCCTGCCCAACGACGCCATCACGCTCAGCCTGCCTTCGCCGTTCGACCTCGAGAAGCAGGCCAGGCTCGAAGTACCCGCGCTGAAGACCTTGCCGGACGACCGCGAAGGCCACGCACGCGAAGTGTCCGAGTGGCTGGCCAAGCACCTCGACTGGAACGCGGGCAACCTCGTGCTGTTCACATCGCGGGCGAAGCTCGATCGCGTGCTGCAGATCCTGCCGATCGAGTTCGTGCGCAAGGTGCGCGCGCAGGGTTCGTTGTCGAAGTCGCAACTCATCGCCGAGCATTGCGAAGACATCGACGCCGGAAAGGGAAGCACCCTGTTCGGGCTCGCCTCGTTCGGCGAAGGCCTGGACTTGCCAGGCAAGCTCTGCGAGACCGTCGTCGTCACTCAATTACCGTTCGCCGTGCCCACGGACCCCGTCGGCGCCACATATGCGGAATGGCTGGAATCGCGGGGACGCAATCCCTTCATCGAAGTGAGCGTACCGGATGCCACGCGCCTGCTCACGCAGTACTGCGGCCGGCTCATCCGTACTGAAACCGACACCGGCCGCATCGTGCTGCTCGACCGTCGCGTGATCACGAAACGCTACGGCACGGGCATGCTTCGCGCGCTGCCACCCTTCGCCCGCGAGATCGAGCGCGTCGCATGACGATCCTTCGTTTCGATGACCTCAAAGCGGTGCCGTGGAAGAACGGCCTCGGTGTCACGCGTGAGATCGCCGTGGAGCCAGCCGGCGCGTCGATGGACGATTTCCTCTGGCGCGTCAGCATCGCGGATGTCGACACGGCTTCGCCGTTCTCCACGTTTCCGGGCATCGACCGCACCATCGTGCTGCTGGAGGGCGATGGGTTCACGATGACGCTGGACGGGGAGCGTGAGCATGCGCTGACCGTTCCACTCTTGCCCTTCGATTTTCCGGGCGAAGCTCGCGTCGACGTGACGTTAGCGGGTGGCGCGACGCGCGACTTCAACCTCATGGTGCGACGTGGTGTGCGGTATGGGCGTGTCGATGTCATGCGCGGGCCTGTAAGTGCGACGTTGGCGAAAGACGCCGTACTCCTCCATGCGGCTCGCGGCGAGGCGTATATCGACGGGCAACTCTGCCGTCAGGGTGATTCGGTTGTTGGACAGGCTTGCGCCCAGGGTGACTTGGCCGGGGCGCCTCGCCATCTCGAGTTGCCGCACGGCGCCACGGCGCTCGTCGTCGTGATTGGCGAAGCCTGACGTTCCTGTCGGAGTGCTATCGCCGATAAGGTCGGCTCCCACCAGACCGCCGCGACCTGATCGTCCGCCGCAACCCGCTCGGTGGGAGCCGACCCTGTCGGCGATGCTCTTCCCCACCAAGATCATCAACGCCCCGACGACCTCACGCCGCACTATCCACCACGTCACCCTCGCCACCCGACGCACCCGCCGACGCCCGCGTCCAGAGATCCACCGACGTCAGCTGGAACGCCACCGGCGGTACGGCACGCTGCCAGTACTCGATCCCAGGAAAATAAAGTCGCAGGTCATCGACCAGCACGGCGAAGCCCTTGTCCATTTCCGACACCACGAGTGTTTCTTCCCCCTCGACGTGGAAGAAAAGAAACACCGTGTCGTACGCGGCATCGTCGCGATTGCCGGCTTCAATGCGCACGATGCGATCGATCGACACTTCCCGCATCCGCAAGCGCCCCGGACACGCGACGATGGCGCCCGCGTCGCGATCGAACCGCACCGCCACCCGCGCGACAAGACGCTCCCGCAACCGCCTCAGCAGCGGTCGGCGGACGAGAGGTGGATTCCTGTCCATGCGATGGCATGCCCCGATGCAGAGCGGTTCAAACGACGTTCACTCCCCGTGGGCATCGTAGGGGGTCGTCCCGAAGGAATCCAGCCATGCGCTCCGTATTCATCGCCCTGATCGGCTCCATGGCCACGGGCACCGTCGTCGCGACCACGCCGGTGACCGCCGTCCCCCACCTGGACCTCGCCCGCTACGCCGGCACATGGCACGAGATCGCCCGCCTGCCGATGTACTTCCAGCGCAAGTGCACAGGGCCCGTCACCGCGCGCTATGCGCCACTGCCTGACGGTACCGTTGCAGTGCACAACGAATGCGTCACCGCCGAAGGTACGACCATCGCCAGCGACGGCGTGGCACGTCGGCCGGAACCCTTCGCCCAGGGCAGGCTGGAGGTGCGCTTCGCGCCGAAATGGCTGTCGTGGCTACCGCTGGCCTGGGCGGACTATTGGGTCGTGGCGCTGGACGATGACTACCAGTGGGCCATGGTCGGGCAACCGGGACGGAAGTATCTCTGGATACTGTCGCGGCAGCCGACGCTGGATCGGAAGACGTTCGAGATGTTGAAGGCGCGAGCCGTGGCGATGGGGTATGACTTGTCGGGGTTGATCGTGTCTGGGGAGGTGATTTAGCCACACTCAGCTGCTACCGCTTGGCCAATAGTCGTCGGCCCCGCACCCGCGAACTTCCACTCGACATTACTTAGCTGGATACGAAAGCGCAGTCGACCGTATCAGCTTAACTGCGAACAGTCGTAGCTACTTGCCACCCTCGGCTTGACAGGCAGAAGGTGGCAACCCTTGGGGGGAATACACTGAAGCTAGACCTTCCCTTTCAACGCGTACACATTGCTTCCCGTTTTATATCCACGTTTCAGCAGTCCGTCGATCGACAAAAATTTCCATACTTGTACGGTTTTTTGACCGTACAGCAAATCGAAAGAAGTCATCGATTTCTCCGAGCGCCGTAACCGATGCACCGCCTACTGCTTCGCTTCGTTTGGGGATACTTTTCTCCGCCACGGTCTTTGCCTCCTCGATTGAGAGCGGCACACCAGAATTTTCAGCATCGATGCAAAGACGCACTGGATTAGACTTTATCTCATCGTCGAATGCGGCAAAGTTACTTGCCATTTTATCGCGGTATATCACAGAAATGTCGTAGCAGCCGACGCCCATCCCGTACATATGCGCGATGAACCACTTTCCGAAAACTTGACCGTGAACAAACCCCGTCGGTAGCCGAATATACGTTTCCTCTGTAGGAAGATTGGGATTGATGTGCGCGGACAACGGCAGTTCAGTCGCACCCTTACGGACCTTGAAACTCAAACTTCCGACTAGCGAATCAAGAAGAAAGTTCGTCCTCACCTTAAGAGCCTTATCACCATGATTGCTTAGCAGCACGTAGACCACGCCATCATCCACGAGCATTTTCAGGGCCGGTCCATTCGCTGCCATTGCACTAGACATGACAGCAATCATCAACGATACACAAAGTCCCAGCCTGAGCTTGCGCATATCAATAGCTCGTATCGTGATGATCTGTTCTTCGGTATACCGCTTCTTCATGAGCTCTCCTTGCTGTTTTCAGGATAGAGAACCCACCTTCCGATTGGCTACACGTTTTGTCTCAGGTCAATGGCGCGGCCACTTGACCGAAATTATCCACTCGGGCGCTAAGCATACTTAGCGCCGACATGGCTGTCGTGGCTACCCCTGGTCTCAGAAACTTAGGCAAAGCGGCATGGCGCGACCTTCCGCAGCCGACACCATCGCGGTTTCTGCAAGCAGCATGCTACGAGCGAGCACATTCTTCTAGTCGCCCTCTTAGTAAGTTACATCACAGCGCTCCGACACCGAAGGCAACACACGGCTCGACTTGCCTTCAATAACGTCGATAGCGTTCTCAATTTGCGGAATCGCGCTTATGCCGAGAATCAAGGTTCCAGCCTCAGGATGCTTTTTTTTATCCAAGAGCTTACGCATAGCGGGCAGAGAGCTAGACGCTTGCGATCCGATCAACGCAAGGCTCCGCACTGCAAAATAGCTGACACCCTCATCATCAGAATCTAAAGCCTGTGCTAGATCATCCACCAATTGTTTGGATGCTATGTTGTGCCCCCTTGTCGCCGCGACCAAAGTGCATATGTGGATTGCTGCTGTTCGCGCATCTTCTACATTTTTTGAATGGACAAGCATCAGCCGCTGCTGCTCTAACTCTGCATAACGCGAACTTACTTCACTTGCAACTGCATATCCATTTGCAAAGAGCAGCAGAGCTGTCAGAAGTGCGTGGATCACGTTCATTGTGGCCAACTCGTAGTGTAGTCGAAATTTAGGATATTGCTGGACGGCGAACCCAGGTGTGGATCAATCGATGTAGCCGGAGCCCTTCCCGCTTCTTTTACGCCACCATCAATAAAGCTTGAGGGCAGCTTTAGCCCTTCGTAGAACGCGGCCTGTCCGGTCCATGTTATGGAACCAGACGCCAATCCACTTGGGGCACCTTTAAAGTAAAACGTATCATTACTATCTGCGATGTTGTTACCTGGAAGCACTCGGAACGCCTCCCAGAAGGTTGTATCGCGATGGAGAACAACCTTTCCATCTGAATTCTTTCCAATAATGACAGCTCGTAACTTCTGCACCACATAACCTCCCGCAATCGAATCCGCATCTAGATTCCATTCGCGGACAAGCTGTACACCTCCATCGGAAGCGGGAAGCGACTCCGATATTGTAACGGTCGAAAGAACCCTATCATTACGTATACCCCAAACCTCATTCCCTTTTTTTCTGTTGTCTTCCTGACGTTGCCGCTTGCACTCGATATTACAACCTTCAGCGGCGTCACGTCCGTCGGGATCTGTATATCTGAAAGGATTATTTTCTGCATAAGTAAACCGCTCTGGCGCAGACGCTGATACGGGATCAACGGAAATAAAGCGCCCAATTTCAGGAAAGTAGTAACGCGATTGCATGTATAGAAGGTCGGTACCATCATCAGCTAGATGGCCAGCGAACGACGGCCCTTCTACCGGGGCGCCCAATACCCTCGTTCCATAGGGAGCATAGTCAGACGAATCTATCTCAGCCCCCTGGGCATCTGTCGTCATAAGGATATTACCCTGCTGATCCGAGTAATAATATGTGACAGATTTGCTCGCAAGCACAGGGCCACTCACCACTAATAACAGCGTAAGAATAGAAAGTGATCGAGAGAGTGCCATTGGAACTAGAACTCCACGCGCGGCAAGAGGTAAGCCACCGTATTCAGCACCCGATGATGACCCGCGCCCATCTTTGATGTTGCCCATTCTCATCGACACCCGCCGATATATGACAAGTCTAACGATGCCAGTTAACCACACGCGGACGGTTTGTTTAGGCCGATACTTCGAGGGAAAAAAACGTACGGAAGTTATCAGGCGCCATCGCCAGATCGCACCCCATGCGAACCTTCGAGGCCTGTCCGTAATATGCTTTCTTAGGATGATGAAATTCCACGATTGACGATACATCGCTAGCTCATCAGTCATAAACATCCCCCCCAGTGACCCAAGCAGAACACCCCACCGCATTACATGCCCGTACCTGATAGCTGTGATACGGCAATGTGCCGGGCGTCCCACCTTCCATCAAAAATGACAATGTTGTTGACGGCAACCCTTGAGCCTTTATCTGCTGCACCGTCACGTCGAAGATGTCGAACGACGTGGCCAGGGGCGTAGCGTTCCATGTAAGGGTCAAAGTCTCGCGCTTCACGTTGACGATGTGGTCATGGAGAAGGACATTCGTAGGACTCGGTGGCACGAGCGCGACCGTTACGGTGATCTGATTGCTCCACGGCCCACATCCGCCCGCGTTGCACGCCTGCACCGCGTAGACGTACGTGCCGTTCGCCTTGCCACTGAGGTTCCAGATGCCGGCCTGCGTATTGCCGAGCTGGACCCAGCCGGCGCCGTTCGCGTTCTCGAACACGTTGTACGAAGTCGCTCCCGCCACGCCATTCCAGCCGATCGCGTAGCTGCCGTTGTTGCTGGTGCCACCGCCATTGATGGCCGGCGCCGACGCCGGCGGCACCGTGATGCCCACCGCATTGCTCAACCGATAGCCGCTGCATCCGCTGCTGTTGCAGGCCTGCACCTGGTACTGGTACGTGCCGCTGGCCGGCGTGCCGAACGCCGCGCTGGTGGCCGCGCCGTCGTACACCGTGGTCCAGGCCCCGCCGTTGACCTGCTGGATGACCACGTAACGCGTCGCCGTCGCGCTCGCCGCCCAGCTCAACGTCACCGGTCCGGCGACCGGGGCCGAGGCGCTGGCGCTGCCTGGCACCGGCGGTGGCAGCAGCACGCTGACGGTCCAGGTCGGCCCGAACGGCGCGCAGCCGCCCGAGGCACAGGCCTGCACCTGGTAGCCGTAGGTGCCCGTGGCGCGACCGCTGGCCGACCAGCTCGTCGCCGTCGAGGCCGAGACCGTCGTCCACGCACCGCCGTTGACGCTTTCCCGCAGCGTGTAGGACGTCGCGCCAGCGATCGGCTGCCAGCTCATCGCGACGCTGCCGTTGGCGCTGCTGCCCGCACCGCTCAGCGAGACATACGGCCCGGCCACCAACGGCGTGAAGCCGAAGCTCTGGAACCAGGCGATACCCTCCTGCACCGGCTCGAACTGCACCCGGCGCCCATTGCCCAGCAGGAGCGCGGACGGCGTCGCGATCGTCACCGCCGCGTGCTGGCCCGGGGCGATCTCCGGGATGCCCTGGCGGGTGACGTCGAACTGCACGGCGTTGCCGGCCGCGTCGATCAGATGATTGCCCAGGTTCACCGGATGCGGCGCGGCCGAGGCCAAGGTCACCGTGCCGTTGTTGGCGATGTCCACCGTGGTCAGCACGCTCTGCCCGTCCGCCGACAGCGAGGGCGCGGCGGTGATCGTCAGGGTCACGTTGACCTGCTCGCGGCTCAAGCCGGTGACGTTGTTGCAGAGGTTGCCGGTGCCGGCCGTGGGGCAGGCCGAGTACGGGCCGGCGTCCACGGTCGTGTTGTTCGGCCAGTCCTGGAACCAGCCCACGCCGGCCTGCAGCAGGCTGAAGCGGATGCGCTTGCCGGTGCCCAGCACCGCGGGCGCGGCGACATGCAGGGTGATCGTGCCGTGGCCGCCGACCGGGATGTCCGCCGCCAGGTTCACCCCCGCTTCCGGCTGGGTCGCGGCACCGGCGCTGTCCAGCAGGTGATACCCCATCTGCACCGGGTACTGGCTGTTGGCCGTGAGCGGCCGCGTGCCGTTGTTGGCGATGTCCAAGGTCACGTCGATGGTCGTGCCGTCGAGCGAGAGGCGCGGCACGCCGACGATCGCCAGCGCCGTCCTGACCTGGGCGGGTTTGAGGATGTCGATGTTCTCGGTCGCCTTGGCGACCAGCTTCTTGCCCAGGTAGACGTACGCGCTGCCCAGCCGCGTGGCCGGATCCAGCTCCCACATCAGCTGCCCGGCGCTGTTGTACGCGTAGTAGGTGGTGCCCGCCGGGGTGACCTTCTTCACCCGGCGGCCGGCCGCGTCGTAGGTGTACTCGCCCTTGCCCGGGATCGCCGTCAACCGGTTGGCCAGGTCGAAGGTGAGCCCCTGCCCGTCCTTGTTCACCGTGTTGCCGCGCGCGTCGTAGACGAAGGCATGCACCGTGGTCGCGCCGTTGACGATCGCGGTCAGCCGGTTGCTGCCGTCGTAGGCGTAAGTGTTCGTGCCGCTGCCGTTGCTCAGGCTGCGGATGTTGTTCAAGGTGTCGTAGGTGTAGCTCTCCGTGCCCCACAGGTTGCTCGCCGTGGCCGAGAGCAGGCGGTTCAGGCCGTCGTAGCCCATCCCCTTGGTCCGCTGGCCGTTGGCCCGGTCGAGGATCTGGCTGACGTTGCCGTTGCCGTCGTAGGTGAAGTCCTCGCTGACATTCAGCGTGGCGCCCTGGCCGTAGGTGAAGTTGCTCAGCAGGTTGCGCGCGTTCTTCTGCGCCAGGTAGCTGCGGCCGTTGCCCAGCGTGTACGAGCGCACGTCGCCGTCGGCGAAGTAGGCGATGCCGTTGGCGTAGCCGCCCACCGTGGTCGGCCGGCCCAGTGCGTCGGGGTTGTAGGCCATCACCTCGCCGTCCGGGTACAGCACGGTGCTCAACGCCCCGTTGGGGTCGTAGCCGTAGCCCAGCGCCCAGCGCCAGCCGTCCACCGCCAGCACCTCGGCGGTGAGCAGGCCCAGCTTGTTGCGGCCGAAGGTCCAGCCCACCGTGCCCGAGGTGGCCGTGGCCGGGTTGCCCAGGGCGTCGTAGGTGAAGGTGCTGGGCGCGGTGCCGGTGGGATAGACCACCGAGGTGACCCGGTTCATCGCATCGTAGGCGCGCACCGTCCGGGCTGTCTCGGCGACCTGGTCCTGGCCGCAGCCGGCGCCGTTGAACGAGGCACCGGACACACTCCAGGCCAGGTTGTCGGCCCCGTCGTAAGCCAGGATCTCGCTGCCGGACTCCGGCTCCCACGTGCGGCACAGGCGATGCTCGCTGTCGTAGGTCATGGTCTTGGTGACCGACTGGCCGGCGCCGCCCTGGGTGATCGACAGCGGGTTGCCATAGACATCGCGGGCGATGGTCTGCACCACGTTCTCCGGCGCCTGCACGCTGACCACGTTGTCGTAGGCGGGCTGGTCGAAGACCTGGTACCAGGTGGTGGTGACGTTGCCCTTCGGATCGGTCACGCGCTTGGCCGCGCCGGACAGGTACTGCGTGGTGGTGGTCAGGTTGCCCAGCTCGGAACTCTGCGTGGAGCTCGTCGGCCGACCCAGGGCGTCGTAGCCGGTCGCCACGCCGGCGACGATGTTGGTTAGGTCCACCGCGCCGTCGACCGGGTAGGACGCGAACACCTTGCGCCCCTTCCAGTCGTAGTCGGTGCGCGAGGACACGTAGAAGGCCTGGTCGCTGGCCCGCGCCGAGCCGGACATCACCGGACGCAGCATCGCGTCGAAGTCGGTGCGCTGGAACCGGTCGCCCTGGTAGACGATCCGCACCCAGTGGTTGCCGTTGACCCCGCGCGCGGGGCCCACGTAGCTGTACTGGAAGGTCTTCGGCGCCCAGGCCACGGCGTCGCCGGCCGGGTAGTCGATCCGGGCCAGGCGGCCGATCGCGTCGTAGCCGTAACTCGTGGTCGCGCCGGCCTGGTTGGTGATCGCGGCGATCTGCCCGAAGTCGTCCACGCTGAGCGTTTGCGAGGTGGCGTCCGGGTAGCCGATCGCCTGCGGGATGCCGCGCTTGTAGTTGCCCAGCGTGGTGGTCTTGCCGTTGCCGTCGGTGAAACTGGCCAGCTGGCCCTGCGCGTTGAAGGTGTAGCCCATCACCTTGCGGCCGAACCGGTAGCGCTCGGACAACGTCAGGCTCGCTGGGTCGTAGACATTGCGGCTGACGGTCTCGCCCGTGGTCAGGTTGTCGCTTTGCGCCGGAAGGCCGACGACCCAGCGCGTCGCATCGTCGAGATAGGTGGTGCGCTCGTCGACCGAGTAGCCGGCGCTGCTGGAACGGCGAACCGATGTGGGCCGGGCGAAGGCGTCGAAGTCCAGTGCCTGCCAGTTATAGCTGTCGCCGTCGACGTAAATGTGCTGCTCGGACAACGGTGCTTCACCCGTCGCCTTGGCACCGTTCGCATAGATACTGAAATTGCCACCGTACTTCGCCGGCCAAGGGCCGCGATCGAACGCCGCATATGCAAAAGTCTCGACGCGAACAGGATTGGCTGATACCGCTCCCTGGTAATACTCCGTCCGCAAGGGCTTGCCTTCCGTCACATCCGCGCGATTGCTGAAGATGTATCGCGTCGTATTGTTTGATGGGTCGATAACATCGCTGTAGGTGGTGTAGTTGCACGCAGTTACGGCGCACTCCCTGCTCCAAGATGCCGTGGCGACGGGATAGCTATAACTCCACGTTTGAGTCGATAGCCCGGCACCCGCAATGACTTTGCGGCGAAGCGCCAGGTTATTCGTATATCTCGGTGAACGCTCGTAACCACTGGTCGTATCGTTGGGAGCATCGCAGTATTCCCATACGCCGCTGCGCCCATGACGAGTTGGCCGAGCCTCGAACGTTCCCTGTAAACCTGAAGGCGCCGTAATGGTCCCCGTTTTGACGATACTTTCGTCGGGCAAGTAAGGATCGTTGCAGTGACCCGGCACCGCTGTCGACTTCACGTTATAAGTCAACTCGGACAAGTTATAGCCCCATCCACTACCATCGGGTAGGGTCACGCCCGTCAGGGTCTGTCCCGTCTGGCTCGGCGCATAGCTATAACTCCAACTCCGAGTCGCGCCACCAGCAACCACAGTGACTCGCGCGATAGCCGTTCCATCGCCCGTGTATGCAAAAGTGACCAGGCGGCCGTCACTAGCCTCGATGCTGGATATCCGTTGACCGTCGTAATGGTAGGTCAACCAGTTACCGAACCGGTCCTCCATACGAGTGGCGAGCATGAGACCGATGTTGCGGTCAATCGCATAGCCGCGTGCTGGACGGTAAATTAAATAATTGAGCCAGTATTTGCTGCCATCCGGACCAACCGCCAGGAATGCTTCTCCCTCCTGCCCATTCGCCGTGTTTGGGAGACAAGCAAGGAGCCAATTACCCTTGGAAATGCCGACGAAGTTAAGTCCCGACACCGCGGGCGGTATCGGAGCCTTTCCTGCGCGCAATGCCAACATATCTTGATCCGCGACACCAGGGATTCGCAGGAGGTATCCCTCGTTCCACCACGCGTCCGGTGGCAACGGCTCTGATCCCACACGTCCGACACGCTGGTCGGGTGGACCAGTGAAAGTCGTGCATCGGTCAATCCGGGGAATCGAGTTAACTAGCCAACCGATCTGGTTCGGCCCAGCGATGATCGTCCCCGCATTCGATGTCAACGTCGAAAAACGTGGTAGATCGATATCCCAATCGCCGAATGATGCGTTGTCTTTACGGATGTCCGCGTCACCATCGGCCTGGAAGGTCCGGCTTATCTGAATCGTCGGACCATTTCCGGGAACGGTTATGTCGACAACATGAAATGATAGGCTTCCATCGTAGACATTCACCGATTCACCGAACGGCGTTTCGCCTAGCGGCGCGATCTCCTCGTCCACTTTTACGAGCTTCTTGTACTCGTCTTCGGGATTGGTGGTCGCCGTCTGTGCCAATCCGCCTTCTGCGAACAACACCATCATTCCAGCGAACAGCGCGCGAGCAAATGCCCGCCGACGATTATTCGTCTTCGACATGTTAAATTCCGGGCAGGTCCGAACCCTCGCTTTTGCGAGGCAGATGCTAAAAAGGACGCGGGAAGCGCCTTAGCTCAAAGGACTTCGCGAAGAGTTACAGATGGGCCCGCGTGCTCGCAGCACTGGATCTACGTGAAGGCAGGCGAAGCCTGTTGCCATTGAATGCACGAACATTCCATATCCCCCTGTCCCCGGCGTTGCGCCGTGGTCGCAAGAATTTAGGTGCCACGTTTAGGAATGTCAATCTTAACTTTTGAGGTAGTAGGCGAGACATCCATAGGCTCCCCGACACCGTCCGCATACACTGACTCGAGCTAACCAAGAACATGCGAAGGACGAACGGCTATGAATGAGTGTCCTTGTGGACGTGGCGATTACGCCACCTGCTGCGGCCGATGGCACTCGGGCGTACCCGCGCCAACAGCCGAAGCACTCATGCGCTCACGCTACAGCGCCTACGTGCTCGGCCTGGAGACGTACCTTCTCGATACATGGCACGCCAGTACGCGACCGACGTCACTTGGCCTGGCCACGCAGGCACCGAAGCCGACATGGCTCGGCTTGAGCGTCAAACGCCATGAGAACCCCACGCCGGACACGGCCATCGTCGAGTTCGTCGCGCGATTGCGGATGGGTGGTGGTAGCGCGGAGCGCATGCATGAAACCAGCCGGTTCGTGCGCGAGGACGGGCACTGGTTTTATGTGGACGGAGACGTGTCGTGACACGCTTCGAGGCGACGATTTGCGAGGCCATCGCCTCCATGCGGTTGTTGCTGGTGGAGTACGGAGGCGCGGCGCGGCTGGTGCAACCGCATGTGTACGGCGACGATCACTCGGGTGGCCGATTGTTGAGTGCTTATCAGGTCTCCGGCGAAAGCGCGTCGGGCGCGTCCGCCGGATGGAAGTTCTTCCGTATGGATCGGGTAACTTCGGTGACACTGAGCGAACAACGGTTCCATGCGCCACGGCCGGAGTTTCAGCGGAACGATGGGGCCTTTGCGCGGATCATCTGTCAGCTGGGCGATTGAATGGCGTGTGTGGGAGCCGCTTCAGCGGCGATGGATGCTTGCCGGTACCTGGCCCGCTGCCGCGGGATCGCCGCTGAAGCGGCTCCCACAAGAAGCGGCTCACACAAACAAGCGACTTGCACAACAAACTGCTCCCACACACGAAGCAGCCCCAGACACGCGAAGCTGCTTCCAGCGCGGCGCTCGATCAGATGATGGAACGGGTGACGCCGCCGTCGACGCGGATCGAGGCGCCGGTGGTACCGGATGCCTGCTCGGAGGCGAGATAGACGGAGACGTTGGCCACTTCCTCGACGCTCAGCAGGCGCTTGATGAGCGACGTCGGCCGGTGAGTCTGGATGAAGTCGCGCTCGACCTCGTCGAGGCTCTTGCCCTGGCTCTGCGCGATCTTGCCGAAGAACTCGCTCACGCCTTCGGACAAGGTCGGTCCCGGAAGGATCGCATTCACCGTCACGCCGGTGCCGGAGAGCACCTCGGCCAAACCGCGCGACACGCCCAGCTGGGCGGTCTTGGTCACGCCGTAGTGAACCATCTCGGCGGGAACCTGGATACCCGACTCGCTGGAGATGAACTGCACGCGACCCCAGCCACGCTGTGCCATGCCCTTGGCGTAGTGGCGTGACAGGCGCACACCCGAAGTGACGTTCACTTCGAAGAAGCGCGTCCACTCGGCGTCGTCGATATCGAAGAAATCCTTCGGCTCGAAGATGCCGAGGTTGTTGACGAGGATGTCGGTGTCGGGCACGGCCTTGATGAGGGTGGCGGCGCCTTCGGCGGTACCGAGATCGGCGGCGACGCCGGTCACCTTCGCACCGGGGGCGGCCTTCTTCACGGAGGCGATGGCTTCGTCGACGCGCGCTTGCGTGCGGCCGGTGACGACGACGGACGCGCCGGCGGCGGCGAGGCCGGTGGCGATGGCCAGGCCGATACCCGCGGTGGAACCGCTGACGATGGCACTGCGCTTGCTGAGGTCGATATTCATGGTGACTCCGGGAGGTTGATGAAAGGACGCGGCTTGGCGTACCCATCCATCGTCGGGGCATGCGCTGGGCGATTCAATCGCCTGGAAGGCAAAAGACTCTCGCCTGAAAGCCAAGAAAAATGAGGCGGAGCTGGCCTATGCAACGGACAGGCGGGTCTCGCCCGCCGGCACGCCATGGGGGCCGAAACGCCGTTCCGCGATCAGGGTGCGGTCTTCATGATCGACGAGGATCACGGTGCTGGCCCGTGTGCCGTAGTTCTCGCCGACGATGAAAGCGCTCGAAAGGAAACGCTCGCGTTCGATGCCGATGCCGGTGTCGGGCAGGAGATCGTCCGGCCAGCGGCCCTGGTCGGAGAGCATGGCGAACAGGGCGTCGATGTCGTCTTCCTTGCCTTCTTTCAGCCACTCGTCCAGGCGGTGCACCAGGGCGCGTGTTTTTGGCCATGGGGCGTTGAAGTCGGCGTTGCTCAGTCCATGGGTGCCCGGCTCGACAGGTTGTGCACGCGCGTTCGGATGGTTGCCCAGGTAGTACGCGTCGTCACGATCGAAGGTCAGCAGGTTGAATGGACGGTAGTCCTTGGCGCTGGCCATCAACTCGATCGCGTGCGCACGAGCCGGAAGGGTCGAGCCAAGATAGTCAGCGACCAGCAGGCCTCGCGAAAGGCCGCTATGGTCCGCGGACATGTCGCGCACGTTGGTGATCACGCTGGCTCGTCCCTGCGCTCCCACGCCGGCCCACGTGCCGCCGGCTTCCAGGTCACGGCCTGCGAGGATTTGCGGCGCTTCGTCCCAGGGGGCGAGCGGTGCGGTGGGGCGGGCATGGAATTCGTCGCGGTTGCCGACGAGGACGAGGCGCCAGCGCGGGTGGGTGCGCCAGGCGAAGGCGATCAGGCACATGGGGACTTGGCTCGGGGGAGCATCGGCTTATTGTGCGCTCTCGTGCCGCCATTCGGGAATCGGGACTGATGGCTACTACCCAAGGCGGAAGCCGCTCTGGTGGGAGCCGACCTTGTCGGCGATGGGTGCTTGCCCAACCCGTGCCCCTTGTGGGAGCCGGCTATGCCGGCGATGGGTGCTTCCTCGGCCGGGCCCGCTGCCGCGGGATCGCCGACGAAGTCGGCTCCCACCAGGTCCACCAGGTCCAGCAGGTCCACAGGTCCACCAGGTATTGCAGGGCATCAACTTCAGGAGCAAGAACCGAGACCCGCCTTTGTGGGAGCCGGCTATGCCGGCGATGGGTACTTGCCTCGGCCGGCCCGCTGCCGCGGGATCGCCGACAAGGTCGGCTCCCACCAGGGCTCGGAATTCCAGCCTTCAGGCCTCGCGCCCTGAAACGCTAACGAACGCTTTCCACGAGGCCCTGGGCCTTGGCCTCTGTCTTCTTCGCCGCCAGCATGCGGACGATCGAGGCGGCGGCTTCGCGGCCGTCGTAGACGGCGCGGACGACAAGGTCCGCACCGCGTACATTGTCGCCACCGGCGAAGACGCGCGGGTTGCTCGTCTGCAGGGGCAGGCGGCCTTCGCCGCCGGCGACGATGCGGCCGCTGCGATCGCGCTCGATACCGAAGGCGTCGCACCAGTCGGGCGGGCTCGGTTGGAAACCGAAGGCCTGGATCACCACGTCGGCGCGCAGGTCGGTCTCGCTGCCTTCGACATTGCGCGGGCGCGGACGTCCATCGCCATCGTCGACGAGCTGGGTCTCCACCACGCGCACGGCGCTCACCTTGCCTTCCTCGCCCACCAGCGCGATGGGCTGGCGCTGGAACAGGAAACGCACGCCTTCCTCGCGGCTATAGCCGACTTCCCGACGCGACCCGGGCATGCTCGGCTCGTCGCGGCGATACACGCAGGTGACCGACGCCGCGCCGAGGCGGATCGCCGTGCGGTTGCAGTCCATACCGGTATCGCCACCACCCAGCACCACCACGTGCTTGCCGGCAAGATCGTATTCCGGCGCGGGCATCTCGTCGTGCAACAAGCGTTCGGTATTGGCGATGAGGAAGAGAAGCGCATCGTGCACGCCCCGCAGGTCACGGCCGTCGAGTTGGCCGTCCACGAAGGTATAAGCACCGGTGCCGACGAACACGGCGTCGTAGTCCGCGAGCAATTCGTCGAACTCGATATCGCGGCCGATCTCGACGCCGAGATGGAAACGCACGCCCATGCCTTCGAGCACCATGCGCCGCGTCCGGACCACCGACTTGTCGAGTTTGAACGGAGGAATGCCGAAGGTGAGAAGGCCGCCGATCTCGTGCTGGCGATCGAAGACGTCCGCACCGATGCCGGCCAGGCGCAGGCGATCCGCACAGGCGAGCCCGGCGGGGCCCGCGCCGATGACGGCGACGCGCGCCCCGGTCTCGCGCACCCGGGAAAGATCGGGGCGCCAGCCCTGGCGGATGGCTTCGTCGGTGGCCCACCGCTCGACGCTGCCGATCGTCACCGCGCCGAAATCACCCTGCTCCAACGTGCACGCGCCCTCGCACAAGCGATCCTGCGGGCACACGCGGCCGCAGATCTCCGGCAGGGGGTTGGTTTCATGCATCAGCGTGGCCGCTTCGAAAAGGCGGCCATCCTGCACCAGCTTCAGCCAGTTCGGGATGTAGTTGTGGACCGGGCAAGCATGCTCGCAATACGGGTTGCCACAATCGATGCAACGCTCCGACTGCGATGCGGCTTCCGTCGGTGCGAAGTCGCCGGAGATCTCGCCGTAGCCGAGCACGCGCACCGCGACCGGCACCGTGCGCGGCGTCTGCCGGGGTATTTCCAGGAAGCGGAAGTCCTTCGCGCTCATGCGGCACTCCGCAGTTCTTCGGCCAACGCATCGAGACTCGCCGCCTTGGGCTTCACCAGCCAGAAGCGCTGCAACAGCCCGCGGAAGTCGCCGAGCACGCGATGGCCCCAGGCACTGCCGGTGAGTTCGGCATGGCGGGCGATGAGTTGGCGCAGGTGCTGCATGTAATGTTCCATGCCTTCGTGCGAGATGCGCACGATGTCGACGAGTTCGTGGTTGTAGCAATCGACGAAGCTGCGTTCGAGATCGAGCACATAGGCGAAACCGCCGGTCATGCCCGCGCCGAAATTGAGGCCGGTGTGGCCGAGCACGGCCACCACGCCGCCGGTCATGTATTCGCAGCAGTGATCGCCCGCGCCTTCCACTACGGCCAGCGCGCCGGAGTTGCGCACGGCGAAACGCTCGCCGGCCTGGCCCGCGGCGAACAACTCGCCACCCGTCGCGCCGTACAGGCAGGTGTTGCCGATGATCGAGGCGTCCTGGCTGGCGAACGGCGAATCCGCGGGCGGACGAATGACCAGACGGCCACCGGCCATACCCTTGCCGACGCCATCGTTGGCTTCGCCGACCAGGTCGATGTGCACGCCACCCGCATTCCACGCGCCGAGGCTCTGCCCCGCCGCACCCTCGAGGTGCAGGTTGACCGGCTTGTCGGCCATGCCGGCGTCGCCCCAGCGGCGTGCCACATCGCCCGACAGACGTGCGCCGATGGCGCGATCCGTATTGACGATCGGGTAGCGGAACGTGCCGCCCAGGCGGTCAGCCACCGCCTGGCGCGTATCCGCGGTGATGCGATTGGCCAGCGACGCGGGGTCGCGCATCGGATTGCGCGCCAGCGTGCAGGCGAAATCGACCTGCTCGCCCAGCCCGTCTTCGGTGATCAGGGGTGCCAGGTCGAGGCGTTCCTGCACGGCGGTGACGCCGTCGCGCTGTTCCAGGCGGCCACTCTGTCCGACCAGCTCGCCAAGCGAGCGGACGCCAAGACGAGCGAGGTGGCGACGCACGTCTTCCGCGATGAAGCGGAAGTAGTTCATCACCATGTCGGGCAAGCCGAGGAAGTGCTTCTGGCGCAGCACCGGATGCTGGGTGGCCACGCCGGTGGCGCAGTTGTTCAGATGGCAGATGCGCAGGTACTTGCATCCCAGCGCCACCATGGGGCCGGTGCCGAAGCCGAAACTCTCGGCGCCCAGCATCGCCGCCTTGATCACGTCGAGACCGGTCTTCAGGCCGCCGTCGGTCTGCAGGCGTACGCGGCCGCGCAGGTCGTTGAGGCGCAGGGTCTGCTGCGTTTCCGCAAGACCCAGTTCCCACGGCGTACCCGCGTACTTGATCGAGGTGAGTGGGCTAGCGCCGGTGCCGCCATCGTGGCCGGACACGGTGATGAGATCCGCGCCCGCCTTCACCACGCCGGCGGCGACGGTGCCGACGCCCGCGTGCGAGACCAGCTTCACCGACACCAGCGCCTGCGGATTCACTTCCTTCAGGTCGTGGATCAGCTGGGCGAGGTCTTCGATGGAATAGATGTCGTGGTGCGGCGGCGGCGAAATGAGGCCGATACCCGGCTTGGCATAGCGCAGCCGTGCGATCGTCGCGTCCACCTTGTGGCCGGGCAGCTGGCCACCCTCGCCCGGCTTGGCGCCCTGGGCGATCTTGATCTGCAACACCTCCGCATTCACGAGGTAGGCCGGCGTCACGCCGAAACGGCCCGACGCCACCTGCTTGATCTTCGACGCGCGATCGGTGCCGTAACGCGAAGGGTCTTCGCCACCTTCACCCGAGTTGCTCCGCGCACCCAGGCGATTCATCGCGATGGCGAGCGCCTCGTGTGCCTCCGGCGACAACGCGCCGAGCGACATGCCTGCGGAATCGAAGCGCTTGAGGATGGCCTCCACCGGCTCGACCTCGTCGAGCGGGATCGGCGTGGCCTCGCGCGGCACGAGCAGGTCACGCAACGCCGACGGCGGACGGGCATCCACGTAGTGCGCGTATTTCTCGTAGTCCGACCATTCTCCCGTGCGCACCGCCACCTGCAGGCTGGCGATCACGTCGGGGTTGTACATATGGAACTCGCCGCCGTGCACGTACTTGAACAAGCCACCCGCGCGCAATGCCTGCGCCTCGTCCCACGCCTCGGCAGCGAGCAGGCGTTGCTCGTGTTCGAGGTCGGCGAAAGTGGAACCACCGATGCGCGATGGTGTACCAGGGAAGCAAAGCGACACCACGTCCGGCGAGAGGCCGACGATCTCGAACAACTGCGCGCCTCGGTAGCCCGCGACCGTCGAGATACCCATCTTGGACAGGATCTTCAACAGGCCCTTGCGGATGCCGCGACGATAATTACGGCCGATCTCGCGTGGCGCGCCCTCGCCGTTGCGAATGTGCCCGCTGCGGCCCATGTCGAACAGGCTCTGGTAGGCCAGCCACGGATAGATCGCCGTGGCACCGAATCCGATCAGGCAGGCGAAGTGGTGCGGATCGCGTGGCGTGGCCGTCTCGACCATGATGTTGCACTGGCAACGCAGGCCCTTGTCGACCAGTCGCGCGTGCACCGCGCCCGTGGCGAGCAGCGAGTGGATCGGCAGCATGTCGCGGCGCGGGTAGCGGTCACTGAGGAAGACGATCTTCACGCCACCGCGTACCGCCGCCTCGGCGTCATCGCAGATGCGAAGGAGGGCCTGCTCCAGCGTCTCGCCCGCGCCGTACATGAGGTCGAAGCGCGGCGTGTCGGCGTAGTCGGGATTGGCGAGGATCTGCCGCAGCTTGCGCTGCGAGAGGATCGGCGAGTTCAGCAGGATCTGCTTCGCGTTCTCGGGACCGAGGTCGAAGATGTTCCGTTCCTGTCCGATCTGCGTCACCAGCGACATGACCAGGCGCTCGCGCAGCGGATCGATCGGCGGATTGGTGACCTGGGCGAAGCCCTGGCGGAAGCGGTCGAAAAGCGGCCGTATCTGCCGCGAGAGCACCGCCATCGGCGTATCGTCGCCCATGGAACCGGTGGCCTCGGCCTCGGTTTCGGCCAGCACTTTCAACACCGACTCGCACTCTTCGCGCGAAAGGCCGTAGAGCTTCTGGTACCGCCGCAGTTCGTCCGCCGGCAGCGGCTCGGCGGCGAGGCTTGGATCGATGAGGTCGGATTCGAGATAGGTGACGCCATCGCGCAGCCAGTCGCGGAACGGTGCGCGGGCACGATTGATCGCGTCGATATCGGCATCGCGCAACAGGCGGTGCTCGCGGAAGTCCACGGCGATCATCTCGCCCGGGGCGAGACGGCCCTTGGCTACGACGCGCGAGGACGGCACATCCCAAAGACCCGCCTCCGAGGCGACGATGAGGTGGTTGTCGTCCGACAACGCCCAGCGCGCCGGGCGCAGCCCATTGCGATCGAGCGTGCAGGCGGCATAGCGCCCATCGCACATCACCAGCCCGGCGGGGCCATCCCACGGCTCGCTGTGCAACGCGTAATACTCGTAGAACGCGGCGAGATCCTCGTCGATGTCCTCGCGCGCGCTGTACGCCGGCGGCACGAGCACGCGCATGGCGGTGAGCAGGTCCATGCCGCCCATCAGCAGGACTTCAAGCGCGTTGTCGAGGCTTTCGGAATCCGAACCGCTCTGCCGCACCAGGGGGCCGATGTCCGACAGGTCGACCCGTTCCGAACGCATCACCGACGTGCGCGCCTGCATCCAGCGGCGATTGGCGCGGATCGTGTTGATCTCCCCGTTATGCGCCAGGAACCGGAACGGCTGGGCGAGGCGCCACTGCGGCGAGGTATTGGTCGAAAAACGCTGGTGGAAGACCACCGCGTCGGCGACCAGCGCCGGATGCTTGAGATCCGGGTAGACGTCACGCAGGTGGCCAGGCGCGGCCATCGCCTTATAGGCGACCACCTCGCCCGAGAGCGACACCACATAGAACTGCTTGTCGTCGGCGAGTTTCAACTCGGCGCGCCGACGTGCGCGGAACAAGGCGGCCTCGAACGCTTCCGGGGCGAGATCGCCCGGCGCGTCGACGAACACCTGGCGTACGCGCGGCATCGACGAGGCGGCCAGGGGGCCGCATGCCGCGGCATCGACGGCGACATCGCGCCATCCCGCCACGTGGAGATTCACCTCGCCCAGTTCGGCCTCGAGTACCCGCTCCGCCGAATCGCCTCCGTTGGGATCGAGGAAGACGACGCCGCTGGCGAAGTGCGTGGCCAGGGAAATGCCCGCTTCGCCCGCCAGCGCGCGCAGCCATTCCACCGGCCGCCGGATAAGCACGCCGCAACCGTCGCCGCTGACACCGTCGGCATTCACGCCACCGCGATGGGAAAGCTTGGCCAGGGCGGAAAACGCGGTATCGACCAGGGCCGCGCTCGCGTGGCCGTCTATCTGCGCGACGATACCGAAGCCGCAGCTGTCGTGTTCGAACGCCTCGTCGTAGAGGCGCGGAATGCCTTGCTTCACCATCCGCCTCCTCGTGGCTGTTGGTTGTGCTGGGTATGGCGCGCATCGGGCCCCGCGACCTGGAACGGCCGCCCTTCACGTGCGCGCTAAGGACATGCGTCCCACTTTAGTCACAATTGCCGCGCTGCGTCAAAGCATTCGGACGTCCAAACGGAATAAGAACGGAAAACTTACGGGGTGGCCATGAGACCAGTTCCTGGAAACGGCGCCCGGAGCCGAGAGTGGGCCATACCAGCCAGTCGCCGCGGGATAGGTAATAATCCTCCGATGCGCCCAGTCCCCAGCCTGCCTTTCACCCTCGTCTTCGCCCTCGCCATGCTCGCCCCCCTCCCGCCGGTCCATGCCGAGCAGGACGCCAAGGCACGGGCCCAGCAGGAGGAGGCCCGGCAGAAGCTCGAAGGGGTGCGCAAGGATATCGACGCGCTCACCCGCGAGCAGCGGGAGACGGCCAACGCCCGCGACAGCGCCAATGCCGCGCTGGCCCGGCAGGCCGAGCAGGTCTCCGCGGCGGCCAAGGCCGTCCGTGCCACGGAGGCCGAGCTGGAACAGCGCCGGCACGACCTGGAGCAGCTGAACCAGCAGCGGGCCGGCATCCAGGAAGGCCTGGACAAACAGAAGGGCGCGCTCGGGGATCTCCTTCGTGCCACCTATACCCTGGGCCGGGGCTCGGACCTCCAGTTGCTCCTGGGCGACGAGGACGTCAACCGGATCTCGCGCGCCCTCGCCTACTCCCGCTATTTCCAGGAGAACCGCGTGGAGCGCATCCGCGGCCTGCTCGCGGATCTTTCCCGGCTGCAGGAGGTCGAAGCCGCCATCACGGCCGAGCAACAGAAGCTCGAGGCCGCCCGTGCCGAGCGCGAGAAGCGTGCCGGCGAACTGGAAAAGCAACGGTCCGAACAGCAGAAACTGGTCGCCGAAGCGGATTCGAAATACAAGGACCAGGCGCAGCGCATGGCCGCCCTGAAACAGAACGAGCAGGACATGAACGCACTCGTCGCCAGGCTGCAGAAGGTGATCGACGAGGCCGCCAAGGCCGCCGAACCCGCGCCGGCACCGAAGGGTGCGCCGGCCAGCGCCCCCATGGGCAACCTGCGCGGCAACCTGCCCTGGCCGGCCAACGGTCCCGTGCACGCCTACGGCAACGGCGTGATCATCGTCGCCCCCCGCGGCAGCGAGGTGAAGGCCGTCGCGCGCGGTCGCGTGGTGTTCGCCAGCTTCCTGCGCGGCTACGGCATGATGATCATCGTGAACCACGGCAATGGATTCATGAGCATGTACGGCAATAACGAGACGCTGCTGCACGGCGTGGGTGACACGGTGGAGGCCGGCGAAGCCGTCGGAACCGCCGCGGCGCCCGCCGGTGACAACGGCGCCTACTTCGAGCTGCGCCAGGGTGGCAAGCCCATCGATGCGCGCGGCTGGCTCGGCAAACGGCATTGACCCCGGAGAAAGGCATGCGTCAGCACCCCCTTCGCCTCGCCCTCGCGCTGGCACTCGGCGCCGTCGTGGCGATTCCCGCCGTCCAGGCGCAACAGAAGCCGATCAAGCAGCCGGACGCGCCCGCCGCGTCCTCGACCAGCGCGGCGGCCGTCGTCGAGAAAGCCGACGAGGCGGTCAGCCTGGACGATGTCCGCAATTTCACGCGGGTTTACCACATCGTCCAGCAGGCCTACGTCGAGAAACTCGACAACAAGACCATCATGAACGCCGCCATCAGCGGCATGCTGCAGAACCTCGATCCGCATAGCGAATACCTCGACAAGGAAGGCCTCGACGGACTGGACGAGGACACCACGGGCCAGTACGGCGGCCTCGGTATCGAGGTCTTGCAGGTGGACGGCATGCTGAAGATCGTCTCGCCGATCGACGACACCCCCGCCTCGCGCGCGGGGATCAAGCCCGGCGACACCATCCTGAAAGTCGATGGCATGGTGGTCGACAGCCAGAACATCGACGAGGCGTTCAAGAAACTGCGCGGCGACCCCGGCAGCAAGATCACCCTCACCATTCTTCACGAGAAGTCCGACAAGCCGATCGACCTGCCACTGGTGCGCGAGCGCATCAACGTCACCAGCGTGAAGGTGCGCCAGCTCGATCCGGGTTACGTGTACATCCGCCTGAGCCAGTTCCAGGAGGATACGGCTTCCGACCTGGACAAGAAGCTGTCCGACTTCATCAAGAAGAACGGTGCGCCGAGGGGCGCGGTGCTCGACCTGCGCTCGAATCCCGGCGGCCTGCTGACCACCGCCGTCGGCGTCGCGGATGCCTTCCTCGATTCCGGCACCATCGTCACCACCAAGGGACGCCTCCCCGACGCCAACCTGCACTTCGATGCGCATCCGGGTGACCTGCTCAAGGGCGCGCCCATGGTGATCCTCGCCGACAACGGCACCGCCTCGGCCGCGGAGATCGTCTCAGGCGCCCTGAAGGACAACCATCGCGCACTGATCATGGGCAGGCGCACCTTCGGCAAGGGCGTGGTGCAGACCGTGCTGCCCCTCGATCAGGATCACGCGGTGAAGATCACCACCGCGCGCTACTACACGCCGAACGGCACGTCGATCCAGGCCGAAGGCATCAAGCCGGATATCGCCCTGGCCGACCTCGCCGTGAACAAGGCCGATACGCCACCGCAACTGATCGGCTCGGAAGCGGACCTTCCGAACCACCTCGTCAACGAGAAGGCCGCCGCCGATGACAAGAACACGACGACGGACGACGACGGCAAGCTGGCCATCGAGGATTACGCGTTGTCGCAGGCACTGAACGTGCTCAAGGGCATGGCGCTGAATCGGCAGGCATCCGGCAAGTAACGCGGGGAGCCTGGTTTCGGCGCCACGCCTACGCCGGAGGGCGTATGGCCGGGCTGCGTCGAGCGGACGAGGATGGTGCAGAGGCTGCACCCGCATCCGTGACTGGACGAGGAAGATGTGGGGCGCGATGGCCGGCACAAGGAGGTCATATGTTCGCTGCACTCGAATTCGATCATGCGTTGTTCAAGCCACAGGTCAGATGGATCGTGGTGGAGTGTTCCGGTATCGGCCGCAAATGCGGCGGGCCGGTCGCCTTTCCACCGCGGCGGGATCGCGCGTACTTCGTTTCGGAAACGACCGCGCATGCGGACGCGGACGCCTATGCCGCCTTCAAGAATCGCCAGGCATGCGCTGCGCTGAATGCGGCCGAAGAGTCCATCGTGTCGCAAGCGAAGGCGGGCACGCATCCCCGGCGGCATCTGGCGTATGCCTGGGACCACTTATTGATGGCCGACTTGCCACTGTCATGGGCGGTGCTGGAATGGTCGGGTGATGACAGTCACGATGGGCCGCGCAACGACACCGCCTACTTCACGCATACGCCTGAAGCGGAAATGGATGCCAAGGTCTTCGCCTTTCTCCGTGACGAAAGCGTCCAATGGTCCGCCTACAACCAATGACATATGGCGAAGGCCTATGCGAAGCGGAATGCTGCGTGAGGAAACCGGCATGAGCCGTTTCCATCATTCAAGGAGGAACGCGCCATGAGCAAGCCGACCAAGAAAGAGGTCCTGGATGTCATTCTCGTCGAAGCAAGGAACAAACAAGGCACCGAAGCGCAGGCATGCGTTGAGTTGACCGCTTCGACGGAAATCGAACCACTGATCGTTGTAAAGGGCAGCCTCGTCAATGACGTGGCGAAAACGCTTGCGGCCAAGTACGCCGTGACGTTCCCGAAGGATCTGGGAACCTTGGGCACGATCGATGGTGCCGCCGCGTATATCGTCGACAACGCGGACGCATAACCCGGCCGAGGGCGGGCGTCGGTTCGACGCTCGACGACGCCTGCCCGAATCCCAAGGGTCGATCGACGAGAAAGTCACCCGGTTTTCCGTGCGAAAGGATTCGCCATGTCTCAGTCGTTGGAAAATACGCCGTCACTGGCAAACACCTTCACCGCCGACTATCCGAGCCTGTTCGGCGACCAGGGTATCGACCGCTGCCCGGACGAGGCGCTCGAAAGCAGCTTCGGTCCGTTCGCGTATGCGGAATCGCTGATCGGCATCGTACGCAGGTTGGAAACGGCGGTCGGCACCCCGCCGGTCAAGCCCCTGGCGTATCGACGCCCGGACATTCCCGGATTGATCCTCGACGAACCCGCCTTGAACCGGCGGGTTCCACGATTGAGTCTTGTCATCGAATGCCTCGAGGCCATGGTGGAGTCCACACACTCCGGCGACGAGAAAGCCGCGGCCGTGTTGGCCGCCGCGACCTCGCCGGCCAACCTGCCCTTCGATCGTGCCTGGGCCCTGGTCATCCAGGTGCTACGAAGCAAACGCCAGCATCCCTGGCAACTGCTGCGCCAGACAGACGAGGACTATCCCAATTTCTCCCATCGCACGGTCGTCAACACGTCGATGCGCAACGCGTTGACGCTTTGTACGGGCCTGGCACCTGCGCAGCTGCGGGCGCTGCAGACCACCCCGGCAGCCGACGACAGCGCTCTATGGTCACGCCTTGGACTACCCGCCGGCAGCACGGTCGATAGCCTGGCCGATTCGGCGGCTTTCCTGCGTGCGACCCGCCTGAACCGCAAACGCTTGCGGCAATTGCTGGCGGTCAACGGCGTGGCTCCGAAAGACGATAGCGGTACCTACTCTTCCGTGACCGTCAGCACAGCGGGAAAACCCGATGGCCTGGCCGATAGCAGCGCTTTCGGCGCGTGCTTCATCAACGACGGCCAATCGCCCGCGCTGCGGCTCGCCGCCGGAGGTGCGACGAACAAGACCACACGCATCGACAACTTGAGTACGGGCCACCTCCAGCGCATCGACACCATGCTTCGCCTTCATGCAGGCATGGGCATGCCGTTCGCGGCCATCGACCGGCTTCTCCAGGCCATTTTCGCCGCCCAGGGCAGAGATAAGGATTTTCAGGTCGATGTCCATGTCTTGCGCGCCCTCGGCCTGTACTGCCATCTGCGCGACAGCCGACAGGTAAGCCTGGAAGCCTATGCGGCCGTTATCGACGAGATATCTCCCTACGCGACCGGACGCGACACCCCCTACTACGACAAGCTCTTCCACGCCGGTGCCGGCGGCAGCGATCTCGCCGGCACCGGTGCGCCACTCACCATGGATGACGGAGCGTTCGCGATAGATGGCGGCGACGCGACGGGGCGACAGCTGTGTGCCGGCCTGGGAATCGGCGCGGACACGCTATCCGTCCTGCTTGAATGGACCATCGGGGCGCAGGAACTCACGGCGCCTTCCCGAAACCTGGCGCTGGTCTCCGCATGTCATCGCCTGGCCGTGCTGCCCCGTTGGCTGGGGCATGACGAGAAGGATGGCCTGGCTTTGCTGCGCCTGTTCGAAACGACGCACCCCGATCTCTTCGACCAACTCGCTGGCATCCCGACGCTCGGCAAGGTCGATGCCACGCTGGCATCCGACGATGCGGTCACGGATGAATCCGACATCGTCGACACGGCCACGGACGAGCCCGACATCGTCGATGCAATCGTCACGCTCATGAATTTCTCGGACTGGCTGCATCGGCACCGCCTGGACGCCAGGTCGATAGGAAACCTGCTCGGCGCAAGCACTCTCACGCGAAGCGACCTCGCCCGTCTCATTCCGAACTTATCCGCCCGGACACAAATCGTCACCGATGGCCGCCTGCGTGACGCCTTCCTGGAAATGCCCTTCGCGATCGATGCCGAACGCGTTCCGACCCGGGTATTGTCGCCGCTCATCGAACGTACCGGCATCTTCAAGGACAGCGTGTTCGAACTGGACCAGGCCGCGCTGGACGTGCGGATAGGAAGCGCGCTCGATGCGGTGAAGGACACGACCGCGGGCAACCTCGTAACGACCGCCGCCAAGCTGGCGCGGACGAAAACCCGTATCGGTCAGCGCCTTCGCGAGCTACTCGATGGCCAGCGTGCCCTGGCGGAACAGATCCTCGCGGCGCTGATCCCGGAGATCACCGACCCCGATACGCGCGCGAGCCTTGGCAAGTGGGCCGGTGCCACGCCGGCATCGATCCTGGCCCTGGTCGACGGCACCGCTTCGACCGGCAGCGAAACCATTCCCTGGCTGGGTGCATTACGCCAGCGATCGCAGCTGGTTTCCCAACTGGCTATCGATGCGCCCACCCTGGAGGCAATGCGCACGCATCGCGAATGGTTCGACCTCGACGAAGGCGACATTCGGAACCCCGGGCTGATCGTCGTTCATCGCCTTGCCGAGTGGAACAAGACGGTACGTGACGTGGCGGCCCGCTCCGCCATCGAGCCCGAAAAGGCAGGCAAAGACCTACTCGCCTACCTGGGCACGGCCGGCGACAACGCACAGGGTGATCCGGCCACGCGCCTTGCCAGATTGCTAGGGGTGGACAAGACCGTCGTGACATCCGTCGCCGCCCGGATCTCGCCACGCCCACAAGGTGACTCCCTGACGACCGCGAGCCACATCGCCTGGCTGCTGCGCTTGCAAGCCCTAGCCGATCGGACGGCCATATCGATCGAGGCCATGCTCGCTCTCGGTCAGCTGGAACCTCAAAGCAGTCCGGCGGACATCGAAGCCGCCGCACAACTGCTGCTCGCCACCTGCCAGCCGTCCGAGCGCGACCTCATCGTGGGCACGCACAATGAAGCATGGCGCGATGCCATGGTCTCCTGGTTGCTTATCCATTCGACGGATATCGACGGCCGGAAATTCGCCGATCGCAACGAACTTTCGGCCTGGCTCCTCACCGATCTCGAAGTCGGCGCCGAACCCGAGACCACGCGCCTGGCCGCCGCCCTGGACAGCCTCCAGCTCTATATCCATCGTTTGCTCAGCGGCCTGGAAAGGCATCTGAACCCGAATGCGGACATCAAGGAGGAACGACGCCAGTGGAGCGCCTTTCGTTCCCGTTACGTCGACTGGCGACAATACAGGGAACGACGGGAATACCCTGAAAACCACATCCATCCCGCACGCCGCCAACGCAAGACCAGCGCCTTCCTCGACCTGGAAACACAACTGGCGCAGGGACAGGCCCGACCCGCCGATATCGACACGACCCTGCTCAGGTACCTCGCGGATTTCGAGCGAACCAGCAATATCCAGGTGATCTCCGCTTATCACGACGGCGTCGATCCTGTCCGGGACGAACTCCACCTGGTTGGCCGAAGCAACATCGAACCCCATGAATACTTCTGGCAATCCGCCCGGATGGATGTCGAAGCGGCGGACGGCCGCACCGGCATGCTCGCCTGGAGTGGCTGGAAAAAAATCGACCTGCCGGTCAATGGCGAACTGGCACGAACGAAGATTCCCCAGCCGCTCACATCCGCCGACACCCTGGCCACCACGTTGACGGCCGATATCTCGGCGGCGGAAGCCGCACGGACGAAAGCCACGGAACTACGCGAAGCCGCCAAGACGGCCGCCGATCCGGAAGCTGCCCAAAAGGCCGCCGTGGAAGCCGAAGCAGCCGCCGTCAGCGCGGAAAAGACGGCCCGTGCCACGAGGGTTGCGCTGGCGGTGGCCCGTGACGACGAAGACGACTCGCGAAAAGCCATCGAGACCGTCCGGCCACTGACCATCGACGGCCGCAAGTATCTCGTCTGGGTCGAACGCGACACCTCGGCCATCGTCTTCGACACCGAGACCGCCGCCAGCGAGTACTACGCCATGCGCGTGTGCTACAGCTATCTCGATACCAACGGCAACTGGAGCGCCTCGAACACCCTGCTCAGCCTCGATGGCTACGGTGCCGACGGCACGCGCCGCAGACCGGCCAATGACGAGGAACGCGACAAGCTGTTCAAGCGCAGCTACATGCCCGGACTCATCGTCATGGAGAATCGCAAGGGCCAGCGTGAAACCGAGCCCTATCTGGTCACGATGCTGTTCGACAGCCAGCGCGAGCCAAAAGCCGGCGAAGCCATGACATGGGTTGCGGAAAAGGATTACTTCCTCGCCGTCCGCGACTTGCTGCTGATCGACGAGAAGCGCCTGGATGGCACGAGCAAGGGCGACACCCTGGAGAAGCGGCTCGTCGAAAACTGGTTCAACCTCTACCGCGACCCGCGCGTGGTACAGCACCCGTATATCGGTGCGAAGTATGGATTGAAGGCTTCAGACGAGAAGCCGACCGTGAAGATAGACGATGCGAAGCTTGCCGGACTGCGCAAGAAATTCGTGATGATCACGCCGGAGAAGGTCGACGTACATGCGGAACTAACGCGTGATGGAAGCGAAATCCAGGTCACCGGAACCTTCGAAGGCGAGTGGGGGTCGACAGTTATGGCGCAACGAAAGATCGAATCCGTTGCTGACATCGACAGCGTTCTCATCGACTGCACAATTGACGTTCGTGTATACCCGCTCGGCCGCGGCGGAATGCGTGGCGGTGGCAACACCGGCTTCATTTGCAAGTTGCAAGCCATTGTGCGCACCGAATCCTGGACCAACGATAAGATCATACTCAACAGTATCGAAATTACGTCGAATACTATGCATTCCTCGGTTCACGAAACCGTCAACGGAACATCGTCTCGCGATACGAAATCCACCGCAATCTTTATTCTTGAACAAGTTGTTTCCGGTCTTGACTACCGAGCCAAGTCGATTCAAATCAACAAAACCCTTGACAATGTGATGAAAGATCCAGGCGCATTGAAAGAAGTTAGACCTTATAATCACTTGAAGGACGGAACTGCCGTTATTGCTTTCGTAGCCGAGAGTCCGACCATTCGCTGCGTCCTACAGGCGAAGCCTGTCGACATCGACCAGGAACGCGCGATCACCATCCCGGTACGAGCCGAACTTACCCGGACGGCAAATGCGAAGGCGTCTGGAGTGGCCGCCACCGACGCAACACTTCTGGCCGACCTGAAATCCAGTGACGGCGAAGGGCCGCAGGCGCTGCAAACCCTCCATGCACTGGCGACATCCGAGACGGATCGTGCCACCTTGGTCGCATGGCTTCCAGTACTGGCCGACACCTGGCGCGTCCCCGCCGTGGACTATTACGAGGCACTCCGCAGGGAGGGGCTGGAATACGGCACCTCCGACGGAAGCGCACTGTCAGGCTCCCTGCCCTTCCTGCAGGCCATGCAGGCGACGAGTCGGCCATCTCTGCGCAACGCTCTCGTCCGATTGGTGGCCGGCACGCTCGGCGGCACGCTCCCGGATGACACACGAGCCAAACTTCCCGACGACGTGCGCACGGCAATCGTTCTTTTCGCGGCGCGTGAAAACACCCGCTATCGCGATCTTCTCGGGCGGCTGGCGAAACTTGTCGCGGGCAGCAACACCGATGTGGTAATCAAGACGGAAACCCTGAATGCTTTCAAGCGCGGCACGAAACGTATCGTCGCACGTATTCCGGTCGACGCCGACGAGACCGACTACACCTTCCGCCTGATCCTGAAGACCACGACCGATCCGATTTCCGACGCGGGGGGCGAGTACCACGAATGGATACGCATCACCGCGCCCTACACGCTCACGAATATCACCGAAGCGAACACACAACTGCCGGATGATCGCGTGCCGACGGTGCGTCTCCGTCGAAACAGCGCACAAGCGCAATACCTCGACCTGGACGAATCCAGCCTGCCGCCGATCCGCCTGAATACCTTATTCGGCAAACAGCTGGTCGCCCGGGCGACACGCTCCGTGGACGCCGTGCTGTCGATCGATGCCCAGACGCTGCCCGAACCCGCCCTGCGTGCCGGAGGCAGCGGCGGCTTCGTGGATTTTCGCGGTGCCAATGGCCTGCATTTCTGGGAACTGTTCTTCCACCTGCCCTGGCTGGTGGCCTGGAGCCTGTGTGAAAAGGCCCATTACGCCGAAGCCTGGCGCTGGTGCAGTCGCTACCTGTTCGACCCCTATCGTGGGCGCACCACTGAAACGACGGCACCCATACCGTTCTGGAATTGCCTGCCCATGGTTTACCCCCTCGATGGTGCCAGGAATACCGGCGAAGCTCCGGAGCTGGCTGGCTACGAGAACGCCGTCCATTTCCGCAAGGCGATCCATGCGTTCCTGGTCGACGTGTGGCGCATGGAAGGTGACGAACAGTTCCGCCGGATGACTATCGACAGCCTGCGTGAAGCCAATCTCTGTTACCAGAAGTCACTGCAGCTTATCGGCTCGCTCCAGGAACCCGCCGAGGCACGGCCGTGGACGCCGACCACGCTAGGTTCCCGCAGCGCGTCGTTCGTTCAACCGGTCAACCGCGCACTGCGCGACCGCCGCTCGTTGTTGCTGGCGCGCCTCGACAACCTGCGCCACGGGCGGACGATCGACGGCGTGCGCATCCCGTACCTGGGTTATGGCGACGAGGACGTGGAGAGCGGGTGGGGCGGCGGTCGGCGTGGGTCGACAAGCAGCTCGCGCATGCTGTCCCTCAGCACCATGCCCGCGTATCGCTTCCGCGAGGTGATGGTCATGGCCCTTGCCGCGGTGGAGCGACTGACCGACCTCGGTCGTTACCTGTTCCGCATCTACGAACACGAAGCGGATAACGCTCTGGACGTCGAACGGCAAAGGAACCTGCTGGCATTGGCCGATTTCGACATTTCGCTGCGGCGGAAGGCCGTCGAGACGGCGAGACGCGAACGCAATTCGCTGCAATTGACCCAGGAGGCCATCAAGGCTCGTATCCAATACTATGACGGGCAACTCATGTCCCCCCGCAGCGGCCTGGAGATTGCCGGGTCGGTCATGGCCACTGCTGGCGTGCTGACGCAGTACGCACGCTATATACCTATCGCCGTTGGCGGTGGATTGAAGGTCGTTCCGAACATATTTGGATTCGCCGTGGGCGGCCAATCGGTCTGGGGGCCCGTCGAAGCGCTCGACAAGGCACTCGACGTCACTTCCGAAGGCTCCCGGTTGCTGGCGGAAGACCTGCGTGCGGAGGCCAGCTATGAACGGCGCAACGAAGAATGGGCATACAACAAGTCGCAGGCTGAACATGACCTCCGCATCCTCACCTCCCAGCTCGACGAACAGATATCGCGCGCGGAATCGGCGGCCATCGAACTGAACGAGGCGATCAAGCGGCGCGATCACCTGCGCGGCGAATTCGAGGTGCAGACCACCGGGTTTGCCATCGCTTCCACCTACACCTGGATGCTGGGTCGCCTTGGCGAGTTGTTCGCTTCCTCCTACCAGTCCGTGCTCGCCCTGTGCCTGGATGCCCAAGCCAGTTACCGCTACGAGACCGGTGACTTCGATAGCCGGCACGTGCGCCTGGATGCGTGGGAGGGGCCAAGGCGCGGCATGTTCGCTGGAGAAGCGCTGCAGAACGACTTGCATGCGCTGCAAGGGGCTTACCTGCGTCGCCGCGTGCGCCGCCTGCAGATACACAAGACGATATCGCTGCGAAGCTTGCTGGATGGCGAGTTCGAGAGTCAGCTGAATACGGGAAAGTTACATTTTTCCCTCGACGCGAACGTCTTCGACGCCGATTTTCCCGGCCATTACCTGCGGCAGATACGACATCTCGCCGTTGTCCTGGTGCCCAAGACGAATGCCGCGATCCTGCATGCCGACACGGAAATACGTGCCGTGCTCACGCAGTCGTCCAATACATTGCTGTTTCGTCCGGATCCGGAGGGGGCGGAGTACCTCTACAACCCGGACAAGGGCAACATGGAAGCCATCGTGCGCGACCTGCGAGGCGACCAGCAGATGGTGCTCTCGCACGCATCGCCGCGTTCGCACGCCGATCCGATGGAAACCATCATGCTACGTGCCGAACATGCCGACGGCCGATACGGCACCTTCGAAGGCACCGGAGCGATTTCGTCCTGGACGCTTGTTTTTCCTGGCGAGAGAAATGACTCCCGACTCATGCGGAACGAGATCGAGGATATAGAGATCCACCTCGACTACTCCTCGGCCTGGGGTGGCACCGAGTTCAAGGAAAAGGTGGAGGGCTTGCTCACGTCGGTCCCCGCCACGAGTACGGAACGCGAGTCCTCCAGGACGGGGCTTCTTTCCCGCCCCTCGGTTGTCGAAGTGCGCGGGCGCAACGCACTCGATCGCCGCGACATCGCCGCCGGGGCAACGATCGTCTTGTCGGCATGGCCCGGCATTAAAGAAGGTCAGCGCGTATGGCTGCGCTGTGAAGGAGTAAGGGCCGATGGCTCCGTGAGCAAACGGGGCATGTTTCCGTCGTCACGGACGGTGACATCCACCGAAGCCACTGAAGGACTCCGTGTTCCGCTGCCATTCGGCTATGTCGATGACCTGGGCGACTATGGCCAGCTGCACATCATCTTCAAGGCCGCGCTGGACGGTGGTACCGACGAATCCAGCGCGGTAGCCTTCCCGGCTCTCACCCTCGATGTCCCAAGATGCGTGACGCTCTCCGTAAAACCCGCGGCGACGAACGATGAGTGGGTCTTGCACACGTCGACGGCCGCACCGTCGATTCCGACCGCGGCAGGCTACCTGACCCTGTCAGCGGATGAAGGACCGACCACCCTGGTGTACGACTCGGCCTCACCGAGCTTCTTGCAGGCTACCGTCGCGGATTCCAACGGAGTGGAACGTGCGGTCAAGTTGCGCGCCAGGCGCCTTCCGGAGGGCAGCAGGAGTTACGGGATCAACACCTACTGCGCGGAAGTGGGCCGGCCGTTCAACACTTATTTCCGCATTCAGTACCTGTCATCGGACAATCCGGATATCCCTGCCGGGACATACAAGGGACAGCTGGTTCTCCAGTTGGCGGGAAAGGACGTACCGAGGGTGATCGAGTCGATCTTTATCGACATCGACATTCCGGTACCGACATCTCAGCCCGCGCGTGGATCCACCGACGTAGGACTATCGCCCGCACCCACGCCGAGACTCGAAGAAGCGCGGAAGCTCATCGAGAAGTTCTATCGCACATGGGAGGATATCGACAAGCAATCGGGTAGCGATCTGGCGAAAGCGCGCCCCCTCGCCGATGCGGCCTTGAATGACTCGATGGTCTTCTCCCCGAGTGAGGACGCGACGGTGTTCTGTCGACCCGCGCCTGTCGTGACCGGCACCACATACCTCGACCTGGAACAGCCAGTCGTGATGGTCCGGGGCTCGGAGGTACCGCCGGGAGGGGCGGTAGGCCGAGGGTTCGAGGATCGATTCGTCCTGACTCGCACGCCACTCGTCGTGTTCAAAGCCCTCCGTCTTTTCACGACCCCTCGTCCCGCGTGGAAGGTACCGGCACCACCAACCATCGAAGGCGATACGGGCACGAGGTTGGATCTGTCGCATCGGCTCGTGCAATTTATCGATGAGTTGTATGGAACGCTTAGCATCAATATCGGCGACTCGCGTTCTTTCAACGCATTTTGCCATTTCAATCCCCTGTTGAACGGCAGGAGCAGCGATGGCTTGTTCAACGCCGCCCGTGAGGCATTCCGGGGGGTGGTTGCCTTCAGCGCCTGGGAATGGGCCAGGGTGCGATGGATTCCGGACAGGAGTGCGCCCGTTGAAATAGAGACCAGGCTCACCACGATGCGATCAGGGGCGGCCACGCCCGGTATCATCCAGGACAAGTTGTCCCTGAAGGTTAACGATGTGGATGGCGGGGGCTATGCCCTGGTCGTGACGGAGTGGAATTCCACGATCCCCTCGGACGACTGAGGGGATCGGACACCTCGATTCACCAGAACTTCCACCACGGCCGCGAGGCCTTCGCCACCGCCTTGCGCACCTTGCGTGGGAGATCGGGGTCGGCGGGCGCGGTGGCCGTGGCCTCGGCCACGACCCAGCCTTCGCACGCCGTCGCTCCATAAGCCGACGCGGGCAGGTCGGCGTGGAAGGTGGTGACGCTCTGCGCAAGCTCGATCGGCAGGGAATAGTAGTGGTCCACGTCGTCGCCTTCCGCGTCGGCCGCGTCCTGCAGGCCTTCGATGCGCGCATGGATAGCGTCGAACGCCGCCGGAAGGCTACCGCTCGTGGAGAGGTCGCGCGTGTCGTCCTGTTGCCCATCGTGTTCGGCACGCCAGCTGCGGATACCGTTGATGTAGCAGGTGGCGGAACTCACCATCACGTCGTCGTCGTATTCGCAGGTGACCAGCACGCAGCCGCGCGACAACCGGCGCATGTCGTCCTCGGCGATCAGCGGCGCGGCGAAGCGGGTGACCACGACGAACCAGCCGTTCGGCAGCGCGATGGAGAATCCGCGTCGTGGCTGGGCCGCCGTCTGGCCATTCGGCACGAGGTCGAGCGCCGCGCGAACCTCGTCACCGCCCTTGCCCTTGACCGCGAGCCAGCCGATCGAGGCGCCCATGGCGTCAGTCCTGGACGGGTGGCTTGAGGAGGAAGCGCACCGCCAGCAAGCCCAGTTCGTAGAGCAGGCACATGGGAACGGCGAGCATCACCATCGACAGCAGGTCGGGCGGCGTGATGAACGCCGCGATGGCGAACGCACCCACGATGGCGTAGCCGCGCCCCTTGCTGAGCTTCTCGGCGTCGACGACGCCGATCGCGGCGAGGATCACCACGGCCACGGGCACTTCGAAGCAGAGGCCGAAGGCGAAGAACATCAGCATCACGAAATCGAGGTAATGCGTGATGTCCGTCATCATCGCGACGCCTTCGGGCGTGACCGCGTTGAGGAACTTGAACGCCGCCGGCAACACCACGAAATACGCGAATGCGCAGCCGGAGTAGAACAGCACCAGCGAGGCGACCAGCAACGGCCGGGCCAGGCGCTTCTCGTGCCGATACAGGCCCGGACTGACGAAGGACCACAGCTGGTAGAGGATCATCGGCATGCTGATGAACAGCGCCACGAAAAAGGCGAGCTTCAGCGGCGTGACGAACGGACTGGCCACTTCGGTGGCGATCAGGTGCGCGCCTTGCGGCATGCGCTCGACCAGGGGCTTGGCCAGCTCCGCATACAGATGGTTCGCCACCGGCACGAGGGCCAGCAAAACCAGCAGCAGCACGACGATCGCCTTCAGCAACCGCGTGCGCAGTTCCATCAGGTGGGAGAACAGGCCCTCTTCGACCACGTCGTCGGGCGACGGATCGGGCTCACGTGCGGTCATGCTGCTCGTTCCCGGACGGTGCCGGCTCGTCGCGCTTCAATGGAAGCATGTCGACCGCGGGGTCGGGTTCGCCGGCCGCGGCACGCGCCGTCTGTGTTTCCGTGAAGGTGTCACGCACGCGCTCGCCGGTGCCGCGGATCTCGGCGCTGGCGGCGTGGATGTCCTGGCGCACGCTGTCATGCGCCGCGCGGGCGTTGTCGGCGGTCTCGCGCAAGGTGCGCTTGATCTCCTCGGCCTGGATTTCCCGTTCGACCTCGGCGCGCACGCTGTCCCAGCCGTTGCGCATGCGGCGCAACAGGGCGCCGGCGGTGCGGGCCGCATGGGGCAGGCGTTCAGGGCCGAGGACGATGAGGGCGACCACCGCGAGAAGCAGCAGCTTGCCTAGACTGATGTCGATCATGGCGGCGCCAGGATCACTGACCGCGGTCGCGCGGCTCGCTCGTCTCGCTGTGGACCGGCGGCACCTGGGTCGACGCCGGCGGATCGGCGCGCAGCTTTTCCTCGCGCTCGCGGGCCGCCTTGGCCTCTTCGTCGCCATCCAGGCCCTTCTTGAAGTCGCGCATGGCGCCGCCCAGGTCCGAGCCGATATTGCGGAGCTTCTTCGTACCGAAGATCAGCACGACGACGAGCAGCAGGAGGACGATATGGGTAATGCTCATGGAAACCTCGAGGGCGCCCTCATCGGCGCCGGTGGGACGGGCCGGCGCCCAGGGGGGGCGCCGGTGGACGATCAGCGGTTAGTGTACTCCTCCAGTTTATCCCTGAATTCCACCACCTCGCTTGGAACATTCGTCACACCGCCTTCAAAAATGCGGCGGGCGGTGATCCCGGGGCCGTAGATTTCCTCGTTTGAGTCGTCGTCGATGCTGATCCGGGCGCCGTCCAGCGCGATGCCGGCGAAGAGGCCCTTGGCACGGGAATACGTGTAGATCTCGGCCTTCATCTGGCCATCGGTGGCCGCCGTGGCCGAGCGGCCCACCGGGCCGGCCGCGGCCGACGCGTTGGCGCCCATCGTGAATTTGCCGTCGATGATGCTGTCCACGCCACGGTCGGTGCGGAAGACGAGGATCACGTCGGTGGACTGGATGCCCGCCTGGAAGCCCACCCCGGCGGCGGCGGTGGAGATGAAATTCGGGTTCGACCAGGTGCCGTCCCGGGTCTTGATCGAGATCAGGCCCTCGCCCTTGGCGCCGGAAAAGACGAAACCGCCCTTGACCATGCCGGGGATCACGGCGATGGCGCGCGCGTTCTTCAGAAGGTCGGCCGGCAGGGACTTGTCAGGAGCGTCGTCGATCATCTCCGAGAGCACCCGCACCGCTTCCCTGGCCTGGGTACGCGGCGGGTCCGCCGCCTGCGCCGCCATGGACGGGAGCAGGGTGAGAAGTCCGAGGGCGAGCAGACGGGACAGGCGTGGGGACATCGGGTGGCTCCTTTCTGGCGCGGGAAGGCATCGGCTGCGGCAATGCGAGCAAGCCCCGCCGCGCCGCCGTATGGCAGACTGCGGCGATCCCCGCGAGCGCCGGACGCCGATGCCAGGTACGCCAAACTATACCGGCCTTGCCGGCCATTCCCACGACACCCTGCCCCAGGCGGCGGTGCTGCTGGTTAATCTCGGTACACCTGACGCGCCCACGGCAGCCGCCGTCCGCCCCTACCTCGCCCAGTTCCTTGGCGATCCGCGCGTCATCGAGTATCCGCGATTGCTTTGGCTGGCGATCCTGCATGGCGTGATCCTGCGTGTGCGGCCCAAGCGTTCGGCGCACGCTTACGCACGCATCTGGACGGCGGAAGGTTCGCCCCTGCGCGTGGGCAGCGAGGCCCTCGCCGCCGCGCTCCAGGCCGAATTGTCCGAACGCGCCCCTGGCCCCGTCCGGGTGGCGCTGGCGATGCGCTACGGCAAGCCCGACGTCGCGAGCACCATCGCCGCCTTGCAGCGCGAGGGCGTCCGCCGCCTGCTGGTGCTTCCGCTGTATCCGCAGTACTCGGCCACGTCCACGGGAAGCGTGTTCGACGCGGTCGCCGACACCGTAAAGGGACTGCGCTGGCCTCCGGAACTTCGCCAGGTCAACGACTACCACGGCGAGGCCACCTACATCGCCGCGCTGGCCGATAGCGTCCGCGCGCACTGGGCCGCCAACGGCCGGGGCGAGAAGCTGGTGATGAGTTTCCACGGCATTCCCGAGCGGTACCTGCGCGCCGGGGACCCGTACTTCTGCCAGTGCCACGCGACGGCGCGCCTGCTTCGCGAAGCCCTGGGCCTTTCCGAGGACGAGGCGCCGATCAGCTTCCAGTCGCGGGTGGGGCGCGAGCGCTGGCTGCATCCCTACACGGATGAGACGGTCAAGGCCCTCGGCGCGCGCGGCATCAAGCGGATCGACGTGGTCAGCCCCGGCTTCGCCGTGGATTGCCTGGAGACACTCGAGGAAATCGCCATGCAGAACGCGGATTTCTTCCGCGAGGCCGGCGGCGACACGCTGAGCTATATCCCCTGTCTCAATGCCACGCCGGCACACGTGCAGGCCTTGACCGGCCTTGTCCTTCGGCATGGCCAGGGCTGGCCCGAGTTCTCGCCCGGCTACGATGGCGCGGCCGCCGTGGCGCACCTGGCCGCCGCCCGGGAACGTGCCCGCCGGATCGATGGCGATGCGTGAGCTGAAGGTGTCGATACCGGGGCTGGAACTGGCCGCCCTGAGCTGGGGCGAGCCGGATGCGCAGCCGCTGGTGATGCTGCATGGCTGGCTCGACAACGCCGCCAGCTTCGCGTTGCTGGCCCCGCACCTGGCGGAGCGCTTCCATGTGATCGCGCTCGACCTGCCCGGGCACGGTGGCTCGCGGCATTTTCCCGAAAACATGATCTACCAGCACGTCGATTACGCCCGCGCCGTACTGGCCGCCATCGATGCCCTCGCCCTGCCCCGCTTCCACCTGCTCGGGCATTCGCTCGGTGCCGGCGTGGCGACCCTGGTGGCTATCGCGGCACCGGAACGCATCCGCGGGCTCGCCCTCATCGAAGGCCTGGGGCCGCTGGGCGACGATGGTTCGCGCACGCTCGACCGCTTCCGCGAAGCGATGGCGGTGAAGGCCGAAGGCAGCCGTCCGCTGCGCGTGTTTCCTTCCATCGACGACGCCGCGCGTGCCCGCGCCCTGGCGAGTGGACTCGACGCGTCCCTCGCACGGCACATCGTCGAACGCGGACTTCGGGAGGTCGAAGGCGGTTACAGCTGGCGCAGCGACCCGCGCCTGTCCCGGCCCACGCCGATCCGCCTGGCGGAGACGCAGGTCATGGCCTTGCTGCTGGGTCTCGCGGCGCCGACGTCACTGTTGCTCGCCCGCCCGAATGCGCCCTATCTCGAACCCGAGGCGATGCAGGTGCGCATCGACTGCGTGGCGGACATCGAGGTCACCCACATGGATGGCGGCCACCACCTGCATCTCGAACGCCCTGCCGACGTGGCAAGCTGGTTGCACACAGCGCTCTAGTATGGCCTTGCGAAGGTGACTTCAGGTGGTGGGAGCCGACCCTGTCGGCGATGGGTGCTTGCCGTAACCTGGCCCGCTGCCGCGGGATCGCCGACAGGGTCGGCTCCCACCTGAAGCGGCTTCCACCGTGAAGCGGCTTTCGCGCCTTCCGCCGATCAGGCCACCGGTTCGAAGCGGAAACCGGTCTGGATGACCGGGTCGACCAGCCAGTGGTCGGCCAGCAGGAAGGCGAACAACACCATCAGGTAGACGATGGAATAGTTGAACATCTTCATGGCGAAGAGGTCGTCCGGCGGGTTCAGCATGCGCACCGCGTACCAGAGGAAACCCGCACCGAGCACCACCGCGCCGAACAGGTAGATCAACCCGCTCATGCCGGTGAAGAACGGCAGGAGGGTCACCACGAAGAGCAGGATCGTATAGAACAGGATGTGCCAGCGCGTGTAGGTGACACCGTGGGTCACCGGCAGCATCGGCACCTGCGCGCGTGAATAATCCTCGACGCGGAAGATCGCCAGCGCCCAGAAATGGGGCGGCGTCCAGACGAAGATGATGAGCAGCAACTGCAACGCATACGGATGCAGCGAACCGGTGACGGCGGTCCAGCCGAGCATCGGCGGTGCCGCGCCGGCGATGCCGCCGATGACGATGTTCTGCGGCGTCGCACGCTTCAGGTAGGCGGTGTAGATCACCGCATAGCCGATCAGCGAGAAGAAGGTGAGTACCGCCGTGAGCATGTTCACCAGGAACACGAGGACCAGCATCGAGACGATGCCCAGGCTCATCGCGAACACGAAGACCTGCATCGGCGTGAGCTGGCCCGTGGCCAACGGGCGATGCGACGTGCGCGTCATCAGCTTGTCGATGCGCTGGTCGATCAGGTGGTTGAACGCCGCCGCCGAGGCGGAGGCCAGCCAGATGCCGAGCGTGCCGAAGACCACGGCGTGCCAGCCGGGCAACATGCGCTGCCCGTTCGCATCCACGGCGAGGAACATGCCGATGATGGCGCAGAAGACCAGCAACGCGACGACGCGCGGCTTGGTCAGTTCGAGGTATTGACCGAGGATGCTCAAGGGGACTCCGGCACGGACAGGCGCTGCGTGCTGGCAAGCGCCACCAGCAGGGTGAACAACAACAGCGCGGCGACACCATTGTGCGCCGTGGCCACCGGTAGCGGCAGCCCGAGGTGCACGTTGCCGATGCCGAGCAGCACCTGGGCCACCAGTACCACGGCGACGGCGATACCCGCCTTGCGCAGCCCGGCCCTCGCCAGCCGGTGGGACAACCAGCCGAGGTAGCAGAAGGTCACCAGGGCGCCGATGCGATGGGCGAGTTGGATCGCACTGCGCGCGGCCATGTCGAGCACGCCGCCTTCGTAGTTGACACCGATGCCGCGCCAGAGCACGAAGGCCTGCGGGAAATCGGTCTCCGGCCACCATTGGCCAAGGCACTTGGGAAAGTCGGTGCCGCACGCGAGCGCGGCGTAGTTCGAACTGGTCCAGCCGCCGAGGGCGATCTGGCACACCAGCACGACGATGCCGATCGCGACCGGCGCACGCAAGGCGGCGAAGCGGTCGTCCGGCGTGCCGACACGCCACCAGCGCAGCGCCACCCAGGCCAGCAAGGCGAACGTCGCCAGGCCGCCGAGGAGATGGCCCATCACCACGATGGGCTTCAACAGCAGGGTCACCGTCCACATGCCGAGCATGGCCTGGAAGATGATGACGGCCAGCGCCGCCACGCCGGCCTTCCACGCGCCAGGGCGGTCGAGCGTCGCGGCGGCGATCAACGGCAAGGCGATCGCTAGCGCCGACAGGCAGGACGAGACCACGTGCTCGCCACGCATGTACATGACCACGCCCACCGCGGCGAACACCGCCGCGAGGGCGACCGACAGCACGGCGAAGCGACGGCGCCATGCGGCGATCAGCGCGATCGCCAGCACCATCACACCCAGGCTGCCGGCAAGGAAACGATGCACCTGTTCACGCCACGCCTTGTGCGTCTCGTAGGGGCGATCGGGAAAGGCCTCGTTCGCCTGCGCGATGTCCTGCGCATGGCCCGGCCAGGTGGCCTTGCCGTAGCAGGTCGGCCAATCGGGGCAGGAGAGCCCCGCGTTCGACAGGCGCACGAAGGCACCGAACATCACCACGCCAAAAGCGAACAGCGCCGCGAGCAGCGCGAGCGTCCTCAGGACCTTCACGGAACGCGGCGACATCAGCGGATCACCTTCTGCAGGTCCTTGCGCAGCCCGTTCGGGTCGAAACCCGCCGGGTAATACGACAACGCCGTCGCGTTGGACTCGACCAGCACGGCGGCCACGCTGTCCGGTTCAGTGGGGCGGAACTCGCCGAAAGCGTCCGTGGGATCGCTGCCGACCTTATAGGCGGCCATCACCGCATCCGCCCCGGCCGCCGTCGGCGCGCCACCCAGGTAAAGCAGGCGCAGCCGGTCGGCGTTGCGGTTGAGCACGATCCGCGCATTGCGCATGAGGCCGAGGGTGTGCACGCAACGCACCGCGCAACCCGGGCCCGGCAGTGCCACCAGGGTGAGGCGCGGTTCGACGTCACGCCACGCCCAGGGCTGGCCATCGACCTCCACGCGTACGCCGGCGAGGCTGCGCTGCGGCACGATCGGCTGCCCGTTGCCCTTGCCCTGGGGTTGCCAGCCGGAAAGGGTGAGCAACCCGGCGGCGACGATCGGCGCGAGGAAGACCAGCATGATCAGGACCAGCTTGAGGCGGCCGCTGCGGGGTGTCGTGGTTCGGACGGTCGGATCGGTCATGAGCTCTCGGGCCGCTACTCAGCGTCGCTTGCGGTGCAGGAGGACGAAGATCACCAGCGCCGCGAAGGCGAAGGTGAACCACTGGAATGCGTAGGCACGATGGCGTGCCGGGGGCATGAAACCCGGCGTCCAGTCGCGCGTGTAGATGCTCGCCGGATCGGCGTCCAGCAGGAGCACGCGAGGATACAGCGAGCGGCCCAGGTCGGCGCCGATTTCCTTCAGGTCCATGTAGACGACCGTCTTCTCGGCGCCCCGCTGCAAGGGCAGGCGGTCGCCGCCCATGCGGATGCCCACGCCAGGCGGCGGCACGTATAGCCCGCGGACGCTCGTCTGTCCCGCCGGCAGGGGCGGCAGGCGGGGGTTCGCACCGGACTCCTTGGGCAGGAACCCGAGGTCGATCAGCAGGTAGGGGTCCTTGCCGAACGGGGCGAACGGCGCGTACACATGCACCCCCACCTTGCCCCCATGGGTCTGGTCGTCGAGCAGGTAGTAATGGCCGGGCACGAAGGCGCCGCGCACGTCGACTCGCGGGTAGCGGTCGTCGGGCGGAACCTCGGCCACCGCGCCGAAGTCCTCGACCTCGGCCCCGGCCGATGCGGCGAACCGCCGCAGGAGCTCGTCCTTCTCGTCCGCGCGATCCAGTTGCCAGACGCCCAGGCGCACGAAAACCAGCACGCCAGCCACGGTGAGTGCGACAGCGAACCACGTCGGACGGCGCAGGAAGGTCATGCAAGACCCTGCGTGGTGACCGCTATACTCGGATTGTCGAAATGGGGCGGAACGGTCACGTGGAAACCATCTACAAATACGCGCTGGTGATCCTGCTGCTGGTGGTGCTGTTCAACCTCGGGCAGGCCCTGTTCTTCATGATGACCGACAAGGGACAGAGCAAACGCACCGTCTGGGCCCTCACCCGCCGCATCGGCCTGTCGTTGCTGCTCATCGCCATGGTGGCGCTGGGCATCTTCATGGGCTGGCTGCACCCCCATGGGGTCGGGCAATTCTAGCGCTTGTGCCAGCAAGACCAAGGCGCGGTGCGGCAATCGGTGCCGCACCGCGCCGCCGGATCAGCGATCCGTGCCCAGTCGGGCCTTGAACGTCGCACGCATGTCGGCCGGCACGCCACCCTGTTCCAGCGCCTTGTCCAGTTGCGCGTAGCGCTTGCGGAACGCGGCGACTTCCTCGGCGAAGCGCTCCGGGTGGTAGTCGATCAGGAGGTCGGCTTGTGCGGCGAGCGAGACGTCATCGGGTACGCCGTTCACGTCCTGCCAATGCGCTTTCAGCCACGCCACCGCCTTGCGCACGTCACGCATCTGGCCTATCAAGCCATTGACGTCGGGTGCGTTCGCGGGCCACGTCACTTCGACCAGCTGCGCCTTGTCGTAACCGTGCTCGGGCAGGGTCACGTGCAGCGTGAGATCCTCGCCGGTGAGGCGCCAGGTACCGGGCTTCGCGTCGTCGGAGCGGCTGAGCGCCACGCCATCCACCGTGACACTCGCCGGCATCGCCGAGCCCACCACGTCCACGGACCACTGGCGCGACATGGGCATGCCCGCATAGCTACCGGCACGGGGTGCGATCTTCACGCGAAGGGCGTGCTTCGACCACTCGGACGAGAGCGCCGTGCGTGCGAACGCATTGCCACGGTAGGCCTCGTCGTCACCCGCGTCCTCGTATAGTTCCGCCTTGCCGTTGCCACCCGGGTAGACACGCAAGGTACGCGCGCCGCGGTCGTGGGCCACGCTCACCGTCGGATCGGTGTTGGTCGGGACGATGGCGCCCGCGCGCGCGAACACCGGCACCTCGTCCAGACGATAGCGGCCGCCGAACGTGCGGCCGCCCTTCACGACGCTGCCATCGACGGTGTCGAACCAGTTCCCCGCCGGCAGCCACGTATCGTGCGTGGTGAAGCCGTCGACATCGCCGGCCGCGGTCACCGGCGAGACCAGCAGGTCGTCACCGAACATGTACTCGCCGCTCGCCTTATAGGCCTCGCCATTGTCCGGCCACGCGTAGTACATCGGGCGCACCAGCGATATGCCCGTGTCGTACGCCTTGCGGCCCATGGTGTAGGTGTAAGGCAGGAACGTGTAGCGTGTAAGCACGGTATCGCGAAGCGCATCGAACTCCGTCGGCGCGAAGCGCCATGGCTCCTTCGTGAGATCGGGATTCTTGGTGGTATGCGTGCGCATGATCGGACTCCATGCGCCGAACTGCATCCAGCGGATGTACAACTCCGGGTCGATCCGCCGCGTGGCCGGATCGCTTTCGTCGCGGAAGGTATGACCACCGAGGTCGTGGCTCCAGTAGCCGTACAGCACGTTCGATGCGGTGGCCGTGAAGCGCGGCTGGAACGCCAGCGAGCCCCACGAGATGATCGAATCGCCCGAGAAGCCCACCTGGTAACGATGGTTACCGAGACCACCCCAGCGATGGTAGATCAAGGCGCGCTTGTCGCCCTGCTCCTGCATGTGGGTGAAGAACACATGATTGAGCCACCACGTGTTGGACAGGCCCGGCATCGCCTTCGATTCCTTCCACTGCTGCCAGTCCAGCCACCAGAAGCTCACACCCAAGGCGTGCAGCGGATCGAGCACCGTGCTGAAGTACGCCGCCATGTACGTCGCATCGGCCGCCTCGAACGGCAGCGGCTTCGCCGGGTCGGCCTTCAACGCCGCCATGAAATCCTTATAGGCGTCTTCGTGGGGCAGGATGCCGGACGCCGGATGCAGGTTCAGCGTCGTCTTCAGCCCCTGCTCGCCAAGCCAGCGAAGCAGGCGACCGGGTTCGGGGAACAGGCTGCGGTTCCACGTATAGCCCGTCCAACCCATGCTCTGGCCGTTGATGTCCTTCTTCGGATGCACCCACGAAAGACCGTCGGTACGATGCCAGTCCATGTCGATCACGAGGACGTCGAGCGGAATGCCATAACGGTTGAAGTGGGCGACGAGATCGCGCAGTTCGTCGTCGCTGTAGTTCCAGTAGCGCGACCACCAGTAACCGAAGGCATAGCGTGGCGGCAGCGGCTCGCGCCCCGCGACGAGGGCGAAGTCACCCAGCGCCGCGATGTAATCGTGGCCGTAACCGAAGAAGGTGTAGTCGATGCAGTCCTGGCAGGCGCGTCGATGCACCCAGGGCAGTTTCTCTTTGCCCAGCACGAAGCTGCCGGTATCGTCGACGAGATGCCAGCCATCGCGCGAGATCAGGCCATCGCCCAGGTCGAGCAACGAGTTGTCCGAAGCGTGGCGCTCGCCGTCCACCTGGTCGAGTGTGCGCGCGGTGCCGCCGAGGTTGGCGGTTTCCTTCAATCCGGGGTGCCAGTCGATGGCCGGCTTCGTCGTCTTCGACGCGATACCGAGGTTATCGGCCGTGAAGGCGCCCGAGCCTTCCTTGTAGCGCAGCGTGAGCACGTCCGTGCGAATGACCAGCCAACCCTTTTCATGATCGACCCTGGCCTTCACGTCCGGCGCGCTGCCGCGCGTGGCGAAAACCAGCGACGGCGCATCCTCGAACCGCGCGTTCGGCGAATACTCCATGCGGATAACGCGTGGCGTGAGCACCGTGAAGCGGGCTTGCCCGCTGACAACGGGCGCATCGGTGGCGTGCAGCGGCGCGGTGGCGGCACACGCGAACACCGCGAGCGCGACCAGGCGAGACATCTTCATGCGGGGCCTCCCCTTTTCAAGGAGGCCCGAACCTAGCATGAGATCGATTTAACCGGGTTAGCCATCCAGACCTGCGCGAGAATGGCCCTGATTCGACCGCAGATTTAACTGCAACTGAGTCGGCGCGGGGCGCCAATCCTCGGGGAAATAATGGTAAATATCCTTGTCGCCAAATAGGAACTCGACCTTATACACAGGGAAGATCTTTTCCATGTGGAAAGTCAGCGGCATCTCGATCTCACGCAAATGATCCTCGAGTTCACCCCCATTGATCTTCGGAACGTATCCCTTACCCAAGTCAACGATAAGCGACTTTCCATCCTCACTGAAGCGCACCGTCGGGCTGGAAATGATGCCTTGCCCATCCATTCGCTCCTGATTCGAGACGATGTCCTGTGCCATGCCAGTGAGCACCTCCTCGATTTCATCACGCTGGGCCAGCGTCAATGAAGATGGTGCAGGCAACTCGCTTGGGACGGTGCTTATGGTCGGAACGGCAAACGCCATTGGTGCAGCTGCCATGTTGGCGACAATGTTTGCGGTTATTGCGATTATCGCAAACGTGCTGGATCGGCCAGGCCGCCCGAATCGATCGATCATTCACTTTCTCCTTGATATGACGCTCCGCGGCCACCTATCGATGACCGTGCCACTCATGAGGCGATGGCGCGATTGCACTTGCCGTACGAAATTATCGGCGGGAGCAAGACTAGTGACGGAACAGTGGGCCTCGTGACAAGCCGACACGAAAACAGTGCGCGTTAACGGCAACTGCAACGAGTGCAATGACTTGCGTTGCGCATAAATCCAATTCGCCGACTCTCGAATGGCACGCGCATCGGTTGGACGAATGCGGCAAAGCGAGAAAATCCTCACTTCAAGGAATTAGCCCGATGTCGGGATCATTCCCAACGGCCCGCGAGGGTAGTTGCCACGCTCACCCACGATCCGCGGCACGGCCCGAAGGGGAGTCGTCGGGTGCCGTTCTCAGAGCGATTCCGCAGGGAGGCGAAGGCCGGACGAGGACTTAGCGAAGAGAACGGCATGCGACGACTCCCCCGCCCCGAGGCGCCAAAGCCACCACGATGGCGAAGCCGAGAACCACGAGCGGTTGACACCAAGCCACCACCGGGCGAGGATCGACCCATGAACCGTCCGTCCGACCTCATTACGCTGATTAGCATCGCCATCGCATCGATGGTGGGTTGAATCACGCGCGCAAGGTGACCGACAACCCGCCCCCAGAGGCGGGTTTTTCATAACCGCCTCCGGCCCACCGCCCGACCGGAGACATGTTTCGATGCAAGCCCCCGCCCCAGACGCCGCCGACTACCTCCGCCGCATCCTCAATGCACGTGTCTACGACGTCGCGCGGCGTACGGAACTGCAGCACGCCACCGTGCTATCCGAGCAACTGGGCCACGACATCCTGCTCAAGCGCGAAGACACCCAGCCGGTGTCGTCGTTCAAGCTGCGCGGCGCGTACAACCGGATCAGCGGCCTTCCCGCCGACGTGCTGGCACGAGGGATCATCACCGCTTCGGCGGGGAATCACGCGCAAGGCGTCGCCTGGTCGGCGGCACAGCTCGGCGCGCCCGCGGTCATCGTCGTGCCGCAGACGGCCCCACGCGTCAAGGTGGACGCCACGCGCCGCTTCGGTGGCCCGACGGTCGAAGTCGTGGAGGCTGGCGAGTCGTACAACGAAGCGTTCGTGCACGCGCTGGCGCTCCAGCGCGACAGGGGCATGACCTTCATTCCCGCCTTCGACGATCCGGATGTGATCGCCGGGCAAGGCACCGTGGCCATGGAGATCCTCGGCCAGCACCAGGGACACATCGACGCCATCTTCGTGCCCATCGGCGGTGGCAGCCTCGCCGCCGGCGTCGCCGCTTACGTGAAGGCCGTGCGACCGGACATCAGGGTCGTCGGCGTACAGACCCACGATTCCTGCGCGATGGCGCGGTCGATCGAGGCGGGCCATCGCGTCGAACTGCCGGAGGTCGGGCTGTTTTCCGATGGGACGGCCGTGAAGCTGGTCGGCGAGGAAACGTTCCGGTTATGCAGGGATTACCTGGACGAGGTGATCCTCGTCGATACCGACGAGGTCTGCCTGGCCATCAAGGACATCTACAAGGACACGCGGCGCTTCGTCGAACCGGCGGGCGCCCTGGCCGTGGCCGGAGCGCGCCGATACGCCTCGCAAGCCGGGGCGCGGCGACTCACGCTGGTGGCGATCACCTCGGGCGCCAACCTCAACATCGATCGCATACGCTTCATCGCCGAACGCGCCGCGGTGGGCGAGTCGCGCGAGGCGATCTTCGCCGTCAGCATTCCCGAGGAGCGTGGCAGCTTCCTGCACTTCTGCGAACTGGTGGGCGAGCGCAACGTCACCGAGTTCAACTATCGCCTGGGAACGGACGACAAGGCACGGATCTTCGTGGGCTTGCAGATCGACGACAGGGCCGAGGAGGCGCCCCTGGCCGCGACCTTCGAGGCCGCCGGTTTCTCCGTCGTCAACCTGGGGGGCGACGAACTCGCGACCCAGCACATCCGCCACATGGTCGGCGGCCGCTCGACGGATGCGCAGGGCGAGCGGTTATTCCGCTTCGAATTCCCCGAGCGCCCCGGCGCGCTGATGCGCTTTCTCCGCTCGATGTCGCCGGAGTGGAACATCAGCCTGTTCCACTACCGGAACCAGGGCGCCGATTGCAGCTCCACCCTGGTGGGCATCCAGGCCGGCGCGGACGATGCCGCGCTGACGCGTTTCCTCGACCGGCTCGGCTACCCGTACCGCGAGGAAACCGCCAATCCCGCCTATCGCCTGTTTCTTCGGTGAGCGCCGGTCAGAGCACGTAGACGAAGAGGAACAGCGCCAGCCAGACCACGTCGACGAAATGCCAGTACCATGCGACCGCTTCGAAGCCGAAGTGGTCGTCCTTGGAGAAGTGACCCTTCGCGCAGCGCACCCAGATGATCGCCAGCATGATCGTGCCCAGGGTCACGTGCATGCCGTGGAACCCGGTGAGCATGAAGAACGTGGCGCCGTAGACGCCGCTGCCGAGGGTGAGGTTGAAGTGTTCGTAGGCTTCCGCGTATTCGTGGGCCTGGAACCAGAGGAACAGGCAGCCCAGCAGCACGGTGGCGCCGAGGCCGATCAGCAACGTCTTGCGGTGGCCCGCCTTCAGCGCGTGGTGCGCGATGGTGATGGTCACGCCGGACGACAACAGGATCAGCGTGTTGAGCAGGGGCAGGCCCCACGCCGGGATGGTCTGGAACGAGCCGCCGATCTTCTCCGGGCCACCGCCACCGCTGGCGCCCCACGCGGCTTCATAGCCCTGCCAGATGAACTGGTGGGTGAACACGCCGTGGCCTTCGCCGCCCAGCCAGGGCACTGCGAAGAGGCGCGCGTAGAACAGCGCGCCGAAGAAAGCACCGAAGAACATCACTTCCGAGAAGATGAACCACATCATGCCCATGCGGAACGAGCGGTCCACCTGGCCGTTGTAGTTGCCGGCCAGCGATTCGTTGATCACCGAACGGAACCAGCCGAAGAACATGCCCAGGATCATGGCGATGCCGACCCAGAACAGCGGCTTGCCGAAGCCGCCCTCGCCGGGCTGCGCGTTCAGCCAATGCGCGGCACCGAACACGGTGACGAACATGGAAACCGCTGCCACGATCGGCCAGTAGCTCTTGCTCGGTACGAAATAGACGTCTTGTTGCTGGTGACCCATGGTGGTTTCCCGTGGATGTCGCTTGTTTTAGCCGGTCAGACCTTCAGCATCTGCACGATCGAGAGCAGGAACACCGCCACGGCGAAACCGCCCGCGATGAGTGCCGTGCGACGGGCGCGCTTGCGGCGCGCCCCGATCTCGATGTCCGTGGTGTCCTGCATCGATCAGTGTTCCGTGTTGCCGTGGGCGAGCTCGTCGTCGTGGATGACCGGCGGCACGTCGAAGGTATGGAACGGTGCCGGCGAAGGCACGGTCCACTCCAGGCCCTTGGCGCCTTCCCACGAGCGATCGGCGGCCTTCTTCTTGGAGAAGAACACGCAGTGGATGATCACGCCCAGGAAGATCAGCTGCGAGGCGCCGAACCAGAAGCCGCCGATCGAGCTGATCATGTTGAAGTTGGCGAAGGCCACGTTGTAGTCGGGAATGCGGCGAGGCATGCCGGCGAGGCCGAGGAAGTGCTGCGGGAAGAACAGCACGTTGACCGAGATCACGCTCGACCAGAAGTGGATCTTGCCCCAGGTCTCGCTGTACATGTTGCCCGACCACTTCGGAATCCAGTAGTACGCGGCGGCCATGATCGAGAACGCGGCGCCGGTCACCAGCACGTAGTGGAAGTGCGCCACGACGAAGTAGGTGTCGTGGTACTGGAAGTCCGCAGGAGCGAGGGCGAGCATGAGGCCCGAGAAACCGCCGATGGTGAACAGGATCACGAAGGCGATCGAGAACAGCATCGGCGTCTCGAAGGTCATCGAGCCGCCCCACATCGTGGAGACCCAGTTGAAGACCTTCACGCCCGTCGGCACCGCGATCAGCATCGTCGCGTACATGAAGAAGATCTCCGCGCCCATCGGCAGGCCCACGGCGAACATGTGGTGCGCCCAGACGATGAACGAGAGGAAGGCGATGGAGGCGATGGCGAACACCATCGCGCGATAACCGAAGATCGGCTTGCGGGCGAAGGTGGGAATGATCTCCGAGATGATCCCGAACGCGGGCAGGATCATGATGTAGACCTCGGGATGCCCGAAGAACCAGAAGATGTGCTGGAACAGCACCGGATCGCCGCCACCGGCGGCATTGAAGAAGTTGGTGTGGAAATACTTGTCGGTCAGCAACATCGTGACCGCGCCCGCCAGCACCGGCATCACCGCGATCAGCAGGAATGCCGTGATGAGCCAGCTCCACACGAACACGGGCATCTTCAGCAGGTCCATGCCCGGGGCGCGCATGTTGAGGATGGTCGCGATGATGTTGATCGCACCCATGATCGAGCTGATGCCCATGAGATGGACGGCGAAGATCGTGTACGCGATGGACTCACCCTGCAACGACAGCGGCGGATACATCGTCCAGCCGCCGGCGGGACCGCCGCCCGGCATGAACAGCGTCGACAGCAACAGGATGAACGCGAACGGCATGATCCAGAAGGACAGGTTGTTCATGCGCGGCAGCGCCATGTCGGGCGCGCCGACCATGAGCGGGATCATCCAGTTCGCCAGGCCCACGAACGAGGGCATGATCGCGCCGAAGATCATCACCAGCGCGTGCATCGTCGTCATTTCATTGAAGAAATACGGCTGCACGAGCTGCATGCCCGGCTTGAACAGTTCCGCGCGGATAACCATCGCGAAAGCGCCGCCGATGAAGAACATCGTCAGCGAGAAGATCAGGTACAGCGTACCGATGTCCTTGTGGTTCGTGGACATCACCCATCGCTGGAAGAACCCCTTCGGGGCCCCATGGTGATCGTGGTGGTCGTGGGTGGCTGCGTGCGCCATGGCCTTGCACCTCTACCTTAAAACGTAAGCGGGTTAACCCTGGGGGGCCGGGGCGGGAGCGTTCTGGGCGGTCTGCGCGGCCTTGCGTACCTTGGCCTCGTCTTCCTGCGTCGCCAGCCACTGTTCGAATTCGGCCTTGGGTACGGCCCTGACCACGATCGGCATGAAGCCGTGGTCCTGGCCGCAGAGCTCGGCGCACTGGCCGCGGTAGACACCCGGCTCCTTGATCTTGGTCCAGGCCGCGTTGGCGATGCCCGGGATCGCGTCCATCTTCCAGCCCAGCGCCGGCACCCACCAGGAGTGGATGACGTCGCCGCCGACGATGATGAAGCGGATCTTGGTGCCGACCGGGACCACGAGGGGCTTGTCCACGTCCAGCAGGTAGGTCTGGTAGCCGTCGACCTGGATCTTGTCCGGATCGAGGTTGGACTTGAGCTGGCGGGTACGGTCGGAGGTTTCTTCCAGCTTCGACATGAAGCCGACCTGGTCGACGCCCTTGCCCTTGTAGTCCACGTAGTCGTAGCGCCACTTCCACTGGTAACCGGTGACCTTGATGGTCATCTCGGAATTCGTGGTGTCGGCGAACGAGGTGAGGCCACCGGTGGCCAGGTGGGCCAGGAAGATCAGGATGATGACCGGGACGACGGTCCAGACCACTTCGAGCTTGGTGCTGTGCGACCACTTCTCGGCCACGGCGCCGCGCGACTTACGGAAGCGGAACATGGCCACGAACATGGCGCCGAAGACGACGATGCCGATGACCACGCAGACCCACAGGGCCACCATGTGCATGGCGTAGGGCGACCACTCCGCGGCGCCCTTGGTCATGTTCAGCTGGTTCGGTTCCGGGTTGGCCCAGGCCGTCCCTCCGAACAGCGCGAAGGCGCCCGCCGCCCACGCCGATACCGATCGTCCGATGCCGCCAGATGTCATGTCTTGCACCTTTGTTGAACCTACCTGCGCCTCTGGCCGGAAACTTCGGACAGCAGCACCATGAGTTTCCTTGACGCTTCGACCCTTTCCTCTTCCCCAAGGAAGGCGCCGATTTCCAGCTCGTTGCCGTGCGACGTGAGCAACAGACGCTTTCGCCCGTCCCCCGGTGCCAGCCCTACCTTCAACCAGTACGTCTGGAACCGGACCGTCCGGTGTCCCGGCACGGCACGAACCTCCAGCGTATCCGGCCCTATCGCGATACGTTCACCCCTGTCGCCGGCCCGCCAGGCCGCGCCAAGCGCGAACCCCACGACGAAGGCCTCCACCAGGGCGAACACGGGAGCGAATACATTCCCCTGCCACGCACCGAGCGACGCCGTCGCCAGGGCCAACACCGCCAGGCCGATGATCAGTCGACGCAGACCGCGCTTGTCCAACGCACGGTTGGGCCGGAGCCACAACACGCGCGGCTGACCCGCGACGGTCGGTCGAAGCACGATCATGGGGACCCGGCGTGCCTGGAACGTTGGGATGATAGGGCGGTATGGATGCCCCGGACAAGTTGCCGCATCTTGACGGGCACGGCGCCAGCGGAACAAATGGCCCGGCAAAGCCGGTGGGAGCCGAGGTAGGAAGCGCGCTGGCGCGCGATCAGCTCGTGGTGGGAAGCGCGCTGGCGCGCGAATCCGGCCTCGCCGAAGGCTCGATCGCGCGCGAGCGCGCTTCCCACCAGGGCTCGCTTCCGCAATAACCCACGAAAGGCCGTGCTCCCCTACAATGGGCGGTCTCCCACGCCCTCATCGCCCCCAGTGAATCCCACCATCCTTCGTTCCGAACTCCCGACCGGCGCCGAGCCGGCGCGTGCGCGCATCACGGCTGCCTGGCTGCGCGACGAAACCGAGGCCGTCAACGACCTGCTGGCCCAGGCCACCCTGCCCCCGACCGAACGCGAGCACGTGATCGACGTCGCCGCGGGCCTGGTCACGCGCGTCCGCGCGCGGGCCAAGGACCAAAGCGCGGTCGAGTCCTTCATGCGCCAGTACGACCTTTCCTCCGAGGAAGGCGTGCTGCTGATGTGCGTCGCCGAGGCGCTGCTGCGCATTCCCGACAAGGCCACGGCCGACAAGCTCATCCGCGACAAGCTGGGCGAGGCGGACTGGAAGAAGCACCTGGGCCGCAGCGAGTCGCTGTTCGTCAATGCCTCCACCTGGGGCCTGATGCTCACCGGCCACCTGGTGAACCTCGCCGAGGAAACCCGCCACGACTTCAGTTCCGCGCTGCGCCGCCTCGTCGGCCGCGCGGGCGAACCGGTGGTGCGCCTGGCCGTGCGCCAGGCCATGCGGATCATGGGCCACCAGTTCGTGATGGGCCGCACCATCAAGGAAGCGCTCGACCGTTCCGCCGAGAAGGAGCACGCGGTCTACCGCTATTCGTACGACATGCTCGGCGAATCCGCGCTCACCCAGGCCACCGCGGAGCGCTACCAGCAGGACTACCGCGACGCGATCAACGCGCTCGGCGCACGCGGCCCGTTTCCGAACAACCTGGAAGCCCCGTCGATCTCGGTGAAGCTCTCGGCGCTGCATCCGCGCTACGAGGTCGCCAATCGCGCCCGCGCCCGCGCCGAACTGGGCGCGAAGCTGCTCGAACTCTCGCAGCTGGCGTTCAAGAACGGCATCGCCCTATCGGTGGATGCCGAGGAAGCCGATCGCCTCGAGCTCTCGCTCGACATCATCGGCGATGTCTTCGAGCATCCGTCGCTCGAAGGCTGGAACGGACTGGGCATCGTCATCCAGGCCTACCAGAAGCGTGCGCCGTTCGTGATCGACTGGGTCACCGAGAAGGCCCGCACCACCGGCCGCCGCTGGTTCGTGCGCCTGGTGAAGGGCGCCTACTGGGACGCGGAGATCAAGCGCGCGCAGGAGAACGGCCTCTCAGGCTATCCGGTCTACACGCGCAAGCCGAATACCGACGTCTCCTATCTCGCCTGCGCGCGGCGCCTGTTCGCCGCCGGTGGCGACGCCGTGTACCCGCAGTTCGCCACGCACAACGCGCACACCATCGCCGCGATCCACCACATCGCGCAGGGCCGCCCGTACGAGAACCAGCGCCTGCACGGCATGGGCGCGGATCTCTACGCCGAGGTGATCGGCAAGGACAAGCTCAACGTGCCCTGCCGCGTCTACGCGCCGGTCGGCAGCCACGAGGACCTGCTTCCCTACCTCGTCCGCCGGTTGCTCGAGAACGGCGCGAACACCAGCTTCGTCAATCGCGTGGTCGACGAGAGCGTGCCGGTGCGCGACCTCGTCGCCGATCCGTGCGAAACGGTGCGCGCCTTCGCCTCCATTCCCCACCCCCGCATCCCCTTGCCGGTCAATCTCTACGGTGAACTTCGGAAGAACTCCATGGGCATGAACTTCGCTAACGACAACGAGCTCAACGAACTCGCCGACGCCGTCAACAAGCACAGCGGCCCCTGGACCGCGGCACCGCTGGTCGCCGGCGGCGGCACCGGCGGCGCGAAGGTCGAAGTCACCGACCCGTCGGACCGCCGCCGCATCATCGGCACCGTGGAAAACGCCGACCCGGCCCTGGTCGACCAGGCCCTGGCCGCCGCCGTGAAGGCGCAGCCGGGCTGGGACCGCCTTCCGGCCGCGAGCCGCGCCGCCATCCTCGAACATGCCGCCGAACAGCTGGAGCACAATCGCGCCGAGTTCATCGCGCTGTGCGTGCGCGAGGCGGGCAAGAGCCTGCCGGATGCCATCGCCGAGATCCGCGAGGCGGCCGACTTCCTGCGCTACTACGCCACGATGGCGCGCCGCCTGTTCGGCCAGCCCGAACAACTGCCGGGCCCCACCGGCGAAAGCAACCAGTTGTTCCTCAACGGCCGCGGCGTGTTCGTCTGCATCAGCCCGTGGAACTTCCCGCTGGCGATCTTCCTCGGCCAGGTGGCCGCCGCGCTGGCCGCGGGCAACGCGGTGATCGCCAAGCCGGCCGAGCAGACGTCGCTGGTCGGCTATGCGGCGGTGAGGTTGCTGCACGCGGCAGGCGTACCGGTGGATGTCCTGCAATATCTGCCCGGCGACGGTGCCACCGTCGGCGCCGCGCTCACCCGCGACCCGCGAGTGGCCGGCGTGGCCTTCACCGGCTCGACCGAAACCGCCTGGGCGATCAACCGCGCGTTGGCCGCACGCAACGCGCCGATCGCAGCCCTCGTCGCCGAGACGGGCGGCCAGAACGCCATGATCGCCGACTCCTCCGCCCTGCCGGAGCAGATCGTCAAGGACGTCATCGCCTCGGCCTTCCAGTCCGCCGGCCAGCGCTGCTCCGCCGCCCGCGTGCTGTTCGTGCAGGAAGACATCGCCGACAAGGTGATCGCGATGCTCGCCGGCGCGATGGCCGAACTGAAGGTCGGCGATCCGGGCCTGCTGTCGACCGACGTGGGCCCCGTGATCGACGAGGACGCTCGCCAGATCCTCGTCGACCACGCCGCGCGCATGGATCGCGAGGCGAAGAAGATCGCCGAGGTCGCACTGCCGGAATCCGCCGCCCATGGCACGTATTTCGCCCCGCGCGCGTACGAGATTCCGTCGCTGGCCACGCTCACCCGCGAGATCTTCGGTCCCGTGCTGCACGTGATCCGCTGGAAGGGTTCGGAACTGGACAAGGTCGTCGAGCAGATCAACGGCACCGGCTTCGGCCTCACGCTGGGTATCCACAGCCGCATCGACGACACGATTGAATACATCCAGAGCCGCGCACGCGTGGGCAACTGCTACGTCAACCGCAACCAGATCGGCGCGGTGGTCGGCGTGCAGCCGTTCGGCGGCGAGGGTCTCTCGGGTACCGGTCCGAAGGCAGGAGGACCGCACTACCTGCTCCGCTTCGCCGGCGAACGCACGCTCACCATCAACACCACCGCCGCGGGTGGCAATGCATCCCTGCTGACGATCGGCGAATAACGCCGACAATCCAGCTACCACGACCGCGCCCGTGAGGGCGCGGTTTTTTTTGCTTCGCGGAAGCCTTCGGATACTACTCGGCTTCGCCATCGCGGTTGTCTGTGTGCGTCGAGGCAGCGGGAGCCGCCATCGCTAAGCCGTTTCGGCAAGACGCGACCCACGCTACGTCGGGCTGGAGAATACCGAAGCCGCCGAATGCAATCCCTCGATGGCCATTCCCAATCGGCCCTGTCATTGACCGGTCCTCCCGCACGCCTACGCCATAAGGCGTATTGCGACGCGCACAAGTACCTTGCTTAGCTAGTGGTTCACCAGGGAGGGTTGCGACATGACGTTGCCACTACGGATCATGCCCGTGTCATCCACGGGTTCGAGGAATGCGTTGCCGGGAGTTCCGACCGGCCGGATGGAGCGAGGCGGGAAGACCCACTCATGGGACGATCCGCGCCTGCGTTCGTTGCTCGAAGGCAACGGAGGCGTGCTTGGCCCTTGCGCGATCGAGCAGCACTTCGGCGATGAACACCTCGGCCTCGTCAGGGCGGGAGGGATGCTCGCGCTGCCCGCGCTCGTGATCGTCGCGGGCGAGGCCGATGCGATCATCGAGCAATCCGACGACGGCAACGTACTGACCGGCCGGCGTAGTTCCTCGAACGACTGCCGGCTGATCTTCCGGCATGCGTACGGGCGCGTGCGCTGCACATTGCGTACCGTGGGTAACACGGGAGATGTGCATATCGGGCTACTCGAGCATCGGCGTTTCGACGAGGTGCAGGCCATCAACCTCATGCGCCCAAGGGGCAACCGCGGCGACACGCGCGGCAGCCTGTGGACGACGATTGAATACCACGCCGACCCCCTATGCGAATTGCAGGGCATCGCATGGCGTGGCGGGCTCATACAAATCGCGAGCATCTCGCTGTCGCCCTGAGCGATGTAAAACGCAATCCCAACTTGCGATCGTGCCCTTGTCAGCCGCACTCCTCCGCGCGCGCTGCTATGCTGCGCGCGGCCAATGAGGCCGCACTGACATTCCAGGGAGGAATGAATTGAAACGCAAGCTACTATCCACGCTCGTTCCGGCATTCATCGCACTCGCTCCAGGCACCGCATGGTCGGCGCGCGGTGTCGATCTCGAAACCTTCGACCAGGCCCGTGCCGGCATCATCCAACCGGGCGACGAACTCAAGCTCGAACATTTCCGCATCGCCGCTGCGCATGACGGCGCCGCTGTCATCAAGCCCGTCGAACAGCCGGATGGCCTCGCCTACGGTCTCGCATTAGGCGGTGTCGAACGAGCCGGGTCCGCTTCGGTCGACATTCAATTCGACAAACCGCTGCGAAGCGTGGCATTCACCGTCGTCTTGCCGCCTGGCGCGGCGGCACTGGCATCCACGGCCACCCTCTACATCGATGAACTCGAGCGCCAGTCGCTCACGCTCCAGCACGGCACGACGGCCAACCGGCTGCGGCTCGCCATGAGCGTGCCGGAAGGGCAAGTCTTCAACAGGCTTTCCCTGCAATTGCAGCGCGGCGCGTACATCGACGGCGTCGAAATGCATTCGCCCCCCGTTGCCGACGGTACGCTGATCGACTTCGACGAGACCCCCTCGGGCCCGCTACAGGGCTTGATCAACCAGGATCACTACATGATCCTCGCCAATTCCAGTGGACTGGAAATCACACCCGCGAGCGATGGGAATACCTCGGGACAGGTGCTGAGCAGCACCGAGGCGACGGGCAACGATGCCGTCCTGATGTATCGCACGGAACGCAACTCCTTCGATCTTACCGTCGTACCCGATCCGGCGGGCGAGCCCGCCACGATCGAGTTCCTCGGCGCCGGCGACTTCGCCATGCTGCACTCGATTCGCGTCGATCCGGCGGGCGGGCCGCAACGCCTGTCGTTCACGGCTCCGAGAGGATCGAGCCTGCAGGGCATACGCTGGACGGGCGGAAAGCTGCGCATCGACGAGGTGATGCTTCGATCCAGATAAGGAAAGGGCCCCTCGGGGCCCTTTCTCATATCGACGCGGATCGGAACTTACTTCAACCCGCGATCCTTGAGCATCGGCTCGATGCTCGGGTCCTTGCCGCGGAAATCGCGATAGAGCTTGCCCAGTTCGACGGTATTTCCCCGGGAAAGGATCTTGTCACGGAAGACCTGACCGTTCTCGCGGGTGAGCCCGCCGTGCTCCTTGAACCACTGGAAGGCATCGGAATCGAGCATCTGCGTCCACAGGTAGGCGTAGTAGCCGGCGGCGTAACCGTTGCCCCATATGTGCTGGAAGTAGCTCGAACGATAGCGCGGAGGCACCTGCGGCAGCGTGAAGCCGGCGTGCTTCAGCGCGCCGGCTTCGAACGCGTCCACATCTTGCTTGGCGCCGCCGGGCGGCAGCATGTGCCACTGCATGTCCAGCAGGGCGGCGGAGATCAACTCGCTCATCGCGTAACCCTGGTTGAAGCTGCGCGCCTTCTTGATCTTCTCCACCAGCTCGGCCGGCATGGGCGCGCCGGTCTGGTAATGCTTCGCGTAATGGGCGAATACCTGTGGATCGGATGCCCACTGTTCGTTCAGCTGCGAGGGAAACTCGACGAAATCGCGCGCGGTACTGGTGCCGGAAAGCGAGGGGTACTGCGCATCGGCGAACAGGCCGTGCAAGGCGTGACCGAACTCGTGGAACATCGTGGTCACGTCGTCGAACGATAGCAACGCCGGCTGGCCCGCGGCGGGCTTGGTGAAATTGGCGACGTTGTACACCACCGGTTTGGTGCCGAACAGCTTCGACTGGTCGACGAGGTTGCTCATCCAGGCGCCGCCGTTCTTGTTGTCGCGCTTGAAGTAGTCGCAATAGAACAGCGCCATCGAGGTACCGTCCTTGTCGAACACCTCGAATACGCGCACGTCCGGCTGCCATACCGGGATGTCCTTGCGTTCCTTGAAGGTGATGCCGTAGAGCTGGGTGGCCGCGTAGAACACGCCGTTCTGCAGCACGTTGTCGAGTTCGAAGTACGGCCTGATCTGCGCCTCGTCCAGGTCGTACCTGGCCTTGCGAACCTTCTCGGCGTAGTGATCCCAATCCCAGGCCTGCACCTGGAAACCACCGCTCTCCTGGTCGATCACCTGCTGGATATCCTTCGATTCCGCCGTCGCGCGGGCGACGGCGGCGGGCGCCAGGCGTTCCATGAATTTCTCGGCCGCCTCCGGCGTCTTCGCCATCTGGTCGTCGAGCTTCCACGCCGCGTAATTCGGGAACCCGAGCAGCTTCGCGCGGTCGGCGCGCAGCTGTGCGATACGGGTAATGATCTGGCGGGTATCGTTGGCGTCACCGTGTTCGGCGCGTTCCCACGAGGCCTTGAACAGTTTCTCGCGCGTGGCGCGATCGTTCATCGCCTGCAGTGGGGGCTGCTGTGTCGTGTTCTGCAAGGTCACCACGTATTTGCCGTCGAGCTGACGGTCCTTGGCAGCCGCGGCGGCGGCATCGATATCGGCATCGGACATGCCGTCGAGCGCCTTCCTGTCGTCGACCACCAGGGCGGCGGCCTTGGTCGCGGCCAGCAGCTGGTTGGTGAATTTCGTGCTGAGCGTCGACTCTTCCTTGTTCAGCTCCTTGAGCTTGCCCTTGTCCGCTTCGGAAAGCTTCGCGCCCTCATGGACGAAATCGTCGTAGGTCACCTGGAGGAGACGGGCGGATTCCGGATCGAGGTTCAGCGAAGCGCGCTTCTCGTAGAGGGCTTCCACCCGCTTGAACAGCTTGTCGTTGAGGTAGATCGCATCGCTGTGCGCGGCGAGCTTCGGCGATTCCTCTTCCTCGACCTTCTGCAAGGTGTCGTTGGTGTTGGCACCGGTGAGCGTGCTGAACACGTTCTCGACGCGCTTGAGCAGGACGCCGGTCTTCTCCAGGGCGACGACGGTGTTCTCGAACGTGGGCTCCTCCGGCGCGTTGGCGATCGCCTCGACCTCGGCCAGCTGCTGCTTCATGCCTTCTTCCAGCGCGGGCTGGAAATCCGCATCCACGATCTTGTCGAACGGCGGTGCCTGGAACGGCAACGAACTCTGGGTCAGCAACGGGTTCTCGTGCGCGGTGGACGCCGCGGTCGTCGCGGGCGCGGGCGCGGGCGCGCTTCCCGGCGAGGCGGGCGCGGCGGCCTTGTCGGCCTCGTTGGACGACGAACAAGCGGCGGTAAGGGCGATCGAAGTGGCGATCACGAGTGTGCGGACCTTGAGCATGGTCGAGGTATCCCCTGACGGTGAAAGTCACCGACTCTAGCCGTGGTGGCGTATCCGGAACAACCGCCATCCGTCAGGGCGTTCTATCGCCGACAAGGCCGGCGATGTCTTACCGGGTGTCGCGAAGCTCCCAGCTGGATCCGATCAACAGATTCAGGCGGTGCTTCACGATCCGCATCGGCAACGAGGTGGTGAGCTTCACGTCGTTGCGGTCGTTCGAGAGTTCGCCCGTGGCGGAGGCGGAAGCATCCGTCACCCCGAGGCCGGGATCGACCTCGTCCGGCTCCGGCTGCCTGGCGCGCCAGCGCTGGAACAGGTTGTCACTGCGCATCGCATCGGCGATGTCGGCGGCCAGTTTCTCCGGGCCGATGCCTTCGAAGGAAAGGTCAGGGTCCGGGCCCTTCGCCTTGCTCATGTCCTTGACGGAAAGATAGTAGGTGGTCATGACCGACTAGTTAGGATGAAACGCGTGAAGGGGCCGTCAGCCCAGCGGGCCGAGGTCGATGAGAACGGCCGCGTCGGCAGGCGCCACGCGGTAGGGCAACACGCCCAGGCAGGGCGCGGGCAGGTGGTCGCGCAAGGTCTGGATGTTTTCCTCCAGGAGGGGCATCGCCGGCTCGATCGTGTTCGCGATCCAGCCGGCCAGTCGACAACCATCGGCCTGTATCGCCCGTGCCGTGAGGCGCGCATGACTGATGCAACCCAGGCGCACTCCCACCACCAGCACCACGGGCAGGTCCCAGCGTGACGGCATGTCTTCGGTCGACATGCCTGTCGCCAGCGGCACCATCCAGCCACCCACGCCTTCGACCACGACGCGGTCGTATTCGCGTGCCAGTGACTGGAAGGCGGCGTCGAGCGGCGGCCATTCGATGGCGCGTCCGGCGCGCGCGGCGGCCAGGTGCGGCGCGACAGCTTCCTCCAGTGCCACGGGATTGACCCTTTCATAGGCGGGAGGCGGTGCGCTTGCGGCCTGCAAGTCCAGGGCATCCTGGTTGCGCATGCCTTCCGGATATCGTACGGAACCGCTGGCGACGGGCTTCATGCCGGCCACGCGCTCGCCCGCCCTGCGGAACGCATGGACGAGGGCCTGGGCCGCGTGCGTCTTGCCGATGCCCGTGTCGGTACCGGCGACGAAGATATGGCGCGACATCGTGCAACAGCCTTGCGGAATACGGGACGTGGCACCATACACCGCTTCGCCCACGAATCGCTCCAGGAACCGCCATGTTCGAAACCAAGGCCATCGCCACCGACGACAAGGCCACCCTGTACGCCGAGCTGGTCCAGCAGGCCGAGGGCCTGATGCATGGCGAGCCGGACACGATCGCCAATGCCGCCAACTTCGCCGCGCTCGTCTACGACGCCGTGCCCGACCTCAACTGGGCTGGCTTCTACCTGTTCGACGGCACCGAACTGGTCGTGGGACCGTTCCAGGGCAAGCCCGCCTGCATTCGCATCGCCCTGGGCCGCGGTGTCTGCGGTACCGCCGCGCAGACGCGACAAACGCAGGTGATTCGCGACGTGCACGAGTTCGACGGCCACATCGCCTGCGACGCGGCATCGAATTCCGAGATCGTGGTGCCCCTGGTGAAGGCCGACGGCAGCCTGTTCGGCGTGTGGGACGTCGACAGCCCGTCGGTCGCCCGCTTCGACGACGAGGATCGCAAGGGCATGGAAGCGTTGTGCCGCGTCTTCATGGCGACGCTGGCCTGAAAGAATCGTCACCTACCTTCGGGTGGGAAGCTGTAAGACCAGCCGAAGGTAGCCGCGTCAGAGTTCGTGTGGGCGCGGTGTCGCCAGCAGTTCCATCACTCGCGCGCGCGCTTCTTCCACGCCGGTTTTCGCGGTGGAGGAAAAGACCTGCGCCGTGCCGGGCACGCCGTTCGCACGGAAGTCCTTGCGCAATGCCTCCAGCGCGGCCGATGCCTGCCCACGCGAGAGCTTGTCGGCCTTGGTCAGCAATACGTGGCAAGGCAGCTCGGTAGCCGCGCAGAAATCGAGCATCGTCCGGTCGAAATCCTTCAGCTCGTGGCGGATGTCCACGATCAGGACGATGCCACGCAAGCTGCGGCGCATCTTCAGATAGGCGTCGATCTCGCCGCGCCAATGCTGGCGCATCGCCTCGGGCACCTTGGCGTAACCATAGCCGGGCAGGTCGACCAGGCGGGCGTCGACGGGCGCGGCACCCTCCCGCTTCAGCGGCGGCAGGTCGAACACCACCATCAACTGCGTGCGCCCGGGCGTCTTCGAGGTCCGGGCCAGCCCGTTATGCCCCGTGAGCGCGTTCAATGCGCTCGACTTGCCCGCGTTGGAACGCCCCGCGAAGGCCACTTCGGCACCCTGGTCGTAGGGGAGCTGGGTGATTTCGTGGGCGGCCAGCACGAAACGGGCGCCATTGAGGGGATTGGAGGACATGGATAAGTGGCCGGCGGGGCGCAGGGAAACGGAGGCCCGGCAGTGTATGCGATCGGGCGTGGCGACGCGCGCGACGCGGTTTGACCGGGCTCTCCCGCGCCCCCCATAATCTTTTGGTTGAGACGCGGCAGGGTACGCGTCCCGGTCCGGAAAGTTCCCCCTTGGAGAGACTTATGAAGTTTCGGCACGCCGCCGCTGCCATCACCGCGTTGCTCGTCATGCATGCAGCCGCGGGCCAGACCGCAACTCCCGCCAAGCCGGCGAGCGCGCCGGCTCCGGCCGCCACGGCCGCCGCCAAGCCGGGCGCGAATCCGGCCACCGATCCAGCCACTCCGGGCATGCCGGCAGCCGAAACGGCCACCGCGCCCGCGGGTGCCACGGCCGCGCTGAAGCCGGGTGACGCCACGGCCGGACAGGGCAAGGCCGCCGCCTGCGGTGCCTGCCACGGCATCGACGGCAATTCCACCGACCCGCAGTACCCGCGCCTCGCCGGCCAGAGCGAGCAGTACATCGCCGCGCAGCTGGCGGACTTCAAGTCGGGCAAGCGCATGAACCCGATCATGGTCGGCTTCGCGCAACCGCTGTCCGAGCAGGACATGCACGACATCGGCGCCTACTTCGCCGGCAAGGCGTCCCTGCCCGGCGTGGCCGACCAGGCGCTGGTCGAACAGGGCCAGACGATCTACCGCCAGGGCGATGTCGACCGCGGCATCCCCGCCTGCATGGCGTGCCACGGCCCGGACGGCCGCGGTAATCCGGGAGCGCACTATCCGCAGCTCACCAGCCAGCATGCGAAGTACGTCGAGGCCCGCCTGAAGGGCTGGCACGACGGCGGCACGCCGAACGACGGCCCGCACACCAAGATCATGGTCTCGATCGCGCAGAAGCTCGACGACAAGGACATCGCGGCCGTGGCCAGCTATATCGAAGGCCTGCATACGAACGAACCGACGGCCGCCGCACCCGCGACGCCCTGATGGCGTTAAAGTTGGAGGATCGGACGGGCCCTTCGGGCCCGTTCCTGTTTAAGAAGGTAAGAAAAGGACCCCACATGCGTATGCGCCTTCCCCTCCTCTGCGCCGCCCTGATCGGCCTCGCCGCCTGCGGCTCGGGCAACAACGACAGCGCCACGGCACCGCCCGCCGCCTCGACCGCGGCCCCGGCGGCGACGCCGGCCTCGCCCTCCACGGCGGCGGCCACGCCCGCGCCCGCGACGACGGCCGCACCGGCCGCCAGCGGCAGCGCCACGCCCGCACCCGCACCGGTCGCGAGCGCCGCCGCCGACGACGACAATCGCCCCGCCGCGAAGCCGTTCGTCGATGACGGCAAATGGGTCGAAGGCAAGCATTACTTCCGCATCGATCCCGTCCAGCCGACCAGCACGCCTGGCAAGATCGAGGTCACCGAGGTGTTCTCGTACGGCTGCCCCGCCTGCTTCCAGTTCCACGGCGTGGTGGACGAGCTGGCCAAGAGCCTGCCCAAGGGCGCGGTCATGACCTATACCCCCGCCTCGTTCCGCCCGGACGAGAACTGGCCGCTGCTGCAGCGCGCCTATCTCACGGCACAGGCCTTCGGTGTCGACAAGCAGAGCCACGATGCCTTCTTCGACGCCGTGTTCAAGAGCGGCGAGCTCGGCATCATGGACCAGCAGTCCGGCAAGCCGAAGGCCCAGTCGGCATGGCCGACCATCGACGACGTGGCCAAGTTCTACGTCAAGTACGGCGTCAAGCCCGACGAATTCGTCGCCACGGCAAACTCCTTCACCATCAACACCAAGATGAAGCGCGCCGATGAACTGATCCGCGCCTACGAGGTCGATAGCACGCCGACAATCGTCGTCAACGGCAAGTACCGGCTGACCCCGATCACCGCCGGCGGCTATCCGCAGGCGGTCGAGCTCACCCAGTGGCTCGTCAGCAAGGAAGCCGCGGGCAAGTAACCGCGCACTCGACCCACTTCGGAGACATCCATGTTCAAGCGTCTTTCGCTCCTCTTCGTCGGCCTGGCCATGACCGCCGCCTGCAGCGCGCGCCCCGCCGACGACGCATCCACCCCGGCCTATGCCGAAGGCACGCAGTACGTGGCCACCGGTACGCCGCAACGCCTCGACCCGAAGAACGGCAAGGTGGAGGTCGTCGAGGTGTTCTCGTACGGCTGCATCCATTGCGCGCATTACGAGCCGAAGGTCGAGCAGTTGCAGAAGGAACTGCCCAAGGGCGTGGTGTTCCACGCCATCCCCGCGGCGTTCAACGACGCCTGGCTGCCGTATGCGCAGGCCTATTACGCGGCGAAGAAGCTCAACGCGCTAGCGGCCACGCACGCCGCGTTGTTCAAGGCCATCCATGAAGAGCATTACCCGTTGCGCACGCTCGACGAACTCGCCGACTGGTATGCCCAGCATGGCGTGGACAAGGCGAAGTTCCTCGCCGCCGCCAACAGCGCCGAAACACGCGATCGCATCCTTGCCGACACCAAGCTGATCCAGGCATGGGGCATCGACGGCACGCCGACCATCGTCGTGGACGGCAAGTACCGCAGTGCCCAGATCAAGGACTTCGACGAGCTTAACGGCGTTTCGAAGTTCCTGGTCGACAAGGAATTGAAGGGCGGCAAGTAAGCCCTTCCCCATCGATGCCCTCCGTTCACACGGCGGAGGGCATCCTCTGGCCTCCCGGCCAGTCGAGACCCCACGCCGCATCATGACCCGCGCCACGCCGAATCCATCGCCCGCTCCCGAGCGCACATTGCGCCTGTTGAGCTGCAACATCCTCGCCGGCGCGAGCGTGCAGCGTTACAGCGATTATTTCACCCGCAGCGTCAACGCCGTGCTGCCCGGCCGGACGAAACTGGCGAACCTGGATTCGCTGGCCGAGTTGCTTCACGAGTTCGACGTCGTGGGCTTGCAGGAAGCCGATGCCGGCAGCCTGCGTTCGGGTTTCCTCAACCAGACCCGCTACATCGCCGAAGCGGCCGGCATGCCCTACTGGAGCCACCAGCCGAACCGGCCGATGGCACGCGTGGCGCATTCGGCCAACGGCCTGCTGAGCCGTATCGAGCCCAGCGAGGTCATCGACTATCCGCTGCCGGGCCGGATCAAGGGCCGCGGCGCGCTCTTCGTCCGTTTCGGCCATGGGCCCGATTCGCTGGTGGTGGTCATCGCGCATCTCTCGCTCGGCGCGGCGGCGCGCCTGGGCCAGCTCGCCTTCATCGCCGAGCTGCTCGCACCGTATCCACATGCGGTGCTGATGGGCGACCTCAACACCGAGCCGGCCAGCTTCGAGATGCGTCATCTCTTCGACAAGACCGCTCTGCAACCACCTTCGGTGGCGACCCCGACCTTCCCCAGCTGGAAGCCGCGGCGCGCCCTCGACCACATCCTCACCTCGGCGGACATCAAGCTGGAGCGCACGTGGACCTTGCCGCGCGCCTTCTCCGACCATTTGCCGCTGGCCGCCGAGATCCGCCTGCCGATCGCCCTCGCCCAGGCATCCGGCGCGGCGTCATTGATCCATACAGGAACCCCATGAAATCCAGCCTTCGCGTCGCCCTGCCCTGGGCCGTCATCGTCGCTGTCGCCCTCGTGGCCGGACTGCTTCGCTACGGATTCATCGAGCCGTCCGACCTGGGGCATGCATGCGATGCGAAGAGTGGCCCGTGGTGGTGCGTGCCGCGCAACATCATCGTGCAAGGCTTCCTCAACTACGGCTATGGCTATGCCGCCGTGCTGGCGGCCCTGGTAGCGGTGTTCTGGCGAAACACCTTCACCGCCACGCTCGCCGCCTCGCTGGGCGTCGTCGCGTTGCAGTTGTATTGCTACGAGGGCGGCGCCCTCGCGCTGCTGATCGGCTCGCTACGGCTGGTGCGCGCCCAGTACAGCAGAACCGTGGTGGGAGCCGACCCTGTCGGCGATCGCTCAGCAGCGGGCTAAATCATGGCAAGCACCCATCGCCGACAAGGTCGGCTCCCACCCGCCTGAGGCGATATCCCACGGCAGCGGGGTAGCCGGAGGCAAGCACCCATCGCCGCTGAAGCGGCTCCCACAAGGCGCGGTGGGAGCCGACCTTGTCGGCAATGCTCCCGTGGGAGCCGATTCATCGGCGATCCCGCGGCAGCGGGCCGGTTACGGCAAGCGTCCTTCGTCGACAGGGTCGGCTCCCACCCAGGCGATCAACACCGGCAGTGCCAGGGCGAGGTTCAACAGCAGCCATCCCCACGACACCGCGTTCGCGCCGATTTCCTGTACGACCACGCTCGCACCGAGCAGCGCCAGCCAGATCGCCATGAGCCGCTCTTCCACCAGCGGCATGAGCGCGCGGTCGCGCGTGCGCAACAGCGCCAGCACGAGGAAGCCGATGCACGGCATCGCGAAGAGGCCGATGGGGAAATCGCGATAACGGCCGTTGAATACCACCAGGAGGCCGTAGAGGGTCAGGACGAACATCCAGAAGAAGCGTTGCGGGGTGAACTCGTCCGTCCACGCGATACCGAACCGTCGACGCTCGACCGGCGACGGCGCGACCGCAACCGGATTCACCGGGGCGGCGAGGCGGGACGCGATCGCACGCGCCAACGACAGGGCGGTCGATCCTCCGGCGACACCGATGGCGATGCCCACGATCCATTCCATATCGTTGCGGCACGCGAAGAGCAGTAGCCGCGCATGCGCCGCCAGCGCGGTGCCGGTGGCGAAACCGGCCAGGGCCAGCGCCAACCAACCCGGAACGCCGTGCCAGCGCCGCCGGATCGAACCGGCCAACAGGAACAGCAGGGCGCCTACGCCACCCGCGGCGATCGCCCAGGTCCAGCGCGGCTCCTCCACGACGGGTCCCTGCATGGCGAATTTCGGCCTGGCCTGCGTGTCGAAGATGCCCCAGAAGCCGCCGACCGTGCCTTCCAGGTCGCGTTTCCATGGCTGGTCGAAGGCTTCGATCACGTTGTAGGGCATGTCGACGGTGGCGGCGTAGTTGAGGAATTCGCGCACGTAGCGCGCCTCGTTGACGAGGCTCGCGCTGGCGTCGCGCCGCGAGCGTCCCTGGCTGGGCCAGCCGGTTTCGCCGATCATGACCTGCTTGCCCGGGAACTCCGCCTTCATCTTCTGGTAGACGTCGGCCACGTGCTGCACGGCCTTTTCCGGCGCCACCGGCTCGTCTTCCCAGTACGGAAGGATATGGATCGTGATGTAGTCGGTGACCTTGGCCAAGGCCGGATGCTTCTGCCAGAACTCCCAGACATCGGCATAGGTGACGGGCACGTCGGTCGCCGCGTTCACCCGCTCGATATAGGCTGCCAGCGCATGCTCGGACAGTTCGTTGCGCAGGAGCACCTCGTTGCCCACCACGATGCCACGCAAGGCATCGTGGTCGCGCCTCGCCGCCGCCAGGCCCAGTTCGATCTCCCGCTCGTTGGCGACGGGATCGCGACCGAGCCAGATGCCCATCAGCACCTTCATGCCGTAGCGTCGGGCGATGTCAGGCACCGCGCCCAGGCCCTGGTTCATCGAGTAGGTGCGGACGCAATCGAAACGCGTGGACAAGGCCTTGAGATCCGCCTCGATCCGCTCCGGAGGGATGAAGGCGCGCGGGTCGAACGGCGTCTCTCCTTCGAGACGGAACGGTGCGTACGACACGCAGGCGATGCGGGCCGTGGGCGAATCCGGCAGATTCACCGGACGCCCGAGCGACCACCAGTAGGCCGCGCCGAACACGGCGGCGAGGACGAGGACGATCCAGGCGAGCGGTCGCGCGAACCGCGCGTAGGAAGTGTGTGGCGGCATGCCGTTCCAGGTCGAAAGCCAAAGTTAGCGGCACAAGCTTAACGGCCCGCAGGCAGGAGGGCGATTCCCGTCGTTCAGGATGTTCATCCGGCCTGCGCGCGTCCTTCCCCTACAATCATGCGGTACGTACCCGTGAAGGAATCCCATGGTCCCCGCCCCGGCATCGCGACGCGCCGCCCGTTCCCTCCGCCTGCTGGCCGGCGTCGTCCTCGCCTTCTGCGGCGCCGCCGCCACGTTCAACGCATCGGCGGAGGGCACGGAAGCCCAGCGCCTCCGTTTCCGCCAGGCCTACGCCGTGGCCCAGCAAGGCGGCGATGCGTGGAAGGCGCAGGCGGCCGGGCTGGAGGGCTACGTGCTCTTCCCCTATCTGGAAGCGGCGGCCCTGGAGCACGATCTGCGCACGCTGGATCGCGCGCGCGTGGATGCCTATCTCGCCCGTTATCCGGGCCTCATCCCCGCCGCCGACCTGCGCCGCGATTTCCTGGGCGAGCTTGCGCGGCGCAAGGACTGGACCACGTTCAGCGCGATGTACCAGCCCGGCCTGGGTGACTCGTTGAGTTGTTTCGCACTGCAGGCGAAGCTCGCGCGCAACGAACCGCTGGTGTTCGACCGCGACCTCGCCGACCTGTGGAAAAAGGCCAGCCTGCCGAACGCTTGCGATCCCGCGATCGCCGCCGCGCACGACCAGGGGCTGCTGACACCCGATCGCCTGTGGACACGCATCCAGACGGCCGCGGAGGCGGGCAAGGGTGGCACGGTGGCCTCGCTGGCGCCGTGGTTGCCGCCCGAGGACGCGATCGCCGCGCAGCGCATCGCCCAGGCGCTGAACGATCCCGCCAGCGCATTGCGTGCCGCTTCCACCTGGCCCGACACACCGCGCCATCGCCAGGCCGTGACGCTGGCCCTGCAGCGCATGGCGCGCAAGCAGTCGACCGTGGCCGATACGGCCTGGTCGACGCTGGCGCCGCGCTTCTCCCTCAGCGAGCAGCAGAAAGGCGCGATCGAGAACGCACTGGCGCTGTTCCACGCCACCGACTTCGACGAGTCCGCGCTCGAACGCCTTGCCGCCTTGCCGCCCGGCGCGCAAACCGACGCGACACGCGAGTGGCGCGTGCGGGTCGCCCTCGCACGGCAGGATTGGGAAGCCGCCCTGGCGGCGCTCGACGCGCTCGGCGAGTCGCAGAAAGACGATGGCGAGTGGCGCTATTTCCGCGCGCTCGTGCTGGAAAAGCTGGGCCGCAAGGGCGACGCCCAACCGGTCTACCGCTCCGTGGCCCAGGAAGCCACCTATTTCGGCTTCCTCGCCGCCGACCGGATCGACACCGCCTATGCGATCTGCCCTTCGAGCATGGCCACCGACGAAGCACGCGAGGCCGCGTTGCTGGCCGATCCGGGCCTGGACCGCGCGTTCGAACTCTACGCCGTGGGACTGCAGAAGCTCGGCCGTCGCGAGTGGACGGCCGCGCTCGCCGGCCGCGATGCGGAAACCCAGCGACTGGCCGCCGACCTGGCGTTCCGCAAGGGCTGGTACGACCGTGCGGTATTCGGCCTCTCGTCCGGCGACGCCTTGCGTCTCTACGAACAGCGCTTCCCGCTGGCGCGCCAGGATGGCGTCGTGGAACAGGCCAGCCAGGCAGGCATCGAGGCGCCCTGGGCCTACGCGATCATCCGCGCGGAAAGCGCATGGATGACCGACGCGCGTTCCGGTGCCGACGCGCGCGGCCTCATGCAACTGCTGCCGGGCACGGCGGCGCTGGTCGCCAAGCGTAACGGCCTGTCGTGGTCCGGTGGCGACAGCCTTTACGAACCCACCACCAATATCGTGCTCGGAACCCGCTACCTCGCGCAGATGGCCGCGCGCTACAACGGCGCGCCCTGGCTCGCCAGCGCGGCGTACAACGCCGGGCCGAACAAGGTCGACCAGTGGGTGGAAGCACGCGGCACGCTCGATCCCGACCTGTTCGTCGCCAGCATTCCGTACAAGGAAACGCGGGAATACGTCGCGCGCGTGATGGCTTTCGCGGTGATCTACGACTGGCGCCTCAACGGCAACGCCTTGCCCATCGGCTCGCGCATGACCCGCCTCGGCAGCACGTACGCGTTGCCTTCGCCTGGCGCGGTGCGCAAGCCGGTGGCCTGTCCCGCGCCTGCCGTGGCGAAAGCCGCGCCACCGACGGCGCCCGCCGTGATGGAGCCCGCTCCGGCCGAGGCGTCGTCGGCACCCGCGCCACAGGAGCCGCAGCGGTGAAAGCGCGGCGCATCGTCATCCTCGGTGGCACCGGCTTCGTCGGAGGCAGCCTCGTTCCGCGGCTCGCCGCCGACGGACACGAGTTGCTGCTGCTCTCGCGCAATCGCGAAGGCCACCGCCATAGCGCCGTGGGCCGTAACGTCAAGGTGAGCAGCGCCGACATCTACGATTCGCCCACCCTGCGCCGGCATATCGCGGGCGCGGATGCCGTGATCCATCTCGTCGGCATCCTCAACGAGAGCGGCAGGAACACCTTCGCGCGTGTCTATCCGGAGCTGACCCGACTCGTGGTCGGCGCCTGCAAGGACACGGGCGTGCATCGCCTGCACCTGATGAGTTCGCTCAAGGCGGGACAGGGTCACTCCGGATACCTTCGCGCGCGCGGCGAAGCGGAAGCGCTGGTGAAGGCTTCGACGCTCGACTGGACCATCTACGAACCGAGCACGATCTTCGGCCCCGGCGACGGTCTCGTCAGCCGCTTCGACCGGCTGCTGCGCATGGCGCCCGTGGTGCCCCTGCCGAGGCCGCGGGCGAAAATGGCGCCCGTCCACGTCGGCGACGTGGCCGAGGCCATCGCGCGCGCCGTCGGCGACCCCTCGTCGGTGTTGCGTACCTACGAGCTGTATGGCCCTGAAACATGGACGCTGATCGACATCGTGCGCGCGATCCGCGATGCCCGTGGCCGCCGCCGCGCGGTGCTGCCGATGCCCGACGCGCTGGGACGGCTCCAGGCCCAGGTGGCCCAATTCGTACCGGGCAAGCCGTTCACGCCGGACAACTTCCGTTCGCTGCTCACCGATTCGGTCGGCCAGGTCGACGGCCTGGCGCAACTGGGCATCGATCCACAGCGTTTCTCCGCGTGGCTGCCACGCCTGCTCGGCCCATCGGTGCGCCAGCATCGGCTGGACGAGGCGCGCAGCCGGCGTCGCCCTTGAAAGGACACATGGACATCTATCTGGTCGGCGGTGCCGTTCGCGACGAATTACTCGGTCGACCCGTGGTCGACCGTGACTGGGTGGTGGTGGGCGCGACACCCGAGGAGATGCTCGCCGCCGGCTACAAGGCCGTGGGCAAGGATTTCCCCGTGTTCCTGCATGGGGAAACCAAGGAGGAGTACGCCCTCGCACGGACGGAACGGAAAACGGGCCGCGGCTACCACGGCTTCGCCTTCCATGCGGATCCGTCGGTGACCGTCGAGCAGGATCTGGAACGCCGCGACCTCACGATCAACGCCATCGCCCGGCACCAGGATGGTTCGCTCGTGGACCCGTTCGGCGGCGTCCGCGACATCCACACGCGCACGCTCCGCCACGTGTCCGATGCCTTCGCGGAAGATCCGGTGCGCCTGTTACGGGTGGCGCGGTTCGCGGCCCGCTATGTTCCCCTTGGCTTCACCGTGGCGGATGAAACCATGGTCTTGATGCGGCGCATGGTGGAGGACGGCGAAGTCGATCACCTGGTACCGGAACGCGTATGGGCCGAGACGCGGAAGGCGCTCGCCGAACCCGCCCCTGCCGCCTTCCTTCGCGTGTTGCGCGACAGTGGCGCGCTGCACGTGCTGTTCCCCGAGGTGGATGCCCTCTATGGCGTGCCGCAGCGGCCGGAATTCCATCCGGAGGTCGACACCGGCATCCATGTGGAAATGGTGCTCGATGCCGCCGCGAAGCTCGCTCCCCGCGATGCGCTGGTCGGCTGGTGCGCGCTCACGCACGACCTGGGCAAGGCGCTCACGCCCGCCGACGTGCTGCCACGCCACATCATGCATGAGCAACGTGGCATCGAGCCGGTGCGTGCGATGTCGTCACGATTGAAGGTGCCGGCGGAGTACGCGTTCATGGCGGAGGTGGTGTGCAAGCATCATCTCAACGCGCACATGGCGCTGGAGCTGAAGCCGGCGACGATCCTGCGCCTGCTGGATACGCTGGGGGCCCTGCGCCGTCCGGAACGCCTGGAGACCTTCCTGCTCGCGTGCATGGCCGACAAGCGCGGCCGGCTGGGAAGCGAAGAAGCCGCGTATCCGCAGGCCGATTTCCTGCGGGCCTGCCGCGAAGCCGCGGCAGCGGTCACATCGCAGCCGTTCGTCGAACGGGGGCTGCAAGGGCCGGCGATCGGTGAGGCGATGAAGAAGGCGCAGGTGCAGGCGATCGCGGGCGTGCCTCGTTCCGCTCCGTAGCTATCGCCGACAAGGTCGGCTCCCACAAAAGCTACCTGCGCCTCAACCGGGTGGGGGCCGACTACACCTCGACCGGGTGGGAGCCGACTACGCCCCGACCGGGTGGGAGCCGACTTGTCCGCGATGGGTTCGCGAACGCCCCCATCGAGGTGATACAACCCCCATCGGCTACAACCGCGCCCCCTGGTCGGCGGCCATCACATCGACCGGCAGCGCCGCCGCGTCGATGCCCTTGGCGAACAGCATGACCTGGAAGCGCTCGCCCATCTGGTCGGGCATGGTCAGCTTCTTCACCTCCTGCGCGAGGCGGTAGCGCGCCGCCTCGTCGGCAAGCGCGAGGTAGTCGTTCTCGAAGAAATCCTGCATTCCGGCCGCGAGCAGGAACCGGGCCTGCGGCATGTACGCCGCGACGCCGAATCCGGCGCTGTTGCCCGCTTCGGCAAGGGCGGTGAAGTCCACCGACGCGGTGAGGTCCTGCAATCCCGGCATGAAGAACGCATCGCCGTGCACGCGATGGCGATAGAAGGCGCGCAAGGTTCCGTCCGTGCGTTCGGATTGGTAGAACTCGCCGCGGGTATACCCGTAGTCGGCGAACAACATCGCGCCGCGACGCAGGCTTCCCGCCACCGCCTGCACCCAATAGGGCAGTTGCGGCAGGATCTCGCTGCGGTATCCGTTTTCGAATTCACGGCCGAGATCGCGCTCCACATGGCGCACGGCGCCGCCCACCAAGGCATCGGCGGGGCGATCGTTGCGCGCGAAGCGGCCCTCGCCATCGAGGACGACGTGTTCTTCGTAGATCTCGCCGTCGCGAGCCGTGAAGCGCGTGGTCGGCAGCGCGTCGATCACCTCGTTGGCGAAGAGCACGCCTTCCCACTCGGCCTCCGGCGGTCCATCGAGCCATGCCACGCGCGCGAACAAGGCGGCGGGAAGCGCGGCGCGAAGACGTTCACGCTGGCGCTCGCGCAGGTCGGCGCTTGGTTCGAGGATCATGTAGCGCCGTGGCGCGCATGCGGCCGCGTCGAGGGCAAGCAGGGCCGCTTCCGCGAAAGCGCCGCTGCCACCGCCGAGTTCGAGGAACCCGGCCTCCGGTCCGAGCGAACCCAGTACCGGCTCGAACGCGCGCACGACGCAACGGGCGAACAGCGTGCCCAGTTCCGGCGCCGTGACGAAGTCGCCCTCGGCGCCGAACTTGGCCTTGCCCGCGCTGTAATAGCCCAATCCCGGTGTGTACAGGCAGCGCTCCATGAAGCGCGAGAAAGGCATGGGGCCGTGCGAGGCGATCTCCTCGCGCAACAGGGCGACGAGGTGATCGGAATGGGCGCGCTCGTCGGCGCCGGGTGCGGGGAGGTTGACGTTCATGCCATGCGTATTCGTAGACGAATGCGCAGGATAACGGAAGCCCCGCCCAGGCGGCGTCAAGCGATGGACCGGGCCCTCAGAAATCCTGCTGCAACGACAGGAACAGGCCGCGGCGCGGACCGAACTGGGGTGCGCCCACGCCGATGCCCGAACCATCGCGGATCTCGTAGGTGCGATCCAGCGCGTTCACCAGGGCAAGCTGTGCATGCGTGGCGCCAGCCGGGGTGAGATGGAAATCCCGCGACACGCTCAGGTTGAGCTGGAAGTACGCCGGCATGGTGTCGCCGTTGGGCACGATGCCGTCGCGGCGCAGGCCGGAGCCGAACAGGTAGTCCGCGCCGATACGCGTCGAATCCGCGAAGGCGTAACTGATGCCACCCGACGAGGTGTACTTCTGGTCGTGGTCGAGATGGATGAAGTGATCCTGGATATAGGCCAGGTCGTCCGGGCTGAAGTTGTACTGGCCGGTGATGATCCGCTTGCCGACCGAGCGGTTGTACGCGAAGTTGAAGTACGCGGTGAGCGCGCCACCGTCGTAGTTGATCGTGAGCTCGTCACCCTTGACCTTGCCCTGGTCGTAGTTGAACGTGGAATAGACCAGCGCGGTGCCGAACTGTCCTTCATCCTGGATGCGCTGCACATGGCGCGAATAGCTGTCGAGGCCCACCGTCCACGCATCGCCCAGCTTCTGCGAGATGCCGATGTCGTAATAGCTGGAACGCTCGGCCAGCGGCGTGTCGTTGCCGTTGTCCGGCAGCGCATTGGTGGTACCGGCGAACTTCGCGATCGAGGTGGGGCTGATCATCTCCGACGCGGGCGGCGTGAAGTAACGCGAGAAGCCCGCGTGGATCGTGGTGCTGTCCGTGGGTTGATACACCACGCCGACGCGCGGGCTCAGCTGGCTTTCCGTGCGGAAGGCGTCGTAACGATCGGCGCGGACGCCGTAGTTCACCGTCCACTTCTCGCCGATGCTCCACTCGTCCTGCAAATAGAGCGCGTAGGTGCGGGCGATGATGCGGCTGGCGTCGACGATGTTCAGCGGCGTGGTGGAGGTCTGGTTGCCGTCCGCGTCGGCCGGGAACACGAGCGCGTCGTTGGTGGCGTTCGCCCTTTCGAACGATCCGTAGATGCCATAGCGCAGGGTGTGGCTGTCGCCCAGCGGCGTGGAGAAGTCCGCTTGCAGCGTGCTCGCGCGGTTCGCCCGGCTCACGTCCGAAGCGACGCCGTTGAACATCAGGTCGCCGATGTCGTCCGGGGTGAAGTCCAGGCTGCTGTAACGCTGTCCCGCCGAGACCTGATACGCCGTGTCGCCCATCTTGCCCTGCAGGCTCAACACACCGAAGCGCGTCTTTTCCTTCTGGCGCTCGTTGAGCTGGGCCGAGTCGAAGTTGGTGACATCGAGATAGCCGAACTGCGGCGTCTGGTCCGGGTTGTTCGGGATCTCGAAACGATTGTTGGTGGCGCCGAACAGGAAGCTGAGGCGCGTGTCGTTGTCGATCAGGTAGGAGATATCGCCGAATGCCTTCACCTGGTTGGTGTGGTCGTGGATCGGCTTGCGGCTGGCGGTCGGGTTCTCGACGCCGACGTCGTTCTCCAGGTAGTTCGCAGTGAGGAACCAGCTCCAGGCGCCGCTGCGGCCGAACAGGGTCGCGTTCGGGTTCAGCGTACCGAACTGGCCACCCGTGATGCCGACGCTGCCGCCCACGCCATCTTCCTTGGGCGAACGCGTGGTGATGTCGACGATGGCCGCGGTGCGCTCGCCGTACTGCGCGGGCAAGGCACCCGTGAGCAGCTTCACGTTCTGGATCATGCGCGCGTCGAGGGTCTGGCCGAAGCCGCCGATGCTTTCCGGGATGAGCACGCCGTCGATGCGGTACTGCAGGTTCGCGTGGTCGCCACGCACGTGCAACTGGCCGTAGGAATCCTGGACCACGCCCGGCGCCTGCAGGATCACCTGGTTCAACGGCGTCGAATCACCCAGCGGCAGGGCCTGGATCGTCTGCCGGTCCATGACGTACTGGCTGCTGCCCGTGTCGGGCGACAGGCTGTTCCGCGCTTCGTCCAGCCGGGCGGTCACGTCCACCTCGCCAAGGTCCGTGGCCTTCGGCGGCGGCCTGTCGTCTGTCGCGAAAACGGGTGCGGCGGACAGGGCGAGGGCGATGCAGAGCGCGAGGCGAGCAGGGGTCATCGTGGATTTTTCCAAGGATCGAAATGTTATAACGTATCTTCTTGCGGACACGCCAAGGGGGAATTGGGCGAGGCGACTGTGCCGGGCGTAGCTTTCCGCCAGCTTTCACGGCGCTTCATGATCGACTCACGCCGTCGCGGCGACCATGCCCGTCCTGACCCCTGGAGAAACCGATGGCGAAACGAGACGCCACATCGACATCGAAGGAAATCGTCGCGACGAGCGGCGGCCGCGCCGACAGCCCTGTCGCCAGGGCCATCCTGGAGTTCGTCAGCCGGATTCCCGATAGCGACATCTCCCCCGCCAGCAAGGGCACGGCGGAGGAAGAAGCGCGCCGCCTGGCCAGCACGGCCGCCAACAAGGCCGCGGTGACGGCCGGGTCGCTGGCCTTGCCGCCAGGTCCATTGGGATGGCTGACCGTGCTGCCGGAGCTAGTCGCGATCTGGCGCATCCAGGGCCAGCTGGTCAGCGATATCGCCGCCGCCTATGGCAAGACCGCCCGGCTCGGGCGGGAACAGATGCTCTGGTGCCTGTTTCGCCATACCGCCGCGCAGGCCTTCCGCGACGTGGCCATCCGCGTCGGCGACCGCCTGGTCTTCCGCACCGCCGCCACGGGGGTATTGCAGCGGCTGGCCGGGCGCATCGGCGTCAGTATCTCCAAGCGCGCCGTCGGCAAGGGCATCTCGCGCTGGCTGCCCATCGTCGGCGCCCTGGGCGTGGGAGCCTACGCTTATTACGACACCGGACAGGTGGCGCGGACGGCGATCGAACTGTTCAGTGGCGAGGTGCACGTCGAGGAAGACGAACAGGCTTCGCCGGAAGCGGACGCGTAGCGATGCCCGGTGACGTGGGCGCCGGTTTGCGGCAAGCTCGCGGGCGCATCTACAGGGAGTCACGATGAACAAGCAGCCGGTCGTCCTCGTCACCGGAGGCGCGCGCCGCGTCGGCGCCGCCATCGTCAGGCGCCTGCACGCCGCGGGCTGCGTCGTGGCGATCCACTACCGGCGTTCGGCCGGCGAGGCCGACGCGCTCGCGGGTGAGCTCAACGCCGCCCGCGCGGGCAGCGCGGCCACGTTCGCCGCCGCGCTGGAAGACGACGACGCCTTGCCGGTCCTCGTCGGCTCCGTGGTCGAGCGCTTCGGCCGCCTCGATGGACTGGTCAACAACGCCTCCGCGTTCTACCCCACCCCGGTCGGCGCGACCACGCCCGCGCATTGGGACGACCTGTTCGCCGCGAACGCACGCGCGCCCTTCTTCCTGGCGCAAGCGGCCACGCCGGCACTGCGCGAGGCAAAGGGAGCGATCGTGAACATCGTCGACATCTACGCCGAGCGCCCGCTCGCCGGGCATGCCGTGTACTCGATGGCGAAAGCCTCGCTGGCGATGCTCACCTTCGCCCTGGCGAAGGATCTCGCACCCGATATCCGTGTCAACGCGGTCGCTCCCGGTGCCATCCTGTGGCCCGAGTCGGGCAAACCGGAAGAAGCCGCCGAGACGCTCATCGCGAAGACGCCGCTCGCCCGCAAGGGCGAGCCGGCGGACGTTGCCGAAGCCGTGCGCTGGCTGTTGCTCGACGCACGCTACACGACCGGGCAGGTCGTGCGCGTGGATGGCGGGCGGGCGCTGACGATCTGAGCGTCAGTTCTTCTGGCGGAACGCCGATTCGAGCAGCGCGCGGTCGAAACCCTGGCCCGGATCGCCTTCCTGGGTATAGCGGTACAACGCCGCGGAGTACACGCCATGCATCGCCGCCTGGAACAGGCTGAGCGCGACCAGGCCGACGATGGCGATCACGCCCACCGCCACCATCAATGCCACCGACTGCGTGCTGGCCGCGGCGAAGAACAGGATGCCGCTGACGAAGATCAGGCAGAAGGTGAGGATGCCGCCGGCCAGGCCGATGCCGGCGTTGCCGATCAGGTTCTCGCCCCAGGTCTGCTTCAACGCGCCGGCGCTGCGCTTCACCGCGTCGACGGGGCCGACATCCTGCGCGGCGAGCACGGGCACGACGAGGAAGGTGGCCACCGTCCAACCGAAGCCGATCAGGCCGACCACGAGACGGCCGATGAAGCCGAGGCGTTCCTGCAACGCGCGAAGGATCATGCCCACCGTCGCGGCGATCAGGGCATAGCCGAGGATGTTCGGCAACTTGCCCATGGCCGTGCGGATGCCGTCGCCGAGGGTCGGATTGCCGCCGTCCAGACGGATCAGCGCGGCCGAAGCCAGCGCCACGTTGAAGAAGATGACCACGGCGTACTGGACGAAATAGAAGAGGAAGCTCACCAGCAGGAACATCGGCGAGACATGCTGGCGCTGGCCTTCGAGGTCCACCTGGTTGTGCGAGACCAGGGCGATGACAGGCCATGCGAAGGTGGCGATCACCACCAGCGAGGCCAGCCCCGCGAGCAGCGGGAAGAGCATCAATTCCTTGTCCTGCCGGAGGATGTTGGCGCTGGCTTTCATCAGCGCCCAACTGCGTGCGAACTTACCCATTTCCTTGTTTCCCCTTGGTCCGATGTGGACGCGTTGTAGCATCTTGCGCGAGCAGTCGCCAGCGTCACCGGCCGAAGATGGAAACCAGCCAACCGAAACTCGGTGGGAGCCGACCTTGTCGGCGATCCCGCGGCAGCGGGCCAGGTCGACGCAAGCACCCATCGCCGACAAAGTCGGCTCCCACAAGAGCGAAACCCGTCCTCCTTGAAGCGGACCCACATGGAAGCGGACCCACATGCCGGACATACCTTGTGGGAGCCGACCTTGTCGGCGATCCCGCGGCAGCGGGCCAGGTTGAGGCAAGCACCCATCGCCGACAGGGTCGGCTCCCACAAGAAAGCCGGCTCCCACCGGAAGGCTCGTGCCTCGGGAACGCTTCTTACTTGGGTGCGGCCACGGCGCGGGTGCAGGCTTCATCCACCACCAGCGGCTCGCTCTCCTGCGGGAAGGCCGCCCACAGGTCCGCCATCGTCCGGCCGTTCACCGGGTGACGCAGCGCCGGCGCGATATCGGCCATGGGCTTCAGCACGAAGGCGTGACGCAACTCACCGCGAGGGATCTCCAGATGCCCTTCCCCGCTCAGCACGAGGTCGTCGTAGAGCACGATGTCCACATCGAGGGTGCGGCTCGCGTAGCGCTCACCGCCACGGACGCGCCCGTGGCGATCTTCCAGCGCGTGCAGCCAGTCGTTGAGGTCGTCGGGACCGAGGTCGCTGTCGAGGGCCACGGCGAGGTTGAGGAAGTCAGGTCCGTCGAAGCCGACCGCCGCGCTGCGGTAAACCGGCGAAACGTCCAGCGCGCCGAAGCGGCGGCGCAGCTCGGCCACCGCAAGACCGAGCCAGTGTTCCGCATCGATGTTCGAGCCCAGGCTGAGGTAGGCGCGCCCCACGTCAGTGCTTGTCCATCGGGTGAATCATTCCGGACGCGTGCCGCGTTCGATGCGAACGCCGACCGCGCGGGCCCCGCGTACCGCGCCGGGCTTGGAAAGCTTCAGGCGCACCCAGGTCACGCCGAACTCCTCGCGCACGATCTCCGCGCAGCGCTCGGCGAGCGTCTCGACCAGGCCGAAGCTCGAAGCCTCCACGTACGCCTGGAGGCGCTTGGAGATCGACTTGTAGTTGAGCGTGTCGGCGATGTCGTCACTGGCGGCCGGCCGGCGGTTGTCAAAGGCCATCTCGAGATCGAACGACAGGGTCTGCCGAATGCGGCGTTCCCAGTCGTAGATGCCGATGACCGCGTCGATGCGCAGGTCTTCGATGAAGACGATATCCATGGAGTCAGGTGCTGCGAAGGGCCTTACAGGGTCCGCGAGGAGGGGCGATTTCGCAAGCACTCAGGCCGCTGGCGGCAATGTCTCCAGGCTCCAGCGCGGATACACCTGGATCGTCTCGTCCTGGTGCTGGCCCACGGCCAGCCGGATCGCCCCGGCCAGGGCGATCATCGCGCCATTGTCGGTGCAGAACGCCAGGCGCGGGAAATACACCCGGAATCCGTCCGCCCCGGCGGCCTGCGCCAGTTGCTCGCGCAGCCGCTTGTTCGCGCCCACGCCGCCCGCGATCACCAGCCGCTTCGCCCCGGTGGCCTCCAGCGCGCGCCGGCACTTGATGGCCAGGGTGTCGACGATCGCCTCCTCGAAACCGCAGGCGATGTCGGCACGGGTCTGATCGGTCTTGTCCGACGCCTGCCAGGCCAGGAGCACCTGGGTCTTCAGGCCGGAAAAGCTGAAGTCCAGACCCGGCCGGTCGACCATCGGGCGCGAGAAACGAAAGCGTCCCGGCGTGCCCTCCTCGGCCAGCTTCGCCAGCGCCGGGCCGCCCGGGTAGGGCAGGCCCATGAGCTTGGCCGTCTTGTCGAAGGCCTCGCCCGCGGCGTCGTCGAGGGTGTCGCCGAGGATCCGGTACTCGCCGATCGCCTTGACCTCCACCAGCATCGAATGACCACCCGAAACCAGCAAGGCGACGAAGGGCGGTGCCGGCGGATCGTCCTCGAGCAGCGGCGCGAGCAGGTGGCCTTCCATGTGGTGCACCCCGATGGCGGGCACACCCAGCGCCCAGGCCATGGCCCGGGCCGCCGAGGCACCGACCAGCAGGGCGCCGACCAGGCCGGGCCCCGCCGTATAGGCCACGCCACCGAGGTCCGCCGGGGTCATGCCGGCCTCCTTCAAGGCCTCCCTGACCAGGGGCAGCAGCTTGCGCACATGGTCCCGGCTGGCCAGTTCAGGCACCACGCCGCCGTATTCGGCATGCAGGGCGATCTGGCTGAAGAGCGCGTGGGAAAGCAGCCCCCGGCCAGGCTTCTCGGGGTCCCAGCGCAGCAGGGCCACGCCGGTCTCGTCGCAGGAGGTTTCCACGCCCAAAACGGGCTTTGAATTTTTCATCTCGATCACGTTATAATCCACGGCTCACCCGGATTCACGGGTCAGTTTAATCAAGTGGAGTTTCCATGCCGAGCGTTAAAGTCCGCGAGAACGAGCCGTTTGAGCTTGCCCTTCGCCGCTTCAAGCGTACGTGCGAGAAGGCTGGCGTGCTGGCCGAAACGCGCAAGCGCGAATTTTACGAAAAGCCGACCCAGGAGCGTAAGCGCAAGCGCGCTGCTGCTGTGAAGCGCCACCTGCGCCGTCTGTCCCGCGACACGACGCGCCGGACCCGCATGTACTGATGTACCAGCCGGTCCTCGTGGCCGGCATGGTAACGCGGTTGGCGCGTTTACGCTGCCCCCGCACTCAGGCGGAAATCCCGAGCCGGCTTTGCCGAAAGGTGAAGCCGGCTTTTCGTCGTCCCGGAGAAAAGACATGAGCCTCAAGGCAAAGATCACCGAAGACATGAAGGCCGCCATGAAGGGCGGTGAAAAGGACCGCCTGGCCGTCATCCGCCTGGTCCAGGCCCAGATCAAGCAGCGCGAGGTCGACGAGCGGATCGAGCTGGACGACAACCAGGTGCTCGCCGTGCTCGAGAAGATGCAGAAGCAGCGCCGCGATTCGATCGAGCAATACGACAAGGCTGGCCGCACCGATCTGGCCGATATCGAGCGCTACGAGATGGGCGTGATCGACGGCTACCTGCCCGCCAAGCTGGGCGAGGCCGAACTGGACGCCATCATCGACGCCGCCATCGCCGAATCCGGAGCCACCACCGCCCGCGACATGGGCAAGGTGGTCGCGCTGATCAAGGAAAAGGCCACCGGCCGCGCGGACATGGCCGCCGTGGCAGGCAAGGTGAAGGCCAGGCTGGCCTGATAGCCTCCGCGGGAACCGACCCGATTGGGAACCGACCCTGGTGGGAGCCGGCTCTGCCGGCGATGGGTGCTCGCCGCAGACTGGCCCGCTGCCGCGGGATCGCCGGCCGAGCCGGCTCCCACAGTGTATTGCGGGCACCCATCGCCGACAGGGTCGGCTCCCACCAAATCGCCGCTTCAACTAACGGTGACCGTTCACGGCTTCGCCACGGTGCTGCCAGCATCCTGCGCGGCGCGGCTGGCGGGCCATCCTCCGGCGCCCTGACGGAGGATTTCCATGCTCAAGTACGCCATCATCTTCGGCCTTATCGCCCTGGTTACCGGCGCCCTCGGCTTCAGCCGGGTCTCGGGCGTCGCCGCCACCATCGCCAAGGTGTGCTTCGCCATCTTCCTGATCCTGTTCGTGATCGCGATCCTGGCCGTCATCGGCGTCTTCAAGCTCGCCTTCTAAAGGTACGCCAGGCTCCATACGGAAGCGGATGCATGGCATCCTAGGGGACTGATGCGTGGCCGTATTCCCGACAATTTCATCGATGAACTGCTGACTCGCGTCGACATCGTCGACGTGATAGAGCGGCGCGTGCCGCTGAAGAAGGCCGGGCGCGAATGGACCGCATGCTGCCCCTTCCACAACGAACGCTCGCCCTCGTTCTACGTGAGCCCGCAGAAGCAGTTCTTCCACTGCTTCGGCTGCGGCGCGCATGGCAGCGCGATCAAGTTCATCATGGATTACGACCGCCTCGAATTCCCCGACGCCATCGAGGAACTCGCCCAGTCCGTGGGCTTGAAGGTGCCCTACGAGGGCGGCCGGGACGATAAGCCGCGGGAAGACCGCAGCGACCTCTACTCCCTGCTCGACGATGCCGCCAGCTTCTACCAGCGCGAACTCGACAACAGCGCCGAGGCCCGTGCCTATATCGACCGGCGCGGCCTCGACGACGAGATCGTCAAGCGCTTCCGCATCGGCTGGGCGCCCGCCGGTTTCGACGGCGTATTGAAGGCGCTGGGCACCTCGGACCGTCGGCGCCAGCTGCTCAACGAAGCCGGCATGGTCGCCAGCAACGAGCGGGGCAATCGCTACGATCGCTTCCGTGAGCGGGTGATGTTCCCGATCCTCGACCGGCGCGGCCGCGTGATCGCCTTCGGCGGACGCGTGCTGTCGTCGGACCAGAGCCCGAAATACCTCAACTCACCCGAGACACCGCTCTTCCACAAGGGTCGCGAGTTGTTCGCCTTGTGGCAGGTGAAGCAAGCCCACCAGCACCTCACCCGGATCATGGTGGTGGAGGGCTACATGGACGTCATCGCGCTGCACCAGGCCGGCCTGCCCATTGCCGTCGCCACGCTCGGTACGGCAACCACGCCGGAGCACGCCGAAGTGCTCTTCCGCGCGGCACCCGACGTTTATTTCTGCTTCGACGGCGACCGCGCCGGTCGCCAGGCGGCATGGCGCGCGCTGGAATCGATCCTGCCGCGCATGCGCGACGGCCGCCAGGCCCATTTCCTGTTCCTGCCCGACGGCGAAGATCCGGACACCCTCGTACGCAAGGAAGGCAAGGAGGGCTTCGAGAAGCGCATGAAGGGATCCATGCCGATGTCGGAGTATTTCTTCGAGGAACTGGCCCGCGATGTCGACGTCACCCGGATCGACGGGCGCGCGCGTCTCGCGGAACGCGCCCGTCCACTGATCGCCAAGCTGCCCGACGGCGCTTTCCGCGACCTGATGGCGCAGGAGCTGGAGCGCCGCACGGGCGCGAAGGCGGTCCTGGACGCTGAGCCCGCACCCCGGCAAACGGCCGTCCCGCGCCCGTCCGGCGGTGGCCAGCGAAGCCTCGTCCGTAGCGCGATCACCATGCTCCTCGCACAGCCTGCGCTGGCCGAGGAGGTGGAGGTCCCCTACCCGTTCCTGCGCTACAACCGGAACGGTATCGACCTGCTGGCCGAACTGATCGATATCGCGCGGAGCCGACCGGGCATCAATTCCGCGGTGCTCGTGGAGAACTTCATGGACCGCCCGGAATACCCTGCGCTGCAGAAGCTCATGCAGCTGGGACTGCTGGTCGATCCGGACGCCCAGCGCTCGGAGTTCCGCGGCGCGCTGATCAACATGCAGAACCAGGCCGTGTCGGATCGCCGCGAGTACCTGATCGCCAAGAGCCGCGAAGAGGGCCTGGACGACACGGAAAAGGCCGAACTTCGCGTCCTCCTCGCCGCCCGCGCCATACCCGCTCCGGCGGACGACGAATGATGCGCCGCATCGTGGGCGTAACGCGATCCGTGGGATCATCCCGGCCTCGTTCCTCCAAGGGACCGGCCCCAGCCGGATTCGCGCGCTACTGATGGACCTGCTCAACGACCTCGTCGATTTCTTCGGAAGGAACGGATACCTCGCCGTCTTCTTCGCCCTGATGCTCTGCGGGGCAGGCATCCCCTTGCCCGAGGACATCACCCTCGTGGCCGGCGGCATCATCACCGGCCTTGGCTACGGCGACGTCCATACGATGGTCGGCGTGGGCATGGCCGGCGTGCTCGTGGGCGATTCCACGATGTTCCTGCTGGGCCGCCACTTCGGCGGGAGGATCATGAGCTGGCGCCTGGTCGCGCGCCTGCTCACGCCCGAGCGCTACGCGAAGGTGCAGGAGAAGTTCGAGCGCTACGGCAACCGCATGATGTTCGTCGCCCGCTTCCTTCCGGGCATGCGCACCGCCGTGTTCATCACCGCCGGGGCCACCCATCGCGTCGGCTTCTTCCGCTTCCTTCTGCTGGACGGTCTCGCCGCGGCCATCAGCGTGCCGCTGTGGGTCTACCTGGGGTATTTCGGCGCACACAACCACGAGTGGCTGGCGATGTGGATCCGTCGCGGGCAAACCGGTGTCTGGCTGGCGATCGCCGCCGCACTGGTCGTGCTGGGCGTGATCTGGTGGCGCCGCAAGAAGGCCACGCGGGACTGCTGAGCACGGGAATCGTGGGACTGCGGGAATCGTGGGAGCCGCTTCAGCGGCGATCCCGCGGCAGCGGGCCAGCCTGAGGCAAGCACCCATCGCCGCTGAAGCGGCTCCCACAGAGGAATGTGGATCGCCGACAGGGTGGGCTCCCAGCAGAACCCGGCCAGACCCGGCCAGCTTGCCGATTTATCGGCTCCCACCCGTGGAGCCGCTCCCACCGGTTCCGGTCAACCGGCTGCCGTGATCTCGGCGAAGAGCCAGTCGCGGAAGACGGTGGTTTCCTCGCGCGGCTCGGCGTCGCGGGATACCGCCAGGTAATAGGTGTGATGCAGCGGCAACGCCAGGTGGAACGGGGCCACGAGGCGGCCCGCGGTCAGGTCGTAGGCCACCAGCAGTTCCTGGGCCAGCGCCACGCCCTGCCCCTCGATCGCCGCCTGGAGCATCATCGTGCCGTCGCTGAAACCCATCTCTCGCGACACCGGTCCCGGTTCGACACCCGCGCGCTCGAACCACTGGTCCCATCCCGTCGCCGCCGCGGCACGACGGCCCGGACGTTCGTGCAGGAGCATCTGCGCGGGCAGGTCCGCCGGTCCGCGCACCTGTTCGGCGAGCGCGGGAGCACAGACCGGCGTGTAGCCACTCACCACGAGGATGGACTGGCCGGCGCCTTCGCTCACGCGATCGTCGATGGCGAGGTCCCAACCCCCTTCGTCGCCACCGTCGGTGACCACTTCCACGGCGATGTCCGGATGCCTGGCGAAGAAGCGGAACAACCTCGGCACCAGCCATTTCGTACCGAAGGTGGGCGGCACGGAGACGCGCAAGGAGGCATGGCGTTGCCCCATCACCTGGTCCGTGGCGTGCTGCAACGCACGAAAAGCGTCACGAATGCGCGGAAAATAATTTTCGCCCGCCGCCGTGAGCGACAGCCGATTGTTGCTTCGCACAAAGAGCGGCGTACCGAGGTACGACTCCAGCAACTTGACTTGCGCACTCACCGCCGCGGCGGTCAGCGAGAGTTCCTCGCCCGCCTTGGTGAAGCTCATATGCTGCGCTGCAAGCTCGAACACGCGCACGGCATTGAGGGGTAATGAGCGCTTCATTGCGGACTCGTTCAAAAAAACTTGGGGAAACCCCGAAGAATTTCTAGTTTGCCTGCCTCGGCAGGCAACGCCAAGAATCCATGGCGCTTTCGATCGGACCCTCGATGAACATCCTCACCGTCGACACCGGAACCACGAACACCCGCGTCACCGTCTGGCACGACGGCGACGTGGTCGGACAGGCCGCCCGGCAGGTAGGCGTGCGCGATACCGCCATCACCGGCAGCACGGCGAAACTCGAGGAAGGCGTGCGCGAAACCATCGCCGAAGCCCTCGCGGCGGCGAACCTCGGCAAGGCCGACATCGGCCGCGCCATCGCCTCGGGCATGATCACCTCCAACATGGGCCTGTGCGAAATACCGCATGTGGTCGCGGCCGCCGGCATCGACGACCTCGCCGCCGCCATGCGCGAGAGCCTCATCGCCAACGTCTGGCACGAGCCGATCTGGTTCGTGCCCGGCGTACGCAACGCGGTGGACCACATCGGCCTGCACAACTGCGAGGCGATGGACATGATGCGCGGCGAGGAAGTGGAGTCCTTCGCCCTGGTCGAGCGGCTGAACCTCGACGAGCCCACGGTCATCGTCCTGCCCGGCTCCCATTCCAAGTTCGTCAGCATCGATGCGAAGCGCCGCATCGACGGCTGCGTCACGACGCTGGCGGGCGAACTGCTGCACGTGATATCGCACGACACCATCCTCGCCGGCTCGCTGAAGGAAGGCTTCGCCAAGCGCATCGATGCCGAAATGCTGCTGGCCGGTGCCGCTTCCGCGAAGAAGATCGGCCTGGGCCGTGCCTGTTTCAGCGTGCGCATCCTCGACCAGTTCGCGGTGTACGACGCCAATGCGCGCGCCAATTTCCTGCTCGGCGCGGTGCTCGGCTCGGACCTGCTCACCCTCAAGAATTCCAGCGCGATCCGGATGAGTCCGGGCACGCGCTTCGTCGTCAGCGGCAAGCCGATCCTGCGCGAAGCGATCGGCCGGCTGGTCGAGGGCGACGATTTCTTCTCCGGCACGGTCACCGTGCTGGGCGACGACGAGCAACGCGACCTCGCGGGATACGGCGCCATCGCCGTCGCCCGTCGTCGCGGGCTGGTCGACTGACACGGCCCATGGCCATCCGAATCACCCGAGGAGGGAACGCATGAAGACGAAGATCGCCCTGGGCCTCCGCGCCCTCGCCCTGGCGCTGGCCGTGACCGCCGCGCCCGCTTTCGCCGCCGACGACCCGGTGAAGATCGGTTTCGTGGTGAAGCAGCCCGAGGAACCCTGGTTCCAGGACGAATGGAAGTACGCCGAACAGGCGGCGAAGGAGAAAGGCTTCACCCTGGTGAAGATCGGCGCGCCGGATGGCGGCCAGGTCCTCACCGCCATCGACAACCTGAAGTCGCAGCATGCGCAGGGTTTCATCATCTGCACGCCCGACGTGAAGCTCGGTCCTTCGATCGTGGCCAAGGCCAGGATCGACAAGCTCAAGCTGATGACGGTGGACGACCGCCTCGTCGATGGCTCCGGCAAGCCGATCGAATCCGTCCCGCACATGGGCATCTCGGCGTCGAAGATCGGCGAGCAGGTCGGCGAGGCGATCGCCGCGGAAATGAAGAAGCGTGGCTGGAAGCCGGAGGAAACCGGCGCCCTGCGCATCTCCTACGACCAGTTGCCGACGGCGAAGGAACGCACCGACGGCGCCATCGCCGCGCTCACCGCGGCCGGCTTCCCGAAGGCCAACGTGGTCAACGCGCCGCAGGCCAAGACCGATACCGAGAACGCCTTCAACGCGGCGAACATCGCCATCACGCAGAACCCGAAGTACAAGCACTGGATCGCCTTCGGCCTCAACGACGAAGCCGTGCTCGGCGCCGTGCGCGCGGCGGAAGGCCGTAACTTCCGCGCCGACAACATGATCGGCGTGGGCATCGGCGGCAGCAAGTCGGCGCTCAACGAATTCGCCAAGGCGCAGCCGACCGGCTTCTTCGGCAGCGTGCTGATCAGCCCGAAGCGCCACGGCTATGAGACGTCGGTGAACATGTACGAATGGATCAAGAACGGCAAGGCGCCGCCGCAGCTCACCCTCACCACCGGCCAGCTGATCACCCGCGCCAACGCCGCGGAGATCCGCAAGGACATGGGGCTTTGACGATGACAGACGCCCCGCGCCTCGAGTTCCGCCACATCGGGAAGACCTTTCCCGGCGTGCGCGCGCTCGACGATGTCGGCTTCGCCGTGCGCGCCGGCAGCGTGCACGGCCTGCTCGGCGAGAACGGCGCGGGCAAGTCGACCATGATGAAGATCCTCGGTGGGGAATACATCCCCGACGAGGGCGAAGTCGCGATCGACGGACACGTGCGGCACTTCCGCAAGGCGGCCGATGCCATCGACGCGGGCGTGGCGGTGATCCACCAGGAACTCCAGTACGTGCCGGAACTGTCGGTCATGGAGAACCTGCTGCTCGGCCGCCTGCCCACGCGCTTCGGCCTGGTCGACCGCCGCCGCGCGCTGGCCTGGACTCGCGAGCGCCTGGACGCACTCGGCGTGGACCTCGATCCCCGCGCGAAGCTGAAACAGCTTTCCATCGGTCAACGGCAGATGGTGGAGATCGTCAAGGCGATCCTGCGCGACGCGAAGATCCTCGCGTTGGACGAGCCCACCAGCTCGTTGTCGCATCGCGAGACCGACGTACTCTTCCGCCTCGTGCGCGACCTGCGCGCGCAGGGCAAGGCGATGATCTACATCTCGCACCGCCTCGACGAGATCTTCGAACTCTGCGATGCGGCGACGATCTTCCGTGACGGCCGCAAGGTCACCGATTTCGACACGCTGGAGGGCGTCACCCGCGACGCGCTCGTGCAGCGCATGGTCGGCCGCGAGATCAGCGACATCTTCGGCTACCAGCCGCGCGAACACGGTGACGTGCGCCTCTCGGTGAAGAACGTGACCGGCCGTGCCGTGCCCCTGCCGGTGAGTTTCGAGGTGCGTGCCGGGGAAATCGTCGGCTTCTTCGGCCTGGTCGGCGCGGGCCGCTCCGAGATCATGCGCGTGGTCTACGGTGCCGACCGGCGTACCGCCGGCGAGGTACGCGTGGACGGGCAGAGCATCAAGGGCTCGCACATCCGCGACGCCATCCGGCACGGCCTCGTGTTCTGCCCCGAGGATCGCAAGGAAGACGGCATCATCGGCGTGCGCTCGGTGTCGGAAAACATCAACATCAGCGCGCGACGCAACCACCTCACCGCCGGCCTTTTCGTGAACGACCGCAACGAGGCCAGGACCGCCGACAGCTACATCGAACGACTGCGCATCCGCACGCCGCACCGCCGGCAGGAAATCCGCCTGCTGTCCGGCGGCAACCAGCAGAAAGCGGTGCTCTCGCGCTGGCTGGCCGAGAAAGACCTGCGCGTGCTGATCGTCGACGAGCCCACCCGCGGCATCGACGTCGGCGCGAAGAACGAGATCTACAACGTGCTCTATGAACTGGCCGCGCGCGGCGTGGCCGTGGTGATGATCTCCAGCGAGCTGCCCGAGGTACTCGGCGTCTCCGACCGTGTCGTCACCATGTGCCGTGGCCGCATCACCGCCCAGTTCGACCGCGCCTCGGCGAACGAGCAGAACGTCCTCGCCGCCGCCCTGCCTGAAAGCGCGGGATCCACCCCGATAAGGAACGCCTGACCCATGACCGAGCCCAACGCCGCCGCCATCGCCGCGACCCGCGAGACGCCCGAGGCCCATCGCCGCGCCCTGCTCTGGCAGGTCGTCGACGATTACAGCCTGATCGGCATCTTCATCGTGCTGTTCGCCGTGCTGAGCATGACCGTGCAGTACTTCTTTTCGTGGGACAACGTGGTCGGCCTGGCCCTTTCCGTGTCGCAGATCGGCATGGTCGCCTGCACGATGATGTTCTGCCTGGCTTCGCGCGATTTCGACCTCTCGGTGGGCTCGACCGTGGCGTTCGCGGGCGTGTTCTGCGCGATCGTTTCCAACGCCACGGGCAGCGTGGTGGTCGGTATCGGCGCCAGCCTGGTCGCGGGCGCCCTGGTCGGCTTCGTCAATGGCGCGGTCATCGCCAAGCTCAAGATCAACGCGCTGATCACCACGCTGGCGACGATGGAGATCGTGCGTGGCCTGGCCTTCATCGCCTCGCACGGCCAGGCCGTGGGCGTCACCAGCGAGGCCTTCTTCACCCTGGGCAGCGCCGAATTCCTCAGCCTGCCGGTGCCGGTATGGGTCACCCTGGCCTGCTTCGTCGTCTTCGGCGTGCTGCTCAACAAGACCATCTACGGCCGCAATACCCTGGCGATCGGCGGCAATCCGGACGCCGCGCGCCTCGCCGGCGTGGCGGTCGATCGCGTGCGCATCGCCATCTTCCTCATCCAGGGCCTGGTCGCCGCTCTGGCCGGGATCATCCTCGCCTCGCGCATGACCAGCGGCCAGCCCAACGCGGGCGAAGGTTTCGAGCTCAACGTCATCTCGGCCTGCGTATTGGGCGGCGTCTCCTTGATGGGCGGCCGTGCGAGCATCAGCGGCGTGCTCGTTGGCGTCCTCATCATGGGCACCGTGCAGAATGCGATGAGCCTCATGAACATCGACGCCTTCTACCAGTACCTGGTCCGCGGTGCGATCCTGCTGATCGCCGTGCTCGTGGACCAGCTCAAGAACCGCAGGCAATCCCGCTGATGACCGACACCTTCAAACCGCTTTCCTCCCACCGCCAGGCCCATGCCGAGGGTGTGATCTGGGACGACATGGCCGGCCTGGTCCGCTGGACCGACATCGCCACTTCACAGCTGTTCTCGTACGACCCGGCCACGGGCGTCGTGAAGGACTGGAAGCTTCCGGCGCGCCTGTGCTGCTTCGCCCTCACCCACCAGCCCGGCGTGCTCCTGCTCGCGCTGGAGAAGCAACTCGCCCGCTACGACACCCGCGACGGCGGCTTGCACGTGCTCGAGGACATCGAGCCCGACCTGCCCGGCACGCGCACCAACGACGGCCGCTGCGACCGTGGCGGCAACTTCATCTTCGGCACCCTCAACGAACGGGGCCCGGAGAAGGTGGCATCGTTCTGGCGCTACACGCACGACGGCAAGCTCGACCGGCTGGCCCTGCCGAAGGCGGCCATCACCAACAGCATCTGCTTCAGCCCGGATGGCGAGACGATGTACTTCACCGACTCGCCCACCGCACAGATCATGGCCTGCGACTACGACGCCGCGACCGGCGAGATCGACCGCATCCGTGTCTTCGCCCAACTGGAAGAGGGTATCGAACCGGACGGCTCGACCATCGACGCCGAGGGCTTCCTCTGGAACGCGCAGTGGGGTGGATCGCGCGTGCTGCGCTACGCCCCCGATGGCCGCGTGGACGCGGTCATCGACCTGCCGGCGCGCCAGCCGAGCTGCGTCACGTTCGCCGGCGCCGCGCTCGATCGCATGGTGATCACCTCGGCGCACAAGGGCCTGAAGGACGCCGTGATCGCCGACGAACCCTCCAACGGCGCGATCTTCATCGGCACGCCGCCGCGCGGACGCGGCCTGCCCGAGGCACGTTACGGTCACGGATCGGGCGCATGACCGGCACGACGAAGGCCGATCCGCGCACCACGCCCTTGCCGCGCCTCGCAGGCAAGGTGGCCATCGTCACCGGCGCCACGCAGGGCATCGGCGCCGCCACGGCGGAGCTGTTCGCCGCCCATGGCGCGAAGATCGTGCTCAACGTGATCCGGGACAACGCGCAGGCGCGTGCCACGCTGGCCGGCCTCGACACCGACGACGCCATGCTGTTCGAAGCCGACGTGACCGATCCCACGGCGGTACGGCGCATGGTCGATGCCGCGACGGAGCGCTTCGGCGCACCCGACGTCCTGGTCAACAACGCCGGCATCAACGTGTTCAACGATCCGCTTTCGCTGAGCGACGACGAATGGACGCGCTGCTTCGAGGTCGACCTCAAGGGCGCCTGGAACTGCGCGAAAGCCGTGCTGCCGGGCATGCTCGGACTCGGTCGCGGCAGCATCGTCAACATCGCCTCGGTGCACGGGCACAAGATCGTCCCGCATTGCTTCCCCTATCCCGTGGCCAAGCATGGATTGATCGGGCTGACCAAGGCGCTGGGCATCGAGTACGCCGCCCACGGCATTCGCGTGAACTCGATTTCCCCGGGTCTCGTGCTGACCGCCATCGCCGAGGCCGGCTTCGCCGCCGCTGCCGATCCCGAGGCGGAACGCCGCCGGCAGACCGAGATCCTGCCTAACAAGCGCATCGGCGAGCCGGCGGAGATTGCCTATACTGCGTTGTTCCTCGCTTCCGACGAAGCGCGCTACATCAACGCCGCCGACATTCGCGTCGACGGCGGCCGTTCCCAGCTCTATCACGAGTGAACCCATGGCCTGGCCGACTGCGCTTCCCCTCATCGCCATCCTTCGCGGCATCACGCCGGACGACATCGTCGGCCACGTCGAGGCCCTGCTCGAAGCGGGATTCGACGCCATCGAGGTGCCCCTCAACTCGCCCGACTGGCAACGCAGCATCCCCATGGCGCTGGAAGTCGCCGGCACCCGGGCACTGGTCGGCGCGGGCACGGTGCTGACGCCGGAAGCGGTCGACGCGGTGGCCGACCTGGGTGGCCACCTGCTGGTGACGCCCAATACCGACCCCGCGGTGATCCGCCGCGGCCGCGAACGCGGGATGTACACCTCCATCGGCTTCAGCACACCGAGCGAGGCCTTCACGGCCATCGCCGCGGGCGCGCAGTCGCTGAAGTTGTTTCCCGCCGCGCAATGGGGCCCGGGCTACGTGAAAGCCATCCGCGCCGTGCTGCCACCGGACCTGCCGTTGCTGGCCGTCGGCGGTGTCACGCCGGAGAACATCGGCCAGTTCCTCGACGCGGGCTGCATCGGTGCGGGATTGGGCGGCGACCTGTATAAAGCGGGGCAACCCGTGTCGCGGACGCGCGAGCGCGCGAACGCCTTCGTCAAAGCCTATCGTTCGGTCTGAGCATGAAGATCACCAAGATCACCACGTATCGCGTCCCGCCCCGCTGGATGTTCCTCAAGATGGAAACCGACGAAGGCGTCGTCGGTTGGGGCGAGCCCGTGGTGGAAGGCCGTGCGCGCACCGTCGAGGCGGCGGTGCACGAACTTTCCGAGTACGTCATCGGCAAGGACCCGGCCCGCATCAACGACCTCTGGCAGGCGATGTACCGCGGCGGTTTCTACCGGGGCGGCGCCGTCTTCATGAGCGCCATCGCCGGCATCGACCAGGCCCTGTGGGACATCAAGGGCAAGGTGTTGAACGCGCCGGTATACGAGCTGCTCGGCGGCCGCGTACGCGATCGCATGAAGACCTATTGCTGGGTGGGCGGCGACCGTCCCGCCGACGTCATCGCGCAGATCCGCGAGCGCATGGCCCACGGCTTCGACACGTTCAAGATGAACGGCTGCGAGGAAATGGGCATCATCGGTTCGAGCAAGGCGGTGGACGCGGCCGTGGCGCGCGTGGCCGAGATCCGCGAGGCCTTCGGCAACACGATCGAGTTCGGCCTGGACTTCCACGGCCGGGTGTCCGCGCCGATGGCCAAGGTCCTGGTGAAGGAGCTGGAACCGTTCCGCCCCCTGTTCATCGAGGAACCGGTACTCGCCGAACAGGCCGAGTACTACCCGCGCATCGCGGCGCACACCTCGATTCCCATCGCCGCGGGCGAACGCATGTACTCGCGTTTCGAATTCAAGAGCGTGCTGGAGCGCGGCGGCATCTCGATCCTGCAACCCGATCTCTCCCACGCCGGCGGCATCACCGAATGCGTGAAGATCGCCGCGATGGCCGAAGCGTACGACGTGGCCCTGGCGCCGCATTGCCCGTTGGGACCGATCGCGCTCGCCTCATGCCTGCACGTGGACTTCGTCAGCTGGAATGCCACGTTGCAGGAACAGAGCATCGGCATCCATTACAACAAGGGCGGCGAAGTCCTCGATTACGTCCTCAACAAGGATGCGCTCGCGCTGGACGATGGTGGCTATGCGTTGCCGTTCAGCGGGCCTGGCCTGGGCATCGAGGTGAACGAGGCACTGCTGATCGAGCGCAGCCGGGAAGTCGCCGACTGGCGGAATCCGCTGTGGCGGCATCCGGATGGGTCCGTGGCGGAGTGGTGATGGGGCGCTGAGAGGGCGCGGTGTCTTGCCCGCTGCCGCGGGATCGCCGCTGAAGCGGCTCCCACAAGAGCATCGCCGACAGGGTCGGCGATGCTCTTGTGGGAATGCCACCACCCATCGGCGACGCTCTTTGTGGGAGCCGCTTCAGCGGCGATCCCTACGTCAGCGAACCACCCGCGAATCGATCACCCGCACCTGCCCGACCCCCAACCCATCCAGCCGGTAATCCCCCACCGCCTCGCGTACCAGCCGCAACGTGGGTAACCCCACCGCCGCCGTCATCCTTCGCACCTGGCGATTGCGTCCTTCCCGCAGCACCACGCGCAGCCACGCATCAGGCACCGTCTTGCGAAAGCGCACCGGAGGATCGCGCGCCCATAGCCAATCCGGCTCGTCGATGGCTTCGACCGCCGCCGGCAACGTCGGCCCATCCTTGAGTACCACGCCACGCCGCAGCCGTTCGAGCGCATCCTCCGTCGGCACGCCTTCCACCTGCACCACATAGGTCTTCGGCTGCTTGTGCTTCGGGTCGGCCAGCCGGTGCTGCAACTTTCCATCGTCCGTGAGCAGCAACAGCCCTTCGCTGTCGTGGTCCAGTCGCCCGGCGGCGTACACGCCCTTCTGCGGCACGAAGTCGGCCAGCGTGCGCCGGCCGGCTTCGTCGGTGAACTGGCAAAGGACCCCGAAGGGCTTGTTCAACGCGACCAGCACCTTACTTGGCGGTGGCGGGCTTCACGAAGCGCAGGGTCATGCGATCGGATTCGCCGATGGCCTGCCACTTGGCCTTGTCCGTCTCGCCCATGTCCAGCGTCGGCGGCAACGTCCACACGCCCTTGGGATGGTTGTGGTCGTCCTTCGGGTTCGCGTTGATCTCGCTCTGCGCGTCGAGCTTGAAGCCCGCGTCGGTCGCCAGCTTGATCACGTAATCGGTGGGCAGGTAACCGGAGTTCACCACTTCGTCGAGTTTCTTCCCCGCATCCGCCCGATGATCTTCCACGCCGAGCACGCCGCCGGGCTTGAGCACGGCGAAGAAGGACTTGAACATGGCCTCGGCGCTGCCGTCGGCAGCCCAGTTATGCACGTTACGGAAGGTCAGCACCATGTCGGCCGAACCCGGTGCGCCGAGCACGGGCGCCTTGTGGTTGAACTCCACGATCTTCGCGTTGCCGTACTGGGCCGGCGCGAAGGAGAACTTCTTCTGCAAGGCCGCCGTGCTCTTCGAGCCCTTCTCGACCGCACCGATGTAATGGCCGTTGTCGTGGAGGAACGGAGCGAGGATCTCGGTGAACCAGCCACCCGAAGGCCAGATCTCGATGACGGTCATGTCCGGACGAATGCCGAAAAAGGTCAGCATCTCGCGCGGGTGACGGTACACATCGCGCGCCTTGTTCTCCGGAGAGCGCCAGCTGCCGGCGATGGCCTTGTCCAGTTCGGCGGCGGTGAGCTGGCCGGCACTGGCCGGCGGCGTCGCCCGGGCCGGCTGGTCCGTATCGACGGCGAGGGTGGTGTGCGCGAACGCGAGACCGAGCAGTCCAACGCAGGCGAAAACGAGCTTCTTCATGGCGACACCGGAAGGTAGGGGACGTGGGCGGGAAGGCTAGCACGTGTGTGGGGGCGCTTCAGCGGCGACCGCCCAGGCAACGCGACCCGGGGCTTGAGCTTATGCATACAATCCCTTCGGCATCCTGTCCGCCCCACCCCAGGGAACCCCACATGCGACCTCCCCACCTGCGCCCGTTGGCGGGCGGCATCCTCATCGCGCTGGCCTCCGGCGTGGCCGCTCAGGACGCGCAGCTCGCGCCCGTCGTGGTCACCGCCACCCGGACGGCACAGTCGCCCTACGACATCCCCGCCGCCATCGACGTGGTCGCGACACCGCCGGATGGTTCGCTCGACGTGAACCTGTCCGAGCGCGTGCAGGCGATCCCGGGCATCGTCGCCCGCGACCGGCAGAACTATGCGCAGGACGCCCAGGTATCGATCCGCGGTTTCGGCGCGCGTTCCACCTTCGGCATCCGCGGTGTACGGCTCTACACCGACGGCATTCCGGCGAGCATGCCGGACGGCCAGGGCCAGGTGTCGCATTTCAACCTCGACTCGGCGGATCGGGTCGAGGTATTGCGTGGCCCTTTCTCCGCCCTCTACGGGAATGCGTCGGGTGGCGTGGTGCAACTTTTCACCGCCGATGGCACCGAGCCACCGGAACTGCGTTTCGGTATCGCCGGCGGCAGCAACGGCACCTTCCGCAGTTCGGTGAACGCGCGTGGCGTGGAGGGGCCGGTCGACTACAACGTCGATTTCACCCACTTCCGCACCAGCGGCTATCGCGACCATAGCGCCGCGCGGCGCGAGTCGGGCAATGCCAAGGTCGGCTGGAAGATCGGCGACGACGCCAGGCTGACCCTCGTGGTAAACACGCTGGATGTTCCCGATGCCCAGGACCCACTGGGACTCACGCGCGCGCAGTACCGGGCCGACCCGCGCCAGGTCGCCGCCGTGGCGAACACGTTCGACACCCGCAAGTCGGTCGACCAGCAGCAGGCGGGGCTGATCTACGACCAGCGCATCGACGAAGCCAATAGCCTGCGTGTCATGGGCTACTACGGCCAGCGCGGCGTTACGCAATACCTGTCGATTCCGGTCGCGACGCAAATCTCCCAACCGGGAAACTCCGGCGGCGTCGTGGATCTCGACAATGAATACGGTGGAGGCGACGTGCGCTGGACCTGGCTCGACAGGTTGGCAGGGCGTCCGTTCGAACTGGCCGTGGGCGTGGCGTACGACAACCAGGAGCAGCATCGCCAGGGTTACAACAACTTCGTCGGTGGCACGCTCGGCGTCCGTGGGGACAAACGCCGCGACGAGATCGACCGTGTCTTCGACTTCGACCAGTATGCCCAGGCGACCTGGCGCGTGGCCGACGACTGGAGCTTGATGGGTGGCGTCCGGCACAGCGAGGTGCGCTTTCGTTCCACCGATCGCTACATCGCAACCGGCAACCCCGACGACAGCGGCACGGTGAAGTACAGCGCGACCACGCCCGTGTTCGGCGTGCTCTGGCGCGCGGCGCCCTGGATGCATGCATACGCGAACTGGGGCCGCGGCTTCGAGACGCCCACGTTTTCGGAACTCGGCTACCGCGCCGATCGCGGCGCCGGGTTGGCCTTCGACCTCAAGCCCTCGCGCTCGCACAACGCGGAGCTGGGCCTGAAGCTGCGCCCGGCCGATGGCATCGAGGCGGGGCTGGCCGTGTTCCGCGCGGACAGCGACGACGAACTGGCGGTGGCGACCAACCTCGGTGGCCGCACCACCTACCAGAACATCGCGCGGTCGCGGCGACAGGGTGTCGAGGCTTCGTTCAGTGCCGGGCTCGCGCGGAACCTTCGGTTCATCGCGTCGTACACGCACTTGCAGGCGACCTTCCGCACGCCCTTCCTTACCTGTGTCTCGGCGGGTTGCCCCGCGCCGGATACACCGGTGCAGGCCGGGACGCGTATTCCGGGGGTCCCGCGTTCGACGGGTTACGCGGCGCTGAAGTACGGCGGCGAACACGGCTGGCAGGCGGGGATGGACATGAATGCCATGGGCGCGACGTCGGTGAACGACCGGGGGACGGAATCGGCGCCGGGGTATGCGCTGTTCGGCGTGTCCGGCGGGTATGTGTTCGACCAGGGGCCGTGGCGTGTGAACACCTTTGCACGAGTGGACAACCTGGCCGATCGGCATGTGATCGGCTCGGTGATCGTCAACGATGGGAACGGGCGGTATTACGAGCCGGCGCCGGGGCGGACGTTCCTGGTGGGGGTGGATGTGCGGTGGCGGTGAGGTTGATGGGCTGTCGCCGCTTCAGCGGCGATGCCCTTAGCCGGAAATCGCCAGGCGCTCCGACCGGTACAGCAGGGCCGTGCCCCACACCGCCACCACGGCCGCGGCGAAACCGCCCGCCAGGCACAGGCCGAGTTGCCACCCGGGCACGCCGTCCCCGCGCAACAATTGCACGATGCCGAGGTTCTGCCCGAGCAACGGCACCGCATACATCCACGGCTCCGCACGCACGGGGATCACCGAAAGCAAGGCGCTCGGCAACACCGGGATGATCATCAGGATCGACAGGTAGGTCTGCGCCTCGCGGTAGCTCTTGGCGAACGCCGACACGAGCGACTGCAACGCGGCCAGCAGCACGATCAAGGGCAGCATCAGCAACACCACCTGCGAACCGAAGCGCAGCCCGAGGTCCAGCGCGATGCCCAGCTTCTCCACCGGGATGAACAAGGGCGCGGTGGCGAACGCCGCCACGCTGAGCAGGAGGCTCACCAGCGAGAAAGTGCAGATCGCCGCGAGCTTTCCCGCCAGGATTTTCCAGCGCGCCACGGGATTCACGAACAACGGTTCCAGCGACTGACGTTCGCGCTCGCCGGCGGTGAGGTCGATGGCCAGGTACATGCCCCCAAGGAAGACCGTGAGCACGAAGAAATACGGCAGGAAGGAAAACATCAACGCCGAGCGCGATTGCGACGTGGCTTGGTCCCTGTCGGCCACCTGCACCGGCCACGCCGTGGTCGGTGACAGGCCGCGCGAGATCAACCGCATCGCACCTTCGCGTTTTCCGTATGACTCGACCACGCTGCGCACGCGCATCACCGGCGTGGACGCGTCGCGCCGCGAGGAATCGTAGATCAACTCCACCTGCACGGCCTGGCCCTTGCTCCAGGCCTGGGCATATTCCGGCGAGATGCGCAGCACGATGTCGGCGCGCTGTTCGCGCACCGCGTTCTCCGGGTCGGGCATGGCCGGGGCCGCATCGATGCCCGCGCCCTTCAACGCGGCGACGAGGTTCGGCGCGACATCCGCGCCGATCACCGGGACGGATATCGGCCGGTCGGACTTGGCCAGTTCGCGGTTGACCATCACGTTCATCAACATGATGAACATCACCGGTCCCAGCAAGGGACCGGTGATCAAGGCGTTGACGAGCGTGCGGCGGTCGCGGAGGTTTTCCCGCACTTCCTTCCAGTAAACAGCGGTGAAGGCGCTCATGCGGCGAGCCCCTCGTCGGTACCGATGATCTTCACGAAGGCATCCTCGAGGCTGGTTTCGCCGGTTTGCGCAAGCAGGGCGGAGGGGGCCTCATCGGCGACGACACGCCCATGGGCGATCACGACGATGCGGTCGCACAAGGCGGCCACCTCCTGCATGATGTGGCTGGAGAAAAGCACGCAGCGCCCCTCGTCTTTCAGTTGCCGCATGAAACGGCGCATCGCACGCGTCGCCATCACGTCGAGGCCGTTGGTCGGTTCGTCGAGCAGTACGTTGCGCGGATCGTGCACCAGGGCGCGGGCGATGGCGGTCTTGACCCGTTGTCCTTGCGAGAAGCCCTCGGTGCGCCGCGTGGCGATGTCACGCATCTCCAGCGCATCGATCAGGGCCTCGCGACGCTGGCGTAGCAATCCGGGCTCCATGCCATGCAGGCGGCCGAAGTAATCGATGTTCTCCGTCGCGGTCAGGCGCTTGTAGAGTCCGCGTGCGTCTGGCAGCACGCCGAGCTGGCGGCGGACGGCAAGCGGATCGACCGCGGCGTCCACGCCGTCGACCAGTACCTGGCCCGCATCCGGCGTCATCAAGGTGTAGAGCATGCGCAGGGTGGTGGTCTTTCCCGCGCCGTTGGGGCCGAGCAGGCCGGTGATCTCGCCATCGCGCGCGGTGAAGCTCACGCCGTTCACGGCGCGCACATCGCCGAACGCCTTGTGCAGGTCCTTGACCTCGATCATGGGGTGGCTCCGTTGAATCCGACGAAGACGGGCAAGGGCTTGAGGCGATCCAGGCACGACGTGTCGAGGCCCTTCGCATCCGCCTTGTCGATGAAGCGGTCGAGCAGGCGGGGCATGCAACCCCGCGCGACCACGTTGTGGCCCTGCCCCTTCAGCACGACGTGGCGACCGTTCGGCAGCCCCTTCACCACCTCGTCGCCATAACGCGGTGGCGTCACGGGATCGAACTCGCCGGACATCAACAGAGTGGGCACGTCGCTCCTCAGCGGCTCGTGGAAATCCGCTGGACGGGCGCCGTGCGGCCAGACCGAACACGCCGCGCGAAACGCCTCGATCATCGTGTCGCCGAGGATGGTGTCCTTGTCCTGCGGTCGCGGTTGCAGAAGGTCGGCATCCTCGGAGCAAATCACGGAGTACTGCATGCCACCGTCCATGGTGTCGCCGAGATCGCCGGTAAGCAGTTTCGCCTGGCCCAGCAGCGGCCCCACATCGCCGCGCGCGGCGGCGTCGATCGACAACGGCAACAAGGCCGCTGTTTCCGGGGAGTAGGCGAACATGCGCACGACGGTGGCCAGCGAGACCTCGCTGAGCACGCGCTGCACGGACGCATAGTTCTGCGGATCGCGGAAACTCACCTTGTGCGGGTTGGCGCGCAGGGCGTCACGCAGCTGGTAGAGGGTCTGGTACGGGTCGCTGAAACGCGCGCGGCAGGCCTCGTCGGCTTCGCAACGGGCGAACTGCGCCTTCAACGCCGCGTCGAGGTTGACCGCGAAGTCCTCGCCCAGCACGAGCGAATTGGGTGCGATCCCATCGAGGATCAACGTGCGCAGGCCGTCCGGGTGCCGCATCGCGTATTGCTGGGCCACGCGTGTGCCGTACGACACGCCCAGCAGGTCGAACTTCGGCGAACCCAGCGCGCGCCGCACGTCTTCCAGATCCGCCACGGCATCCGTGGTCGTATAGAAGCGCACGTCGGCGTCCTTCGAGAGCTGCTCCAGACAGTGGCGGGTTTCCTTGCGCACGGCCTCGGCGTCGAAGCCGTGCGTTTCCTCCGCGCCACCGGGTACGCCCGGCTCGTCTTCGCGGCAGCTCAACGGATGCGATCCGCCGGTACCGCGCTGGTCGAGCAGGAGCAGGTTGCGATGCGCCAGCAGCGGCGCCATCGCCGGGGCGATCGCCGGATAACTCTCGGCGGCGGACTGGCCGGGGCCGCCTGCGATGAAGGCGACCATGTCGGGGGCCGGCACCTGCGCGCTGCTGCGGACGATCGCCAGGCGCAGGTCGATCTTGCGGCCGCCGGGATTCGCACGATCCTCCGGCACCTGGAAAGGCGCGCACCACGCCGCCGTCGACAAGCCCGAATGCGGCTGCGGCAGTTCGCATGGCTTCAGTTCCAGCGAGCCGAGCTTCCACACCCGCGGCGGCGCGGGACGCGTCGCGGCAGGCGCCGTCGTCGTCGCGGCCGGTTCCTCCGTCCGCTGATGCATCCATTGCCGTCCCGAGAGGGCGGCGGCGACGATCGCGATGACGATGGCGATCCGTGGCGCTCGTTTCATACGCTCATTCCCCCGGGGTAAAGATGGATTCGATGGGCAGTTCGAACAGCTTCGCTATCTTGAAGGCGAGCGGCAGGCTGGGATCGTACTTCCCGGTTTCCACCGCGTTCACCGTTTGCCGGGACACGTCCAGCCTCTCGCCGAGATCGGCTTGCGACCATCCGAACGCCGTTCGCAGTTCACGGAGGCGGTTGTTCATCGGGCACGGTAATACAGGCGAACGGCGCACTTGACCACGCCGAAACAACCCAGCAGCACCGGCAATACCCAGATCGCCACCGCGTCGGCGGGTGGCGCGGCGATCACCCGCGCGTTGAGCAACATGCCGTAGGTGAAGAAGCCGAAGGCGCCGATGCCACCGGCGATGGCGATGGATTCGAGATCGATGCGGCGCTCGAATTCGTCCTGGTCGCGGATCACGCGCACCATCGCACGAATGACGAAGGCGATCGGCAACACGGGCAACAGGGTCACCAGGGTTCGCGCGAGGCCACCTTCCAACGACTTCAACCAGCTGACGGAAAGAAAGAGCAGGATCACGTAGGCCAGCATCGCCGGGAAGAATTCACGCAGGTAACGCTTGTGCACGGCACGCATCGCCGCTCCCCTTCGATGGTCGTAGTCGGGCGGCCGCTGTCGCGCGGTCGGAGGCGTGTCAAGCACGCTTTACATCATCATGCGGCGGCCGCTCTTCCATGTCAAGCATCCTTGACAGAGCGGGCCTGCGCCCTTTCGGCATCGATAGGTCGATACGGCAAGGGGGCCGTAAATGCACACCGACGCATCCGCCTTTCCCCGATCCTTGCTTCCGACGGACGTACCCGCGCCAATCGGCCGGGACCGCTCCGCCACCAGGGAGACACGTCATGCATCCTGTCATCCGCCTGTTCGCCCGCACCGCCGTCATCGTCCTCGGCACGGCCAGTTCCGCGGGCTACGCCGCCACCGCCACGACCACCTTCAACGTGCGTGTCACGATCACCGCCGCTTGCGACATCACCACGACGGCACCGACCGATGTCAACTTCGGCAGCCAGCCGTCCACGGCCACCAATGTCGACAACCAGGGCGCGCTCAACGTGAACTGCACGCCCAGCGCGCCCTACACCATCGCACTGGACAACGGCCAGAACGGCACCGATGCGAACTCGCGCAAGATGAGCAACGGCTCGGCCCTGGTGCCGTATCAGCTCTACCGCAACGCCACGCGCACCGCGGCCGACATCTGGGGCAGCACCACCGGCGCGGGCGGCAACGTCTACGCGGGCACGGGGACCGGCAGCGTGCAGAACATCCCCGTCTACGGCCGCGTGCCGAGTACCAACTTCGCCGCCGGCAGCTACACCGACGTCATCACCGCCACGATCACGTACTGACGGTGTGCCGATGGGCGCTCCGCGTAGCGAAGGCTGCCGCGATGGCCATCGCGGCCATCGTGGCGCCGGTGGCGTCGGGCAGTGGATTGCAGGTGACGCCCATCGGCCTTCGCCTCGCGGCGAAGACATCGGCCGAGGCGTTGTGGTTGACCAACACCGGCAACGAAACGATACAGGCCCAGGTCCGCGTATTCCGTTGGACGCAGGTGAACGGCGAGGATGTCCTGGCGCCATCGCGCGACCTCGTGGTGAGTCCACCGATGGTGGCCATCGCCCCGGGGGATCGCCAGCTGGTGCGCGTGATCCGGCAGGTGACACCGCCCGAAGGTGGCGTGGAAACCGCTTATCGCGTCCTGGTCGACGAATTGCCGGTGGGCATGGCCGTCAGGGGCGGACTGACCTTCGTCCTGCGCTATTCCATCCCTGTTTTCCTCGCCCCCGCCGGCGACCCGGCGACGAAAGCGGCGTTGGAAACCACCTGGGAAGAAACGGCGGCGGGTACACGCCTGCGCGTACACAACAGCGGAAACGGCCACGCGCAGATCGCGGACGTGACCTGGCAGGGGCAGGAGGACCGGCGCAACGTGCTCCTGTCCGGCCTGGTCGGATACGCCCTGCCGGACTCGACGATGCGCTGGAACCTTCCGACGGGCGTGCCGAAGGGCGGCGTGTTGCGCGCGAGGATCAACGGTGAGGCGTCCGAATCGACGCTGGTCGTTGACCCTGGGAGCCCTTAGTGTCCTGGCGCTCGACTCCGGCAACAGCCACGCCTTGTCCAACGAACCGGCCGCCGTCCCACCGCCTCCCACGGTGACGCCACGCGTACGAACCACGGGAGAGGACCTCTATCTCGAGGTGGTGCTCAACGGCTCGTCGACGGAGAAGCTCGTGCACTTCATCCACCGCGGGGACACGCTTTGCGCGCTGGCGGGAGACCTGCGCGGGCTGGGTTTCATCCTGCCGCCGGGTGACGGCGAGCATTGCCTGCCGGATATCGAAGGTCTTCGTTATACCTATGACGTACGCCTGCAACGCGTGGACATCCAGGTACCGAACGAACGCCTGCACCTGCCCACGCACATCCTCAACCGACAGGAACGCTCCGCGCTGCGCGCCACCAGCGGCACCGGGGTCCTGCTCAACTACGACATCTATGCCGCGCATGGTGGCGGCGAGGGCAACATCAGTGGGCTCGCGGAATTACGTGGTTTCAGTGAAGGCCTGGGGGTACTCAGCAACACCTCGCTGATCCGTCGCTACCAATCCCATGGTGCGGGGTGGCGGGGCGACTCCGTGCGCCTGGATACCCAGTGGCGCCTGTCGTTCCCCGATCGCGCACAGGCCCTGACCATCGGCGACACCTTCACCGGCTACCTTGCCTGGACACGGGCCACGCGCATCGGCGGGATCGCCTACGGCACGGATTTCGCCACCCAGCCCTATCGCGTGACGACGCCCCTGCCCCAGTTCTTCGGCGAGGCCACGGCGCCATCGTCGGTGGAGCTCTATATCGACGGCATCCGCCAGTACAGCGGCAAGGTGCCGGCCGGCCCTTTCCAGCTCACCGCCGTGCCCGGCATCGACCAGGCCGGCCAGGCGCAAGTGGTGCTCACGGATGCGCTGGGCCGAAGCAGCACGGTCACTTTTCCCTTCTATGCCGCGAGACAACTGCTGCGCGAAGGGCTGGACGACTGGTCGGTGGAACTGGGCAAGGTGCGCCGGGCGTACGGCATCGATTCCTTTTCGTATGGCGATGCCCCCGTCGGTAGTGCGACGTGGCGGCACGGTGTCAGCGACACGTTCACCGTCGAGTCGCACGCCGAAGCGGGCGATGGACGGGGTACCGCGGGCGCCGGCGGCGTGTGGAACCCGATGGGCGCGCATGTCCTGAATGCGTCGCTGTCCCTGTCCCGGGGCGGTGGCAGGCAGTATGGATTCGGCTACGCATGGAACGGACGCTATATGAATGCCTCGATCGACACGCTGCGTGGCGACGCCCGTTACCGGGATGTGGCCGCAGGCTATGGCTCGCCCCCGCCACGCGTCAGCGATCGCGCGCTCATCGGCTTCAACGTGCGCGAATCCAGCTTCGGCGCCAACCTCGTCCGGCTCCGCTACAGCGGACAGCCCATCTCGCGATACGCCGGCCTTTTCGCGCTGCGCAACGTCGGCCGCGGCGTATCGCTGAGCGCCAGCTACAACCGCAACCTCGACGATTCCTCGGATCGCAGTTTTTTCATCGGCGTGACCGTCGCGTTGGATCTCCGTGCCACCTTGAGCGCGTCCATGCAGCGCGACCGCGAACGGACCTTCGGCGTGGTCGACGCCAGCCGCGCCATCGACGGAGACGGCGGCTTCGGATGGCACGTGCAAGGACGTTCGGGCGCGGATGCCGGTGGTCTCGGCGAAGTGGGCTGGCTCGGCAACCGTGGCCAGCTCACGGTCGGCGCAAGTGACGTGGGGCCATCCTCGTACAGCTATGCCGACGCCAACGGGGCGATCGTGTTGATGGGCGGCCACGTGTTCGCCGCTCGTCGCATCGACGACGCCTTCGCCCTGGTCACGACCGAAGGCGTGGCGGACGTGCCGGTGTTGCTCGAGAATCGCCGTACTGGCGTGACCGACAACCGTGGATTGCTGCTGGTCTCGCGGTTGAATGCCTATCAGGACAATCGCCTCGCCATCGATCCCCTCGATCTGCCCGCCGACGATCGTGTACAGCGCGTCGAAGCGACGATCGCACCCGCGGACCGTTCCGGGGTGATGGTGCGTTTCCCCGTGAAGCGCGTGCGCGCCGCGCTGGCCACGCTCGTCGATGAATCCGGCGCGCCCCTGCCTCTGGGCTCCACGGTCGCGACGGGCGATGGCGGAACCGCCGTGGTCGGTTATGACGGCATGGTCTATCTCGACGACCTCGAAAGCAGCACCATCCTCGACGTGGATATACAAGGTGGCGGCCATTGCAAGGCGGCGCTCGACTATCCCCCGCGTGCACGCGACCTTCCCGATCTCGGTCCACTGGTATGCCGGGGCCGTATACCGTGAAATGGCTGGCACTCATCGTCATCGCGTTTGCCGCACTGCTGGCGGGACCGCGGGCGGAAGCCACGACCACCTGCACGATCACCGGCATCACCACGCTCGCCTTCGGTCCCGTGGACCCGACGTCCGGCACCGTCGATGGCACGGCGACGATCGGCTACAGCTGCACGTACAGCGGCGGCCTGCTCGGAGGTCTATACGGCGTCTACGTCACCGGATGCATCGGGCTCGCGCCGGACGACCTCGGCAACGTCTCGCCACGTACCGCCATCAACGGCAACAGCGATCGCATGCAGTACCAGCTCTACAAGGATTCGCCGCGCAGCAACGTGTGGGGTCCCATCGGAAATGCGACGTACACGCCACTGACCTTCCAGTTGACCTTCACCATCCTGTCGAACCCGCAGACACGCACCGGCTCGGTCACCGTCTACGGACGGGTGCCCGCCGGCCAGTCGACGCTGTCGAGCGGCACGTACACCGGGACCCTTGCCGGGGGAGTGAACGCGAACGGCCTCGCGTATCGCTACAACGAAGTGCTGCTCAGCCTCGGAACCTATCCGGCGAGCTGCCAGAGTGGTGGCGGTGGCGGCGCGAGCGGAGCCGGGCCGTCATCGACGGTGACGGCATCGGTATCGAACCTGTGCACACTCGCCACGGCGAGCGATCTCAATTTCGGCAGTGTATCGGGCCTGCTGCAGGCGAACACCGACCAGACCTCCTTGCTGCGCATGACGTGCACGAACCGCGCGGCGTACCAGGTGGGGCTGGACGATGGACAGAACGCGTCCGGAACGACGAGGCGAATGACGTCCGGAGGCGGCTTCGTGAACTACGAGCTCTACCGTGACACCCAGCGCACGCTGCGCTGGGGAGAATCATTGAACATCGATACGGCGACGGGGACCGGGTCGGGTGCGGAACAGACACTGACGGTGTATGGCCGCCTGCCGGTGCAACCGGCCGTTGGCGCTGGCGTGTACAGCGATGTGGTGAAGGTGACGGTGACTTATTGAGGGGCTGGAATTTATTGGGGCGCTGTGCCTGCTGGGGGGCTGGAACTTATTGGGGCGCTGGTGTGGGAGCCGCTTCAGCGGCGATGGGTGCTTGCCTCAGGCAGGCTGGCCCGCTGCCGCGGGATCCCCGCTGAAGCGGCTCCCACAAGTCACGGCGCGAGGCGACGCGTGATCGAATCCGCCATCGACTCGAGAATCAGGAAACATGAAGTGGCACCAGCGTCCACGGTGCCGATGGAGCGTTCACCCAGTCGCGCCGCGCGACCGATCCTGGCCTGCATGTCCCTGGTGGAATCCTTGCCCTTCTCCGCCGCCGCCGACATCGCGGCCAGGGCCTCGATAAAGCCGCCACCTTGCGCCAGCGCCTCGCGATAGGCGGCCTCGGCCGGCACCAGCGTGTCCATCAAGGTCTTGTCGCCGACCTTCGCGCCGCCCAATTCCTGGACCGACGCGACGCCCGCGGCCAGCGCCTGCCCGAACAGCGCCGCGTCGAGTGTGTCGTGTCCCGTAAAGGCGAGCTGGAACTCGAGGAAGAAGCTGCCGTATAGCGGCCCCATCGATCCACCGATGTCGTCCATCAAGGCCATCGTCAGGGCTTCGAACGCCTCGCCCCCGCCGCGCACGCCTTCGGCATCCATGCGTTCGGCGCACAAGGCGAACCCCTTGGCCATGTTGATGCCGTGATCGCCGTCGCCCGTGGCGGCATCGATCTCGGAGAGGTAGTCGCGATTGGCACGGATCGTCGCGACGAGGCCATCGACGATGAAACGCCCGTCGGAAAGCGGAAGCGAAACGACGGTCGTCATGCCAGCACCTTCAGGCCGATGCTCGAACAGGGATGGGCGAGGCAAGTCTTCAGTTCGTCGTCGAGCCGGGTCAGTGTCAGCGTGATGCCGTTCATTTCGAGCGAGGTGAACAGGTTGCCGACGAAGCGGAAGGCGACGACGGCGCCGGCGGCTTCGAGTTGCTCGGCGACATCGGCATAGAAGATGTACTGCTCCATCAAGGGCGTGGCGCCGAGCCCCGAGACGAGGACCGACACTTCGTCGCCCTTGGCCAGGGGGAAGTCGGGAAGGATGATGTCCAGCATCATCTTCGCCATGTCCCTGGACGACACCGTCTTCGTTACCTGCACGCCGTGCTCGCCGTGATGGCCGATGCCGACCTCCATCTCGCCATCGGCGATGTGGAAGTTGGCCTTGCCCGCGGCGGGGATGGTGCAGGCGGAAAGCCCGATGCCCACCGAGCGGGTGGCATCGATCGCCTTTTGCGCGGTGGCGATCACTTCGTCGAGGCTGCCACCCAAGGCGGCGCGGGCGCCACCGCATTTCCACATGACGATCTCGCCGGCCACGCCACGGCGCTTTTCGCGTTCGGTCTTCGGCGCGGAGGCGACATCGTCGTTGGCCACCACGGTCTTCACCGTGATGCCCTGGGCGGCGGCCATCTTCACCGCCATCTTCACGTTCATGTTGTCGCCGGCGTAGTTGCCGTAGAGGCAGGCCACGCCCGCGCCGCGGTCCGCGGCCTTGAAGGCATCGAGGAAGCTCTTCGCCGTGGGCGACGAAAAGATCTCGCCGATGGCGACGGCGTCCAGCAAGCCCGGACCGACATAGCCGAGGAAGGCGGGTTCGTGTCCGGAACCGCCGCCCGTGACCAGGCCGACGGAGCCTTCGGGTTTCTTCGTGGCGACACCGATCACGCGCGGGTTCGCGCTATCCAGCGCCATCTCGGGATGGGCGGCGACGATGCCGCGTACCATGTCTTCGACGACCTTCTCGGGGTCGTTGATCACTCGGTTCATTACGTGTGGTTCCTGAAAACTTGGAGTGTGCGCCGGAGGGGCTCAGGGTTCGAGTACGACTTTCAAGGAATGTTCACCGCGCTCCATCACCGCGAAGGCTTCGGCGAACCTCGCCAGCGGGAACTTGTGGGTGACGATATCGCGCACGTCGATCTTGCGCTGCCCGATGAAGTCGATGGCGCGCGGATACATGTACGGTCCCAGGTGCGACCCGAGCACGTCCAGTTCCTTGCGGTCACCGATGATCGACCAGTCGACCGTGGCCTCGTCGTTGAACACGCTGAACTCGACGAAGCGGCCGAGCTTGCGCAGCATCGCCATGCCTTGGTTCACGGCCCTGTGGTGGCCGGTCGCCTCGATGTAGATGTCGCAACCGTAACCGCCCGTGATCGCCTTGATCTTCGCCACCACGTCTTCCTGGCCCGGATTCCATACCTCGTCCGCGCCCATGCGCAGCGCCAACGCCGCGCGCTCGGGCTTCATGTCGAGCACGATGAGCTTCTTCGGGTTGCGCAGGCGTACCGCGCCGATGATGCCGAGGCCGAGCGTGCCGGCGCCGGCCACGACGACGATGTCGTCGAAACCCACGTCCGCACGGTCCGCCGCGTGCAGCGAGCATGCCAGCGGCTCGATGAGGATCGCCTCGTCCGGCGGGATCTCATCGGGCACCTTGTGCACGATGCCTTCCCTGGTGAAGATCATGTACTCGGCCATGGCGCCCTGCACGTTGTTCTGGAAGCCGTAGAGATCGTGCTTCTGGCACATCCAGTACTGGCCGTGGTTGCAGAAGCGGCAGCCCCAGCAGGGCACGATCTGTTCGGAGATCACGCGGTCGCCGACGGCGACGCCACGCTTCCCGGCCCCTGGCCCCAGCGCGACGACACGGCAGACGAACTCGTGGCCGGGAATCATCGGCGGCTTCACGTAGCGCGGCTGCTCGTCGTCACCCCAGAACGATGGCGCGCCGCGATAGGTCTTGATGTCGCCCATGCAGATGCCGACCAGTTCCACCTTGGTCAGTATCTCGTCCGGGCCCGGGGTGGGCACGGGCACTTCCTCGAGGCGATAATCCTCGGGTGCGTAGCAGACCACGGCCTGCATGGTCTTGGGGATGGATGGGATGGCGCGCGCTTCGCTCGGTTCGATGACGGTGGACATGGGTCGCCTGCGTGTTCTGCGGAAGGGATTACTGGACGGTATAGCCGCCGTCGATCACCACGTTCTCGCCGGTGATCATCGCGGCCGCGTCGGAGAGTAGGTAGAGCACCATCGCGGCGATCTCGGCGGGCTGGGCGAAACGCCCCATGGGAATCTGCTTCTTCGCCCGCTCGCCGACTTCCCCGGCCCAGGCCTTCTTGCCCAGCTCGGTCTCGACCACGGTGGGCGATACGGCGTTGACGGTGATACCCGAGGCGGCCCATTCGATCGCCAGCACCTTGGTCATGCCGACGATGGCCGCCTTGCTGGCGCAATAGGCCACGTGGCGATCGAGCGCGACCACGGCCGCCTGCGAGGCGAGGTTCACGATACGGCCGCGGCCGGCAGCCATCATCGGCTTCGCGACGGCCTGGGCCACGAAGAACGAGGCCTTCAGGTTCACGTCCATGGTCGTGTCCCAGCCGGCTTCGGTCACGTCCACGGCCTTGTCGAGGATCGCCACGCCCGCGCTGTTGACGAGGTGATCGATGCGCCCGAAACGCTTCATCACGGCGTCGACGGCGGCGTGCACCTGGGTGAGGTCGCGTACGTCGAGCGTGACGCCGATGTGCTTGCCCGCTTCGCCCGGGAGCGTGGCGGCGATATCCGCCACGTCCGGCCGCAGGTCGAGCAACGCCACCGAGGCGCCGCGCGAGGCGAGCAGTTCGGCGCAGGCGAAACCGATGCCCGCGCCACCGCCGGTGACGACGGCCACCTGGCCGCCGAGGTCGAATGCGTCGTTCCAGAATGAGCTCATGATCAGCCGCCCGTCACCTGCTTGTACAACGCATCCGCGTTCTGCGGAGTGACCGGCACCCAGGGCAGGATATAGCTGGCGGCCTTGCCGTCGGCCCATTTCACCTGGTTGCCGTAGCGCTGCCAGATCACCGAACGCGGCTTGTAGCTGTCGCCGATGAGCTTGGCCAGCGTCACGTCGAGCGCGCCTTGCGATTGCGCCTGGGCATCCTGCAGGAAGGTGGTGATCTCACCGGCCTGGGCCGCCTTGATCGCGTCGGGCATGCCGTCGATCGAGGTGATCGGCACGTCCTTGGGCGAGACGCCATGCGATTTCAGGGCCTGCAGCGCGCCAAGGGCCATGTCGTCGTTCTGCGAGACGATGCCGGCGATCTGCTTGGGATGCGCGTTCAACCAGTCCTCCGTGAGGCTCAGTGCCTGGGCGCGGTCCCAGTTGGCCGTCTTCTTCTCGATGATCTTGATGCCCGGGTTCTTCGCCAGTACTTCCAGCTCGCCCTTCTCGCGATCGATCTGCGCCGACTGCCCGATCGGGCCCTGGATGATGACGACGTTGCCCTTGCCGCCGATCTGTTTCGCGAGCGCCGCCGCCTGGAGCCGGCCGCCCTCCACGTCGTCGTTGCCGACGTAGACGACCTTGTCCGAGGCGACCTTGGTGTTGGAGGCGACCACCGGGATGTCCTCGGCCATGGCGTGGCGTACCGCGCCCACGCTGGCCTTGGTGTCGATCGGCACGAAGATGATCGCGTCGTAATGCTGCGTGATCATCGTCTCGATCTGGTTGTTCTGCGTGTTGGCGTCGTAGTTGCCGTCGAAGACGGTGATCTGGACCGTGCCGTCCTTCACCGCGGGATGTTCCTTGATCGACTTCACCCAGGCCTGCATGAACTGGCCCTTCAAGCCGTAGACGGCGGCACCGATCTTGTAGGTCTTCGCTTCGACGGCGCCCGCCATGAGGGTGCTCGCGGCCAGCATGCAGACGAGGAGCTTGCGCAATTTCATGTGTTTCTCTCCGTGGAATGGGAGCGCCGGTTCAGCGCTGTTTCTTGCGGGATACGTCGAGGAGCACGGCCAGGACGATGATCAGTCCCTTGGCGACCTGCTGGTAGTACGAGGACACACCGAGGAGGTTGAGGCCGTTGTTGATGACACCGATGAGCAGCGCGCCGAACAGCGTGCCGACCAGGCTGCCGGTGCCGCCGGACAGGCTGGTCCCGCCGATCACCACCGCGGCGATCGCGTCGAGCTCGTAGGAAAGGCCCGCCTGCGGCAGCGCCGAGGTGGTGCGCGCGGAAAGGACCATGCCGGCGAGTCCGGCAAGCAGGCCCGAGACCACATAGACGGAGAAGATCACCTTGCGCACGCCGATGCCCGAAGTGCGCGCGCTCTTCTCGTTGCCGCCGACCGCGTATACATAGCGGCCGTAGGTCGTGTATTTCAGGACCATCCAGAACAGCAGCGCCACGGCGGCGAAGATCACGATAGGCATGCTCAGCGGGCCGAGCTTGCCATCGCCGAGCGAGAGATAGCCGTCCGGCAGGTCGGCGACGGGGCTGCCGTCGTTGACGATATAGGTGAGGCCACGGGCGACGCTCAGCATGCCCAGCGTCGCCACGAACGGGGGCACCGAGAGGCGCGCGACGACGAAGCCGTTCACCGCGCCCAGCACGGCGCCCGCGAGCAGGCCGGCGCTGAGGGCGGCGAGCACGCCGTGGCCCTGCGCGGCGACGAGCCCGCTGCAGATCCCCGCGAAGGCGAGGATCGAGCCCACGGAGAGGTCGATGCCCTTGGTCAGGATGACGTAGGTCATGCCGATCGCGAGGATGCCGTTGATCGAGGTCTGCCTGAGGATATCCATCAGGTTCCGCGCGGTCAGGAAGTACTCGCTGGAGAACGCGAGCACCACGCAGAGCACGACGAAGATGATCGGCATCGCGAAGCGGTCGATGAAGGTACGCATCCGCTGCCGCGGCGCGACGGGTGCCGTTGCCGGCGTAGTGAGGGTCTGTGCGTTCATGAGGCGAGATGCAGCAGGGTTTCCTGGGAGAGGTTGTCGTCGTCGCGCGTGGCGACGATCCGGCCGCCCTTGAAGACGGCGATGCGATCGGAGAGGTAGAGCAGCTCCGGCGCCTCGGACGAGACGACGATCACGGCGCCACCGGCGCGCACGAACTGATCGAGCAGCTTGTAGATCTCCTGCTTGGCGCCCTCGTCGATGCCGCGCGTGGGTTCGTCGCAAAGCAGCAGCGTCGGCCCGGTGGACAGGCACTTGGCCAACACCACCTTTTGCTGGTTGCCGCCGCTCATCGAACCGACCGGCAATTCCTGCGAGGCCGTCTTGACGTTGAGCTTGCCGATCATCTCGTCGGCAAGCGCCCGCTCCTTGCGGCCATTGATGACCGACAGGCTCGACAGGCTTGGATACGCCGCCATCGCGATGTTCTCGCGCACGCTGCCGGACAGGACCAGGCCGGTGTCCTTGCGATCTTCCGTCACCAGCGAGATGCCGGCGCGGATCGTCGCGGCCGGATCGCCCTTGGGCAGTGGCTTGCCGTCCAGCAGCACGCTGCCGCCGTCCGGCGTGGTCAGGCCATAGACGCAATTGAGGAATTCGCTGCGGCCCGAGCCCATCAGGCCATAGATGCCGAGGATTTCGCCGTGGCGCACCTGCAGGCTCACGTCGCTGAACTCGTTCTTGCGCGAAAGACCATCCACGTTGAGGCACACCTTGTCGCTGGCGGGGCGTTTCTCCTTGTCCACGGCCACGAGTTCCCGGCCGACGATGCCGCGGACGAGGTGGGCACGGTCGATATCCGCCAGCTTTCCGCTTTCGACGAAGGCGCCATCGCGGAAGATCGTGTAGTCCTCGGCGATTTCCGCGAGTTCGGACAGTCGATGCGACACGTACACGATGCCCGCGCCATTGGCCGTGACGCTGCGGATCGCCGCGAACAGCGTTTCGGTCTCGCGCTCGCCGATCGCGGAGGTCGGCTCGTCCATGATGATCACCTGGCAGTCGTAGCTGAATGCCTTGGCGATCTCGACGAGCTGGACCTGGGCGAGGCTCAGCTCGCTCATCACTCGGCCGGCATCGATGGCGAAGCCGAGCCGGTCGAGCAAGGCCTGGGCCTGCTTCCGCAGCTTGCGGTAATCGACGAAGAAGCCGCCCAGGGTGGGTTCGCGGCCGAGGTAGAGGTTTTCCGCCACCGTCATGCCCATCACCGGGGAGAGCTCCTGGGTGATGATCGCCATGCCGTGGGCCAGCGCGTCGCCCGGGCTGGCGAACGACACCTCGACGCCGTTGCGGCGGATGCTGCCGCCATCGCGCCGTAGCAAGCCCATGAGGACATTCAGGAAGGTCGACTTTCCCGCGCCGTTGCCCCCGCAGAGGGCGTGGACGCTACCCGCGCGAAGGGTGAGCCGGCCGTCGCGCAGGGCGGTCACGCCATTGAAGCTCTTGGAAACCTCGCGTGCTTCGAGCAGGACGTCGTTCACCGAACACCTCTAGAACTTTTGCTCAACAGTGAGCAGTTGATCTAAGCGGAGCCGATAGTAGTCACGTCGTTTTTCGGGTGTCAACAGGGGCGGCGACACAGCTAACTCTTTGCTGCGACGCAACATTCGAGTCAGGGCCTCGTTTATGCTTGACAGGACAGGAGCCCGCCCCTATAAATCGCCAGCATGATCTTTTGCTCAACGACGCGCATATGATCGCGCGATTTTCGGAGAAAGACCCCATGAAAGTGGCGATCGGCTGCGACGAAGCCGCGTACGCGCTCAAGGAATCGGTGAAGCGGCATATCGCCGAGAAGCACCCCCATGTCGAATTGACCGACTTCGGCACGCATGGCCCGGAGGAGAAGGCGTTGTATCCCGATGTGGCCATCGCCGTGGCCGAACGCATCGCCGCGGGCGACTTTCCGCGCGCCATCCTGCTCTGCGGCACCGGTATCGGCATGGCCATTTCGGCGAACAAGGTGCCGGGCGTGCGCGCCGCCCAGTGCCACGACACGTATTCCGCCGAGCGGGCCAGGCGCAGCAACGACGCGCAGATCGTGACCCTGGGCGGCCGCGTCATCGGCAACGAACTGGCCAACAGCATCGTCGACGCATGGCTGGGCGCCGAGTTCGACGGCGGCCGTTCCACGCCGAAGGTCGAGAAAATCCTCGCCTACGAGAAGACGCTCGGCCATCTTTGACGAACCTCCCGGACGGCAGGGCGCATCGCCCGGGCCGCCAGGCCGCTAAGATGCTCCGTGCGGTTCCCACGCCCGAAGGACGCGATGACCAACGAAGAACTGACCCAGCTCGCCAAGCTCTACTACGTGGACGGGCTGACCCAGGAAGACCTCGCGAAGAAGTTCTCGCTGTCGCGGGCGAAGGTCGGCCGTCTGTTGAAGCGCGCCCAGGACGAGGGCATCGTCGAGATCCGCGTGCGCCATCACCCCCAGGCCACCCAGGCGCTGGAGGACGAGCTCACCTCCCGGTTCGGCATCGACCGCGCCATCATCTCGGTGGACCACAAGGACCAGGACAAGCAACGCGAACTCCTGGCCGGACTGGTGGCAAGCTACCTCGACCGCATCCTCACCGACGGCAGCATCGTGGCGGTGGGCATGGGCCGCAACGTCAGTTCCATCTCGCACCATGCCGTGTCGTCCACCCAGCGGCAGTGCTCCTTCGTCTGCGCCATCGGCGGGTCGTACCGCGGCGGCGAGGCGATGAACGCCGATCACATCAGCCGCCGCCTCGCGCTGCGTTTCGGCGGCGACAGCGAAACCCTGTACGCGCCGGCGCTGGTCAGCGATCCGGCCATGTGCAAGGCCCTGCTCGAGAACGAGACCGTCCGTCAATCACTGAGCAAGGCGCAGCGCGCGCATATCGCCCTGGTCGGCGTCGGCGACATCCTCGAGGACAGCAACATGGTGCGCATGGGCTGGTTCACCCAGGCCGAGATCGCCGAGGCGAAGCGCTCCGGCGCGGTGGGCGACATCATGGGCTACGACTTCATCGACATCCATGGCCGGCCCGCCACCACCCTGATGCAGGACCGCGTGGTGGGTCTTTCCCTGCCCGACCTGGAGCGCATCCCCAACGTGATCGCGATCGCCAGCGAGCACACCAAGGCCACGGCCATCCTCGGTGCGTTGCGCACGGGCGTGATCGATACGCTGGCCACGACGGAAGCCATCGCGCAAACCGTATTGAGCCTGGAGCAGGCCACGCGTGGCATGGACGTGGCCCGCGCCTAGAACGTGAGGGCCAGCCCGGCGCGCGCGGTGATCCCGGCCTCGCCGCCTTGCCCGATGCGGACGCGCCGGACCGCGTCGACATGGGCGGTCATGCGCGACCACAGTTGAAAGGTCGCACCAATCGACCATTCGGCCGCACGTGTCGCGCGCTCCATGGGAAACCGTTCTCCGGACAGGTCGGTCGATCCACCCGAAGGACGGATGAGCGCATGCCGAAGCTCCAGGTAAGGCATCCACGCATATAGCACGCCGCCTTTGGGCGCGAGCATCAGCGATGCCCTCGCCCCACTCCGCAGCATCACGCGCCGGGGCATGCCGCCAAGCACGTCGAGCCCGTCGCCATCGACGGCACGGCTGAAGCGGAGTCGCTGCCAGAACAGGGATGAGCCAGGTTCGATGACGAACCGATCCGTGACTTGCCAGCGGTATCGCGCGGAAAGCGCCTTGTCGTGGCCGTTGGCCCGCAGCCGCCCGAGCACCTCGCCGCGCGTGGGTGTACGCACGCCGATCCGGTAGTGCGTCATGGCGTAGCTGGCCGCTACCTGCCAGCCGCCTTCCGACACCCACTGCGCATGCAATGCCGCGCCGCGGGCACCGACGCGGGCTTCACTCCGACCGTCGACAACGCGGGGCGACACGACACTGCCACCCAGCGAAGCCGCCGCGCCCACACGCCAGGTCGTGTCGCCATCGGCATGGACGAGAAAGTCGCCGGCGACCTGCACCCCGCGATCGCGGCGCCGGTAATCCACGCCATAGGAGGTGAATGGCAAGGTACTGCGATAGGCCACGTCGCCGCCGAACGCGCGAACGCGCAACGCCGGGTCGCGAGCGACATCCCGTTCCCGCGGATGGAGCGCATCGAGCGCCACCACGCCGTACCCGAACAACGCATGATTCAACACCAGGTAAGCGGGCGCTTGCGGGGCGAGTGCGGGACGGATGGCGGGTACGGTCGAGCGGCTTCGTCCCTCGCGCCCCTGCGCCGGGCCTTCGACCTTCGTGCTTTGCAGGCGGAAATCCCAGAATCCGCCGCCCTCGCCCTCGACCAGCCGCTGCCGGGCATCGCTCCGTCCCGGCTCGTAGGCCTGCAATGCGTAACTCCACGGTCCGACCACGACGTGGTCTCCCGCCAGTCGAAAGGACCCGGCGCTCGCCGTGCCGCCGACCTGCACGAGACTGATGCCGTCGGCGGGACCGTTGCTACCGTCCCACCCCGCGGTCGCCGCGCCCGTGCCGCCAGCACGGGTCACATGCACCACGGTGCTACCGGATGCGTCGCCGCTGATGAGCAGGCGGTCGGTAGCCTGCCGGCGCAACGACCCGCCGGCATCGAGCCGGGTACCGAGTACGACGCCAGTGGCGCCGGCATCAGCCGTCCATGTGACGACCCGGAGCGTCGTGAAGCCCGGCCGGTTCCTGTCGAGCGCGACCGTACCACCGCGGGACAACCGCAGAGCGTCGATGGCGCTGTCCCCGCCTACGACCCAGGTGCTGTCTTCGAGGGAAAGGCTTGAAAGCCGTCCCGCCTTGCCTCGCCATTCGCTGCGCAGCATTCGCAGGTCGAGCGCGCCCGAGCCCTCGCGCGCGATGTCGCCATCGATACGGCCAGCGACGGATGTGATGCCGAGACCTACCTCGCCACTGGCGATACGACCACGGATCGTCGAATCCTCCGCCAGCACCTGTGCCGTGCCGCCACCGGGGAACTGCGTGGCGATCGCGTGGCCATGTCCTCCATCGATCGACGACCCCTGGAGCCGTGCCGTGCCGCCGGCGAGCGCCAGTGCGATGGACCTGTCTCCCGCGCCGCTGGCTACCTCGATGCCGGAACGGTCCAGATCGATCGTGGCGTGACGTTGCGCCTGGACCCCGATCGTGCGGCGCCCGTTCAATCGGACGAGGCTGTCGGCCAGCGATACCTCGGCGCCATCGATGGCGAGGATGCCGAACGCATGGCCCGTGGTGACGGTCGCTCCGTCGTGGATGATGGTCAGGGCTTCCGCGTCGAAGGTGGCGCGCGAGGCCACGCCGATCCCGACGGTCTTGTCCCCGGAGACATGGGTGATGTCGCCGGGGTCCAGCTGCCCGGCTTCACCACGGTCGACGATGATGCCGGTCTTCCATTCCGTGGACTGCGCAGGCGAGGCGAATGCGCCGGCGAGGACCATGGCGAGCGCGCCGCGCCCGCACGATATCGTGGCCATGGTGACCTCCTTGCATGCCGATAGGGACAAGCAAGTTAGTTACCGGGGTGCGTGGTGTATGTCGGTTGCGGGCGTGATGTGTGTAGGGTCGGTGCGAGAGCATCGCCGACAGGGTCGGCTCCCACCGGGTGGTGGATTGGTGCCGACAGGTCGGTTCAATCCTCGCCGCGGGACCAGTCGCCGCGACGGGGCTTGCCGGCGGACTTGGGGCTGGCCTTGCGCTTCAGGCGGGCTTCCAGCGTGGCGGCCTGCTCCTCCCGTTCATCATGCAGCTTGAGGTAGTTGCGCCAGCGCGATGGCGACAATTCACCCGAGGCGAGTGCCGCCTGGATCGCACAGCCCGGCTCGTTGCCGTGACTGCAATCGGCGAAACGGCATTGCGCGGCGAGCGTTTCGATGTCGGCGAACAGGTCGAGGTTTTCCTCGCCGGTGAGCTTGAGTTCGCGCATGCCGGGGGTGTCGATCAGGCAACCGCCCGTCGGCAGGCTCAGCAGGGCGCGATGCGTGGTGGTATGCCGCCCACGGCTGTCGTTCGTACGCACCGCCCCCGTCGCCATGCGTTCCTCGCCGAGCAGCGTATTGGTGAGCGTCGACTTGCCCGCGCCCGACGACCCGACCAGGACCGCGCTCGTGCCGGGACCGAGATAAGCCGCCAACAGGTCCACCGTGGCGGGATCCTTGGCGTTGATCGCATGCACCGCGGCATCGGCGGGCAGGCGAGTCCCCAGCGCGGCGATCGCCGCGGCCACGTCCACGCCCGTGTCGGCCTTGCTCAGCAGTACCACGGGACGGGCGCCGGAACCTTCCACCAGGGTCAGGTAGCGCTCGATGCGCGAGGGATTGAAGTCGCCATCCAACCCGGTCAGCACCAGCACGTAGTCGATGTTGGTGGCGATGATCTGTCGTTCGTAGCGTTCGCCGGCGGCGGCGCGGGTGAGCACGGAGCGCCGCGGCAGCACCGCTTCGATCACGGGATGGCTCGCGTGGTCGAGGAAGACGAAGTCGCCGACCGCCGGCCGCAGCGACGGATCGAGTCCCCGCTTGAGGAAGGGGCCGGCGGGCTGGGCGTTGAACGCCGCCGAGCCGTCGTGCACCTCGTAGCCCGCGCGATGCTGTGCCACCACGCGCGCGAGGCGGCGTGGGTCGTCGGGCAAGGCGGGGTCGCGCCAGCCGATGTGGCGCAGGCGCGCCAGGTCCGAGGAATCGGTCATGAGCGCGATTATGCCCGCTCTCGGCCCGTTTTCCGCCTCGCGACGCCGTAAAGACGCTGTTAGGATCGGGACACGACCGCCGGGAAGGGCCCGGACGGTATGCAACGGAAGTCCCGACGTGTCCTCGATCAAGCCCAGCGCGCACCTGGCGGAAGTGCGCTATGAAATCCGCGGCGCCCTCACCCGGCGTGCGCGCGAGATGGAAGCGGCGGGCCAGCCGATCATCAAACTCAACATCGGCAACCCCGGCCGCTACGGGTTCACGACCCCGCCGCACCTGCGCGAAGCCATCGGCGCGCATCTGGTGGACAGCGAGGCCTACGGCCACGAACAAGGCCTGGAAGAAGCCCGCGAGGCGATCGTCGCCCAGCAACGGAGCCGCGGCGCGACCGGCGTCGATGTCGAGCACGTCTTCATCGGCAACGGCGTGAGCGAGCTGATCGACATCTCGTTGCGCGCCCTCCTCCAGCCCGGCGACGAGGTCCTCCTGCCCAGCCCGGACTATCCGCTGTGGAGCGCCGCCACGATCCTCAACGACGGCAGCCCCCGTTATTACCGCTGCCTTGCCGAAAACGGCCACCTGCCCGATCCCGACGAGATCGACGCGCTGGTCGGCCCGCGCACGCGCGCGCTGGTGCTGATCAACCCCAACAACCCCACCGGCGCGGTCTACCCGAAGGCGCTGCTGGAGCGCATCGTCGAGGTGGCCCGGAGGCACGGCCTGCTCCTGCTGTGCGACGAAATCTACGATGAGATCCTCTACGACGGCACGCCGTTCCAGCCCCTCGCGGCGGTCGCCAGCGACCATCCCTGCGTGAGCTTCGGCGGCCTGTCCAAGGTCCATCGCGCCTGCGGCTATCGTGTCGGCTGGATGAGCCTCTCGGGCGACCAGCGGCGCACCGCCGAGTATCGCGACGCCTTGCAGCTGCTCGCCGCGCTGCGCCTGTGCGCGAACGTGACGGCACAGTGGGCCGTGCGCCCCGCCCTGCTGGACAAGCCGACGATCGGCGCACTGACCGCGCCCGACGGCCGCCTCCACGAAGCCCGCCGCATCGTGCTCGAAAGCGTCGCCGCCAGTCCGTTCCTCCAGACGGTGGCACCGGGCGGTGCGATCTACGCCTTCCCCCAGGTGCGCGCCGATGCGATCGCGCATTTCGACGACACCGCCTTCGCCCTGCGCCTGCTCGAGGACGAGAACGTGCTCGTCGTGCCGGGCACCAGTTTCAACCTGTCCGCGAGCCGCCACCTGCGCCTCACCTTGCTGCCGCCACCGGAACAACTCGCCGAGGTGTTCGTCCGCATGGACCGCGTGCTCGCGCGCATGGCCGACGAGGCGATACCCGCCGCCAGCGCGGTCGCCTGATCGATGGCGGACCCCGCGTTTCTCGCCCTGGGCGATTCGTACACGATCGGCGAAGGCGTTCCCGACGAAGGACGCTGGCCGGTGCAACTCGTCGCGCGGCTGCGTGAACGCGGCATCGCCGTGGGGGCTCCGCGCATCGTCGCCACCACGGGATGGACGACGGACGAACTCTCCGCGGCGATGGACGCGGCGGGACTGCAGCCAGGCTATGCGCTCGTCACCCTGCTGATCGGGGTGAACAACCAGTATCGCGGGCGACCCGCCACGGAATACCGGGAGCAATTCCTCGCCTTGCTCCGACGGGCGGCGGAGTTGTCCGGCGATATCCGCCGGGTCGTCGTCGTGTCGATTCCCGACTGGGGCGTGACCGCCTTCGCGGAAGGGCGCGACCGCGCGGCGATCGGCCGCGAGATCGATACGTTCAACGCCATCGCACGCGATGAAACGTCGCGCATGCATGCGCGGTGGGTGGACGTGACGGCGGCATCGCGCGAAGCGGGCGCGAAACCCGGCATGCTGGTGGACGACGGGCTGCATCCGTCGGCTGCGCAGTATGCGGAGTGGGTGAAGCGGATCCTTCCCGAGGCGCAGGCGGCGTTGCGTGAACTTCACCACTGATCGCCGATGAATCGGCTCCCACAGGAGCATCGCCGACAGGGTCGGCTCCCACCAGAGCATTGACTGTCCAGGGTCCGGCAGGGTGGGAGCCGATTCATCGGCGATGCTCCTGTCCTGTGAGAGCCGATCCCCGTCGCGATGCTCCTGTCTTGTGGGAGCCGATTCATCGGCGATCCGGCGCGAAGCGCCGGCCAGGCCGCAACACCCCTGCAACACCTTCGCCACGCATCCGTTACCTCCGGGCCCGAGACTGAGCACCCGGGACAACCCCGGGAACCGATGCCATGGCGAAGCTCACCTGCCGCAGCGCCTTCATCTCCGACGTGCACCTCGGCACCCCCGACTGCAAGGCGGCCTATCTGCTCGACTTCCTCCGCCACCTGGAGTGCGAGCGGCTCTACCTCGTCGGCGACATCGTCGACCTGGAAGCGCTGGCGAAGCGCCATTGGTGGCATCCGGACCATGGCGCCGTGATCGCCGAACTCGTCGCGATCGCCGCGCGTGGCGTCGAAGTGATCTACATCCCCGGCAACCACGACTTCCAGATGCGCGGCCTGGCCGGATCGAGCATCGCCGGCATCCGCGTGGAACTGGATGCCATCCACGAAGGCGCCGATGGCCGCCGCTACCGCGTCAGCCATGGCGACGAATTCGATCCCGAGCACGTCGGCCGCCGCTGGATCGCCTGGCTGGGCGACACCCTGCACCGCTTCATCTGCTGGGCCAATCGCCGCGTGCACGCGGTGCGCCTGCGCCTGGAGCTGCCCTACCTGCCCCTGTCGATCATCCTGAAGTCGCACGTCGGCGCGGCACTCGATTACATCCGCGGCTACGAGCAGCGCGTGGCCCGCGACGCCCGCGAACGTGGTCTCGACGGCCATATCTGCGGACACATCCATTTCGGCCACGTCCGCCCGATCGACGGCATCCTCTACCTGAACGACGGCGACTGGGTAGAACACTGCACCGCCCTGGTCGAGGACGCCACCGGCGCCATGGAGTTGATCCACTGGACGGAGAGGGTCACCCCGCTGGGCCGGGCCAGCCGCGAGACCGTGCTGCCCTCGCCCGAGGCGGTGCTCGGATTCGCCCCCTTGGTCGATTGCAGGACCGATCTCTCCACCCTCCGAGGCACCGGTGTGTCGATAGCGGGTTGAAACGGACCGGATAGGGCCCATGTGCGGTGGATGCCGGTAAAATGGCTCCCTTCCCTTTCCGCGGTGACCCCATGGCCCTCGATACCCCCACCCGCGAGCGCATCGAAACCCTTCTCGGCCAGCACGACGTCGTGCTGTTCATGAAGGGCTCGCGCCAGCAGCCGATGTGCGGTTTCTCCGCGGCGGCGATCAACACCCTCAACGACGTGATTCCCGCCTACCACACGGTCGACGTGCTGCAGGATCCGGAGATCCGCGAAGGCATCAAGGAATACGGCCAGTGGCCCACCATTCCCCAGCTCTACGTGAAGGGCGAACTGGTTGGCGGCTCGGACATCATCCGCCAGCTCTACACCAGCGGCGAGCTCTACACGATGTTCGGCGTCGACGCGCCGGACCGCACGCCGCCGGAAATCACCATCACCGAGAAGGCCGCCGAGGCGATCCGCGGTGGCATGGCCAACGCCCAGGGCATGGCCCTGCACCTGGAGATCGGCCCTGACCACAGCGCCGGCTTCCAGCTGGCGCCGGCCGGCGACCACGACATCGTCGTCGTCGCCAACGGCATCGAAGTGCATTTCGATCCGGGCAGCGCCGCGCGCGCGAAGGGCATCGTGATCGACTGGGTGTCGACGGTGCAGGGCGAAGGCCTGAGCCTGAAGTTCCCCGGCGCGGTCGAGATCGGCTCGATGAGCGTGCAGGAACTCAAGGGCAAGCTCGACGCGGGCGATGTGGTCCTCATCGACGTCCGCCCGGCCCAGAGCCGCGCGATGGTCGCCCCGATCGACGGCGCACGCATCCTGGAAGACGAGGGCTACGAAGGCCTCGGCCAGTTGCCGAAGGACACGCCGATCGCCTTCATCTGCAACGTCGGCATGTCCAGCCGCGCCGCCGCCGAGCGTTTCGCCGCCCACGGCTTCACCCGCATCTTCAACGTCGAAGGCGGGATGGAAGCGTGGATGCGTGAAGTAGGCGGCTGAGCGCGGGGGGTTCCGTTAGGGACCCGTCATGTCGTTGGGTGGGAGCCGACCTTGTCGGCGATGGGTGCCTGCCTTGACCTGGCCCGCTGCCGCGGGATCGCCGACAAGGTCGGCTCCCACCAAATTGTGGCTACCTGGAAAGTATCGACGCTCAGCCGTGGATCGCCACGAGTGCGACCAGCGTCGTCGCTTCGACCATTTCCACCAGCGCGCCGGCCGTATCGCCGGTGAAACCGCCGAGGCGGTGGACGCAGGCGCGCCGCCATAGCCAGCCGACGATGGTGGCGGCACCGAGTGCCAGCAATCCGGCGTATCCGAAACACGCCGCCCAACCCACGGCAGTCAGCAGCGCCACGCGGCAACCGACGGCCGGTGCGCCGCGCAATGGTTCGCCAAGGCCCTGCCAGCGCACATAGCGTGTCGTGAGGAACCACGCGACGATCGCCGTGCGCCCGAGCAACGGTGGCAACACAAGCCACCATGTGCCACCCAGCGTCGCCAGCGCCGAGAACTTCAACAGCAACACGAGCACCAGCGAGATCACGCCGGCCGGACCGCTGCGCGGGTCCTTCATGATCGCCAGCGTACGCTCGCGATCGCCCATGCCGCCGATCCACGCGTCGGCGCTGTCGGCGAGGCCGTCCAGGTGCAAGGCGCCGGTCAACCCCACCCAGACGACGAGGACGATCGCCGCGGCCGGTAGCACGGGGAATGCATGCAGCAGGTGCGCGGTAGCCACCAACAAGCTGCCGATCGCCAGTCCCACCAGTGGATACCATTTCAGCGACGCCGCCTGCGCAACGGTACCGAAGTTCACCCGTGGCACGGGCAGGCGCGTAAGGAACGCGAAGGCTACCGCCAATCCGCGCATCACCGGCTCCAGTGCAGGGCGTGCAGCGACGCATGTGGCACGTCGATACCCGCCATGTCGCCGAAGCCACGACCTTCCGCGATGCAACGCAACAGGCGGATCGCGCCACCATGGGTGACGACGAGGACGCGCGCATCGCCCGCCTCCGCCGCGACATCGTCCAGCGCCGCGGACAAGCGCGCGTGGAAAGCGTCGAAGGGTTCCGCCCCCGGCGGCGGACACATGACCGGATCGGCCCAGAAACGCTCCAACGCGTGGCTATCCGTCGCCGCGATCGTCTCGATCGGCACGCCCTGCCAGTCGCCGAAATGGTATTCGGCCAGGCGTGCGTCGACGCGCAGAGGCAATCCGCGCCGTCGCGCGAACTCCGCCGCGAACGCGGCGCAACGCGTCATCGACGATGACACCACGCGATCCCACCCGCGACCTTCGACGGCCTCGCGCAACTGCCGCCAGCCGAGCTCGCTGAGCGGATCGTCCAGTTGCCCGCGATAGCTGCGCTGGCCCGTATCTCCATGGCGAAGCAGGTCGATGCTCATGCTTCGGACACGCCCGCCTCGGCGAAGGTCGCCATGGACGCATGCAGTGCGCAGGCCATGCGAAGCAGCGGCACGGCGATGGCCGCGCCGCTCGCTTCGCCCAGGCGCAACCGCAGGTCGAGCAACGGCTCGGCCTCCAGGGCCGCGAGCACGCGTGCATGACCCAGCTCCTGCGAACGGTGCGAGAAGATCAGCCACGGCTTCGCATCCGGACGCAATGCGACCGCGGCGAGTGCCGCGACGCTGGTGATGAAGCCATCGACGAGCACCGGCAAGCCGCGCTGTGCCGCGGCGACGAAGGCGCCGGCCAATGCCGCGATCTCGAAACCGCCCAGGCGGCGCAGACGTTCGCGTGCGGTGGTCGCATCGGCGTGCAGGGCCAGGGCGCGCGCGATCACATGCCGCTTTCGCACGATGCCTTCGGCGTCCAGCCCGGTCCCCGCGCCCGTAAGCACCTCCGGCTCCGCACCGAGCAAGGCGCAGGCCAACGCGCTGGCGACCGTGGTGTTGCCGATGCCCATGTCGCCACCGATGTAGACGTCCGTACCCGCGTCGATGGCATCGGCCACGCTCGCCGCACCCGCCATCAACGCGGCATCCAGCTGGGTATCCGTCATCGCCGGCCCTTCGCAGAAGTTGGCGCTCGCGGGGGCGATCACGCGACGCCGCACGCCCGGGACCTCGCCGGGATCGTTCACCGTGCCCAGGTTCACCACCTCGAGCGTGGCGCCGATTTCGCGCGCCAGCACGGCGATCGCCGCGCCGCCGCCGGCGAAATTGCGCAGCATCTCTCCCGTGACCGCCTGCGGAAACGCGGATACGCCTTCGGCCGCGACGCCATGATCGGCGGCGAACACGGCGATCCGGACGCGTGATGCGGAGGGTCGTTCACGCCCTTGCAGGCCGGCCAGTTGCACGGCGAGCGCCTCTAGCCGGCCCAGCGAGCCCGGCGGTTTGGTGAGGGTGTCCTGGCGTGCGGCCGCGGCGCGGGCGGCGGCGTGGTCCGGAACGCGGCCCGGTGCCGCGAGCCAGTCGATCATGGTGGTGTTCCTTTGAGGGTCAGGGGTAGTCCCGCAGCGACGAAGACGACGCGATCGCACCGTTGCGCCAGGGCCTGGTGGAGGCGTCCCGCTTCGTCGACGAAGCGGCGCGTGAGTTCGCCCAACGGCGTGACGCCGAGGCCGACTTCGTTACTGACGAAGACGACGTCTCCCGGCAATTCGCGGAGACCGTCGAGCAAGGCGTCGCGCTGTGACATGAAGTGCGCACCCTCGTCGATGCCGAGCAGGTTCGAAAGCCAGAGGGTGAGACAATCCACCAGCAGGAAGCGGTCCGCCCGCGCGTGCTGGCGAAGCGTGGCTGCCAAGGCCAGCGGTTCCTCGACCGACACCCATCCGGCGGGCCGCCGCGCACGATGATGCGCGATGCGATCCGCCATCTCCCTATCGAGCGCCTGCGCCGTCGCGATGTAGACGACGTCGCGGCCGCTGTCGATGGCGAGGCGTTCCGCCAGTGCACTCTTGCCCGAGCGCGCGCCGCCGAGGACGAGCGTCAGCATGCGGGCCATCCGAAGATCCGTTCCAGCATGGCGACATCCATATGCGAGTCAACCGTATTGGCCAGGCGTTCCAGTGTCGCTTCACGCCGTGCCTGGATGTCGAACGGCGTGGCGGCCTGCAATCCGGCATCGTGGAGCCATGCGGCCAACGCCTCGGGGTGATCGAAAACGCCATGCAGATAGGTACCGATCACTCGCCCGTCGTCCGAACGCGCCCCATCGCCACGGCCATCATCCAGCCACACCGCCGGCGTGGCCATGGCCGGCCCCTCGCTCACGCCGCAGTGGATTTCATAACCGCTGACTGCGGCATGGTTACCCGCGAGCCGACCACGCACGTTGCGCAACTGCTTGGTCGGCGCCAGGGTCGTTTCCAGGTCGAGCAAGCCCAGGCCTTCGCTGGAACCTTCCTGGCCCTCGATGCCATCGGGATCGTGCACGGCCCGGCCGAGCATCTGCATGCCGCCGCAGATACCGATCACCCGTCCGCCATAGCGAACGTGTCGGAGGATCGCCTTGTCCCAACCCTGTGCACGCAACCAGGCGAGATCGGCACGCGTGGATTTCGAGCCGGGCAGGACGATCAGGTCGCAGGGTGGAAGCGCGTCGCCAGGACCGGCGAAGATGCAGTCCACGTCGGGATGCAAGCGCAGCGCATCGAGATCGGTATGGTTGCTGATTCGCGGCAACGCGGGTACCACGACGCGCAAGGCGGACCGCGGACGTTCGCCGCGATCCCGCGGCAACGCATCCTCGGCTTCCAGAACCAGGCCATGCAGGTAGGGCAGCACGCCGAGCACCGGCTTTCCCGTTTCGCGCTCCAACCAGTCCAATCCAGGCTGAAGCAAGGCGATGTCGCCACGGAACCGGTTGATGACGAAACCCACGATGCGTGCGCGCTCGCTTCCGGAGAGCAAGGCCAACGTGCCGACAAGGTGCGCGAACACGCCGCCGCGGTCGATATCGGCGACCAGCACGACGGGACAATCCACGGCTTCGGCGTAACCCATGTTCGCGATGTCGCGGTCGCGCAGGTTGATCTCGGCCGGACTGCCCGCACCCTCGACCACCAATGCCTCGTACCGCTCCACCAGGCGCGCGTGCGACGCGAGCACGGCCTCCATCGCCACGCGCTTGTAGGCGTGGTAGCCGACGGCATCCATGTTGCCGATGGGATGTCCGTGCACGATCACCTGGGCGCCGGTATCGCTGTTCGGTTTCAATAGCACCGGATTGAAATCGGTATGCGGAGGCACGCCCGCCGCCTGTGCCTGCACGGCCTGTGCGCGGCCTATTTCCCCGCCATCCACGGTCACGGCGGAATTGAGCGCCATGTTCTGGGGCTTGAACGGCGCGACGGCGACACCGCGGCGATGCAGCCAACGGCACAGGGCGGCGACGACGGTGCTCTTGCCCGCGTCGGACGTGCAGCCCTGCACCATGAGTACGCGCGCGCTCATCGCATGACCTCCGCGAGGACACGATCCAGTCGCGCGAAAGCCGCGTCATCCATGGGCAGGCCAAAACGCAAGGCCCGCGGGGCGTCGAAATGGCGGACCAGGACCGCGTGTCGCGCCAGCGACCGGTGCAGCTCCACCGCGTCGGATCGTTCGCAGTACTGGAAGAATTCGCAGCCACCGGACGGACGCAGGCCATGCTTCATAAGCATCGTCCGCAATCGTGCGGACGCCTCGTGCAACCACGCCCGCGCGGAGACCTGCCATGCGCGGTCCATCAGCGCCTGTGTCACGGCATGCCGGCTCGGGCCCGTCAGCGTCCACGGTCCGAGCACTTCCGCCAATGCATCGAGCAAGCCCGGCCATGCCGCGACGAAACCCGCGCGTGCACCGGCTATCCCGAAGAATTTACCGACCGAGCGAAGGACGATGATGCCCTCGCGTACATGCGGCAGCAGGCTGTCGTCCGGCCGCGTGTCGATGAAAGCCTCGTCCACCACGAGCCAAGGATCGTTACCTGCCATGGGAGCTGCTGCGGAACCTGCTACAGGATCTGCTATAGAGCCTGCTACAGGGTCTGCTACAGGACCTGCTACAGGGCCTGCTTTTGTGGGAGCCGCTTCAGCGGCGATAGGTGCTTGACTCGAACTGGCCCGCTGCCGCGGGATCGCCGCTGAAGCGGCTCCCACAATTGCAGGCACCACAACAGCGGGTCCCACAGCAGTGGCTCCCTCAGCAGAGATCTTGGACAACCTGTTGTGCAAGGCCAGCAAGGTGTCGCGGTCCAGGCAGGCACCGGTGGGGTTGTTCGGGCGGATCACGATGACGACGTCGAATTCCGTGGCACGCGCGAGCAGCTCCGGAAGCGGCAGTGCCACGACATCGTGACCCGCTTGCCGCCACGCATGCGCGTGCTCCGCATAGCCGGGCGCGATCACGCCTACGCGCGAACGTGCGCGTAATCGCGGCAACGCCGCGATGGCGGCTTGCGATCCCGCGACCGGCAACAGGTGCCGGGTACCGTAATAAGCACGCGCGGCGTCCAGGAGCCCATCGTCGTCCTCGGGAAGACGCTGCCACGCGTCGGCCGGGACCGGAGGCACCGGCCACCCGCGGGGACTCACCCCCGTCGACAGATCGAGCCACACCTCGCGTGGGATACCGAACTCGCGAGCGGCACGCGCAAGACGTCCACCGTGTTCAAGCATGCGCCGCCACTCCCACCAAGAGCACGACAACCAGCCAGGCGACGACCGTGCGATCGACCAGTCGCAACGCGCGGACTATCGAGGACGCATCGGGCAGCTCACCGTCGCCAAGCACGGGCCGGTCTTCCCATCGGCCGTGATAAGGAGCCGGGCCACCCAGGCGCACGCGCAACGCACCCGCACCGGAGGCCATCACCGGGCCCGCGTTGGGGCTGTCCCAAGACGGGGCTTGCGCGCGCCAGCAACGGAGGGCCGTGACGGCATCGCCCATGGCGGCATAGCCGAGCGCGGTAAGCCGGGCCGGCACGTAACCGAGCGCGTCGTCGGCTCGCGCCGCGGCCCAGCCAAAGCGTTCGTAACGGGCGGTCCGGTAGCCCCACATCGCATCCAGCGTATTGGCCAGGCGGAACAGCAAGGCCCCGGGCGCACCGAACACGATGAACCAGAACAGCGCACCGAACACGGCATCGTGGCCGTTCTCCAGCACCGATTCCGTACCGGCCGCGGCGACATGCGTGGCATCCAATACATCTGTGTCGCGGCTCACCATACGGCCCACGGCGGCACGCGCCCGTGGCAGGTCGCCGTCGCGCAAGGCGGCAGCCACCGGCCGGGCGTGTTCACCGAGGCTTTGTCGCCCCAGGGCGAAGTACAGCACGAGTACATCGACGACGAAGACCACCCATGGTGGTGAAGCGGCGTGCAACCCGCAAAGCAACGCCACGGGCGGGAGCACGACGACCGTCCACGCGACGACACCCGCCAGCCGACGGTCGGCATGGAGCCGGCGCTCCACCGCGCTGGCCAGCGCGCCGAAGCCGACCAGTGGATGGAAACGGCGTGGCTCGCCGAACACCGCATCCAGCGTCAAGGCCAGCAGCATCGCCAGCAGGGTCGTCATCGAAGGAAGAGCCGGCACGCCGCGTCGGGATTCGACGGAAAATAGAAGTGCACGAAGCTCGCCGTCATGCGTCCGCGACGATAGACCTTCTCCGCCGTGGGACCGCCATGAGGGTTGCTCGCCACGGCCAGCGGCGTCGCCTCCATCGTCGCCTGCGCATAATGGAACGAGTGGCCGCGCAGGCTTCCCTCCGGCAAGTCGACGGCCTGCATGCCCAGCGCCGCCAGCCGCGGCTGGATCGCGGCGTGGCCATGCAACAAGCCCACCATCGCGCCTTCATGGCCATCGCGATCGGCGAGGCGGTCCAGCGCGTAGAGCAGTCCACCGCATTCGGCGAGCAGCGGACGGCCTGCCTCGACGTGCGCATGCAGGTCGCGGCGCAGGTCGTCGCGTGCGGCGAGCGCGTCGATATGCAGTTCGGGATAACCACCGGGCAGCCAGGCCGCGTCGCAATCGGGCAACGGATCGCCCGCCACGGGCGAGAAGAACGACAGATCCGCGCCCGCGTCGCGGAGTGCGTCGAGGTTGGCGGGATAGAGAAAGGCGAATGCCGCATCGCGTGCGATGGCGATGCGTACGCCGTCCAGGCGTACCGAAGAGACGATCGACGGCGGCGCATCGAAGGCGACGGGAGGCGGCAGATCGATCGGCCCCTGTGCAAGCAACGCATCCGCCAGCGCATCCAGCCGCGCATCGAGATCTGCCAGCTCCGCCGCCGCGACGAGGCCCAGGTGCCGCTCCGGCAAGGCCATGGCCGCGTCGCGCGGCAATGCGCCGTACCACGCCATGCCCGGGGGCAGGCTGTCGCGCAACAATCCGGCGTGGTACGCGCCGCCCACGCGATTGGCGAGCACGCCTTGCACGTGCAGGCCGGGGCGGTAGTTCGCCAGCCCATGTGCCAGCGCACCGAAGGTCTGTGCCATGGCACCGCCGTCGATCACCGCCATCACCGGCAAGCCGAAAGCCATGGCCAGGTCCGCACTCGACGGCGCACCGTCGAACAAGCCCATCACGCCTTCGACCAGGATCAGGTCGGCGTCGCCCGCGGCGGCATGAAGCCGTGCGCGAACGTCGTCGTCCCCACCCATCCAGGGATCGAGCTGATACACCGGTGCCCCGCTCGCACGCTCCAGGATCATCGGATCGAGGAAATCCGGCCCCGTCTTGAACACGCGCACGCGGCATCCCTGCCGCGCGTGGGCACGGGCGAGCGCGGCGGTGACGCTGGTCTTGCCCTGCCCCGACGCAGGCGCCGAAACCAGCAACGCGGGACAGGCACGGGTCACAGCTCGACGCCCTTCTGCGCGCGGATACCTGCCTGGTAGGCATGCTTGACCACGCGCATCTCCGTGACGGTGTCGGCGGCGGCGACGAGTTCATCGGGCGCGCCACGGCCGGTGATGACGACATGCTGGCGTTCGGGCCGCAGGCGCAGTGCCTCCAGCACGCGGTCGAGCGGGACGTAGCGCTTCACCAGGGCGATGTTGAGTTCGTCGAGCAACACGAAGTCGTAGCCGGGATCGCGAAGCATGCTCTCCGCCACCTCCCACGCCGCCGTCGCCGCGGCGACATCGCGCGCCTTGTCCTGGGTTTCCCAGGTGTAGCCCTCGCCCATCACGTGGTAGTCCAGCGGGCCGTCCTCGAACATGCGGAAAAACGCCTCCTCGCCGGTGGAGAAACTGCCCTTGATGAACTGCACGACGCCACAGCGGAAGCCGTGGCCGAGCGACCGCGCCAGCATACCGAAGCCCGACGAACTCTTGCCCTTGCCGTTGCCGGTGTTCACCACCAGCACGCCGCGGTCGATGGTCGCCTTGGCGATACGCCGGTCGATCAACTCCTTCTTGCGGCGCATCCGGTCCCGATGGCGCGCATCCTCGTCCATGTCCTGCCAGGGCACCGCGTCGTTCATGCGCTGGCCGTCTTGCCGTCGCCTGCGCGCGGCGCGAAGCGGAACACCAGGGCCTGGACCAGCTGGGCCGCGAGCACGTAGCCGGCGGCGGCACGAACGAACAACGGCGCCCATTGGGCGAAGCGCTGCACGTACTGGGCCATGTTCGGCTCGGTGTAACGGCCACCCAGCCAGTAGAACGCGCCGTTCGAGATCGCATAGGAGACCGTGGCGCCGACGACGATGCCCGCGAAGACGAGGGCGTGCGAGGCAAGCGATCCGTCGAAGCGCGGCGCCAGGAGCCGCCCCGCGTACCACAGCACCGCGTAAGCCAGCGGCAGGAACGAATAGGCCACGGTGATGCAGAAGTCGCTCACTCCCGCATAACTCACCGAATACCAGTCGATCAGCACCGAAAGCGCCACGAAGCCGAGAAAGGCCAGGTGCTTGCGCAAGTACAGACCACCCAGGAAGAACAGCGCCATCGACGCGTCGGGCAGGTGCAAGGCGTCACCGAAATGGGAGAAGCGCGTGCCGATCATGAGCAAGGCGAACAACGCGGCGACGGCGGCGAACAAGGGGCGCGAAAGCGATTTCATCGGAAGAACCTCGATGTATGCACGGTTATGAACGGGGCTGGTAGCGCAGCGTCAGCATCCAGTTGCGGCCCGGCTGGTTGAAGTAGCGGGCCGTCTCGTAGTGGCGGTCGAAGACGTTGTTGGCTGAAAGCTCGACCTTCCATGCCGCGTCGAAGGCGTATGCCATGCGCAGGTCGGTCAACGCGTAGCCGCCGAGGCGATGGGCATTGGCGGTATCGTCGTAGCGATAACCGGAGGCGAACACGCTCGCGCCGGCACTGAACGCGCCGAAGCTGCGGTCGACGTCGACATGCGCGGTACGGCGCGCGCGGCGCGGCAACAGGTTGCCGTGGGAGGCATCGTCGCTATCGTCTTCCGGCTGCAGCCATGTCGCGTTGCCGGCGATGCGCCAATCGCCAAGCGTGGTGTCCGCCGCCAGTTCGACACCGCGAATGCGCGAACGATCGATGTTGTTCGCCCCACCGAAGGGGAACAGCGGCCCGCTCAGGCCCGAGTCGAATACGATCAGGTGATCGATCTTGTTCTGGAAGGCGTTGATCGACCAGTTGCCCCAGCCAGGCGTGCCACGCACACCCAGTTCCCAGTTCCGCGAGGTCTCGGGGCCGAGGTCGGGGTTGCCGTAGTCGGGGTAATAGAGATCGTTGAACGTCGGTGCCTTGAACGCGGTGCCGTAGCTGCCCGTGACGCGCAGGGTCTTCGTCAGCGCGTAACCGTACTGCAGGCTGCCGGTGGTCTTTCCGCCGAACTGGCTGTTCTCGTCGCGGCGCAGGCTGGCCTGTACCGAACTGGCCCCGAACTCCTGCTGCCACTGCGCGAACAACGCGTGGTTGCGCCGCGCGTCCACCAGGTAGTCGGTATTGCCGACGACGCGGTCGCGTTGCCAGTCGAAGCCGAGCGTGGTGAGGCCGGTGCCACCGCCCACGCGGCCAAGGTCGGCCTGCACGGACGCGACGTCGCGATGCGTGTTGAAGGTATCGGCGTAGACGCCGTTCTCGTAATCGGTGGACAGGTCTTCGCTACGGCCCAGGCTGGCGGTGAACAACATGTCCTGCGATGGCTTGTAACGCAGGCGGCCACCGACGACCTGGGTGGCCGATTCGGCGAAGTTGCTGCTGGTGCCGTCGTAGTGGTTGCGTCCTTCCGTGCGCGTGGCGTTGGCGTCCGCATCCCATTGCTCGTCGAATCGCCAGCCGCCCTTCAACGACAGCGCATTGTTACGGTAGCCATCCTTGTCCGGCTCATAGGTGAAGCAGCCGCCACCGCCCGGGCTGGGTTTGCCCCGGCAGGCGTTGATGCCATCGGTCTGGTCGTGGCTCGCCTCCACCGCGTACCAGCCCTGGGCACCACGGCCGGCGAAGCCCGCCGAACCGCGCAGCGTGTCGTAGCTGCCCACGCCCACGGAGAAATGGGGGACGAAGCCACCCTCGGGATGGCGGGTGAATATCTGGATGACGCCGCCGAGGGCGTCGGAGCCATACAGGCTCGAATACGGGCCGCGCACGATCTCGATGCGCTCGATCTGGTCGACCGGGATGTCCTGAAACGCCGCGGTGCCGGAGGTGGCCGAGCCGATCTTCACGCCGTCCACCAGGACGAGCACGTGGTCGGCCTCGGTGCCGCGCAGGAACACCGAGGTGGCCTTGCCCGGGCCGCCGTTGTTGGCGATCGAGACGCCCGGCGTACCGCGCAGCAGGTCGGCCAGCGACCGCGGTTGCAGCCGCTCGATCTCGGCCCGGTCGATCACGGTGGAAGCGGCGAGCACCTGGTTGAGGGCCTGGTCGGTGCGGCTGGCGGTGACGACGACCTGGTCGAGGTCGGTGGACGCATCGGCGAACGCCGCGGCCGGCGTGAGGAAAGCCACCGCGATGGCGACCGCGAGGCTGGAGGAACGAAATGACACGGGGTGACTCCCTGCTCACCGCGCCTACCCGCGCGGCATGAATGGCGAGGGACAGGAAGCGGGATGGCGGGATCGCCGGCGGCGGAAGGCTGTCGGCCACCCACGACATGGCCCTCCGCCTGTCCGGTGTACCTCGAGGCCGGTCTCCGGGCTCGCGAGCGCAGGGAATCCCTGCGGGGACGGCGCCTTCCCATGCCTTGGCACAGTGGCTCGATGCCGACCTTTTGCTCGCCTACCGTTGCGGGGGCAGCTCCGGAATGGCGGCGACCCCTTGGCAGGCCGCGCACGTCACCGGATTCCCGTTTCAATCCCCGGCGCTGACGCCGTGGATCACCTTGGGCGCCGACAGTGTAGCCGAACGCGCGGCGCGCTTGTCCCGCCAACGCAGGAAGGGCCGCTCGACCGCGTAGTGCAGGACGGCGCCTCCGGCCAGGGTCGCGGCCGCATAGATGGCGAAACGCAGGAATCGATGGTCGGCCAGTTGGCCGTCCAGGGCGGACTGCACGAGGTGGAAGACACCCTTGTGGCTGAGGTAGAGACTGTAGGAGGCGCGCGCCAGCCAATCCGCACCCGGGATATCCAGCCGCGCCAGCCAGGTGTCGCCACTGGCGGCGGTCACGAAGGCGGCCATCGCCAGCGCGATCAGCGGATAGCCGGCGACGCAGGGCCAGAACCCGGTGCGCGCGCCATCGAACAGCACGAGCGCGGACGCGAGCAGGAGTGCGCCAAGGATGAGCACCGCGTTCACCCGCGTCCGCAACCACGCCATGGCCCACGGCCGATACACGCCGCACACGGCGAGAGCGACACCGGCCAGCAGGCCATCGAGGCGGGCCCATGTGGGGTAGTACAGGTAGCGCAGATAGACGGTTCCCACGTTATCGCCCGCCGCCTGGGCCGGGGCGAACCAGTGCGTCCACGACCAGCTGCGCACGAGCATGCCGCCGACGACCACGGCGGCGCACGCGACGGCGAACTTCCACGCCGCTGGCTTGCGCGTCAGGGCGAAGGCGAGGATGGGAAACACGAGGTAGAAGTGCTCTTCCACGCAAAGCGACCATACGTGGGAGAAGGCGTAGTTCTCGCCGTTGTCGAACATCAGGTTGAAGGTGAAGGTGGGGAACTGCCATAGCGGCTGCATTCCCGATGTCTCCCTCCATGCGGGCCACCACGCGTACAGCGCCAGCACCATGAAGAACGCGGGCAGGATGCGTACGGCACGGCGCCGGTAGAAGTCGGCGAAGTCGAGCCGGCCCGTGGTGGCCAGGGATTTCAGCACCTGTGAGCCGATGAGGTAGCCGCTGAGCACGAAGAACAGGTCGACGCCCATCCAGCCGGACCGTTCCAGTTTCGAGAAGCCCTCTCCGAGGCCGCCGACGAGATAGCTATGGAAAAGCATCACCCAGGCGATGGCGATGGCGCGGAGCGAATCGAGGCCTGGCGTTCGGTGCATGGATTTCCCCTCGTGGCCGGGGCATGGTGAAGCCGCCAGCGGCCGGACCGGGGGCCCCTTCATGGCATTCCCGGGGCAAATGCTTGTGGCCCCCGCCGGGGCGCCCGACGGGCCGCGCCCCACCGCGCTATGATCGCCACGCGCACGGGCACCGGGGAGGTGGTCCGGCGTCTCATCAAGGGGCGAACATGTCTGACGTTATCGATTTCCTGGAACGCATGGGTGGCAATGCTACGTTGCGCGCTGCTGGCACGGCTGAACTGGCCCGCGAGCTGGACGAGGCCGCCGTCGATGGCGCGCTGGCCGCCGCGATTCTCGCCGGTGACGAGAAAGCGCTGCGCGACCGCGTCGCGCCGGGCACCTTCAACAGCATCCAGCTCGGCGACACGCCACAGAGCGAGGAAGAGTCCGAAACGCCGGCGAAGGACACACCCGAAACACCCGACGTCCCCGATCCCTCGGACGCCTGAGCGCGAGGCCACGGTCGCATGATCGGTCGCTTCGGACGCCGGCTGGGGCTGGCGATCGCACTCACGCTGGCGTCCCATGCCGGCGCCGTCCTCGCTCAGCTCACGCCGGGCGAGGACGCGACGGCGACGCTCGCACGTGCCGACGCGACCAAGACCTCCGACCATCCCGCCTTCATGGATACGGTGGCGCGGCTCGGCCGCGACGCGCCACGGCTGACCGCGGCACAACGCGCCCACCTGCATTACCTCGAAGCCTGGCAGGTCGCCTATGCCGGCGATTACGAAGCCGCGGTGCCGTTGCTCGAGGCGGTGATCGGCGGTTCCTCCGACACCACCCTGCGCTTTCGCGCCACCGCCACGCTGATCAACATCCTGGGCATCGGGCACCGTTACCAGGAAGCCTTCTCCCGCCTGACGGAACTCACCGATAGCCTGCCCGAGGTCAGCGACCCGCAGGCACGCCTCCAGGGCCTGGGCGAGGCGGCGCAGATGCTCACGTCCGCCGGCCAGTACGACATCGCCGCCGAATACGCCGAGCGGATGATCGAAAGCACGCCCACCGGCGACAGCGCCTGCAAGGGCACCTTCATCAAGCTCCACGCGCTCTATCGGGGCAAGCGCATCGAGGGAGCCGACCCGCGCTTCACCCAAGGCATCGCGGCATGCGAGGCCGCCGGCGAGAACCTCATCGCCAATGCGCTCCGTGCGGACATGGCCGAAGGGACCATCCGCGCCGGACATGCCGCCGAAGCAGTCGCCATGCTGGAGAAACACTATCCGGCGGTCGTGCGCGACCAGTACCCGAGCCTTATTTCACAATTCGAATCGCTGCTCGCCGAGGGTCACTGGCAGACCGGCGATGTGGACGCGGCGGAAAAGTATGCGCATGCGGCGGTCGACAGTTCGATCGCGGGGGAATACTCCGAGCCACTGGCGGTGGCGCTGAGAACGCTCTACCTGGCCGCGAAGCGGCGTGGCGACTTCCGCGCCTCGACCGATTGGCTCGAACGCTACATGCAGGCGGACAAGGGATATCTCGACGACGTGACGGCACGTGCGCTCGCCTATCAGGTGGTAAAGCAACAAGTGACCTCCAGCCGCATGGAAGCCGACGCGCTCGACCGCCAGAACCAGATCCTGCACCTGCAACGCGAAGTCGACCGACGCTCGATGGAAACGAGCCGGCTCTACATCCTGCTGTTGCTCACCGTGCTGGCGGCGATCGGCCTGTGGCTGGTCCGCACCAAGCGCTCGCAGCTGCGCTTCATGCGCATGGCTCGCCGTGACAGCCTCACCGGCATCTGTAACCGCCAGCATTTCGTCGAGGAAGCCACGCAGACATTGCAGGCCGTTCGCAAGAACGGCAAGCCTTCGTGCCTGATCCTGTTCGACCTGGACCATTTCAAGCTGGTCAACGATACCTACGGGCACGCCGAGGGCGACTGGGTGCTCCTGCGCGTCGTCGCCGAATGCCGCGACCACATCATCGAGGGAGACGTGTTCGGACGGCTGGGCGGCGAGGAATTCGGCATCCTCCTGCCGAACGCCGACGAGACCGCCGGCGCGAAGCGTGCGGACATGATCCGCGTGGCGCTCGCCGCGCCACCCGCCGGCGGTCCATCCACGGCCCACGTCACGGCGAGCTTCGGCGTGGCTTGCACCTCGCGCCACGGCGAACAGCTCGACCGGCTACTGGCAAAGGCGGACGAGGCGCTCTACCGGGCCAAGGCCGGAGGACGCAATCGCGTCGAGATCGCCTTGCCTGACGAACCCTTGCCCGAATCCGTGTCCACCGAAGCCAAGCAGGCCTCGTCGTCGGCCTGGGTGGCGCGGCACTAGGGGATGCGGTGCAGCGCCGCGAGCAACGTCTCGATGTAGGTACGGCTGGCCCTGAGCGCCGTGCCGTCGCGCAGGCGCAACATCGCGTCGCGATTCGGTCGCGGGCGCAGCTCCTCCACCTGGTCGATGCGAACGATCGCCGACCGGTGCACGCGCACGAATCGCGCGGGGTCTAGCCGACGCGAAAGCGCATGCAGCGGCTCGCGCAGCAGATGCCGTCGTCCCTGCACGTGCAAGACAGCATAGTCACCGTCGGCTTCGATCCATTCGACTTCGTCCGCATCGATGAAACTCAGTTTCGTACCTGTCCGGATGGCGAAGCGCTGTATCGTCGCGGCCGCCGCCTGGCCACGTAACTGTCGCCGTACCCGGTCGATCGCTTCGCCGAAACGTTCGTCGTCGATGGGTTTCAGCAGGTAATCCACCGCCTGGAGTTCGAAGGCGCGCACGGCGAAATGCTCGTGCGCCGTGAGAAGAATGGCAAGCGGACGTTCGGCCATCGGAATCGCCGCCAGGGCATCGAGTCCATCGCGCCCCGGCATCTGGACATCCACGATCGCCACGTCCACCGAATGGCGGCGGAGCATGGCCAGTTCATGCCCGTCCGCGAACTCGCCGACCACCGTGATATCGGTCTCGCCGCGGAGGCGCGCCAGGACACCAGCGCGAGCCAGCGGTTCATCGTCCACCACCGCCACGCGGATCATGCGGCGACCCGCGCTGCGCTCGTGACCCGATACGGCAGCTCGATCGCGGCGCGCCATGTCGCTTCGACGAGCCCGGCCTCGAAGCGATGCGCGCCGGGATACAGCGCCTCCAGCCGTGCGCGAACGTTCGCCAGTCCGACGCCGGTCGCCCGGCTACCCGTGGGGAACGGTATATCGTTGTCGACGGTCACGCGAAGGCGATCGTCGTCCCGGACGATGTGGATCGCCAGCACACCTACGGTTCCTCGCGGGGCGATGCCATGGCGGATCGCATTCTCGACCAATGGCTGGAGAAGCAGGTACGGCAAGCTCGCGTCGAGGACATCCGGCCCTGCCCGTATGTCCACGCGCAGGCGATCGCCCAACCTGGCCTTTTCGATATCCAGGTAGGTGGAGGTGAAAGCGATCTCCTCGGCCACGCTGACTTCGTGCCCACGGGTTTCCTCCAGCGTGGCGCGGAGGAAATCGCCCAGGCGAGCGATCATCCGGCTGGCTTCCCGCTTTCGATCGTCGGCGACGAGGGCGGAGATCGCATTGAGGGTATTGAAGAGAAAGTGCGGCTGCAGCTGGTAACGCAAGGCGCGCAGTTCGGCATCGCGCGCCGCGAGCCCCGCGAGCCTCACGCGCTCGCCCTCGGCTTGCAGGGCCGCACGGTGCAGCACGACCGCCTGTAATCCGCAGAAGGCGATGAGCGCGAGCCAGCAACCGTCCAGTCCGCCAAAGACCCAGGTCCAGTCCATGCGCGCACGCGCGCCCTCGTCCGCGATGAAGCGCAAGGCGATCAAGGCGTTCAACACCGACATCGCATAGGTGGCCGGAAGGAGCACCGCGGCCATCGTCCACCCGCTGGCGCCGCGCCGCCAAAGCATGCGCTGCAACCACCCCACCGGCACGATCCAGAACAAATAGGCCACGGCGTAGAAGAGCCGGAAGGCCAGCACATGCGCATCGCCGACCGACGGCAATCCCATGACGAGCATGCAGCCCAGCACGGGCAGGCCCGCGATCCAGGCCATGCCTGGCGACACCGTCGCGCTGCGATCTTCACGCATGGCCTTGCCCTTGGCTTCCGTGTCCGCAGTATCGGTCAGAAGTTGGAGGAGTACAGCATGGAGGCAATCTTCCAGCCGTCATCGGTATGGATCAGTTGCCAGGTCTCCGCGCCCTTGTTGCCCACCTTTCCGTCGGCCACGAACTCGAAATCGAAGTAGACCGAGGCCACGCTGCCGTCGGTTTCGATGCGTACGTTGTGGAAGCGCTCCTCGATGCCGGCCTTGGTGCTGCCGACGTAGTCGGCGAACTCCTGCCAGGTACCCGCCTTGTAGCGGGCGGCTTCCGGATGCTTCGCCTTGACCTTGCGGTAGCTTTCATCACCCAGCACGTTCCACCACGCCTTGCTGTCGGCGAGGAAGAGGTTTGCCAGTGCGGCGCGGTCGTGGGTTTTCAGGGACGCCTGGAAACGCGTCACCACCTGTTCGATCTCGGCCTTCGGCGAATCGGCGGCGGCACAGGGAACGGCGGCCACGAGGGCCAGCAGGGCGAGAAGGTGGCGGATGCGCATGGCATGACCTCGATGATGGGTGCATCGAGCAAACCAGCGGAACCGTCCCGCCGCCAGTGGGCGTGCGGCGGGACGGTGGATCAACGCTGTGAAACGGTCGTTACAGGCAACCCACCAGCCCGTCGTAAACGGAGTAACGGGACATCGGCAGCTTCGCGTGCAGCGCGTCGTCGCCGTTCATCACCTCGTAGAACTTGTCCACCGGGGTGTCCTTGGCGAGCAGGAGCTTGCATTTGTAGAGCTTGGCCGCGGTCTGCACGGCACCGGATTTCGGGTTCACCGCCGCGGTGCTGCCGGAGAACAGCCAGAGGCACTGTTTCAGTGTCCCCTTGGTGCTGTCGACCGAACAGCGAAGCTGCATCGGGCGCAGGTTGGCATATTCCCCTTCGCAGAAGGTATCGCCGCAGATCTTCTCGAAGCCGGCGTTGAGCCGGACTTCCGCCTCGAAGAAGCGATCCATGCCCTGCTCCGATGCCGGCCAGTCGATGGCGTCGACATAGCGGGCGGGAGCGGGCGCGACCTGGGCGAAGACGGCGGCAGGCAGGATGAAGAGGGCGGCGGCGAGCGCGTTTCGAAGCATCATGGTGACTCCTTGGTTGAGGAGCCACCATGAAACGCTCATCGCGAAGGCGCGTATGTCCCTTGCCGCCCACGCACGCGTGTAGCCACCCGGTCAGCCGCCGGGTAGGAAGAGTCTATAGCCAGCGCCCGTAGCGGCGGATATAGATCGTCTTCACCACCTGCGTGAGCACGCAGTAGCACACCAGCGTCAACGCCAGCCAGGCGAAATAGATGCCCGGCAAGGGATGCATGCCGATGCGCGCGCCGAGTCCCGAGTAAGGGATCAACATCCCGACGACCATGATCGCGCCGGTCAACGCCAGCACCGGCGCGGACGCCATGCTGCGCAGGAACGGAATGCGCCGCGTGCGGATCATGTGCACGATCAGGGTCTGCGAGAGCAGGCCCTCGATGAACCAGCCCGACTGGAACAGCGACTGGTGCGCGACGTCGTTGGCGCCGAACCAGTGCCACATCAGCCAGAACGTGGTGATGTCGAACACCGAGCTGACCGGGCCGATCCAGACCATGAAGCGGCCGATGTCGCCGGCGTCCCACTTGCGTGGCTGGCGCAGGTATTCCTCGTCCATGCGGTCGAACGGAATCGACAGCTGGGACAGGTCGTAGAGCAGGTTCTGCACGAGGATCTGCAACGGCAGCATCGGCAGGAAGGGAAGGAAGGCGCTCGCCACCAGCACGCTGAACACGTTGCCGAAGTTCGAGCTGGCGGTCATCTTGATGTACTTCATGATATTGCCGAAGGTGACCCGTCCCTCGATCACGCCCTCCTCCAGCACCATGAGGTTCTTTTCCAGCAGGATGATGTCCGCCGACTCCTTCGCGATGTCCGTCGCGGTATCGACCGAGATACCCACGTCGGCGTCGCGCAGGGCGGGCGCGTCGTTGATGCCGTCGCCGAGGAAGCCGACGGTATGTCCCTTGCGCTGGAGCGAGCGGACCACGCGGGCCTTCTGCACCGGCGACATCTTCGCGAAGACGGTGGTCTTCTCCACCATCGCGTCGAGCGCCTCGTCGTCCAGCTGCTCGATGTCGCGGCCCTGGGCCGACGCTTCCACGTCGAGGCCGACCTCGGTGCAGATCTTCCGCGTCACCGCCTCGTTGTCGCCGGTGATCACCTTCACCGCCACGCCATGGTGGTTGAGCGCGCGGATGGCGGTGGCGGCCGAGTCCTTCGGCGGATCGAGGAAGGCCAGGCATCCCACGGCGGTGAGGCCTTGCTCGTCGGCCACGCCATAGGCGCGCTCGCCCGTCGGGTCGCGGCGGACTGCCACGACCAGCACGCGCAGGCCATCCTCATTGAGGCGACGGGTCATCGCGCGGATCTCGGCACGCTTCTCGGCCGTCATCGGTTCGGTCACGTCACCGATGCGGGCCTCGCTGCAGATCGCCAGCATCTCCTCGACCGCGCCCTTGCAGACCAGCAGTTGCTCGCCCTTCCCGTCCGCGACGACCACCGACATGCGGCGGCGCTGGAAGTCGAATGGGATCTCGTCCACCACGTGGAAGCGGTGCGCCACGGGTTCGAGGTCGCGGTGGGCCAGCACCGCCTTGTCCATCAGGTTGCGCAGGCCCGTCTGGAAACGGCTGTTGAGGTAGCCGTACTCCAGCGCCTCGTCCGAGTCGTCGCCATTGAGGTCGACGTGGCGCTCCAGCACGATCTTGTCGAGCGTCAGGGTGCCGGTCTTGTCCGTGCACAACACGTCCATCGCGCCGAAGTTCTGGATCGCGTTGAGGCGCTTCACCACCACCTTGCGCTTCGACATGGCGAGGGCGCCCTTGCCGAGGTTGGCGGTGACGATCAGCGGCAGCATTTCCGGCGTCAGGCCCACCGCCACCGAAAGCCCGAACATGAAGGCCTCCAGCCAGTCGTGCTTGTCGAAGCCGTTGATCAGGAAAACCACCGGGACCATCACCGCCATGAAGCGGATCAGCAACCAGCTCACCGAGGAAATGCCCCGGTCGAAGCTGGTCTGCACGCGCTCGCCCGAAAGGGTATGCGCCAGCGACCCCAGGTAGGTGCGCCCGCCCGTCGCCAGCACCACGGCGGTGGCGGTGCCGGAAACCACGTTGGTGCCCATGTAGCAGATCGTCGGCAGGTCGAGCGGACCGGACGAGGTATCGCCGGCCGTGGTGCCGTTGGGCGCGGCTTTCTCGACCGGGATCGACTCGCCGGTGAGGATCGCCTGGCTGATGAAGAGGTCCTTCGTCGCCAGCAGGCGCAGGTCGGCGGGCACCATGTCGCCGGCGCCGAGGTGGACGATGTCGCCGACGACGAGTTCCTCGACCGGCACCTCGATGCGCTCGGCGTGGCCGTCGTCCGCACGGCGGGTGACGGTGGCCGTGTTGCGCACCATCGCCTTCAGCTTCTCCGCCGCACGCGAGGAACGGAACTCCTGGGTGAAGGAAAGCAGCACGCTGATCGCCACCATCACCGCGATGATGACGGGACCGGTGACGTCGTCGGGCTCGGTGAACAGCTGCACCCCGGCGAGTACGAGCAGCACGATGATGAAGGGGTTGCGGAAAGCGCGCAGCAGCTGGATCGACCAGTGCGGCGGTTTTTCATGGCCCACTTCGTTGATGCCGTCGCGGTCGAGGCGCTCGGCGATGGCGGCCTCGTCGAGGCCGTCCGGCCGGGCGTCCAGCGCACGCAGCAGTTCGTCCGCGGGACGGTAGGCGTCCGCGGTGGCCTGGGTGTAGATCTTGGCGGCAACGGCCGCCTGCGAGGTGTGGATCTTCATGGCTCGCTACCTCTCCGGACGCGCGGTCCGGTCAGGCGCGAGCGGCCGTCGGCGTCAGCCGAAGGCGAGCGCGCCGGCGCGGAGCCGACGTTCGGTGTCGCTATGGATATCGACGGCGGACGGCGTAAGCCGCGCCGTAGTGTCTATGTCGCTGTTCATGGCCTCGGAAGTTTGCCATCCGCGGGTTTCAACGAGCTTTCAACGGTGTCGAGCGAGCGCGGCACCGTGATCGTGCGCTTGGCCGGCACCGGGCCGGTGGCGCGACGGCGGGCGAGTGCGAAAGCGAGACGGCGGCCGAACATGCGCGGCGCGGTCTTGTCGAGCTGGAGGTTCATGGCTCAATCCTCGAATAACGGAAGCTCACGGCTTCCGACGAGGAGAGCCGGACTTTCCCTAGCGGAGGAAAGCGCCGGCCGACCGGGTGCGGTCGCCGCGGGCGATGAGTTTTGCCAGCGCCGGGACCCGATGCGTGCGGGAGCCGGCGCGTCGACTAGGGTAGACGTCCATATGCCTGGATAAGCTAAGAGGGTTGCCGCCGCCCGAGACCCCGTGCGGTAGCCGGGGGATTGTCGCGCCGCAGCGAAGCGCGGTCAAGCGAAAACCGCCGGGCCGGGAGGATTCAGGCCGGCAGGGGCAAACCCTGCTTGATGCCGGCCTCGTACTCGGCCGCCTCGGCCAGCAACCACTCGCGAAAGCGCGCCACGCCGCTATGCGATTCCGAGCGCTTCGGGTAGACGAGGTAATACGCCTCGGCGACGCGCATGCGCTCCTTGCACAGCACCGTCAACGCGCCGCATTCGATCAGCGAGCGAGCCATGACGAGGCGGCCCAACGCCACGCCCATGCCTTCGAGCACCGCGCGCTGCAAATGCTCGGTATTGTCGAAGCGCGCGACATAGCGCGACGGCAGCGGCATGCCGAAGGTTTCGGCCCAGTCGTTCCAGCGGCCGGACGGATCGCCGAGCAGGGGCCATCCCGCGAGCGACGTATCAGGCAAGCCACCCATGCGGCGCACCAGGGAGGGGCTGGCTATAGGGACGATGTATTCGTCGAACAGGCGGTCCGCCTTCGTCCGCGGCCATGCGCCGAGGCCGTAGCGGAACGCCACGTCCACGGTGGGTTCGCGGTCGAAATCGACCACCGCGACGGAGGAATGAAGACTGAGTTCCAGTTCCGGATGTTTGCCCACGAGTTTGGGCAGCCGGGGGACCAGCCAGCTCGACGCGACCGACGGCAGCACGCTCAGCGTCACCGCATCCTGGTGCCTTCCCTCGAAACGGCCCAGGGCATGCTCGATACCCTCGAAATGATGGCCGATGGCTTCCAGCAGGTTGGCGCCGTCGGCGGTCAGCGTCACGCCGCGCGGCCCACGATCGAACAGGGAGCGCCCCAGCCGTTCCTCGAGGTTACGGATCTGGTGGCTCAACGCGCTGACGGTGAGGTTCAACTGTTCCGCCGCGCGTGACAGCTTGCCCGTGCGGGCGACCAGGACGAACCCCTGAAGCAGACCAAGCGGGAGGCGGGACATGTGAAAATTCCTCAAGGCCGGGTTGCAAACATATCGCTTTTTGGCCCGCGTTAGAACGGGCACCCTTTACCTCACCGAAAGCCGCAAGTCGTTGCGAACGGTGTAATGGGAGGGTGTCATGGCATCGATCTTCACCGGCCTTGCCTTCATGCACGGCCACATCGTCAATCGGGAACTCGTGCTCCGGCTCGGCCGGGAGGAAACCGTGATCGACCGCGGCGCAGGCGCCCGGCAGGCCTCGGCGGCTCCGCGCAAGGAAAGCGTCAAGCCGGCAGTAAGACTACCGGGAAACCCAGCTTGCGCCACCTGCTGAAACACACGGCCTGAACCTGGCTTGCGTCATCATGGGGGTTTCCGCCCTCATCGGAGATGACGCATGAAGTTACGCAACCTCGGGCGTTCGCCCCTGCGGGTCGCCCCGCTCGCCTTCGGCGGCAACGTCTTTGGCTGGAGTGTCGACGAGTCACGGTCGTTCGACCTCCTCGACGCCTTCGTCGACCACGGCTTCAACCTCATCGACACGGCCGATGTCTACGAGGCCTGGGTACAGGGTAACGAGGGTGGCGAATCCGAGACGATCATCGGCAAGTGGCTGAAGAAGAGCGGCAAGCGCGACAAGGTCGTCGTCGCCACCAAGGTGGGCAAATGGGCGCGCTATCCCGGACTGGCGCCCACCAATATCAAGGAGGCCGTGGAAGATTCCCTGCGCCGCCTGCAAACCGATCATATCGACCTTTACCAATCGCACGAGGACGACCCGAAGGTGCCTCTTGAGGAGACCTTGCGCGCGTTCGACGACCTGGTGAATGCAGGCAAGGTGCGTGTCATCGGCGCTTCCAACTACGACGCCACGCGACTGGACGACGCCTTGAGCACCAGTGCGTCCAAAGGCTTGGCGCGTTACGAATCGATGCAGCCGGAATACAACCTCATGGACCGCAAGGGCTTCGAGGAAGCACTGCAACCGCTATGCGTGAAAGAGGAGGTCGGCGTGATCAGCTATTACTCGCTGGCCAGCGGCTTCCTCAGCGGCAAGTACCGGAGCGAGGCCGACCTGTCCAAGAGCAGCGCCCGAAGCGGCAAGGTGAAGGCGTACCTCAACGATCGCGGGTACCGCGTCCTGGCGGCGCTGGACGAGGTGTCACAGGCCCGCGATGCGAAGCCGGCACAGGTAGCGCTGGCATGGGTGATGGCGCAGCCGTCGATCGCCGCCGCGATCGCCAGTGCCACCTCGCTGGAACAACTGCACGAGATCGCGAAGGCGGCGACACTCGAGCTGACGCCAGCCGACCTGGCGACCCTGAAGGCCGCCAGCGACTACTGACTGGCGGCTTGAGCGAGAGCCCTGGCGGGAAGCGGCTTCCCACCAAGTTCATCAGACTCACCAAACCGGCAAGCTCCCGCTCGTGGCGGGAGCCGACCCTGTCGGCGATGGGTGCCCGCGGCGAACCCGCCTACCCGTCAGCGCGAAGCGACCAACACGTCCAGTGCCGCGTTGAGCGTCGCGCTCGGGCGCATGGCGGCGCTCACCCGCTTCATGTCCGGGTGGTAATACCCGCCGATCTCCACCGGCTTGCCCTGTGCCCCGTTGAGTTCAGCGACGATCTTCGCCTCGTTCCCGGCCAGGGTCTTCGCCACCGTGGTGAACCTGGCCTTCAGGTCCGCGTCGTCGTCCTGCGCGGCGAGTGCTTCGGCCCAGTACAGCGCCAGGTAGAAATGGCTGCCACGGTTGTCGATCTCGCCGACCTTGCGGGCGGGCGACTTGTTGCTGTCGAGGAAGCGGCCGTTGGCCTGGTCCAGCGTCTTCGCCAGCACGCGGGCGTGCTTGTTGTCGTAGCGCTCGGCGAGGTGCTCCAGCGAGGCTGCCAATGCCAGGAATTCACCCAGCGAATCCCAGCGCAGGTAGCCTTCCTCGACGAACTGCTGCACGTGCTTCGGCGCCGAACCGCCCGCGCCGGTCTCGAACAGGCCACCGCCGGCCATCAGCGGCACGATGGAGAGCATCTTCGCGGAGGTGCCCAGCTCCATGATGGGGAACAGGTCGGTGAGGTAGTCGCGCAGCACGTTGCCGGTGACCGAGATGGTGTCCTCGCCCTTGCGGATGCGCTCAAGCGAGAACTTCGTCGCCTCCACTGGCGCAAGCACGCGGATGTCGAGGCCACGGGTGTCGTGGTCCTTGAGGTAGCGCTCGACCTTGGCGATGACCTGCGCGTCGTGCGCACGGTTCTTGTCCAGCCAGAACACCGCCGGCGTCGCCGACAGCCGCGCGCGCTGGACGGCGAGCTTCACCCAATCCTGGATCGGCGCATCCTTGGTCTGGCACATGCGCCAGATGTCGCCCGCCTCGACGGCGTGTTCGAACACCACGCTGCCATCGTCCGCGACGACACGCACCGCGCCATCGGCGGGGATCTGGAAGGTCTTGTCGTGCGAGCCGTATTCCTCGGCCTTCTGCGCCATCAGGCCCACGTTCGGCACGCTGCCCATCGTGGCCGGGTCGAACGCGCCGTGAGCGATGCAATCCTCGATCACCGCCTGGTAGACGCCGGCGTAGGAACGATCGGGAATGACCGCCTTGGTGTCCTGCAACTTGCCTTCCGCATTCCACATGCAGCCGGAGTCGCGGATCATCGCCGGCATCGAGGCGTCGACGATCACGTCGCTGGGCACGTGCAGGTTGGTGATGCCCTTGTCGGAGTTGACCATCGCCAGGGCCGGGCGCTGCGCATACTCCGCCTTCAGGTCGCCCTCGATCTGCGCGCGCGTGCCCGCGTCGAGCTTGTCCAGTCGCGCATAGAGGTCGCCGATGCCGTTGTTGGCGTCGAAGCCCACCTGCTTGAGCGCGTCGGCGTGCTTCGCCAGCACGTCCTTGTAGAACTCGCGTACCACGATGCCGAACATGATCGGATCGGAGACCTTCATCATCGTGGCCTTCAGGTGCAGCGAGAACAGCACGCCCCTGGCCTTCGCGTCCGCGATCTGCGCGTCGATGAAGGTGGCCAACGCCTTGCGGCTCATCACGGCGGCGTCGACGATCTCGCCGGCCTTCACCGCGAGCTTGTCCTTCAGGACCTTCGTCGCGCCGTCCTTGCCGATGAATTCGATGCGCAGGGTACCCGCCTTGTCCAGGGTGGCCGACTTCTCGCTGCCGTAGAAATCCCCGCCATCCATGTGCGCGACGTGCGACTTCGATTCCGGCGACCACTTGCCCATGCGGTGCGGATGCTTGCGCGCGTAGTTCTTGACCGAAAGCGGCGCACGGCGGTCGGAGTTGCCTTCACGCAACACGGGGTTCACGGCACTACCCATGGCCTTGCCGTAGCGCGCGTTGGTCTCCTTTTCCTCGTCGGTCGACGGGGCATCCACGTAGTCCGGCAGGTCGTAGCCCTGCGACTGCAGTTCGCGAATGGCGGCCTTCATCTGCGGCACGGAGGCGCTGATGTTCGGCAGCTTGATGATGTTGGCTTCCGGCGTGGTGGCCAGCTGTCCCAATTCGGCGAGGTGGTCGCCGATCTTCTGCGCATCGGTGAGGCGCTCCGGGAACTGCGCCAGGATGCGGCCGGCGAGCGAGATGTCGCGCGTTTCCACCGCCACGCCCGCGGTGCCGGCGAAGGCCTCGACGATCGGCAGGAACGAGGCGGTGGCGAGGAACGGCGCTTCGTCGGTGAGCGTATAGATGATCTTGGGCGAGCTGGACATGATTCGGCGAGCCTTATGCTTGAGTGGGCCAGGTCATGGGGCGCGCCGGCGCAGGCCACGAGGGCGCACCGGCGAGCGGGAAACCTGTCCATTGTGGCCCGATTCGGCGGGAGGGGGAAAGCGATCGGGGGGCATGGCTGTTGTGCCGGGTGGGAAAGGTGGGTCTCGGGCGAGCACCCATCGCCGACAGGGTCGGCTCCCACCAAGCCCACCAGGGTGAGAGCCGACGACCCCGGTGGGAGCCGAGCCTGTCGGCGATTCTTCGGCTCGGTGGGAGCCGAGCCTGTCGGCGATTCAGGTACCGGCGGCGCGCAGGGCGCGCCGTTCCCTCTTCCGCTCCTTCCGCCGCGCCTTGCGCGCCTTCCAGCGCTCCGACAGGCAGGCGAAGATCACATACAGTGCCGGCGTGGAAAGCAGGGTCAGGCTCTGCGAAATCACCAGGCCGCCGATCATGGCGATACCCAGCGGCCGGCGCAGTTCGGCGCCCTCGCCCAGGCCGATCGCCAGTGGCGTGGCGGCCAGGATCGCCACCATCGTCGTCATCATGATGGGGCGGAAGCGAACCAGGCAGGCCTCGCGGATGGCGCCCTTGTAATCGAGACCATGCTCGCGCTGCGCCACCAGGGCGAAGTCGATCATCATGATCGCGTTCTTCTTCACGATGCCGATCAACAGCACCAGGGCGATCATCGCGATCACCGACAGCTCGGTATCGGTGATGACCAGCGCGGCGAGCGCGCCCACGCCCGCGGCGGGCAGGGTCGAGAGGATGGTCACCGGGTGGATGAGGCTCTCGTAGAGCATGCCCATCAGGAGGTAGACCGTGATGATCGCGGCCAGGATCAACAACGGCATGTCGCTCTGCGATTGCTGGAAGCGGCGGAAGTCGCTGCCGGCGTCGAGGCGTATGTCACCGGGCATGCGCATGCCGTCGATCGTCTTCTGGATGATTTCCATCGCCTCGCCCATGCTGACGTTGGGCGCGAGGTTGAAGCTGACGCCCATGCTCGTGTACTGGTCCTCGTGCACGATCTGGGTAGGCGCGAGTCCCGGCACCTGTCTGGTCACCGCGGTCATCGGGATCATCGCGCCGGAACTGGAGCGCACGTAGATCTGGTTCAGCGACTCCGGCGTGGCGGCCATCTGCGGCAGCGCGTTGACGATCACGCGGTACTGGTTGATGTCCGAGTAGATCGTCGAGACCGCACGCTGGCCGAAGGCGTTGTAGAGCGCGCCGTCGATGTCGCCGATGGACACGCCCAGGCGTGCCGCCGTATCGCGGTCGATCACCATGTTCTGGCGCAGGCCCGCGGCATCGATGTCGCTGCCGACGTCCTTCAGCATAGGGTTCTTCTTCAGCGCGTCGACCAGCCTGGGCAGCCAGGTCTGCAATTCGACGATGTCGTTGCCCTTCAGCGACACCGAGTACTGGCCGCCCTGCGTGTTGCCGCCGCCACCGCCGGTGGGCAGGTCCTGGATCGGGCGCAGGCGCAGGTTGAGGTCGGGATACTTGTTGGCCTTGGCCGACAGCCGGTCGAGCACGACGAAGGTGCTCTCCTTGCGCCCTTCCGCCATGGTCTTCAGTTCGATGTTGAAGAAGCCGCTGGAGCCCGTGCGGCTGGTGCCGAGGCGCGAGCCCACGGCCTTCACGGCGGGATCGTCCAGCAGCATCTGGGTGAGACGGGCCTGGCGCACCTTCATTTCCCCGAACGACACCGTCGAGCTGGACGTGGCGCGGGCGCCGATCAGGCCGGTGTCCTGAGGCGGGAAGAAGCCCCCCTTGACCATGCCGAAGAGCACGAAGGTCACCCCGACGAGGATCAAGGGCGTGATGGCCATGAGCAGGGCGTGGCGCAGGGTCCAGTCCAGCGCCACGCGGTACATCCCGAGCAGGCGCTCGTGCATCCGCTCCAGTGCCCGGCCCAGCTTCGATTCCGGCTTGTCGTCCTTGTGCGCCGTGAGGAAGTGCGCGCACAAGGACGGGGTCAGGGTCAACGACACGATGGCCGATACCACGATCGCGGCGACCAGGGTGATCGTGAATTCCTTGAAGAACATGCCGATGATGCCCGGGGCGAGCAGCAACGGGATGAACACCGCCACCAGCGACCCGGTGATCGAGACGATGGTGAAGCCGATCTCGCGCGCGCCGAGCAAGGCCGCCTCGAAGCGCGGGATACCCTCGTCCATGTGCCGGATGACGTTCTCGATCACCACGATGGCGTCGTCGACGACGAAACCGATCGCGATCACCAGGGCCAGCAACGTGAGGTTGTTCAACGTGTAGCCGAACGCATACATGACCACGAACGCACCGGCCAGCGATAGCGGCACGGCAAGGCCCGCGATCACCGTCGGCGCCAGCCGCCGCAGGAACAGCGCCATCGTCATGATGACCATGGCGAGGCTGATCAGCAGCGTGGCCTGCACCTCGTGCAGCGAGGCGCGGATGGTCGGCGTGCCATCGAAGAACGAATGCAGCTGCACGCCCGCCGGCAGCCATGCCTGCATCGTCGGCATCTGCGCCTTGATCCGGTCCACGGTGTCGATGACATTCGCGTCGGCCTTCCTGTAGACGTACATCAGGATGCCGGGCTTGCCGTTGAACCAGGCCGCCTGGTAGGCGTCCTGCTGCCCGTCGTAGACCTTGGCGATGTCGGACAGGCGGATCGGCACGCCGTTGTTCACGCCGATGATCAGGTTGGCGAACTCTTCGGCCGTATGCAGCGAGTCGGTGGCCGTCACCGCCATCGTGGTGACGCCGTCGCTGAGGAAGCCCTGCGGCGAGGTCACGTTGGCGGCGGTGAGCGCGTTGCGCAGCTGGTCGGGCGACAGCCCCATCGCATTCAGCGCGCGCAGGTTCACGTCCACGCGGATGGCGGGCGTGGCACTGCCGGCGATATCGACGGTGGCGATGCCTTCCTGCTGGCGCAGGCGCTGGGCGAGGATCGAATCCGCCACGTTGTAGAGCGCGGTCGGCGCCACCGTGTCGGAGGTGAGCGCCAGCACGATGATGGGGTCGTCGTTCGGGTTGGCCTTGGTGTACGACGGCGCGTTCAACAGGCCCGGCGGCAAGTCGGGCTGGGCGGCGTTGATGGCGGATTGCACGTCGCGCGCGGCGGCGTCGATGTTGGTGCCGTTCTGGAAGAACAACAAGACGAAGGCGCTGCCTTCGGAGCTGTTCGAACGCATGGACTCCACGCCCGGCACCTGGCCCAGGTGGCGTTCCAGCGGTGCGGCCACGGTGGAGGCCATCGTGCTCGCGTCGGCGCCGGATTGCTGCGCCTGGACGAAGATCGCCGGGAACTGGATGTTCGGCAGCGCGGCCACACCGAGCAACGCATAACAGATGATGCCGACCGCGAAGATGCCGATCGCCAGCAGCGAGGTGCCAATGGGACGGCGTATGAAGGGGCCGGAAATGTTCATGGGGCGAAGCGGCTCATGGGGCGCGGGATGGCATGGGGCATCCCCTGCCTAACGCGCCAACCGGAAAAAGGTTTCGCCGGGCGGCGAACCGTCCGGCGAAGAGGGGGTATTTCCTTGGGAAGGGGCGATCCGCCATCAGCCCGCGGTCTGCGGTTCGATGCCGTGCGCCAGGGCGCGTCGTCGCTTGCGCTCGGCCAGCCAGTCCGAGAAACGCTCCATGTAGAGATAGATCACCGGCGTGGTGTAGAGCGTGACCAGCTGCGAAAGCAGCAGGCCACCGACGATCGACACGCCCAGCGGCTTGCGCAGTTCGGAACCGATACCGTTGCCCAGGGCCAGGGGCAGCGCGCCGAGCAGGGCGGCGGCCGTGGTCATCATGATCGGACGGAAGCGCAGCAGGCAGGCACGGCGGATGGCCTCCTGTGCATTCAGCCCGGTGCGCTTCGCCTCGATGGCGAAGTCGATCATCATGATCGCGTTCTTCTTCACGATGCCGATCAGCAGGACGATACCGACGATGCCGTCCACCGACAGGCTCATGCCGCACAGGAGCAGGGCGAGCAACGCGCCGACACCGGCCGGGGGCAACGTGGAGATGATCGTCAGCGGGTGGATGTAGCTCTCGTAGAGCACGCCCAGCACGATGTAGATGACGATGATCGAGGCCAGCAGCAGAAGCACTTCGTCACCGACCGAGGACGAGAACTCGGCGGCCTTGCCGATGAACTGGCCACGCACTTCCGGCGGGAAGTTCAGTTCCTTCTCCACCTCGTGGATCGCGTCCACGGCCGACGACAGCGAGTAACCCGGCGCGAGGTTGAACGAGATCGTCACGGCCGGCAGCTGTTGCAGGTGGCTGACCACCAGCGGAGCACTGGTGACCTGGGCACTGGCGAGCGCGGCCAGCGGGATGGTGCCGCCACCGCCGACCTGGAAGCCGACGTTGCCGGTATTGCCGATGCCCGCCGGCGTGGCCGAGTTGCTCGAGGCCACCTGGCCGAAGCTGGTGGCGTTGGAGCCGGTCAGGGCGCCGTTGCCATTGCCGCGCACGGTGAGCTTGTTCAGCAGGTCGGTGCTGGTGCGGTATTCCGGCGAGACCTCCAGCACCACGCGGTACTGGTTGAGCTGGGTGAAGATCGTGGAGATCTGCCGCTGCCCGTAGGCGTCGTACAGCGTGTCGTCGATGGTCTGCACCGGCACGCCGAGGCGGCTGGCGCTGTCGCGATCGATGGTGAGCTTCAGCGCATTGCCCTTGTCGGCGAGGTTGCTGTCGACATCGGCCAGCTCCTCGCGCTTGCGCAAGGCCGAGGTCATCTGCTGCGCGTAACCCGCCAAGGCGGTCGAATCCACGGCGGACAGCGAGTACTGGTATTCGGTGGCGGACACCTGGCTGTCCAGCGTCACGTCCTGCACCGGCTTCAGGTACAAGGCCACGCCAGCGATATGCGAAGCGGCTTCCTGAAGGCGCGGCAGCACCTCGTCGAGGCTGTCGCGGTCGCCGCGATCCTTCAGCACAAGGGATATCTGGCCCTGGTTGAGGGTCGGATTGACCGAGCCCGCGCCGATGAAGGCGGCCACGCCGGACACGGCGGGGTCCTTGCCCAACGCGTCGGCCACGGCCTTCGTGCGCTTCTCCATCTGCGGGAAGGCGACGTTCTGGTCGGCCTGTACGACGGCGGTGATGAGGCCGGTGTCCTGCTCGGGCAACAGGCCCTTGGGGATGATGATGTAGAGCACGACCGTGAGCGCCACCGAAAGCGCCGCGACGGTCATGGTCAGCGGCCGGTGGGCGAGCACCCAGTCCAGGCTGCGGCCGTAGCCCTCGACGATGCGCGACCAGGTGGTGTGCTTGCCGGCGGCCGCGGCGTGTTCATGGGCGTCGTCGGCGTCCGGCAGCTGGTCGGCCTTGAGCAGGTACGCGCACATCATCGGCGTGAGCGTCAGCGAGACCAGCATCGAGATCGCCACGGCGATGGTCAGCACCCAGGCGAACTCGTGGAACAGGCGGCCGGTGACGCCCGGCATCAGCAGCAGCGGCAGGAACACCGCGATCAGCGAGACGGTCAGCGAGAGCACCGTGAAGCCGATTTCCTTCGCGCCCACCTCGGCGGCGGTCTTGGCGTCCTGACCCTGCTCGATATAGCGGACGATGTTCTCGATCATCACGATCGCATCGTCGACGACGAAGCCGGTCGCGACCGCCAACGCCATCAGTGAAAGGTTGTCCAGCGACATGCCGGCGAAGGCCATGACGCCGAACGTGCCCATCAGCGACAGGGGCACGGCCACCGACGGGATCACCGTGGCCCACAGGCGGCGCAGGAAGACGAAGATCACCGCGACGACGAGGCAGATCGTGAGGATCAGGGTGAACTGGACATCCTCGACCGACGCACGGATGGTGATGGTGCGATCGGAGAACACCTGCAGGTGCACATCGGCCGGCAGCACCTTCTGCAGGTCGGGAATGGTCTGGCGGATCTGCTGCACCGTCTGCACGATGTTCGCGCCGGGCTGGCGGCGGATGTCGAGCAGTACGGCCGGCTTGCCGTTCGCCCATGCGGCGAGCTGGTCGTTCTCCACGCCGTCGATCACGTTCGCCACGTCGGACAGGCGCACGGGGGCGCCGTTCTTGTAGCTGATGATCGTGCCCTTGTACTCGGCGGCATCGGCCAGCTGGTCGTTGGTGCCGATGCTGTACGACTGGGTCTTGCCGTTCAGCGTGCCCTTGGGCGCGTTGACGTTGGCCTGGGTGAGCGCGCTGCGCACGTCCTCCATGGTCAGGCCGAGGTTGGCCAGCTGGGCCGGGTTCACCTGGATACGCACGGCCGGGCGCACGTTGCCGGCAATGGATACCAGGCCGACGCCCTGCACCTGCGAGAGTTTCTGCGAGAGGATCGAATCGGCGAAGTTGTTCACGTCGCGCAGCGCACGGCTGTCCGAGGTGAGCATCAGCGTCATGATCGGCGCATCGGCCGGGTTCACGCGGTTGTAGACGGGCGGATACGGCAGGTTGTTCGGCAGGGTGCCGCGCGCCTGGTTGATGGCGGCCTGCACGTCCTGCGCGGCGATGTCGATGTCGCGGTCCATGTTGAACTGCAGGATGATCGTCGACAGGCCCGCCGACGAGTCCGAACTCATCATGTTCAGCCCGGAAATCTGGCCGAAGTTACGCTCCAGTGGCGTGGTGACCAGGGCCGCCATGGTGGTGGCGCTGGCACCGGGGTACTGCGTGGTGACGACCAGGCTGGGCGCGTCGATCTCCGGCAGCGCCGACACCGGCAACTGCCGGTAGCCGAGGATACCGAGCAACAGGACCGCCACCATCAGCAACGAGGTGGCGATCGGCCGGCGGATGAAGAGTGTCGAGAAACCCACGTTCTATTCCTGGTGTCGGGACCTCGCGGTCCGTGGCGGCGCGTCCGTCGTGGACACGCCGCGCGCTAAGCGCTATCAGCCGCGGCGTCCGCCCTGGCGGCCCTGCTGATCCTTCTTCGCCTTCAACTCCTCGGCCGTGGGCGCGGCGGGAACCTGTCCCGGCGCCAGCGGCTGCACCTTCGAGCCCGGCTTGAGGCGGAACTGGCCCTCGGTCACCACCTTGTCGCCGAACTTCAGGCCCTTGCTGATGAGCATGTGGCTGTCGCCCACCTCGGTGGCGGTTTCCACGGGCTGCATCTTGACCGTGTTGTCGCCCTGCACGAGGTAGACGTAGTCGCCATCCGGGCCGCGCTGCACCGCCTGGGCGGGCACGACGAGGCCGTTCTTCACCGTGCGCACGCGGACGCGCGCATTGACGAACTGGCCCGGCCAGAGCTCCGTCTTGCTGTTGTCGAACAGCGCGCGCAGGCGGAACGTGCCGGTGGTGGTGTCGATGGTGTTGTCGATGACGTCGAGCTTGCCGGTGGCCACCACGTGCGCATCGACGCGGTCGAGCGCGGCGACCTCGAGCGGAGTGGCGCCTTCCTCGCGCATGGAGGAACGGACCAGGTCGAGGTTCTTCTCGGGCAGGTTGAACGAGACGTAGATCGGATGGACCTCGGTCAGCGTGACGATCGTGTCCGTGGTGGCGACGATGTTGCCGACGTCCACGGCGCGGATGCCGGCGAGGCCGTCGATCGGCGCGATCACCTTGGTGAAACCCAGCTGCACCTGCGAGGCGCGGATCGAGGCCTGGTCCGCGACCACCGTGGCGACGGCCTGGTCGAGGGTGTTCTTGAGGTTGTCGAGGTCCTGCTTGGACACGTACTGCTGGCCGCCCTTGCTGACCAGGTTCTGCGAACGCTCGAGATTGTTCTTGGCGGTGGCCGCGGCGGCCTGGTCCTGGCGCAGCTTGGCGACGGCCTGGTCGTACTGCGACTGGATGGTGCGCGGGTCGATCTCGGCGATGACATCGCCCTGCTTCACTTCCTGGCCTTCCTGGAAGTTGAGCTTCATCAGCTGGCCGCCGACCTGCGGGCGCACCACCACGGAATTACGCGCCTGGGCGGTGCCGGTGGCGGTGAGGTAGACGGGCACATCCTGGCTGGCGACGGGTACGACCGTGACCGGCACGGGCGGCTGGTCCTTCCCCTGGCCTTCTCCATTGGCCTTGCCTCCCTGGGTCTGGGCTGCGTTCGCACCGTCGGCATGACGCAGCCGGGGAACGACGAATATGCCCGCGATCACCAGAACCACGATGACGGCCAGCGCGATCTTCCAAAAACGCGACATGCAAAACACTCCCAGGATGAATGACCGGACGGGGATACCTGGTCCGACCGGCGCGCCGTGCGCCACGGGGGTTTATACCCCCAAAAGGTGAAAACCCGACGGCGCCAATATAGGTGTAGGTGAACGGCATTGAACAATGCCGGTTGACAGGGGTACAGCATGACTGACGGCACGTCTCCCCGCCGGCCCCCTGGCACGGCACGGGCATGCAGACCGCTGACTCCCGCGGAGGTTCCGTTATACTCGCGAAATTCGACGCCGCATTTGCGGCCGGCAGGCACGCCGGATCCCGGGGAGGGGACGGCACACCCAAATCAGTGGAGTCAATGCGTGAGCGGTTCTCCGAGCAAGTCCGACCAGAACTTCATGCGTCAGTTCTCGTGGCTGACCGCCGGCCTCAGTGTCCTGGCCCTCGTCCTGATGGTTATCGCCTATACCATCTACAGCAACATCCCCAAGGATCAGGACCCGGCCGTCGCCAAGCGTACCGAGGCCCGGATCGCCCCCGTCGGCGGCGTCTATGCCGGCGACACCGGCCGCGCGGCGATGCTGGCCGCCCAGGAAGCCGCCGCGAAGGCCGCCGCCTCCCAGGTCGCCTACGGTGGCAGCACCGATGGCAAGACCATCTACGACAACCTGTGCCACAGCTGCCACACGGCTGGCGTGGCCGGTGCGCCGAAGCTCGGTGACAAGGCCGCGTGGTCCGCGCGCATCGCCCAGGGCATCGCCACCCTCACCAAGCACGCCATCGACGGCTACACCGGCCCCGACGGCAACCACATGCCGGCCAAGGGCGGCAATCCGGCCCTGACCGACGAACAGGTCGGCAACACGGTCAAGTGGATGGCCGACCAGGTCAAGTAAGCGGCGGAAGGCGGGCCACCCACTCCTTCGCGAACACCCGCAGCTGCGGGAAGAACCGCTCGAAGCTGGCCTGCAACATGGCGTCCTCCGCCATCAACAGCGGCATGGCGTCCGCGACGGGGTTGGCCCGGGACAACCGTTGCGAGATACCGCGCAAGGCCTTGGCGATCGCCTCGGCCCGCGCGTAGCCGGCCGGAAGCCCGTTCGCGTCCATGTAACCGAGGAAGCGCTTCAACGCGTCGGGCAACAGCGGACCGGCGGCATGCAACTCCGTGCGCAGGTTCGTCGAGAAATCCTCCAGCGGCGTCGCGGACCAGTGCGCGAAATCGCGCGCCAGGCAATGGTCGAACCACATGTCGAGGAGGATGCCCGCATAGCGGCGGAACGGCGCGGGCAAGCGCTCGCGGACCGCGCGGACCTCGTCGTGGCTGTCGGTGAAGCTGTCGATCGCCCGGTGCAGGTGGATACCCTGGCGGACCCGTTCGGGAATGGCCGGATCAGGCGTGCCGTGCACGAAGTCGCCCATGATGCCGCCCAGGCGCAAGGCCGTGTCGTCACCCGCCAACAAGGCATGTGCGAGGACGTTCATCGCCGGCCTTCGCCGCGAACCGGCCAGCCAGCGGGTATCATGGAGAGCATGAGCGATCTTCTACCTACAGCGCCGGATCACTTCCCGGACGAGAGCATGAGCTTCGCGCTCGCGGGGCCGGCGGGCAAGCTCGAATGCGAAGCCAAGGCCGCCACCGCCGACGTGGCCCGTCACGGCATCGCCGTGATCTGCCACCCGCTGTCCACGGACGGCGGCAGCATGCACAACAAAGTGGTGACCATGATCGAGCGCTCGTTGCGCGAGTCCGGCATGGATACGGTCATCTTCAACTTCCGTAGCGTGGGCAGGTCGGAAGGTGCGTTCGACAGCGGCAATGGCGAAAGCGACGACCTCGCCGCCGTGGTCGCCTGGGCGCGCAAGGTCCGCCCCGGCGCCGCCCTGTGGCTGGCCGGCTTTTCCTTCGGCAGCTACGTGACCCTGCGCAACGCCATCCACCTCGGGGCCGACGCCGTGATCAGCGTCGCACCCCCCGTGGCAGGCCGCGGCTGGGATTTCTCCCAGCTGGAACTGCCCCTGCGCCACTGGCTCGTGGTCATGGGCGACGCCGACGAGATCGTCGAGCCGCAAGCCGTCTACGACTGGGTCGACAGCCTGCCGGAAGAGGTTCGGCCGCAACTGGTGAGAATGGAGGACACCAGCCATTTCTTCCATCGCCGCCTGATGGACCTGCGCGGCGTCATCAAGAACGGCGTGAAGAACTGGTTGCCGGAGTCCCGCGCCGCATGACCTGCACGGAATCGACGCCCGGCGAACGCTACCGGGACGGTATTGCCGGACATCGCTGGGAATCCGATCCGGCCCAGTCGCCCGTCATCGCCGAGTTCGACCGCCTGCATGCGGCGCTGTGCACGCCCGAGCCGGCCGCCGGTGGCCTGTTCAGCCGCCTGCGCAGCATGCTCGGCAACGAGCCGCGCGCCGCCGTGCGTGGCTTGTACCTGTGGGGCAGCGTCGGCCGGGGCAAGACCTTCCTCATGGACCTCTTCGTTTCCAGCCTCGCGCCGGGCCTCGCCCTGCGCCGGCACTTCCACCGCTTCATGCTGGAGGTGCACGGCATGCTGCGCGAGCTTGGCGAGCGGCAGAATCCGCTCGACGAAGTGGCCGAACGCCTCGCCGCGAAATGCCGCGTGTTGTGCCTGGACGAATTCCTCGTCTCCGATATCGGCGACGCCATGATCCTCGCCGGGCTGCTGGACGGCCTGTTCGCCCGCGGCGTCACCCTGGTCACCACCTCGAACACGCCGCCGAAGGGCCTCTACAAGGATGGCCTGCAACGCGCGCGGTTCCTGCCTGCCATCGCGACGATCGAAAAGCACTGCGTGGTCCATGAAATGGTGTCCCCGCACGACTGGCGCTTGCGCGCCCTGAGCCAGGCGCCGGTCTACCTCGTGCCGCCCGGCCAGGAAGCCGAGCGCTCGCTGACGAAGATCTTCATGGGCCAGGCGCAGGGAGACATCGTCGAGGCCGGCTCCATCATGCTCAGCGGTCGCGACGTGCCGGTGCGCAAGCGCGCCGACAACATCGTCTGGTTCGACTTCGCGGCGCTCTGCGAAGGTCCGCGCGCCGTCGCGGACTACATCGAGCTGGCGAAATCGTATCCGGCCGTGATCCTGTCCAACGTGCCGCAGTTCACCGTCTACTCGGAAAACGAAGCCAAGCGCTTCGTGTTGCTGGTGGACGAGTTCTACGACCGCCACGTGAAGCTGGTACTCTCCGCGGCCGCGCCGATCACGGAACTCTACGATGGCAGCAAGGTTCGCGCCGAGTTCGGCCGCACCGAATCGCGGCTCATCGAAATGCAGAGCGAGGACTACCTCGGCCGTGACCATAAACCCTGACACGGCACGGACAGGGCCGGCTGGCCGGTCGTATCGTCGGTCCGCCATGCTTCACCGGCGGGTCTCCCGCGCCATCTGACGAGGTACGCCATGGAACATTGCGAGCTGGTCCCGGGCCGCGGCATCCGCCGCGGCGACACCGACATCTTCTTCGGCATGCCGCGAAAGAAACTTCGCGACATGCTCGGCTGGAAGGCCGGCGGCGAAAACATGTGGGACGACGAGGACGAATACGCCGATGCCGCCGGGGACGAATGGCTGCGGCTGCGCTTCCTCGACGACAAGCTGTGCGACATCGAGGTGCTGGGCGGCCAGCTCACGCACGAGGGCACGGAACTACTCGCCACGACGATGCCCGCCCTGCATGCGGCGCTGAAGAAATCCGGCATGGCGCTGGAAAAAACCGAATGGCTTTCCGAAGGCCACGATTGCGTCGACCTCCAGATCGTGGTGGCATCCAGGGAAGACACCGGGGACGTTGGCGAGGAGATCGCGTGGGTCATCACCAGCAGCGACTTCCGCGTCGAATGACGCGAACGAGGGCCACCGTCGCAAGGCGCATCCGCCTCGCGGCGGTCCTGCTGGCGATCGCCTGTCTTGCCGGCTGCGCCACCGGGCCACGCGTCGCGCCGCAGCGCAGCGCCCTCGCCCACTGGACACCGTCGCCCAACTTCAACGCGCGCAAGGCACAGATCATCGTGTTGCACCACACGTCGATCGGCAACGCCGCGGAAGCCCTGCGCGTGCTGAGCACACGCAACAGCGAAGGCCAGGTGAGCGCCCACTACCTCGTCGAGGCCAATGGCCGCATCGACCAGCTCGTCGACGACAACGACCGCGCATGGCATGCGGGTGCCTCGCGCTGGGGCGACATGACGGACCTGAATTCCTCGTCCATCGGCATCGAGATCGACAACGATGGCGAGTCCCCATTCACCCAGCCGCAGATACAAGCGCTGGTGAAACTGCTGGCCGATCTCACCACGCGCCTCGGCATCCCGCGCGAAGCGGTGGTCGGCCATGGCGACATCGCGCCCGGCCGGAAGAACGACCCGAGCGTGCGGTTCCCCTGGGCGACGCTCGCCAGCTACGGTTTCGGACTGTGGCCGGAGCCGAACCCGATCCCCGCGCCGCCCGGCTTCGACAGCCTCGCGGCGATGCGCCTGGTCGGTTATGACGTATCCAATCCGCGCAATGCGATCGTCGCCTTCCATCGCCACTACCGCGCGATGGAAACCGACACGCTCGATCTCACCGATGCCGCCCTTCTCTATTCTCTGCAACGCAAGCTGATGGCGCCCCGTCAGTAATCGAACGAAGCGAACGCGGCGATCGTCCGTTCGATGGCCGTGTCGTCGATGTCCAGGTGCGTCACCAGGCGGATCGACGGAAGATAGCCGATGCTCAGTCGTACGCCGTGCGCGGACATGTGCGTGGCGAGGTCCTTCAAGCGTGCGGGCGGCACGTCGACGAAGACCATGTTCGTATGGCAGCCCTTGACCTCGAGGCCATCGATCCGGCGCAAGCCGTCCGCCAGCCGGATGGCGCGCGCGTGGTCGTCGGCCAGGCGTTCCACATGGTGGTCGAGCGCGTGCATGGCCGCCGCGGCCAGCATGCCCGCCTGCCGCCAGCCACCGCCGGCCACCTTGCGCCAGCGACGCGCGCGGTCGATCAGCGCCACGCTGCCCAGCAACACTGAGCCCACGGGCGCGCCAAGTCCCTTGGACAGGCACACGGACACGCTGTCGAAGCCCGCCACGACCTCGCGGGCCGGACGGCCATAGGCGATCGCCGCGTTGTAGAGACGCGCGCCGTCCATGTGCAGCCCGAGGCCGCGCCGTGTCGCCAGTTCGCGCGCGGAGGCGAGGTAATCGAACGGAAGGACGCGGCCATGCCAGGTGTTCTCCAGCGCCAGCAGGCGGGAGCGGGCGAAGTGCGGGTCGATCGGCTTGATCGCCGCCTCGACCTTGTCCAGGGGTAACGTTCCGTCGGCGTCCTGCGGGATCGGCTGTGGCTGGATCGAACCCAACACCGCCGCACCGCCGCCTTCGAAGCGATAGGTATGCGCATCCGCGCCTACGATGTACTCGTCGCCGCGCTCACAGTGGCTCATCAGCGCGAGCAGGTTGCCCTGGGTACCGGTGGGCACGAATAACGCCGCGGCGAAGCCCAGGTCGGCCGCGATGCGGTCCTGCAAGGCATTGACCGTGGGGTCCTCGCCGTACACATCGTCACCGACCGGTGCACGCGACATCGCCTCGCGCATGGCGTCGGTGGGCCGGGTGACGGTATCGCTGCGCAGGTCGATGGTTTCCATGGCATGGGTTCGAGAGGGACCAGCCAATGATGGTACGCGATGCCGTTCACGATTCCGTGGCCCGAAAGACGGCATGCTTCAAGCCATGATCACGATCGTCATGGGTGTTTCCGGCAGTGGCAAGAGCACGATCGGCACCGGCCTGGCGGCACGGCTGGGCCAGCCCTTCGTCGACGGGGACCACCTGCATCCGCAAGCCAACCGCGACAAGATGGCCCGGGGCATACCGCTCGACGATGCGGACCGACAGCCCTGGCTCGCCGCCATCGTGGGGGAAATGGATCGCCACCGGCGGCAGGGCGAGTCGCTGGTGGTGGCGTGCTCGGCCTTGAAGCGCCGCTATCGCGATTTCTTGCGCGACGGACACGACGACGTGAGGTTCGTCTACCTGCATGGCTCACGCGAACTGCTGGCCGAACGCCTCGGACACCGGGCGGGACACTTCTTCGATCCGGCGCTCCTCGACAGCCAGTTGGCCACGCTGGAGGAACCCGGCGACACGGAGGCCATGCGCGTGGAGATCGGCAAGCCGCCGGCCGAACTCGTCGAGTGCATCATCCGCGCGGATTGCCACGGTCCGCAGCCGTAGACCCATCGCCATCACGCCGGCAGTGGCCGCGTCGCCCCGCCCGTGTTCTCATATTCGCTCCCCTCCCCCCAGGAAAGCCCATGCAAGCCCCCGTCGACGCGGCGCTGGACGGCCGCCGCGCGGACACGACCGTCTATGGCGTGATCTTCGCGATCAGCTTCTGTCATCTGCTCAACGACATGATGCAGTCGCTGCTTCCGGCCATCTATCCGGGCCTGAAGACCGACTTCCAGCTCGACTTCGGCCAGATCGGTCTCATCACGCTGACCTACCAGATGACCGCGTCGATCCTGCAGCCACTCATCGGCCTCTACGCCGACCGCCGTCCCACGCCGCTCGCGCTTCCCGGTGGCACGCTGTTCTCGTTGTTCGGCCTGCTCGTGTTGTCGAAGGCGCACGCCTACCCGTTGCTGCTCGCCGGCGCGGCGTTGCTGGGCATGGGTTCGTCGGTCTTCCATCCTGAATCGTCCCGCGTGGCGCGGATGGCCTCGGGCGGCCGCCACGGTCTCGCGCAGTCGCTGTTCCAGGTGGGTGGCAACGCCGGCCAGGCGCTGGGCCCGCTCGCCGCGGCGCTGGTCGTGGTGCGTTGGGGACAGTCGAGCCTGGCCTTCTTCGCGCTGCTCGCCTTGCTGTCCTGCGCGATCCTGTGGAACGTCGGCCAGTGGTATCGCCACCATGGCCTGGTCCGCCTGACGAGCAACGCCGGCAAGCACGCGCAACTCGCTCCACCCACGCGGGAGGCGCGGCGTGGCATCGCCGTGCTGCTCGCGCTGATCTTCTCGAAGTACGTGTACCTCGCCAGCCTCACCAGCTACTTCACGTTCTACCTGATCCATCGCTTCGGCGTGTCGGTGGAGAACGCGCAGTTCCACCTGTTCGTCTTCCTCGGCGCGGTGGCGGTGGGAACGGTGCTCGGCGGCCCCGTCGGCGACCGCATCGGACGCAAGCGGGTGATCTGGTTTTCGATTCTCGGCGCCCTGCCCTTCACCCTCCTGTTGCCGCACGCCAGCCTGTTCTGGACGGCACCGCTCACCGTGGCGATCGGCTTGATCCTGGCCTCGGCCTTCCCCGCGATCGTCGTCTTCGCACAGGAGCTCGTGCCAGGCCGTGTCGGCATGATCTCCGGCCTGTTCTTCGGCTTCTCGTTCGGCATGGGCGGCCTGGGCGCGGCGGTGCTCGGCGAGCTGGCCGACCACATCGGCATCGAGGCGGTGTACCAGGTGTGCGCCTTCCTGCCCCTGATCGGTTTGCTTGCGGCACTGCTGCCCAGCCCCAAGCGAGGCTAGGAGTACCCAGCCAGCCAGGACAACCGAAACCCCGGTGAGAGCCTGCCTTTTGTGGGAGCCGACTTTGTCGGCGATGGGTGCTTGCCTCAACCTGGCCCGCTGCCGCGGGATCGCCGACAAAGTCGGCTCCCACAAAAAGGTCGGCTCCCAGCTGTTACATCTGCTTACTTGGGCAGCGCGTAGGCGATCACCCAGTCGCCTTGCTTGGTGCCTAGCGAGCCGTGTCCGCCTGCCGTCACCAGCAGGTACTGCCGTCCGTCCTTGTCCGCATAGGTCATCGGCGTGGCCTGGCCGCCGGCGGGAAGGCGCGCCTCCCACAGCTTCTTTCCGGTACGCACGTCGTAGCCGCGCACGTAGTAGTCCAGCGTGCCGGAGAGGAAGGTGACGCCGCCTGCCGTGGTCACCATGCCGCCGAGGCTCGGGACGCCGAGCGGCATCGGGATCGGCAACGGTGCGCTGTCGACGATGGTGCCGTTCTTGTGCCGCCACATCATCTTGCCCGTGCGCAGGTCGACGCCCGCGACGTAACCCCACGGCGGGGCCTGGCACGGAATGCCCAGCGGCGAGAGGAAGGCCGACAGTTCGATGCCGTAGGGAATGCCTTCGGCCTTCTTCACGCCTTCGGTCTCGCTCTTGGCGGGGCCGACTTCCATCTTGGCCAGCACGTCCTTCGGGATGAGGCGCGACTGGAAAGCCATGTAGCTCGGATTGATCAACATCAACTGGCGCGTGGGATCCACCGACACGCCACCCCAGTCGAAGACGCCGAAGTTACCCGGGAAAACCAGCGATCCTTGTTCGGAGGGCGGCGTGAACATGCCTTCGTAGCGCAACGAACGGAAACGCACGCGGCACCAGAGCTGGTCCAAGGGCGTCGTGCCCCACATATCCTTCTCCCGCACGTCCGGTGGCGCGAAATTGAGATCCGATAGCGGCTGCGTCGGTGCGGTATGGTCGCCCGCCACGGCACCCTGCGGACGTGGCACTTCGCGAATGGGAACGATCGGCGTGCCATCGCGCCGGTCGAGCACGTACACGCTGCCCTGCTTGGTCGAGGCCACCAGCGCGGGTTTCACGCCTTGGGCGGTCTGCAGGTCGACGAGGGTCGGCTGGCCGCCGATGTCCATGTCCCAGAGATCGTGGTGGGTGAACTGGTAGTTCCACCTCACCTTGCCGGTGGCCACGTCCAGCGCGACGATGCCCGCGCCGTACTTCTCCGACGTGGGCGTGCGACCGCCACCGAACTGGTCGGGCGTCTGGTTTCCCATCGGCAGGTAGACGATGCCGAGGTTCTCGTCGACGCTGAAGAGCGACCAGACGTTCGGCGAATTGCGGGTATAGATGCCGCCGGGGGCGATCGGAGCCGTGGCGTCGGGATTGCCCGGGTCCCAGTTCCAGACGAGGTGGCCGTCGTGCACGTCGTAGGCACGGATCACGCCCGAGGGCTCGTTGGTCGATTCGTTGTCGGTGACATGGCCGCCGATGATGACCAGGTCCTTGGTCACCGCCGGCGGCGAGGTGGAGTAGTAGCCACCCGGCGTGAACGGACCGATGTTCGTGCGCAAATTCACCGTGCCGTGATCGCCGAAGTCCGCGCAGGGCTTGCCGGAATCGGCGTCGATCGCCATCAGGCGCGCGTCCGCCGTGGGCAGGAACAGGCGGCGGGGGCAGGTCGCCGAGGCGGTGGATGCCGTCGCGGTCGCCGCGTACTTCGCATCATCGTGGTACGACACGCCACGACAGGTCATGTGTTCCCAGTGCTTGAATCCGACGGGACTCTGGATCTTCGGATCGAACTCCCAGCGCTTCTGTCCCGTTGCCGCATCCACCGCGATCACGCGGCTGTGCGGCGTGCACAGGTAGACGGTGTCGCCGATCTTCAGCGGCGTGTTCTCGGAGGTCGTTTCGGTCGGATCGTCGGGCCCCGGGGTATCGCCCGTCTGGATCTTCCAGGCGACCTGCAACCGCCCCACGTTATCCGGCGTGATCTGCGTCAGCGGGGAGTAGCGCTGGCCGAACGGCGAGCCACCGTAGTCGGTCCAGTCGCCGTCGGGCCGTGCGGCGCGGTCGCCTTGCGGCCCCGCGACGTCGGCCATGGGCAATTCGCCCGACAGGTCGTGATCGGAATGAAGGGCTCCCGCCATGCCCACCAACGCGACGATCAACAGCGAGACGAGCAGGAACCCACCACCGGTATGCCGGGAGGTTTCGTATAGGCTGTCCCGGTTGAGGCCGCGGCGCGGCCAGGGCAGCAGGAGCCACAAGCCCAGCACGAACCATACGTCGAGGCGCGGAAGCAGTTGCCACCAGTCCAGGCGCACTTCCCAGACCGACCAGGCAGCGGTGCCGATCAGCAGGAGGCCATAGAGGGGCACGGCCAGCCGCACGCGGAACAGTAGCAAGGCCGCGACCACCAGGGTGATCGCGCCCGCGACCAGGTAATAGGCGGAGCCGCCGAGGTTGACGAGCCGTATGCCACCCAGCAGGGTCGCGGCACCGAACAACGCGAAGAGGAACGCCGTAAACAGCGTAGCGGGATGGTGTCTCCTGACTCGATTCACATGCGCCTCTCTGGTGTCCTGAGCCCTCCCTCCCGGCTAGCGTGGAGAGGGGGGCGTGAATCCAAGGTAGAGAACGGGGCCGCCGGGCCTATCTTTCCTGCCCGACCTTCCCGGACAGTTCCGCTTCCATCATCTCGCGCATGAGGTACTTCTGCACCTTTCCGGTCACGGTCATCGGGAATCCGTCCACGAAGCGGACGTAGTGCGGCACCTTGAAATAGGCGAGGTGCCGCCGGCAGTAGTCCTGGATCGAGCCCTCCGTGGCCGTCGCCCCGTCGCGCAGGCGGATCCACGCGCACACCTGCTCGCCCAGCCGGTCATCCGGGACACCGAACACCTGCACGTCCTGGATATCCGGGTGTCCGTAGAGGAATTCCTCGATTTCGCGGGGATAGATGTTCTCGCCACCACGGATGATCATGTCCTTCAGGCGGCCCACGATGGTGCAATAGCCCGCGTCATCGAGGACCGCGAGGTCGCCGGTATGCATCCAGCGCGACGCGTCGAGCGCCAGCCGGGTATGGTCCTCGTCACCCCAATAGCCGCGCATCACGGAATAGCCGCGCGTCAGCAGCTCGCCCGTGGTACCGCGCGGAACGACCCGCCCCGCCTCGTCCACGATCTTCACTTCCACGTGTGGATGGATGCGTCCCACCGTCGACACGCGCAGTTCGAGCGGATCGTCCGGCACGGTCTGGAAACTGACGGGGCTGGTTTCGGTCATGCCGTAGGCGATGGTCACCTCGCTCATGTGCATCTCGCGCACGACACGGCGCATCACCTCGATCGGGCATGGCGAACCGGCCATGATGCCCGTGCGCAGGCTCGACAGGTCGAACTCGCGGAAGCGTGGATGCTCGAGTTCGGCGATGAACATCGTCGGCACGCCGTGCAGGCCCGTGCAGCGTTCCTCCGCTACCGTTTCCAGCGTGGTGAGTGCGTCGAAGCCCTCGCCGGGGATCACCATGCACGCGCCGTGCGTCACGCAGGCGAGGTTACCCAGGACCATCCCGAAGCAATGGTAGAACGGCACGGGGATGCACAGCCTGTCGTCCTCGGTGAGGCGCATGGCTTCGCCGATGAAGAAGCCGTTGTTGACAATGTTGTGATGCGTGAGCGTCGCGCCCTTTGGCGCACCCGTGGTGCCGGAGGTGAACTGGATGTTCACCGCGTCGTCGAACGACAGCTCCGCCTCCACCGCCGCGAGGCGCTCCCGCGCCGCGTCGTCCGCCGCGATATCGCGCCAACGCAATACACCGGGTGCCGCTTCCCCGTCGAGCAGGATCACGTGGCGCAGGTCCGGCAATGCCGCCGCGCGCAATCCGCCAGGCGGGGAGGTATCCAGCTCCGGGGCGAGGCCACGGAGGATGTCCAGGTAGCGCGACGACTTGAAGGCGCGCGGCAGGATGAGCGCGCGGCAACCGACTTTGTTCAGCGAGTACGCCAACTCGTGCGAACGGTAGGCGGGATTGATGTTGACCAGGATCAGCCCCGCCTTCGGCGCGGCGAATTGCGCCACCACCCATTCGGCACGGTTCGGGGCCCAGATGCCGACGCGGTCGCCGGGTTCCAGGCCCAGCGCGAGAAGGCCGGCGGCGACGCGCTCGACCTCGGCGTGGAATTCCCGATAGGTCCAGCGGACGCCCTGCTCGCGCACCACCAGCGCCGGCCGGTCCGGCCAACGTGCGGTGACGCGATCGAGCAGGGCCCCGACCGTCTCGCCGAGCAGGGGTGTGGGGCTCGCGCCGTGCACGTAACTCGCGGCGTGGTCCATGTGCTTATCCTCGTTGGGGCTTCCATCCGAGGATAAACAATGTGCGCCGGGACGTGCGCCCTTGTCAGGCGAACTCGGTCCAAGCGGCGGCGTCCGTGGCGGGCGCCGGGCGATGACCGAAGCTGAGGTCGTGCGCGGCATGCTCCACCGCGGCAGGCGAGGTGTCGCGGCCGCCTCCACCGCCTGCCTCGGTGTCGACCGTGAAGAACGCCACCTGGTCGCGCAACGACCTGGCCTGGTCCTGCATCGACTTCGCGGCGGCGGCGGCCTCTTCCACCAGCGCGGCGTTTTCCTGCGTCACCTGGTCGATCTGCGCGATGGCGAGGTTCACCTGGTCGACACCGGACGACTGCTCGGCACTGGCCGCGGCGATCTCGGCGACGATGTCGGTCACCTTCTTCACGCTGTCGAGGATGTCGCGCAGCGCACCCGACGACTGTTCCACCAACACGGCACCCGCGTCGACACGCTCGCCGCTTTCGACGATGAGCCCCTTGATCTCGCGTGACGCCGCCGCGCTGGATTGGGCAAGGCGGCGCACTTCCGTCGCCACGACAGCGAAGCCGCGACCCTGTTCGCCCGCACGCGCCGCCTCCACGGCGGCGTTCAGTGCCAGCAGGTTGGTCTGGAAGGCGATGTCGTCGATGAGGCCCACGATGTCGCCGATGCGACGGCTGGAATCGCCGATCTGGCGCATGGCCTCCATCGCCTCGTCGACGACGGCGCCACCTTTCTCCGCCGCGTTGCGCGCGTGCCGCGACAAGCGGTCGGCGGCCAGGGCGTTCTCCGCGTTCTGCTTCACCGTCGCCGTCATTTCCTCCATGGATGCCGCGGTTTCCTCCAGGCTGGAAGCCTGTTCCTGCGTGCGCTGGGAGAGGTCGTCGTTGCCGCGCGCGATTTCGCTGGAGGTGGTGGAGACGACATGCGCGCCTTCCTGCACTTCCGTGACGATCGAGGCCAGGGTGCCGCGCATGCGTTCCAGCGCGCCCAGCAAGCTCTCCGGCGCGAACGCCGCCGCGCTATCCGCGCGAAGGTCGCCACCGGCGATACGCCCCGCGATCTCCACGGCGTCGCGCGGCTCGCCACCCAGGCTGCCGCGGATGCTGCTCATCGAGAACCAGACGATCGCCAGCGCCAGCAGCGCGATGAGGCCCGACTTGATCAGGTCGCGCTCGAGCTGGGCCTGGAACGCGGCGTCGATGGCGTCGAAGTAGGCGCCCGACACGAAGTGCAGGTCCCATGGCTTGTACCAGGCCGAGAAGCTGATCTTGTCCTTCAGCTCCTTCGTCTTGGGCATGACCTGCGTGTAGCGGGTCATGCCCTGGCCGGCCTTCGTATCGGCGGCGAGCATCGCCTCGTAGTGGTGGAAGCCCTTGCCGTCGACATCGTCGCGAATGTTCTTGCCGATGTCGTCATGCCGCAGCGGATGCATGCGCATCGTCAACGACGAATCGAACGCGAACACGTAGCCGGTATGGTTCGCCCAGCGCATCGCCTCGATGTCCCGCAGCGCGCTCACCCGCGCCTCCAGGTCGCTCAGCTCACCCTTCTCCGCACGCGCGTGATAGGCGTCGGCGATCGCCATCGCCGCCGTCACGTGCTGTTCGAGCGTGTCCTGGAGCGCGTGCATCTGCACGCCACGGCTTTCGATGCCCGCCATGATCGTCTGCGCCAACAAGCCGGCCACGACCACCGTCGTCACCATCCACACCCGCGTGTTCAGCCGCGTGCGGCCGAACCATTTTTCCACTGCCGACATACTCGTCACCCTCGATTTCCCCGTGCAGGATTTATCGGCGGTGGAGTGCAAGACTTTACGAGGGGTATGTGAAGACGCTCACGGGGCAGTCAGGGTGTGCCGCCCCGATCCCAGCACCGTCTCCGGCGACCCCGGCAGGGCCACCACCGCCTCGGTGCCTACCGGCACCACGATATCCGCCTCGACCTTTCCCCCACCTTGCGCCATGCCACGGACGCTTCACCGTAGGGCGTCATGACCGACGCCGACGCGCGGCCCAGGAAGGTCGTGAGGGTCGGCCGCACCTCGAAACGGCGCCATCCCGGCGCGAGTGGCCGCAGGCCCGCCACGTCGCCGTACAGCCAGTCGTCGATCGTGCCCAGGAAGTAGTGGCCCCGCGAGCGCGAGGCCAGCTTCCAGTGTTCCCACAGGCTGGTGGCGCCGTTGGCGCGCCAGAAGCCCCAGCTGGGGAAGGTGGTCTGGGTGGCGATGGCCCAGGCCTCGTCCGCGTGGCCGGCGGCGGTCAACACCGGCAGGAGCGGCTTGGTCGCCAGCGCGCCGGTATCGAGATGGTCGCCGCGCGCCTTCGCATCGGCCGCCACGCCGGCCGCCACGCGCGCCTCGAGGTCGTCGGGCACGAGGCCGAAGGCCAGGGCCAACAGGTTGTGCGCCTGGCGGTAGCCGCTGTCTCCTTCGCCACGATAGCGGGCGGCCGCGCGATCGAGGAATCGCTCGTTGAACGCCGCGCGCACCTTCTCCGCGCGGACATCGAACGCGGCGGCGGCGGACGCGTCGCCGACAAGCCGCAGCATCGTCGCCGTCGCACGTTCCATCCCGTACAGATAGGCCGTCGCGGCGACACGCTTGTCCTCCGGCGCGTTTTCGCCGCCCGGATCGGTTTCCGGGCTGACCCAGTCGCCCAGTTCCGTGGTGGCGATGCCGTCCGGCGAACGCGCATCCTCCATCGCCACGTAACGGGCGATGCCCTGGATGTGCTCCTCGATCGGGCGCCGGTCCCCCGCATACATCCACAACCACCATGGAATGAACACGTAGGCCGAATGCCAGGTGGGCGCACGTACGTCGCCCCACCCGGGATTGGGCGCGATGAGCAACGGCGCGCCTTGCGCGTTGCGTGCATCGGCGATGTCGCGAAGCCACTTCGCCAGCAACCGATCCGCGTCGAAATTGCGCAGGAACATCTCCGCGCCCAGCATGCCGTCCCCCGTCCAGCCGTTCTTCTCGTACATCGGTGTATCGGTGGGGATGCCATGCAGGTTGTTCAGCATGGTGTCGACGGCGGCCCGGTGTATCCAGTTCAACAACGGATTGTCGCTGTCGAAGCGGCCGGTCACCGCCACATCGGTGTGCACCACCTGCGCGGCGACGGCGTCGGCGAGCGGCTTGCCACCGGGCCAGCCCTGGACCTGCACGTAGCGGAAGCCCTTGTACGAAAAATGCGGATGCCAGCGGACCCGGCCGCCGTCGAGCGTCAGGCGGTCGGTCTGGAATCCCTGCTTGAAATAATGGTGATCATCGCGCGCGTCGACGGTGCCGTCGGGCAGCAACTTCTCCCCGTAACGCGCGACGATCGTCGTGCCCGCCGAACCACTCACGTCGAACCTCGCCCATCCCGCCATCACGCGGGGAAACGCGAATACGTAAACCCCCGGCACCGGCTCGGTGACGGCCGTCGCGGCGACGGTGTCCACCACGCGGATCGGCTGCTCGGTCTGCGCGACGAGCTTTCCCGCCGGCGCCGGCAGTTCCGCCGCTGGTGACCATCTACGTGGCGTGGCGAGACGCGCATCGAACACCTCACCGCCGTACAGGTCGTCCGACCGCGTCGGCCCATCGGCCACGCGCCAGCTCGCATCGCTGACGATATCCTCGACACGGCCATCGACATGGCGGATGCGCAGCAACGCGCGCATCCGCGGACGGCCATGCCACGGCGCCCGCTCCCAATGCCATACGTTCGGATTGGTGAGTCCGTAGAAACCTCGCCCCAGTTCGGCGCCGAGCGTGTGTTCGCCGGGGGCGAGATCGACCTCGTTCGCCACCACTTCCACGCGCTTCCCGTAATCGGTGAAGCCAGGGCCGAGCACGGCGTCGCTTACCGGCTTGCCGTCGATCGACACATCGGCATAACCCCCGGCGGCGATGTACAGCGTGGCGCGCGCCACGTCGCCATCGACACGGAACGTCTTCCGCAGCATGGGTGCGGGAAGCGTGTCGTCGCCCTTGCCGATCCAGCGTGCCCCGTGCCAGCCCGCTTCGTCCAGCGCGGTATCGAAGTACGAGGCCACGCTGGCGTCGCCGTCGGAGGTGTGGACGTCCGCGCGCCACTCATAGCGTTCGCCGGGCGCCAGCGGAGGGCCGGCGTATTCGATGTCGAACGGACGTGCGCCGACGACGTCGCCACTGTCCCAGATCGTCGCGCCCCGATGCGTCACGACGAGGCGATAGCCGGTCTGCACGGTGCCATTCGTATCGCTGCGCACGATCCACGAGAAACGTGGCCGGGCCACGTCGACGTAGCCCGGGGTATCGCCACGTTCGACGCGCGGCATGGTGAGGCTGACGGCGGCATGGGTAAGCGGTGCGGCGAACAGCAGGACGCCGGCGAGACGGGAGAGAACGGGCAACGGACCTTCCTTCCGCGGAGAACGCATGGGAGCATATCGGCCAGCCGTGCTTACATCCATCTAACGCATCAAGGTTTATCCCTTCCCCACCTTGACCCCCGGAGCCATGTCATGAAGACCTTACTCGCCGGTATCGCCCTCGCCACCGCCTTCGCCGCGACACCCGCGGCGGCGGTACAACTCGACAGCCTGAAGGGCATGATGGGCGGCGGTGGCAGCTCGCTCGCTTCCGGCAGCGTGGGCAACGCCGCGGGCATCCTGCAGTACTGCATGAGCAACAACTACCTCGGTGGCGAAAGCGGCGCCGCGGGCGTGAAGGACCAGTTGCTGGGCAAGCTGGGTGGCCAGTCCGCCCAGGCCGCGCCCGCTCCCACTCAGGACAAGGGCTACCTCGACGGCGCGAAGGGCCTGCTGAAGTCCAGCGACGGCAAGACCCTCGACCTCTCCGGCGGCGGCTCCAGCCCGGCCGGCACCGGCGACCTCAAGGCCCAGCTCACCCGCAAGGCCTGCGACGCGGTGCTGAAGCAAGGCAAGAAGATGGTCGGCATGGGGAAGTGACATGACGTGGACGGGGTATGGACACCCCGGCCCGTAAACCTGAAGGCCTCTCCACCCAAGAGGACCTTCCCATGGCAAACGCAGCCAAGCACGATCCCTACGCCATGCGCGATCCGCGCACCCAGTATCCCCAGCCGGAGTTCTCCAAGCAGCCGCAGCCGGCACCGGGCCTGGCGAGGGAAATGGTTCCCAAGCCGGACCATGGCGAGACCAGCTACCGCGGCAACGCTCGATTGAAAGGCCGCAAGGCCCTGGTGACCGGCGGCGATTCGGGCATCGGGCGTGCCGCTGCCATCGCCTTCGCCCGCGAAGGCGCCGATGTGGCGATCAACTACCTGCCATCGGAGCAGAAGGATGCCGACGAGGTCATCGCCTTGCTCACCGGCGAAGGACATACCGTTATCGGCATGCCCGGCGACCTGAAGGACGAGGCATTCTGCAAGGACCTGGTCGCCAGGGTGGTAAAGGAGCTGGGCGGCCTCGACATCCTCGCCAACATCGCCGGGCGGCAGCAGTACGCGAAATCCATCGACGAACTGGATAGCCAGGCCTTCGAGGCCACGTTCCGTACCAATGTCTTCGCGATGTTCTGGCTGACCAAGGCGGCTCTGCCACATATGCCGCCGGGTGCCGCGATCCTGAACACGGCCTCGATCCAGGCCTACGAGCCCTCTGACATCCTGCTCGACTACGCGCCGACCAAGGCGGCGATCGTGGCATTCACCAAGGCGCTGGCCAAGCAGGCGGCGGATAAGGGTATCCGGGTGAACGCCGTGGCACCGGGACCGGTGTGGACGCCGTTGCAACCGAGCGGCGGGCAGCCACAGGAAAAAATCGTCGAATTCGGCAAGAACGTACCGCTGAAGCGGCCGGGCCAGCCGGTGGAGTGCGCGCCGGTATATGTGTTGCTGGCCAGCCAGGAGGCGAGCTTCATCACCGGCGAGACTTATGGGGTGACCGGCGGGCATATGTTGCCTTGAGGGTGCCGGGGGATAGGGTGGCTTGAGGCGCGCCGTATCGCCGACAGGGTCGGCTCCCACCAGAGCATGGATGCCTCCAGCCCTTGGTGGGAGCCGCCTCCGGCCCCTGGTGGGAGCCGACCCTGTCGGCGATGCTCCCGATCTTGTGGGAGCCGACTTGTCGGCGACGCTCTCGACCTTGTGGGAGCCGACTTGTCGGCGACGCTCTCGACCTTGTGGGAGCCGACTTGTCGGCGATGCTCCTAGCGGCCCGCGATCCGCCCGATCGCATCGATCAGGTCGGCCACCCCATACGGCTTCACGATGATCCGCGTGTGCATGTCGCACTCCACGCCATTGGCCGTATGGTCACCCGTGGCGTAGATCACCGGCAGGCCGGGCTGCGTTTCTCGCAACCGCTCGGCTAGGTCCACCCCGTTCATCCCGGGTAGCCCGACATCGGCGAGAAGGACGTCGATCCTCTCGGCGGCGTGCACACGCAAGGCCTCGTTGCCGTCGCCGGCCTCGAAAGCGATATGGCCCCGGCTTTCGAGCATCTCGCAAATGGACATCCGTATCAGGGCGTCGTCCTCGACGACCAGCACGCGCAGCGAGGCCGACGGCGTGGGTGCCGCCCCCGGCACCGGCACCGCCATCGGCGCCGGCGCGATCTCGGCCGCCGGGCGCGGTATCCGCGCGGCCAGCACATGGCGTACGCGCCGGGCCAGCTGTTCCTTCGTGTACGGCTTGCTCAGCAACTCCACGCCTTCATCGAGGCGGCCGCCATGCACGATGGCGTTCTCGGTATAGCCCGAGGTGAAGAGCACGGCGATTCCTGGTTGCCGTTCCATCGCCTTTCTTGCCAGTTCCGGACTGCGTAGCGGACCGGGCATCACCACGTCGGTGAAGAGCAGGTCGATCGCGATGCCACTTTCCACGATCGACAGCGCGCTCCCCGCATCGCGCGCCTTCAACACGCGATAGCCGAGGTCGCCGAGCATGCCGACCACCGTCTCGCGCACCGCGTCGTCGTCCTCCACCACCAGGATTGTCTCGTCGCCACCGCGCACGGCTTCCTCGTCCAGATCGACCAGGCGGTCTTCGCTCTGCGTGCTACGTGGCAGGTAGATCTTCACCGTGGTGCCCTCGCCGGGCTCGCTGTAGATCTTCACGTGCCCGCCGGATTGCTTGACGAAGCCGTAGACCATCGAGAGCCCGAGACCGGTGCCCCGGCCTTCGGGCTTGGTGGTGAAGAAGGGTTCGAACACCTGCTCGATGATTTCCGGGGGAATGCCTCCGCCGGTGTCGGTCACGGCGATCATCACGTACTGGCCAGGTCGCAGGTCGCCATGTGCCGCGGCATAGGCGCTGTCCAGCAGCGCGTTGCCGGCCTCGATGGTGAGCCTGCCGCGCCCTTCCATCGCGTCGCGGGCATTGAGCGCCAGGTTGAGCAGCGCGTTTTCCACGTTGCCCGGGTCGACCAGCGTGTTCCACAGGCCGCCGGCGACGACGGTTTCGATCTCGATCGCCTCGCCTAGCGCGCGGCGCAGGAGTTCATCCATGTCGCGGATGAAGCGTCCGACATTCACGACCTTCGGTGCCAGCGGCTGGCGCCGGCCGAAGGCGAGCAGTTGCGCGGCCAGCTTGCTGCCGCGGGTCACCCCGGCCATCGCATTGGCGAGGCGCCGTTCCGCACGGGCATTGCCGGTGACGTCGGAGGCGAGAAGCTGCAGGTTCCCGCTGATCACCTGCAGAAGGTTGTTGAAGTCGTGGGCGACGCCGCCGGTCAGCTTGCCGATCGCGTCCATCTTCTGCGCCTGGCGCAACTGGTCCTGGGTGAGGTCGAGCGCGAGATCGCGACCGACGCCCGCGCTGCGCCAGCCCTGGTCCTCGTCGGCGGCCGGCTGAATGGACACGATGGCCGTGCCATCCCAGCGTTCCATGCATACGCGCCAGGGCGAGCCATCCACGGAGCCGAGTTCCGCCGTGCGCATGCCGCTCGCGGCCAGATTCGGCAATTCCGACCTGAACCAGTCACGGCCCGCGGCGTTCCAGATGGACAGGAATCCACCTTCGGGCAGGCGGGCCCTGGCCCAGGCATTGGCGTACAGGAGTTCACCCGTGGGAGAAAGAGCGGCCAGGCCGTAAGGTGCGGCGTCGAACGCTCGGGCGATCAGTTCATTGTCCTGCAATGCGAATGGTGAGGGCATCGATCCTGGGTGATCCGGGAGGGGGAGCGGAGTTTATCGTCGCAGGCTCATGCGCTTTGTGTAGGCCGTCGTCACAATTCGTGAACGTGGCGGGACTTACGCGATTTACACCATATCTTGTGTTGACCGGTCGAGCCATCGCCTATATCGTGTGTCCCGTTGGTGTCCGGAGAGGCGCGACTGCCCGTCGGACTTAATAGGGAATCCGGTGTGAATCCGGAACTGCCCCGCAGCGGTAAGTGGAAACGATCCCGTTCTATTGCACTGGTCCTCGGTGACTGGGAAGCGACGGGTAGGCCGGGCCCCAAAGCCCTCGTCCACGAGTCCGAAGACCTGCCAACAATCGGTGCCTGATCGGTACCGATTGTGGTGACGGCTTCCGCGGGGAAGCACGTCGCGGACCGGAGCCGCCTCGGGTGCGCTCCGTCCCGGCCTTTCCCGTATTGCCTGACCACTTCGAGCCCCGTCCGAGGGAACGGGAGTTTGAACCAGGCCTTGGGGCACGCCACACATGACCACGATGGATTCCGCAGCGCGCGAGCGCACCGAGACGGCCGACCCGGCCGCCACCCCCTCCGCAGCGACCGACAAGGCGCCCGCCGCCGGTTACAAGAACGAAGCACCGCCGGCTTTCGCCCTCACCCCACCCCACAACCCCGGCCAGATGCGCGTCACCAAGCGCAACGGTGGCCAGGAGGTCGTCGACGTCAACAAGATCGTGCGCGCGGTGACCCGCAGCGCCGATGGCCTGTACGCGGTCGATCCGATGCGCGTGGCGCTGAAGACGATCGGCGGCCTCTACGACGGCGCCACCACCCAGGAACTCGACCAGCTGTCGATCCGCACCGCCGCGGCGCTCACCGCCGAGGAACCGGAGTACGGCCAGCTGGCGGCACGCCTGCTCGCCGCCTTCATCGACAAGGAGGTGTCCGGCCAGGACATCCAGTCGTTCTCGCAGTCGATCTCCACCGGCTTCGACCTCGGCATCCTCAACGAGCGCCTGCGCGACTTCGTGCAGGTGAACGCGCGCAAGCTCAACGATGCGATCGATGCCACGGCCTCGCGCCGCTTCGAATACTTCGGCCTGCGCACGGTCTATGACCGCTACCTGTTGCGCCACCCGACGAAGCGGTTCGTCATCGAGACGCCGCAATACTTCTTCATGCGGATCGCCTGCGCGCTTGGCGGCAACGACGTGGCCGAGACGCTGGAGTTGTACCGCATGCTCTCGTCGCTGGAATACCTCGCCAGCTCGCCGACCCTGTTCAATGCCGGCACGGCGCACGAACAGCTGTCCTCGTGCTTCCTGCTGGACTCGCCGCAGGACGCGCTGGAATCCATCTACGCCAAGTACGGCGACGTGGCCCAGCTGTCGAAGTTCGCCGGCGGCATCGGCCTCGCCTATTCGCGCATCCGCTCGCGCGGCTCGCTGATCAAGGGTACCAACGGCCACTCGAACGGCCTCGTGCCGTGGCTGAAGACGCTGGACGCCTCCGTCGCGGCCGTGAACCAGGGCGGCAAACGCAAGGGCGCGGCCTGCGTTTACCTGGAATCGTGGCACGCCGACATCGAGGAATTCCTCGAACTGCGCGAGAACACCGGTGACGATGCGCGCCGCACGCATAACCTCAACCTCGCCAACTGGGTGCCGGATCTCTTCATGCGCCGCGTGGAGACGGACGGCGACTGGTCGCTGTTCGATCCGAAGATCGTGCCGCATTTCGTCGACACCTGGGGCGCCACCTTCGACGCCGCCTACGAGACCGCCGAAGCCGAAGGCCTGGCGGTGAAGACGATCAAGGCGCGCGAACTGTACGCGCGCATGCTGCGCTCGCTGGCGCAGACCGGTAACGGCTGGATGACCTTCAAGGATCGTTCCAACGCGACCAGCAACCAGACGGCACGACCGGAAAACGTCATCCACCTGTCCAACCTCTGCACCGAGATCCTCGAGGTGACCTCGGAGGGCGAGACAGCGGTGTGCAACCTCGGCTCGATCAACCTCGCCCGCCACGTGGTGGACGGCCAGTTCGACTACGAGAAGCTGTCGACCACCGTGCGCACGGCCGTGCGCCAGCTGAACCGCGTGATCGATCTCAACTTCTACCCGATCGCCTCGGCGAAGACGGCGAACGTGAAGTGGCGTCCGGTCGGCCTGGGCGTGATGGGCCTGCAGGATGTCTTCTTCAAGCTGCGCCTGCCGTTCGATTCCGACGAGGCCCGGACGTTGTCCACCCGGATCGCGGAGGAGATCTATTTCCACGCGCTGTCCATGTCCAACGAGATCGCCGAACGCGACGGCCCGCATCCGGGCTTCGAGGAAAGCCGCGCGGCGAACGGCGAGCTGCAGTTCGATTACTGGCCGGCCGCCATGCCGACCGGCAAGGACGGCCGCTGGGCGGAACTGCGCGAGAAGATCAAGGCCAAGGGCCTGCGCAACTCGCTGCTGATCGCCATCGCCCCCACCGCGACGATCGCCTCGATCGCCGGCTGCTACGAATGCATCGAGCCGCAGGTGTCCAACCTGTTCAAGCGCGAGACGCTGTCGGGCGACTTCCTCGTGGTGAATCGCTACCTCGTCGACGAGTTGAAGACACTGGGCCTGTGGACCGCCGAGATTCGCGACCAGATCAAGCTCGCGGAAGGGTCGGTGCAGGGTATCGCGGCCATCCCGGCGGAACTGCGCGCGGTGTACCGCACCACCTGGGAACTGCCGCAGAAGGCCTTGATCGATCTCGCCGCCGCCCGCGGCGCCTATATCGACCAGAGCCAGTCGCTGAACCTGTTCATGGAAAACCCGAACATCGGACAGCTTTCCTCGATGTACATGTACGCGTGGAAGTCGGGCATCAAGACGACGTACTACCTGCGCTCGCGCCCGGCCACGCGCATCGCGAAGACCACGGTCAGTTCGTCGTCGGCTTCCCTGCCGGCGCCCGCCGCACCGGTCGCCGACGCGCAGGAGCAGGCCGAGGCCGCGGTGTTCTGCTCGCTCGAGAACCCCGAGTACTGCGAAGCCTGCCAGTAAAAAGAAAGTACATGTGGGAGCCGATTCATCGGCGAAAAGCCGACGGAGCGGTTTAGCCGAAACGCCCGTCGCCGCTGAAGCGGCTCCCACGGAAGCTGTTCACATTTTCCCGAGGTACCCAATGTCCGCTTCACCGATCACCCGCGATACCCACATCCTCGATCCCGGTTTCGAACTGACGCTGCGGCCGATGAAGTATCCGCAGTTCTACGAAATGTATCGCGCCGCCATCCGCAACACGTGGACGGTGGAGGAGGTGGATTTCTCGCTCGACGTGACCGACCTGAAGGCGAAGATGTCCGATGCGGATCGCCACCTGATCCATCGCCTCGTCGCCTTCTTCGCCACGGGCGACACGATCGTGTCGAACAACCTCGTGCTGAACCTCTACCAGCACGTGAACTCGCCCGAGGCGCGCATGTTCCTCTCGCGCCAGCTGTACGAGGAAGCGCTGCACGTGCAGTTCTACCTCACCTTGCTGGATACCTACATCCCCGAGCCCTCGGAACGGAACAAGGCCTTCGCCGCGATCGAGAGCATTCCCTCGATCCGGCAGAAGGGTGAGTTCTGCTTCAAGTGGATCGACTCCATCCAGGACCTCAACCGCCTGGAGACGCGCGAGCATCGCCGCCAGTTCCTGCTCAACCTGATCTGCTTCGCCGCGTGCATCGAAGGCCTGTTCTTCTTCGCCGCTTTCGCCTACGTGTACTACCTGCGTTCGCGCGGACTGCTGCACGGATTGGCCTCGGGCACCAATTGGGTGTTTCGTGACGAATCCGGGCACATGGCGTTCGCCTTCGAAGTGGTGCGCACCGTGCGCGAGCAGGAGCCCGACCTCTTCGACGAGGACATGCGCCAGCAGGTGGAGGCGATGCTGGAAGACGCCATCGCATGCGAAACGCAGTTCGCGGCGGACGTGCTCTCCGGTGGCGTGGCAGGGCTCTCCGTGAACGACATGCGCCAGTACCTGGAATACTGCGCCGACCAGCGCCTGGTGCAACTCGACATGCCGAAGAAGTACGGTGCGAAGAACCCCTTCGACTTCATGGACCTGCAGGACGTGCAGGAACTGACGAACTTCTTCGAGCGGCGCGTCTCGTCGTACCAGGTGGGCGTGCAGGGCGAGGTGGCGTTCGACCAGTCGTTCTAGAGGCATCGCCGACTCTGAGGGCATCGCCGACAAGTCGGCTCCCACAAGAGCATGCTCACGGTACCCTGTGGGAGCCGCTCTTGTGGGAGCCGACTTGTCGGCGATGCCCCGGACCCTGTCCGCGATAGCATGGTCGCCTCACCTCACAAGGCCGCACCAACATGCCCCCCATCGACCGCCCCACCGAGGCCCGCGTCCTCGAGATCGTCTTCCCCGACCACACCAACCACCTCGGCACGCTCTTCGGCGGCCAGGCGCTGGCATGGATGGACAAGGCCGCCTTCCTCGCCGCCTCGCGTTATTCGCGGCAGATCGTGGTCACCGCGCGCTCCGAGCAGGTCGACTTCCACGTGCCCGTGCGCAAGGGCCAGATGGTGGAACTCATCGCCACGGTCGTATCCGTGGGCCGCACGTCGATGAAGATCGACGTGGCGATGTACACCGAGGACCTGATCTCGGGCGCGCGTGAACTGTGCACCCGCGGCACCTTCACCATGATCGCGCTGGACAGCGACCATAAGCCGACTCCCGTACAGCCGCTACCGTCCCCCCTGTTGACTTAGAGCGCACTCGAAGGCGTACGCTCTTCGAATGCCCCATTCGATGACCATCGCCGAGGCCGCCCTCGCCACCGGCCTGACCACCCACACGCTGCGCTACTACGAGCAGATCGGCCTGATCGACCCGGTGCCACGGCGCGGGGGACAACGTGTCTACGGCGAAGCCGAGATGCGCCTCATCGACTTCGTGCTGCGCCTGCGCGGCACCGGCATGTCGATGCGCGACATTCAGGAATACGTGCGTTTGCGCCGCCTGGGCGAGACCCCCGAGAGCATCCGCCTGCGCGGCGACCTGCTCGCCCGGCACGCCACCTACCTGCGCGGCCAGTTGACCGAACTGACCGAGACGATCGCGCGACTGGACGAGAAGATCGCCCTGTACCGCTCGATCTACCCCGACGAAGCCATCCCCCTCCCCGCCGAGCCGCCCGTGACACCGGCGGCGCCGGCGAACGCCCCCTCGAAACGAAGGAGACACGCATGATCACCCGCAAACTGGGCACGCACGGCCCCGAGGTCTCGATCCTCGGCCTCGGCTGCATGGGCATGAGCGAGTTCTACGGCGCCGGCGACGAGAAGGAATCGGTCGCCACGCTGGAACGCGCGCTGGAACTGGGCATCACCTTCTGGGACACCTCCGACGCGTACGGCCCGCATACCAACGAGGAACTGCTCGGCCGCACGCTCGCCGGCCGCCGCGACAAGGTGTTCCTGGCCACCAAGTTCGGCATCGTGCGCGATCCGAACGACCCGATGAAGCGCGGCATCAGCGGCCGTCCGGAATACGTTCGCCAGTCGGTCGAAGGCAGCCTTCGCCGCCTGAAGACCGATTACATCGATCTCTACTACCAGCACCGTGTCGACCGGACGGTACCGATCGAGGAGACCGTCGGCGCGATGGCCGACCTCGTGAAGGAAGGCAAGGTACGCCATCTCGGCCTGTCCGAGGCTTCGGCCGAGTCGATCCGCAAGGCGGCGAAGGTGCATCCGATCACCGCCCTGCAGAGCGAATACTCGCTGTGGACGCGCGATCCGGAAACCACCGGCACGCTCGCCGCCTGTCGCGAGCACGGCATCGCTCTGGTCGCCTATAGCCCGCTCGGGCGCGGCTTCCTCACCGGGGCCATCACCCGGCCGGAAGACTTCGCCGAGGACGACTACCGTCGCGTCAATCCACGCTTCACCGGCGAGAACTTCGCGAAGAACCTGGCCATCGTGGAGAAGGTGAAGAAATTCGCCGCCGACAAGGGCTGCACCCCCGGCCAGCTCGCCCTCGCCTGGGTGATCGCCAAGGGCGACGACATCGTGCCGATCCCGGGCACCAAGCGGGTGAAGTACCTGGAGGAAAACGCCGGCGCGGTGGAGGTGAAACTCAGCCTGGCCGAGATCGCCGAGATCGACGCGGTGTTCCCGCCGGACTCGGCCGTGGGCGACCGCTACGCCTCCAACATGATGGGCTCCATCAACGCCTAAGTGCTTGGCTTATAATGGCGGTTTGTGTCAGCAGCAAACCGCCATGTCGTCCCCCGATCACTCACCGCTGGGCAAGGCCACCGTCTATGCCGACCGCTACGACGCCAGCCTGCTCTTCCCGATTCCACGCCAGGGCAAGCGGGACGAGATCGGCGTGTCCGTCGGCGCCCTGCCTTTCCATGGCGTCGACGTCTGGAACGGTTATGAACTCTCCTGGCTGGATGCGCGTGGCAAGCCGGTCGTGGCCGTGGCGGAGTTCCGTTTCCCCGCCACCACGCCGAACATCGTCGAATCGAAGTCGTTCAAGCTCTACCTGAACGGCTTCGCCCAGGAACGCATGGCCGATGATGCGCAGGTGCGCGCCACGCTGGTCCGCGACCTGTCGGCTGCGTCCGGCGGCCCCGTGGACGTGGTGTTACGGGCGCCGAACGACCTGGACGGCACCCCGCTGGGCGAGCCCGAGGGCATCCTGCTGGACACGCAGGAGCTGGATTTCGACAGCTACGGCCCGCCGCGTCCGGATTTCCTCGCCACGCACGAAGGCCACGTGCGCGAGGTGCTCGTGTCGCACCTGTTGCGCTCCAATTGCCCGGTGACCGGGCAACCCGACTGGGGCAGCGTACAGGTCGCCTATACGGGCTCGCCGATCGACCGGGCGGGACTGCTGCGCTATCTCGTTTCCTTCCGCAGCCACACGGAATTCCACGAGCAGTGCGTGGAGCGCATCTTCATGGATCTCCGTGCCCGCTGCGCGCCGCGCGAACTCTCGGTCTATGCGCGCTATACCCGGCGCGGCGGCCTGGACATCAATCCGTTCCGCAGCACGGACCCGGCCGCCGTGCCCGCGAACCCGCGTGGTGCGCGCCAATGATGAATGGCGCATTCATGCGTTCTTCATTGGTCTTGCCTTTAGTTGTGTAGCCTGTACCCTGCGGCGGCCAAGGGGATCCACCTTGACGCCCCCTTTGTTTCGAACCTGACAAGCCACTCCCGGAATCCAGACATGAAGCTTTCCTTCCGCTCGTCCGCCCTCTGCACGGCCACCGTCGCCGGCCTGCTGGTCCTCACCGCCTGCGGCAAGAAGGAAGAGCAGCAGAACACCGCCCCGGCCGCCGCCTCGACGGCTCCGGCCGCACCCGCCACCGCTCCGGCACCCGCCGCGCCGGCCCCCGCGACCACCGCCGCCGCCGCGCCCGCCGCCCAGCCGACTGCCGCCCCGGCAGCTCCGGCCGCCGAGTCGCTGAAGGTCGGTTCGGTCACCCTGGGCAGCGCCGTGGGCACGGACAAGAAGGTCGCCAAGGCGAAGACCGCTTTCGCCCCGACCGACAAGACCATCTACGCCTCGGTCGCCACCGAGGGCAGCACCGCCGGCGCCACGCTCAACGCGAAGTGGACCTACCAGGACGGCGACACCACCACGACCGTCAGCGACATCAGCCAGTCGATCAGCACCGATGGCCCGGCGGTCACCACGTTCAAGATCCAGAATCCGAACGAATGGCCGGAAGGCAAGTACAAGGTCACCGTCTCGCTCAACGGCCAGGCCGTGGGCAACGAGGCGTTCGAGGTCAAGAAGAAGTAAGCCTTCATACCGTGCGAACAAGAAGGGCGCGACCTCGGTCGCGCCCTTCTTGTTTCTGGTGGGAGCCGACCCTGTCGGCGATAGTTGCTTGCCTCAGCTCAGGAAAGGAAGGCTCTTGTGGGAGCCGACCTTGTCGGCGATGGGTGCTTGCCATAACTTGGCCCGCTGCCGCGGGATCGCCGACGAAGTCGGCTCCCACAAAGTCGGCTCCCACAAGAGCGGCTCCCACCAGGGGCGGCTCTGCAACCACAAGGTAGGCCCCTGCAAGGGCGGTTCCCGATCGGCGAACCTACCTGGCCAGCAGCGTGTTCAACGTGCCGTAGCCGATGTCCTTCGGCTCGGTCCCCAGGAACTCCGCCGCCATCCGCCCCGCCGTCGCATACGCTTCCAGCGACAGCGCGATACCCGCGCTGAGCCTCCGCGCGCCCGCGGCGAACAGTTCCTCCCGCGACGGCAATCCCGGCACCAGCATCACGTTCAACGGCATCGGCCGGAGCGCCGCCGCCACGCGCCGGATTTCATCCAGCGCCGCGATACCTGGCACGAACATGCCGTCGGCGCCCGCTTCCCGATAAAGGGTCGCGCGCCGAAGCGTTTCCTCGACGGCGGCATCGCCCGATGCCATGCCGCGCAAGTAGACATCCGTGCGCGAGTTTATGAAGAGGTCGCGTCCAGCGAGCCGGGTGCGGATCGCGCGGAGCTTGTCGGCCAGCAACGCGGGGGCCTTGGTGCCGTCCTCGATGTTGATCCCCGCCACGCCAGCGTCGACCAGCGACGAGACGAAGTCCGCCACCTGCGCAGGGTCGTCGGAACACCCTTCCTCGATATCCACGGTCAACGGAACGGTTACCACCCTCGCTATCCGGCGGACGGCGGCGAGCATCTCCGCCACGGGCAGGCGGTCGCCGTCGGGCCAACCGCAAGACCACGCGACACCGGCGCTGGTGGTGGCGACGGCTGGCGCCCCGGCGTGCTGGACGACGGCGGCGCTGGCGCCATCCCAGGCGTTGGCGAGCGCCAGCAAGGAAGTACCGGCGTGCAGGTCACGGAAAGTCTGGGCATTCATGTGTCGAGGGTCCCCGCGGAGAAAGTGCCGACACGATCCGCCACCGTGGCCCCGATCGCAACGCCTTTTTGCCGTGTACGGCGCGCCAAGGCGCGGTGAGACACCACCTCACCCCCTACAGACGCCGGCTTCAACACCGCGATGCTCGAATGGCACCCGTCCTGGCACGGCGACGAGCGCCCTGCGGGCATGACCGATCGAGGAACCTCCATGAACGAAGACACCCTCAAGGGCAAATGGAAGCAGCTGAGCGGCAAGATGAAGGAACAGTGGGGCAAGCTGACCGACGACGACCTGACGGTTGCCGAAGGCAATAGCGAATACCTCGCGGGCAAGGTCCAGGAACGCTATGGCGTGGCGAAGGACGAAGCGGAGCGGCAGGTAAAGGATTTCCGCGACCGCATCGATCGCCAGTACTGAGCCCTTCCCCATCCCAACTCGCCAGAGGAGACAAGCCATGCTTCATTGGGCCGTCATTTTCTTCGTCATCGCGCTGATCGCCGCCATCTTCGGATTCACCGGCATCGCCGCGGGCGCCGCCAGCATCGCGAAGATCCTGTTCGTGGTCTTCCTGATCCTGTTCATCCTTTCGTTGTTGTTCGGAGGCCTGCGTCGCGGCCCGAGGGTATAGCGAAGACGGGTGGAAGCCGGTCGACGCAGGCCCGCCCTGCCGGGGTGGCTGTCGACCGGGTGGGAGCCGACCTTGTCGGCAATGGGTGCTTGCCATGACCTGGCCCGCTGCCGCGGGATCGCCGACAAGGTCGGCTCCCACCGGGGGTATTTCCTACCGAGCACTTCTTACCCGATGTTTCCTACCGGGCATCTGGCCGGCCCATTGAATGGGTCGGCCATCGTGGGGAACTGATGTTCAGCCCAGGTGCTGCTTCAGGAATGCGCGGGTGCGGGCATTCGCCTTCTCCGCATCCGCCGCGTCGTAGTGGTCGCCCTGGGGGCGGGCGAAGGCGTGGTTTCTTCCCTCGTAGACGTGGATCTCCACGTTGGGGCGAGAGGCCAGCACCTGCTTGATCTTCGCCTGTGCGTCCCTGGTCATGAATTCATCGGCACCGGCGAGGTGCATCAACAAAGGCGTCGTCATGTTCGCGCCACGCTCGACGAATTCCTCCGTACGGCCACCGTAGTATTCCACGGCCGCGTCGACCTTGCCGCGCGCGGCGGTGAGGAACGACAACAGGCCGCCAAGGCAGAAACCCATCACGCCCGCCTTGCCAGTCGATTCCGGCAGCGCACGCGCGGCCGCGATCGTCGCCTCGATGTCCTCCTCGGCCTTGGCGAGGTCGAGCTTCATGTAGTACCCCACCGCCGTCTTCCAGTCGGCCTCGCTATGTTCGGACAGAAGGATGCCGGGCTCGAAGCGCCAGAACAGGTCGGGCGCCACGGCGATGAAACCGTCGCGAGCCAGGCCATCGGCGATCGCGCGGATGCCCTCGGTGATACCGAAGATTTCCTGGACCACGACAACGACCGGCGCGGGCGTCGTGGCGGGCATGGCGACATAGGCGTCGAATGAACCATCCGGTGTTTTTACAGTGAGGGTGTGGGACACGATGGAACTCCGTCAGGGTTGCGGGGCGCGAACGGCGCCAGTAACGAAGTACGTTAGCAGGCGGCGCCCAAAGGGGTCTTAGACAGAAGTGACCTCGCGCGCCCCGCCCCATCCGCGGTCATCGCGCGCCCGGCAGCAGCACCGTCGCGACCAGGCCGCCCCCTTCGCGGTTGGCCAGGGTCAGGTTGCCGCCGATGGAGCGCATGAGCTGGGTGGCGATGGCCAGGCCCAGGCCCGCGCCGCCCGTATCCCGGTTGCGCGAGGCTTCCAGGCGATAGAAAGGTTGCAGCACCTCGTCGAGTTCGTCCTCGGGAATACCCGGCCCCCGATCCGACACGGTGATGTGGAGACCATCGCGAGCATCCTGCGAAACGCCGATCTCGGCCGACCCGCCGTACTTGATCGCATTGTCGACCAGGTTACCGAGCACACGGCGCAAGGCCCTGGGCCGCGCCAGGCAAACACCGTGGATGCTGCCGACCAGCGTCACCAGCTGGCCCGAGTCCTGATAATCGAAGACGAGGCTTTCGAGAAAAGCCGCGGGGTCGATGCGCACGGGAGCCTCTTCACCGCCGTGCGCGCTACGCGCGTAGGCCACGCCTTCACGCACGAGATGTTCCATCTCGCGCAGGTCGTCGAGGATCCTGTCGCGGGCGGTGCTGTCGCCGAGGGACTCGGCGCGCAGGCGCATCCGCGTGATCGGTGTCTGCAAGTCGTGGGAGATGGAAGCAAGGATATGTAGGCGTTCCTTCAGGTAGCGCCCGATCCTGTCCTGCATCGCGTTGAACGCCACCGCCGCATGCGCGACCTCGGTCGGCCCGTCCTCGGCGAGGCGTGGGTTGTCGATCGCCGGAGTCAAGCCTTCGGCCGCGCGCGCCAGGCGTGCCAGCGGTCGCGTCGCCTGGCGCACGGCGATCCATGCGCAAGCCAGCAACACCACCACTTGCACGATGAGCACGAAGGGCAGCCAGTCCGCCACGGGGACGCCGCGCGGAGTGACCTCGAGCGTCAACGGGGAACCGTCATGCAGGGTGAGGTGCACCTGGTAACGCTCCGGCGAGACGGACGTGGTCGCGCCATGGACCCGGAAGGCCGGGCCGACCTCCTTCGCGATCAGGCCGGTCACGTCGCGTGAGCGTTCGGTCGCCAACGGCTCGCCTTCCTCACCCGGTCCGAGGATGAAGCGGTAGTTGTCTCTTTGCAGGCGTGGCAGCCATTGCGGACGCTCCGCCGCGGGCACACGGTCGAGCACCGCCACCGAGGTGCCGACATCGTGCTCCAGGGTGTTGAGCATGACGGTCGTGGCGCTCTGGTAGCGCTCGTAGAACATGAATCCGAACGACAACCCCTGGGCGAGTAACAGGCCGGCGAAGATGATGATGTAAATGCGGGAAGCCATGCTTCGTGGCCACCAGCGTGGCGCGCGCAAGCCCCCGCCGGCCTTCATGACGCATCTCCATGCACGGTCACCGGCATGCAGAACACGTAGCCTTCGCTGCGCACGGTCTTGATGTAAGCCTGCTCCTTCGCATCGTCTTTCAGGCGCTGGCGAAGGCGGCTCACCATGAGGTCGATGGAGCGATCGAACAACTCCGCGTCACGGCCCTGCGTGAGGTTCAACAGCTGGTCGCGCGACAGCACGCGCTGCGGGTGATCGAGCAGCACGCGCAGCAGGCGGAACTCCGCGCCGCTCAGCGAGACCACGGTGCCGTCGTCGTCCAGCAGGTGGCGCGCGGTCGTATCGAGGCGCCAGCGACCGAACGAAATGGTCTCGCTGGACTCGGTGATGCGCAGGTTCGGCGGCAGCATCCTCGTGCGCCGGATCACCGCCTTGATACGCGCCAGCAGTTCGCGCGGAGAGAACGGCTTCACCACATAGTCGTCGGCGCCCATTTCCAGCCCGATGATGCGGTCGGTCTCGTCGTCGCGCGCCGTGAGCAGGAGGATCGGCACCGCCCGGTGCTTGCCGCTGCGCAGGTTGCGGCAGAGTACGAGGCCGTCGTCGCCCGGCATCATGATGTCGAGCACGATGAGGTCGAAAGCCGAGGTGTCCAGCTGCGCCATCATCTCGCGGCCGTCCGCGGCGGCGGTGGCACGCAAGCCGTTCTTGCGCAGGTAATCGACGACGCCCGTGCGGATGCCGTGGTCGTCGTCGACGACGAGGATGTGATCGGTATGTTCCATGCGCGAAGCTCTCTCGGTGACTGTGTGGTGCGCGAGGTCGGTTACATCATGCCTTGCCCAGGAGCTGACTGACGCGGGCTTCGGTTTCTTCGTAGTTTCCCTCACCGAAATGGCTGTAGACCACCCGGCCATCGCGGTCGATCAGGTACAGCGCCGGCCAGAAGCGGTTTCCATAGGCGTTCCATGTCTGGTAGCCGTTATCCATGGCGACCGGCCAGGTGATGCCATAGCGGGCGATCGCCGCCTTCACGTTGGCGGGGTCGCGTTCCTCGTCGTACTCCGGCGTGTGCACACCGATTACCACGAGACCGTCCTTGGCGTATTTGTCGTAAAGCGCCTTGGTATGCGGCAACACATGCAGGCAGTTGATGCATTCATGCGTCCAGAACTCGACCAGAACCACCTTGCCGCGCAATCCGGCGATGGACAGTGGCTGTGAATTGAACCAGTGATCGATACCGGCGAAGTCCGGGGTGGGAGCCTTGGCGGTGGAATCCTGGGCGAGCGCGGTGGAAGACCAGTTACCCGGCCAGGCCGCGACGAGGGCGGCACCGATGGCCAGGGTGGCGAGGGCAAGGCGGATGGGGCGCATGGGGGAGACCTCTTGGTGGCGACAGGGGCGCGATGGACGTACCGCGCATGGACTTATTGGACGCCCGCCGCTTATCCCGCACGTGTCCCCCACCCCGCCTTTTTGTATCGGCATGTACAAGCCGCGGACGGGTCGCCCAAGACCGTCGCGCATGCGCTTTGTATCCGAATGTGTCGAGCCGTCGCCGCGACACGGTTCAATGCACTTCCGCCGGCATCGGGACACAGCCCGGATACGCCCTCGCGGTTTCCTATGACCACCCCTCAACGGAAACCAAGACCATGGCCCAGATCGAGAATGTCCTCTATACCGGCAAGACCCACACCACCGGCGGCCGCGACGGCGAGTCGCGCAGCTCGGACGGCCGCCTCAACGTGAAGCTTTCCTCCCCGGGCGGCCCGGGCACCGGCAGCAATCCCGAGCAGTTGCTCGGCGCGGGGTGGTCGGCCTGTTTCATCGGAGCCATGGGCATCGCCGCCCGCGAGCGCAAGATCGCCCTGCCGAAGGACACGGCGGTCGACGCGGAGATCGACCTCGGCACCGGCGACGGCGGCTACTTCCTGCAGGCCCGCCTCACGGTCAGCCTCCCCGGTCTCGACCCGGACGTCGCGCACGAGCTGATCCAGTCGGCGCATCGCACCTGCCCCTACTCGAAGGCGACGCGGGGGAACATCGACGTGGAGATTCATCTGGCCTGACCGCATGCGCAGCCATCGGCGCCGGGGAACATCACCGGTGCCGATGTGAAGCCTGTTTTTGTTCTTCCTGTACCCGGACCCGGCGTCGGGCACGGCTTCGCCCTCGCATTCGCCGTGCGTATTGAGGGGAAAGCGAAGATCCAAGCACACCCGAGCCTGGTGGGAAGCGGACTCGGTCTGCCAGTCGTTATGCGCCTCCTGCAGCGCCACGAATTCCCCGACCCTTGACGCTGCGCGTCAGGCCCCGCCGTTCAAGAACGGCATAGGCCTTCGTCACCGTGCCAAGCCCCACGCCCAGTTTCCACGCCAGATCACGATGGGCGGGCAGGCGGTCGCCACCTGTCAACCGCCCCTCGATAATAATCGGCGAGAGCAAGTACCACCCGGTCGGCGGCATTGGCCTCGATGTTTGCAAGACGAGGCTCCCAGGGGGATTGCAGCAGCCCGGTCGCAAACTCGTTGAAAAGTTTCACGTTACACTAGTGCAATAAACAGCAGGTGTAACATAGGTTGAAACAAGCGCCGGCCATTATTGCTGAGCGTATCGAGGTTCGAATGTTCAGCCATGTAACCGTCGGAACGCGTGATCTAGAGCGGGCAGGACATTTCTATGACGCCGTGCTTGCCCCACTCGGCCTGAACCGCCGTGCTATTACGCCCGATGGCGGGCCTGCGGCGCTTTGCTGGGTAACACCACAATCTCCCTTGCCACGCTTCTACGTCTACGACCCCTTCAATGGCGAAGCGGCCACGGTTGGCAACGGCAGTTTGGTCGCCTTTCTGGCGCCGTCGAAGGAAGCGGTGAACGAGGCTTATGCCGGCGGTATGGCACATGGCGGAACGGACGAGGGCGGCCCCGGACCACGTCCGCACTATGGCGACGGCTATTTCGGCGCTTATCTGCGCGACCCCGACGGAAACAAGGTCCACATCGTTCATCGCGGCGATCTCCCGCAATAGCGCGGGCAAGCCTTTTTGATTTCTGGAGAAAGCCCGAATGATCGCCAGCCAGATTGCCCTCGTCTACTTTCCGGCAATCCGCTAGCGGTCGTCACCGGTGCGGACAACTTGACGACGGATGAGATGCAGCGATTGACGCCTGACACGCGATGATGCCAGCCGAATATGGGTCGGCGGCGAAACGCGCACGCACGTCGAAGGCCGGTTACACGGGCTCTGAAAAGGCAGACGAAAACGAGGTGATTTGATGGAAAGCAGTGTTTACCGCCCAATTTCCGAACGCGTATTGGCAGATGATTGGGGACGGCTGACCAAATATGAATATGAACTCCAACTGAGAGATGGAAGTTGGCAGAAGCAGACGCGGGAGGCCTATGATCGCGGCAACGGGGCGACGTGCCTGTTGTACAACCCCGCAAACGACCATGTCTTGCTGACCTGCCAATTCCGGTTGCCGGTTCTTTTGAATGGCGGCCTGGAGTCACTGATCGAGACACCGGCGGGGCTGCTGGAAGGCGTTGAGCCGGCAACGCGCATGCGTGCGGAACTGATTGAGGAAACTGGTTATGAGGTTTCCGAACTCACACATCTGTTCGATGTCTATATGAGCCCCGGATCGGTCACGGAATACCTGGCATTTTTCTATGGCGAGTATGCCGAGAAAGATAAAGTTGGCGCAGGCGGCGGCTCCTCTGACGAGGGAGAAGACATAGATGTCCTGGAAGTCGCCTTGCCGGAGGCAATGCGGATGATCGGCCGTGGCGATATTCGCGATGCCAAGACAATTATTCTGCTCCAGCATCTTGCCCTTCGGATTTTGCAGGAAAATCACGGGACACGCTGATCCCAAGCTGCTGGCAATTGATCGTGAACGGCCTGACGGAACAGCGTCGGGTCAATCTGATCATTGTTTTGAAAATCGAAAATGCCGAGGAGTTTCAGCACATCTACCGCCCGCCCAGCCCCGTTCACACATGCGCCGCATCGGCAACAGACATCCTCAGAATGCTGGTGCGCTACAAAACCTGGGCGAATGAACTAGTGCCGAACGTTGCGCTATTTTAGGGCCGACTTAATCAATGACGTTATAAAGCCCCATTCATCTTCTTCACCCATATCGACATGAGTGAGCTTTCGCAGGCTGGTACCCGACGTTGCCAGGTGGTGGTCGATCTGATCGGCGAATGGCCGATAAGCCCCAACGATGGTGACATCAAAATCCGCGAGGACGGCAATGGTCCTCGAATCGTTGTACGCAACCCATTCGGTCGAGGTTTTCGCCGGGTTATCGGGCATTGCAGTAAAGGAATCCCAGTCGAAGGAAAACGACTCCGCACTGGGTTCGGCCCCGTCCACCGTTCCATAACCACAGATCCACCAGACCGGATCGGTACTCGCATCTCGCAACGCATCCCAAAGGACTCTAGGCATGCGATGCAATTCATATCTATTCCGATCGAATAGCCCCCCGCGCCAGTTCTCCCTGGCAAAAACCTCGGTCGCGCCTTCGTCTTCGATGAAGAAGAATCGGCGAGCCTCGGCTATTTTCATGGGGGTGGGAGAGGCCATGCTTGAAGTCATCACCTGATGGACGGTCCATGGCTTCCCTGTGGAAGCCGGTCCGCCTTGGAGGATAAGAAATCGGGGAGCGCAGCGACCGCGCGAAACGAAGGAACGAAGGAACGAAAGAATGGCGCGCCTGGAGGGATTCGAACCCCCGACCAATGGCTTCGGAAGCCACTACTCTATCCGGCTGAGCTACAGGCGCGTAACTGCGGATCGGCATTGTAGCGGGAATGGCCCGGGCGGCCTAGCCTGGATGTCAGGCCCGGGCCGGCACCGGCCCGGCGCCCGCCGCCACGGAGCGAAGGCTTTCCCTGTAACGCCGGCTGCACGGCAGGACGCTGCCATCGGCCATGTGCAGGCGGGCCTCGCCCGCGTCCAGGGGTTCGATGGCCGTGACCTGGGCCAACTGGACGATATAGCTGCGGTGGGCGCGAACGAACACAGCCGGGTCGAGACGGGTCTCCAGCGCCGCCAACGTGCTGCGCAACGGGTAGTCGCGCCCACGCACGCGCAGGTTCACGTAATTGCCCGAGGCCTGCGCCCATTCGATGTCGGCGGTGGCGACGAGGAAATCACGGCCGAGCTTGCGCACGAGGAAACGCTCGGGGCGGTCCACGGGCTCGACGGGCGCCCCCTCGTCCGGCGCGTCGAGCAGATGGGCCTCGCCCTGCACGCGCCGGCCGAACCACTCCACCATGTGCCAGAACGCGACGATGACGAAGACCGTGCGGATGTCCTTGAGGTATTCGTAGACCATCTGCAAACGTAACGAACCCGGATCGAATGGGACGCCTGCCAATCGGTAAACGAAGAGACGCAACGAGTCCATGCCGGCCACGTGCAGGACGCACCACAGGACACTGCCGAGGAAATACAGCGGCAGGCGGCGGCGCCACGTATCCGCATGCAGAGGCCATCGGTCGCAGGCACGCAGAAGGAAAGGCAACATCAGCAGCGAGACGAGCACGCTGGTGAATTCATTGGTGGCGATCTGCCAGGTGACGGCGGAGATACCGTAGCGATCGGCATCCATCCGCTCGGTGAGGGTATTGCCGATGGCCGCGCTGACGAAGGCCACGATCCAGAAGGCGACCATGTAGCGGCGCCGGCGACGGTGCGCACGGTCGAGTTCGAGGCCTGGCGGCGTGGGCGCTGGGGTCATGCACCGGATGATAACGCCCGGCGCCTTGTGGGAGCCGCCTCGGCGACCCGGGTAGGAGCCGACCTGGTGGGAGCCGACCTTGTCGGCGATCCGGCGGCAGCGGGCCAGGTACGGCGAGCACCCATCACCGACAGGGTCGGCTCCCACCTGTGTGGCTTGCATCTTGCCGCCGCCCGGATCTTGCGTGGCTCGCACAGTAGGAGGGCGCCTTGCGGCGCCCTCCTTTTTACTTCGCCTTGTACAGCTCGCCTAGCCAGTCGGGCTTGCTCTTGTCCCGCTCGAGATGCGGGTACTTGAGACCTTCGTGGTAGTCGATCTTGATCGTCTTGTACTGGTCGAAATTCTTCACCAGCAGTTCGATCGGTGCCTTGTCGGTCTTCGCGGCGGTGACGGCGTCCTTCAACGCGTCGCCGTCGAATTCCTTGTTGTTCACCGCGACGATGTGCATGCCCGGCGACAGGCCGGCATTGAACGCGGGACCATCCCAGCGCACGTCGGAGATATCGCCCTTGGACGACACGGCGAAGCCAGCGGAATAGGTCAGGTCGGTGTAGTGACGGCGGCCTTCGATGGCCTTGAGCGCATCGGACGGCTTGTCGTTATAGACGAGCTTCCAGCCACCGCGCTCGATGCCTTCGAGGTCGCCCTTGTGGCCATCGACGCGATCGCGCAGGTACGTCGCCCAGTCGTACGGCGTGATGCCGTTGAGCGTGGAGACCACTTCCTCGAAGGTATACGGATTCACCTTCCAGTCGCCGTCCTTCATGCCGAAGAAGGCCTTGGCGAAATCGTCGAGCGAGCGCTTGTTCTTCGTCAGCTCACGCAGCTTCGTGTCGACGTCGAGCCAGATCATCTGGCCGCCCGAATAGTAATCCTCGCTCATCTGGTAGTTGCGATACGAGAGCGGGCGACGCTGCGCGATGGTCGGGTCGTTGGTGGTGTCCTGGATGTTGCGCCATGACAAGCCCGGACGGCCCTTGTCGTAGGTAGCGGCGACGAAGGCGAGCATGTCGCGCGCCTGGTCCTGCGAGAGCAGGCCGGCACGCGCGGCGACCACGTTGCCCCAGAACTGCGTCTGGCCTTCGTAGACCCACAGCAGGCTGTCGCCCATCGGCACGTTGAAGTTCGGCGTGGCCAGGTCGGCGCCACGACGGTACTTGCCGTCCCACGAGTGGTTGTATTCATGCGCGAGCAGGTCGCGGCCGAGCCAGCTCTTGTCCCACTCGGTGAAGTAGTTGGGCGAAGCACTGTTCTCGGAGGAACGATGATGCTCGAGGCCGATGCCGCCGAGCTTCTCGGTCAGCGCCAGCAGGAAGTCGTAATGATTGTAGTGGCGTGCACCGTAGAGCTTGTCCATCTGCTGGACCAGCTTGCGGTGGATCTCGAGCGCTTCCGGCTTGATCTCCAGCGCCTTGGCATTATCGGCCACGATGTTCAGGTGCACCGGCGAGCGACCGTTGGGATCGAGGTCGACGCGCTTGAAGTAGCGGCCGGCGAAGATCGGCGAATCGACGAGGTCGTCATAGTCGATCGCCTTGAAGGTGACCGTGTCGCCATCCTTGCTGGCCTGCTCCAGCGCCGTGCCGAACTGGAAGCCCGCCGGGAACTTCACCGACGGCTCGACCTGGATGCGATCCGCGCGATAGCCCGCCGGATACAGCGATACCTGGTTCCACTGCACGTTGACGATATCGGGCGTCATGACGATGCGGCCCTGGCGGGCATCCTGCGGCGTCAACGTCTGGAACTCCACGTCCACCGAGGACGCACCGGCCGGCACGTCCACATGGAAGGCGTAGACGTTGAACTCGTCGCGCTTCCACTCGATGCGCTTGCCACCGGCGGTGACGATCAAGCCGGCGAACTGGTCGATAGGACCGCTGGGGGAATGGTGGCCCGGAATCCACTCGGGGAACAGCAGGGTCAGCGGACCCGGCTGCGCGGGGATGTTTTCGCGCACGCGGAAGATGCGCCGGTCGAGGTCGGTGGCGTCGACGACGAGCTTGAGGGTGCCGTTATAAGCGGTGTCTTGCGGTGCGGGAACATCGTCCGCGCGGACGGCCGGGGCGCCGATACCGGCCAGGGCGGCCAGCAGCGCGGAGGCGAGCATGGTGGATTTCACTGTGTTCTCCCATGGAGCGTAATGGTCGCCCGTCCATCCGTGTCGAGCGGATCGGCGCGTTCCCCTGAGGCCCGCGCAAGCCCTCGATCCTAAACGCCGGACTGCGGGGTTCCCTATGCCAGAGGTCACGGGCGTGGCCCGTACCGGCCCTGAAACGGGAGAATCGCAGGATACTGCCGGCTCAACCCCTGGCGGGAATCTTCAGGCCGCGCTGCACCGCGGGGCGCGACATGCCGCGTTCGAGCCAGGCGATGACGTTCTCGTATTCGTCGAAACCGACCAGGTCGCGGGCACCATAGAAGGTCACGAGGTTGTTGACCCACCCCAGCGTGGCGATGTCGGCGATGGTGTATTCGTCGCCCACGATCCATTCGCGCCCTTCGAGCCGCTTGTCGAGCACGCCGAGCAGGCGCTTCGACTCCGCCACGTAGCGCTGCAACGGACGCTTGTCCTCGTACTCGCGGCCGGCGAACTTGTGGAAGAAACCGACCTGCCCGAACATCGGGCCGATGCCGGCCATCTGGAAGAACAGCCACTGGATGGTTTCCCAACGGCCAGCGGCGTCCGCGGGAATGAAACGGCCGGTCTTCTCGGCCAGGTACAGCAGGATCGCTCCGGACTCGAACAGGCCGATGGGCTTGCCGTCCGGTCCATCCGGATCGACGATCGCCGGGATTTTCCCATTCGGGTTGAGCGCGACGAATTCGGGCAGCTTGCTTTCGTCCTTGCCGATGTCGACGAGGTGCGGCTCGTAGGGCAGGCCCAGCTCCTCCAGCATGATCGATACCTTCACGCCGTTCGGCGTGGGCAGCGAATAGAGCTGGATGCGCTCCGGGTGGGCCGCCGGCCATACGGCATTGATCGGGAAGCTCGTGAGATCGGACATGGGACATTCCTTCGCGGCGTGAACGCTGAAAGTAGGGGGTGGCTGGCGACGATTCAATGCCGGCCGCCCATGCAGACGTACGCCATGCCGGGCGAGCGCCCCCTGCGCGACGGGGTGCCGGCTGTCGCACCGCATCGCGGCGCACGCGCACCAGGACGCCCTGACGACGCATACACTGCCTCCGCTCCCAACCAACGCCCGCAAAGGACTGCCATGGCCCAGCCATACACCACCGCGTCGCGGTGTACCGTCATTCTTGCCGCCGCCTGCATGGCCGGCACCTGCGCTGCGCAAGCGGCGACCACACATCCCATCACGGCCTTCGACCGGGCCGTCGCCGCGGGGTTGCCCCGTACCGTATCCCTTGCCGCGTCGACGCAGCGATCACGCGGCACAGAGGAAGCGAACGCTCTCGTCGTCGAATCGCAACTCGACATCGGCGTTCGTTTCGCCGACGGCGAAACCGGCGACATGTACCTTGCGACCTGGAAAGGCGAGCAGGCCGTCGTCACCCGCTCCGGCGACCACCTGGACATCACGGTGGCTCGCCGCGATGGCGTATCCGTCACAGGCTTCGACCGCGAAGACGACACTCCCCACGTTGTCGAGTCCGCGAACGACGACAACGCGAAACATGCCGCGGTGGAACATGCGGACCGCAAGGGCCTATCCGCACGGAACACCAGCGAACCCAGACGTCCCGGCGTGAACAAACCGCCCACGCTGACATTCTGGATGTTCCTTCACGACGACACGCTCGGCGTGGACCGAAGGCATATACATGCCAGGTACGTTGCCTGGTGGATCGCGGACATGAAAACGATCCTTCCGACCTATCGGCTGTGGGCAATCTATAGCCAGCAGGTCGAGGGGCTCACCGATATGCCCTATGGACACGAGGGGTCGCTCCGCGACTGGACGACGGCGATGGATCTCTACGAGCGACGGAACAAGTTGCCGCGCATCCCGGGAAAGTTCGAATACAAGTTCATGCTGGTCACGAGTCATGAGCCGCTGCCCGGCGTCACCGGGCAAGCGTGGCTCGGAGGCGAAGAAGCCATCGCCTCGCTCTCGGGCCGCTACACGATCATCGCCCATGAATACGGACACACCCTGGCCGCCACGCATGAAGACGCCGAGGTGCAATGGTCGTCATTCTGGCCATGCGAGACCAACCTGATCTCCAGCACCGTCGCGTTGCGGTCCAATTGCTATCGCTACTCGCGGAAGAACGAACGCAACATTCGCGTCCACCTGGCGCGCGAGTGGACCGTGCCGGTCAACCCCGATCCGCCGGGGATTCCGCTCTTCTGTCAATAAGGACGCCCCATAAGGACGTCCATACCCCTATACAACTTCGTAACTTTTCGCTATAACCGGTAGCAAGTGCTGCATCGCAGCACGCGCTGTCTGCTGAACGGAAGCGACGCGTTCGCACGCGTTTATCGGCTCATCCCGCTCCGGCAACCCTTCGGTTGCCGGTGTCGGGCATGTGCCCGGGGGTCACCACAACACCGATATCCAGGTTCCGCGTCCGCGGAGCCCGGGCATGCCTTTGCCTTGAAATCGTTCCGAGGAGGCGTTTCTTCATGCTCAGCTTCAAGTCTCTCAACAAGACCACCCTTGCCGTCGCGCTGGCGCTCGCTTCGAGTCCCGCGGCTTTCGCCCAGTCGACGACGGGCGGCATCTTCGGACAGGCACCCGTCGCCGCCGGCCAGACGGTGGTCGTCACCAGCGATACCGGCCTCAGCCGCGAAATTCCGGTAGACGACCGTGGCAAGTATTCCGTGGGCCAGCTGCCGCTGGGTACCTATACGGTCAGCTTGCGCGCCCACGGCCAGACCATCGACACGCGGCAGAACATCGTGCTCAAGGTCGGCGCCGGCACCGAGGTGTCGTTCGCGGCGAGCGAGGCCCAGACACTCAGCGGCGTGACCGTGTCCGCGTCGGCCTTGCCGAAGATCGACGTTTCCACCATCGATTCCCGCACCGTGGTCACCTCCGAGCAGCTCGCCCGCCTGCCGCTGGGCCGCAATTCGGAAGCCATCGCCCTGCTCGCGCCGGGCGTGGTCAACAACGGCGGCAGCTTCAAGGGTCCTACGGGCAATTCCCTGGTGAGTTTCGGCGGTTCGGCAGCCAGCGAGAACGCGTACTACGTGAACGGCTTCGCCACGACCGACCCGTTGCGCGGGTTCGGCGGCTTGTCGTTGCCCTACGGTGCCATCGACCAGCAGGAGGTCTATACCGGCGGTTACAGCGCCCAGTACGGCCGTTCCGACGGCGGCGTGATCAACGTGGTCGGCAAGCGCGGCACGAACGACTGGCATTTCGGCGCGCAGGTATTGTGGGAGCCGAACTTCGCCCGCGCCAGCCAGCGCGACCGCTACTACGAGAATGGCCTGCCCGCCTCGCCACGCGCGGGCTCGCTGTATGCGCCCGATAGCGAGAACGACACCGACAGCACCACGGTAAGCGCCTATGCCGGCGGACCGTTGATAAAGGACAAGCTGTTCGTCTTCGTCGCCGGCGAATTCCAGCGGCAGGAAGGCAACACCGTGAACCCGGTCAGCGGCTACACCAGCACCAAGCCCTATGTGGATTACCGATACGACTCTCCGCGCTGGTACGCGAAGATCGACTGGAACATCACGGACAACCACATCCTGGAAGTGACCGGCGCATCGGACAAGTACGAAACCTCCGGCAGCGTCTACAACTACGATTACAACAGCCGCACGCGCCTCGCCCGCATCGGCCAGAACGACGACACCAAGGCCGGCGGCGACCTCTGGACGGCGAAGTACACCGGCTACATCACCGACGATCTCACCATCACCGCCCTCTACGGCAAGCTGCACACCACCGATTACGACGCACCCGGCGGCTACGATCCCTCGCTCACCTATGTGGACGGCCTGGTCAACCAGAATCCGGCCTTGAACGGCGGCATCGGGCGCGGCAACAGCCAGACCGTGTCCAGCCTGATTCCTTCCGGGCGCGGCAACCGCACCACCAACACCCGCTTCGACATCACCTACAAGATCGGCGACCACACGATCACCGCCGGCATCGACAACCAGACCGCGACGGCGCTCGACCAGGGCTCGGTCACTTCGGGCCCGGGTTACTCGTGGACCTATGGCCAGGGAGATCCCGATACGCCTATCTCCACCGGGCTTGGCGTGCCGGCTACAGGCGGCTTCCCCAATGGTGCCGAAGGCTATTACGTGGTGCGGAACATCAACAGCAGCCTCGCCACCGTGCGCTCCACGCAGCGCGCGCAATACATCGAGGACAAGTGGCAGATCAACGATCGCTGGCTGCTCTCGGTGGGCTTGCGCAACGACCAGTTCCAGAACTTCAATGCGGACGGTGATGCCTTCATCACGCAGCACAAGCCGCAATGGGCACCGCGCCTCGGCGCCAGCTGGGACGTCTACGGCGACGCGACGTTCAAGGTGTACGCCAACGCAGGCCGGTATTACCTGGGCCTGCCGCTCAATCCGGCGTTGAACGCCGCGGGCGGCGCACTCACCACCTCGCAATACTTCACGTACGGTGGCATCGCCGCCGATGGCACGCCGACCGGCCTCACCACCATCTCACCGCCCGTCGCGGCGAACAATACCTTCGGCCAACTCCCCGATCCGAAAACGGTGACGACCAAGGGCCTGAAATCGGAGTACCAGGACGAATTCATCCTCGGCTTCACCAAGACGCTGGGCACCGACTGGGTCTATGGCGCGAAGGCCACGCAACGCGTCCTGCGCAACGCCATCGACGACTATTGCGACATCGACCTGGTGCTGGCCAAGGCCCAGTCGCTCGGCTACGACGTCACCACCGACAGCAACCCCGTGAGTTGCTGGCTGTTCAACCCGGGCAAGGCGAACACCTTCAATCTCGTCGACACCTCGGGCAACTACGTGAGCGTGCCGCTCACCAACAAGGAATTCGGCTTCGATCGCTTGAAGCGCCGCTACTACGCGTTGGAAACCTTCCTGGAGCATCCCTTCAGCAACGGCTGGTACGGCAAGGTGAGCTACACCTTCTCGCGAAGCTATGGCAACACGGAAGGACAGCTACGCTCGGATCTCTACCGCGAATCGCGCGGCACGGGCCAGACCGCGGTCTCCACGACGCAGGACTGGGACAACTCGTACATCATGGTCAATACCAACGGCGTGCAGAACAACGATCACAAGCACCAGCTGAAGTTCTTCGGCTACTACGAGTTCACGCCCGAGTGGCTGGTCAGCGGAAACCTAAGCATGATCTCGGGCGCACCAAAACCTTGCCTCGGATACTTCGGCGTCGATCGCACCGATCCGGCCGGCTATGGCAACAGCTACCACTTCTGCAATGGCCTGCCCTCGCCGCCGGGAAGCCACGGACGCCTGCCCTGGGTGCGCCAGATCGATCTTGGCGTCACCTATCGTCCGGCCTTCGCCGATTCGAAGCTGGCGTTCAACGCCAACGTTTTCAACGTGCTCAACGAGCAGAAGGTGATCGGCATCTATCCCAACGCCGAGTCCAACCCCAACCTCGCCAATCCGCTCTATGGAACGCCGACCTCGCGCCAGCTTCCGCGCTACGTGCGGCTCAGCGTGAATTACGACTACTGAGGCCGATACGCGTCGGAAACGCATCGGGGGCGGCCTTGTCGGGTCGCCCCCGATATACATGGCCTGGTCAACGGGCACAAATTCTTCGACCAGGGTATGGCGATCACGGCAACGTCGTCGAGACGGCGTTGGCGTCGTGATTGCTGTCTTCCGCAATGCCGACGGCATATGACCCACCCTTGGATGCGGTCACAAGAAGACTCTTCGCGCCTCCGCCGAAGAAAGGCACCGGCGTCACGACCAGTGGCGATGCCGGATTGAAGATCGCGGCCTGCGTGTTCTCGCTGCCGTTGTCACCCGCCACGACGACGAGGTCGTTGTCGCCCAGCGCTGTCGCCATGACCGTCGCATCCGCATGCAGTGGCGGAATGGAAAGGACGACATTGTTTACTGGGTCGCTGAACCCGTCGTTCTGACGACCATCGGACATCTGATACCGGTAGACCAGGTGACCCAGGTCATTGAGGAACAGGCCGGCACTTCGCTTGCCTATGTTATCCCCGCCGAAGTTCGGAAGATTGAGAACGCTGGCCGTCGCCGCGGGATTTGCCCAGAACGCCGCCCTGCCAAAGGGTGCCGTCGGGAACACGCATGTGCCGATGATCTGTAACGAAGAGTTGATAGCGGTTCCGACGCAATAGCTGCTTCCGGTTCGCTTCGCCAGATTGGCGGTGACGTAAATCCCCAGCGGTCCGGTTGGCGTCGCGACCTTGGGCGTTACCGTGCCTGTTCCGCTCGGGCAATTCAACAAAACCGCGGGATTTCCACCGCCCGCCGAATTGGCGACATCCGCTACCTCGCAGTTATCGCCGCTGCCCGACACTTGCACAGCCGTCCCGCTACCCGGCGGCCAGAGGACGGCCGTCGAGTTTCCGTTACCCCCCATGCTCTGGCCGGCAACGAATCCAGACTGGTTGTATGCCCCAACCGAGGTGCTTACGTCGGCACCCAATCCCAACAGGCCAGGTAAAGGCGCCAGCTTGGTGGGAGATGTCCCCGGGGACGTACTGCTCCAGGCTACCGCGAACACCACGCCGCCTGAATCCGAGCAGCTGCCTATCACCCTTCCATTGTTGGCGACCCCTACGGCCGCGCAACCCTTGCCCGTTGCCAGGGGAGGAAGAGCGACTTCGCTACCCGCCGTGGAGACCCAGGCGACGAGCGAACCGTTCGTATTGCCGGGCTTGCAACTGCCTGCGACGACGCCGGAGTCGTTGACATCGCTCGCACTGCATTGCGCGCCGGCGGCGTGCCCGAGACTCATCAATGACGCAGCCATGACTGGCTCGGGATGTACGACGATCCATCCAGCAATCGTCAATGAAAGAAGGCTCAACCCGCAATCCTGGACTTTCATGGAGCTCTCCTTGCTCACCATGTATGAACACATTCGAAGTAGCGGAATACAGGCGCAGGTTCACCGCTGTCATATCTCCACTATCAAAGAGGAGAGGGTCTAACAAGGAGGCAAGCCAAGGCTTCCTCCCACGTCAATTTGTGGGTGTTCCACGGTGAAATCGGTTTACCGATACAGACATGGGTAAATTCGGGCGGGAGTGCCGGCACCACCAAACGCCCGAAGATCAATGCGTTGCCTATGGATTCTTTTACCGGTTTCGCGGTGCTTGCTCCCGACACGAGCATGGCGGAAGCGAGAAACAACGCGCACGGAAAGGACGAGGAAATGTGGCGCGGCAGGAAAATCACGGAAAGGAACTCCATGAACCATGCGCGGAATGGGATATCCAGTTCATCCTTCATGGAGCTCTCCTTGCTCACATGACATCGATGTCGGGATGGAAAATTAGAAGTAATCAGGCGGGCGCGAAATAGTTCATACGTTGTAGGCGCGGTGGATCATGCGCCGATTCACGACACGATGTGCCCTGACTTCGGTCGGATATGCCGAAACCGCGCCGACGCTAGTCAGCTCTCCCGATTGAGCTTGCTGTGGTTCACGCCATAGGTGAAGTACACGATCAGGCCGATTCCCATCCATAGGGCGAAGCGCTCGAACGTGATCCAGGGCAAGCCCCAGATCAGCGCCAGCGAGAACAGGATGCCCAGCGGCGCCACGAACCATACGGCCGGCGTGCGGAACTTGCGCTCCAGGTCCGGCTTGCGCACGCGCAGTACCAGGACCGATGCGCAAATGAGGATGAAGGCGCTGAGCGTGCCGATGTTCACCAGTTCGGCCACCTCGCCGATCGGCAGCAGGCCGGCGACGATCGCGGTGAAGATGCCGAGGATCATCGTCGGCCGTGCCGGCGTGCCGAAGCGCGGGTGCACGCGGGCGAACCATGCGGGGAGCAGGCCGTCGCGCGAGAGCGCGAACCAGATCCGCGCCGCGCCGAGCATGAAGGCGAACAACACGCTGATCACGCCGATCACGGCGGCGACGGCGATCACGTTGCTCAGCCAGGGCAGGCCTATCGCATTGAACGCATCGGATACCGAGGCCTCGCCACTGAGCGTGGCGTACGGCACGATGCCGGTGAGCACGAGGGAGACGGCGATATAAAGGACCATCGCGACGGCCAGCGAAAGCAGCACCGCTCGCGGCAGGTCGCGCTGCGGGTTCTTCGCTTCCTCGGCCGCCGTGGTGAGCGTGTCGTAGCCGAACACGGCGAAGAAGACCACGCTCGCGCCGGTGAGCACGCCGTGCCAACCGAAGTGACCGACGCCCTTGTCGTCGAGGATCCGCTCCGGGATGAACGGGTGCCAGTTGGCCGTGTTGATGAAGAAGGCACCGACACCGATCACCAGCGCCACGCCGAGCACCTTGATGCCCACGATGAGGGTGTTCAGGCGCGCACCCCATTCGGTGCGGACGGAAAGCAGGATCGCCACCAGCAGCGAGATGCCGGCCGCGATCACGTTGAAGCGGTGACCATCGGTCGGCGCGGCGACGGGCGCGGCGAAGGAAACGCCGAGCGAGCCCAGCCCCTGCTGCCAGAAATACTTCATGGTGTCGGCGCTCATGCTCTTCTGCGCCCATTCCGGCAGGTGCACGCCGGCGCTGGCCAGCAACACCTGCACGTAGCCAGACCAGCCGATCGCCACGACGGCGACCACCAGAGCGTATTCGAGGAGGAGATCCCAGCCGATGATCCAGGCCGCCCCCTCGCCGAGCACCGCGTAGCCATAGGTGTAGGCACTGCCGGTGACCGGGATCAGCCCGGCGAACTCCGCGTAGCAAAGCGCCGCGCAGGCGCTGCCGAAGCCGGCGATGATGAAGCTCAGGGCTACGGCGGGCCCCGCGTTGAGCGCGGCCTGCTGGCCCGCGAGCACGAAAATGCCCACGCCGATGATGCCGCCGATACCGATCGCGGTGAGCTGCCACAGGCCCAGCACGCGCCGGAAATCCCTGCGCTGGCCCACTTCGGCCTGGAGCTGTTCGACGGACTTGTGGCGCAGGAACTTCGCTAACGACATCGGGTGGATCCCCTGGGGCTGGCTGACCGGGGATCATAGCCGGGCGAGCCCGGAGTGTCGTCAGCGCAGGCTGATGCGCCGCGTCAGCGTCCGTCGAGGGCCTTGCGCCCCAGGGCCGGGTCGTCGGTGAAGAAGGCATCGATGCCGGTGGCCAGGTAGGCGCGGATCTCAGCCACGGAGCCGGCCTCGTTGCGCGCGGCGTCACCGGCGTCATTGCGGAAATCCGAGGCCAGGAAGTGATTTTCAGGGCGGAAGGTGTACGGATGGACCTCGAGCCCGGCGGCGTGCGCATCGCGAACCAGCGGAGCAACAGGCCCCAACCGGCCGTCCTTGCCCAGCGGAATGATGCTCCGCGTGGAGGGGCCGATCGCGTCCGCGTAAGCGGCGATGGCCTTCAGGCCCGAGGGGGTCATCATCTTGCCGTAGGTGATGGACGGCTCGTCGGCCGGATGCTCCGCCGCAACGTCCATCAGCTGCAACAGGCGGACGTTGGGATGGGCCTTGCCGAGCTTTCCTCGCAGGTACTTCAGGTTGCCGACCTCGAAGGACTGGATCTCCACCGGCGCGTCGCGTGTGTAGGCATGGGCGTCCAGGGTCGCCAGCACCTTGTCTTCCATCGGCAGGCCGAGGCCACGGAAATAGGTGGAATGCTTGATCTCGGGAATGATGCCGATGACCCGCTGGCGTGCCGACGCCTCGGCGGCGACGAATTCGATCATCTCGTCGAAGGTAGGCACGCTGAACTGCCCGTCGAACGCCGTGTTGGCCTTGCGGATGTCGGCAAGGCGCTCCCGGGCGCGCAAGGTCTTCAGTTCGGCCAGGGTGAAATCCTCGGTGAACCAGCCCGTGATCGTCACGCCGTCGACGGTCTTCGTCGTACGCCGGCTGGCGAACTCCGCATGCGCGGCGACATCCGTGGTGCCCCCGATCTCGTTCTCATGGCGGACCACCAGCACGCCGTCCTTGGTCGAGACCAGGTCCGGCTCGACGAAATCCGCGCCGTCCTCGATGGCCACCGCGTACGACGCCAGGGTGTGCTCGGGCCGAAGGGCACTGGCGCCGCGATGGCCGATGACGAGGACCTTCGTGGCGAGCGGTGGCACCGGGGCGGCGTTCGTGGGCATCGGCATCGCTCCAAGGGCGAAGAACACAGCGCACGAGGATAGAGCAAACGCCTTCATCAGAAATCCGCCGTGAGGGTGAGGAAACTCTGCCGCGGGGCGCTGGCGTGGAACGCCAGGGCACGGCCCTGCGGGTCGGTCGCCGCGAACGCGGTGAGGTTCGTCGCGTAGCGGTGGTCCGTGAGGTTGGTGATGTTGAGGGCCAGGGTCAGCGCCTTCAGGCTGGCGACGGGACCGAAGTCGTAGCTGGCGCCGAAGTCGAACGAGGTCGCACCAGCCACGCTCTGGTCGTTCGTATAGGTGTAGTAGCGCTTGCCGGTGTACTTGCCGCGCAGGCTGGCCGACCAGGGGCCGGAGGTCCAGCTGACCTCGCTGGCGAACATGCGCCTGGGCGTATCCACCGTGGTCTTGTCCTTCACCGGAACGACCTTGCCGCCGGCGACGTAGTTGTCGTCGTACGTGGAGTCGTTGAACGACGCCGAGTTATACCACTCGAAACCGCGCACGGGCTTCCAGATGAAGGTGAACTCCGCACCGCGACTGCTCACCGAACCGACGTTGACGAAGGCGGTATTGCATTCAGGGCGCGTACCCACCTCGATGCTCGGGCAGGGATTGAGCGAGAGCAGGCGGTTGTCGAACTTCACGTCGTACAACGCGACCGACGCTTCGTATCCCTCGCCGACGCTGCGGAAGCCGCCGTCGATCGAGCGCGATTCCTCGGGTTTCAGGTTCGACTTCGTGCCGTCGAAGGCGGCCTGCGACACCGACAACGGGCCACCCGCGCCGCCACCCTGGAAGGCCGCGATGTTCTTCGCGTAGGAAAGGAAGATCTCCTGGCCCGGTGCCAGCTGGAACGCCAATCCGGCCTGCGGCAGCAGGGACTTGCCGGCTTTCAGCGTGCCATTGGCATAGGGACTTTCCACGCCGGGCAGTTCCACCGCCTTCATGGTGGTGTGCGGGCTCTTCACGCCCACGTCGATGCTGAGGCGGTCGTCCAGCGCCTTGAAGCTGTCCTGCAGGTAGGCCTGCTTGGTGGTGATCGTATAGTCCTGCGCGAACAGGCGACGATCCGGATCGGAGAGATAGCGATCGTCGCTGACCGGCCCGTCGATGTAATAGAAGTTGCGCTCGACGTGATGGTCGTTCTTTTCGTACCAGACCCCACCTTCCACGTGGTGGCTGCCCAGGTCCCACGACAACGAGGCGATGGCGCCGTTGCGGTTGATCGTGTAGTTCGTGCTGCGGATCGAGATCGGCAGTTCATCGGGCGTACCCGGGTTGGACTTCTGTCCCGGCGACCACCAGTGACCCTGGCCGGCGTTTTCGTGGTGATAGACCTGGGTATGCAGCGTGGCCGCATCGGCGACGGCGAAGTCGCCCGCGAGGTAGTAGAGATCGTCGCGGCGCAGCGCGCGGCTCTGGTAGTACGCGTCGTCGATGTTGTCCACGCCGCCGGAGAAGCCACAGCGCGGATCGCTCACGCCGCCCTTGGTGTATGCGGGCGCGCAATACGCCGCCGCCAACGCACGGTTCCAGTCGGGGGCATAAAGGTTCCAGTCCCAGCCAAGACCGCGCTTCAGGCCGCTCTTGGAGAGGTAGGCGTAGTCGGCCTGGCTCGTACGCGAGGTATCGGCGAACCCGGTGATGCGGTTGCCTTCACCGAACTCGTAGACGGCCTTGCCATTGAACTGCTTGGTGTTGGTCGGCGAGCCGGGCCGTGCCCACATGTCCGCATCGGCGTGGGCGCCCGACAGGTACATGGAGAAACCCTTGTAGTCACCCGTATCGATGCGCGCATAGGTACGCCGGTTGTGGTCGCTGCCGAAGGTCTGCGCCACCTTGCCGCCGAACGTCTTCGCCGGGTCCGACGAGAAGTACTGGATGGCACCGCCGAGGTTGCTGGTGGAAGCCGTGCCGAGCGCGGCGATGCCTTCCGACAATTCGACCGTGGCCATGTTTTCCGGCAGCAAGGCACGCGAGATGTTCAGGCCGTTGTAATTGCCGTAGGCGTTGTCGCCGAGCGGCAGGCCGTCGAGCGTGTAGCCCAGGCGGGTGGTGTTGAAACCACGCAAGGTGATCGACTGCGACTCCTCGTTGGCGCCGAAGGCGTCGTTCGATTGCACCGACACGCCGGGAAGGCGGTTGAGGATCTTCTGCGGACTGGTCCCCGGCGGAAGCACCTTCTGGTCGTCCGGCACGATGCGCTGCACCTGGCGCGTTTCGCCCTGGCCGATGACGGAAACCGCTTCCAGGTCCTGGGTCTTCGGCGGCGGCGCATCGTTGGCGTGGGCCTGGAAGGCAAGCGCGGAGGCGAGGGCGAGGAACAGGGCGCGGCGGGAATACATCATCGACAGGTAACTCGTCATGGGAAGCGGACGAGGGTGACTGACGAGTGTTTACGTTTTTTTACGACTCCGGGAAGATGTTGCGAAGCGGTGACGTGGGTCGCAGTTGCGACAGCGTCCCCGAATTGCAACATCGCGGCGTCACCATTCCCCCTTTTAACCTCACGGTACCGCCCATGCGCCGACTCGCCCGACTGGCCGCCCTGTGCCTCATGGTTCTCGCCGTCGAGGCCCACGCGGCCCATCGCGTCATCGTCTTCGTCTGGGACGGCATGCGGCCCGACGCGATCAGTGAGGAAGACACGCCAAACCTCGCGGCGCTGGTGAAACAGGGCACCTACTTCGCGGACAACCACGCGACCTACCCGACCTTCACCATGGTCAACGCGTCGAGTTTCGCCACTGGTTCCTTCCCCGGCACGATCGGCTTCTTCGGCAACCGCTTCTGGGCCCCGGGCGCCAGGGGCTTCGATGCCAAGGGAGCGCCGAGCGACTTCAACGCGCCCATCTACACCGAGGACTATGCCGTCCTTCGTGCACTGGACGATCATTGGGACCATGACCTGTTGCAGGCGCCGACGCTGCTCGGGAAGGCGCGCAAGGCGGGCCTGAAGACGGCGGTGATCGGCAAGTCCGGCCCGGCCTTCCTGCAGGACCTCCACGAGGGCGGCACCATCCTCGACGAGAACGTCGCCTTGCCATTGGCATTCGCGAAGAAGCTCGCCGGCGCGGGCTTTCCCCTGCCCGCCAACACGGTGCATGCGTATGAGCCGGATCGCTTCCAGCTCGAACCGGACAATGGCACGCCGACGGCACCGCTACCGCTGGTGACATTGAAGGACGGCGTCACCTCCGACGCGTCCGATGGCGCGGGGGCACCGCCGGCGGCCGCCAACGCCTACCTGATGCGAGCTTTCCTCGATTACGTGCTGCCGGTCGAGAAGCCGGACATCAGCTTCGTCTGGCTGCGCAATCCGGATTCCACGGAGCATGCCTATGGTGTCGGGTCGCCGAACTTCCACCTCGCACTGCGCGCGCAGGACGAGTTGCTGGGAAAACTGCAGGCGCGATTGAAGGAACTGGGCATGGAAGGCGACACCGACCTCGTCATCGTGTCCGACCATGCGCATAGCAACGTTTCCGGGCCGATGGATCTGTTTCCGTTGCGAACCATCAACGACGGCCGCGTGGGCCACGTGGACGCGGAGTGGGGCTATTCCACGTCGGGCGCCATTCGTCTCGCCGACGAGATGAGCCGTGCGGGATTTACCGCCTTCGACGGGTTCGGGTGCATCTACGCGCCTGTGATGTCCGGCGTGAAGGCCGATGGCAGCCTGCTTCGCCCGACCCGCTTCGACGACGACGGCAGGGTCTGTGTCAAGCCCGGTCCTTATACGACGCCCGCGTACAAGGTTCCGGCGGAGCTGCCTAAGGATGCCTTCGTCATCGCCCCGAACGGCGGCAGCGAATACCTCTACCAGCCCGCGCACGATCGCGAACTGGTACGGAAGGCCGTGCGTTTCCTCCAGAGCCGCGAGCCCTTCGGCGCGATCTTCGTCGACGCCCGGTACGGCAAACTGCCCGGTACGCTGCCGCTGGCGACGGTGCGCCTCGCCAACAAGCGCGCACCGGACATCGTGGTGAGCTACGACTTCGATGCCGATGCCACGGTGCAGGGATTCAAGGGCACGGAGTACACCAGCATGTCGAACGAACGGGGCATGCACGGCAGCTTCAGTCCGGTGGACGTGCACAACCTCCTCGTCGCGACCGGTCCGGATTTCCGACCGGGCCTGCGCAGCGAACTGCCCAGCGGCAACGTGGACCTCGCACCGACGCTGGCCTCGCTGTTGAAGCTCGACCTGGGGAGGACGGATGGGCGCGTGCTGCGTGAAGGGCTGGCCGGCCGCAGCGCCGAAGGCCTGTCGGTGAAGGCGGCCAGCGTAACCACCGATACCGCCACCGGCCTCGATATCCGCCGCGTCGACGGCTCCCCGATGAACCGGACGTCGTACCGGTTCGTCCTGAAGACCAGGCAACTCGACGACAACGGCAAGACCTACACCTATTTCGACGAAGCGAAAGCCGACCGCCAGTAACCCCTCGTCCCATGGAAACTCCCTGCCCTGGTGGGAGCCGACCTTGTCGGCGATCCCGCGGCAGCGGGCAAGGTCCCCGCAAGCACCCGATCGCCGACGGGGTCGGCTCCCACCTTATGAGCCCCGGAAAACCCCGCTCCGGCATTTCTGCTAGTTTCCCGCCCCGAACCCCGTCTCCACCGGATACCCACGATGTTCAAGCCCCTCGCCCTGGCCACGCTCTCGGCCGCCCTGCTCGCCGCTTGCGCCGGCACCCCCGCCGAAAAATCCACGGTGCCCACCGGCGTGAAGGACGGGGCGACGCTCGACCTCGCCATTCTCGAGACCACCGACGTCCATTCGAACATCCTCTCCTACGACTACTACAAGCAGAAGGACGATCCGACCTTCGGCTACGAGCGCGTCGCCACGCTGATCCGTGAAGCCCGAAAGGAATTCCCGAACACGGTGCTGTTCGACAGCGGGGACACCATCCAGGGTTCCGTGTTCGCCGACTACCAGGCACTGGTGAAGCCGGTGGGCTGCGACACGGAACTGGGCATCTACAAGGCGATGGACGCGGTGGGCTACGACGGCGGCACCGCCGGCAACCACGAGTTCAACTATGGACTGCCCTTCCTTGCCCAGGTGACGAACACCGCGATGAACGTCGATGGCGTGAGCCCGCGACAGTGCGCCGGACCGAAGTTCCCGCTGGTCCTTTCCAACGTCTACAGCGCACGCGACGGCAAGCCGATCTTCAAGCCCTGGACGATCGTCGAGAAGTCCGTCACGGCAACCGGCCCCGATGGCAAGCCGGTCACCACCACGCTCAGGATCGGCATCATCGGCTTCACTCCCCCGCCGATCCTCGACTGGGACAAGCGCAATCTCGCCGGCAAGGTCACCGTCGATGGCGTCGTCGAAGCCGCGAACAAGTACATGCCGGAAGTGCAAGCCCAACACCCCGACCTCGTCGTCGCGATCCTGCACGGTGGACTGAACACGGCGCCGTACACGCCGCAGATGGAAAACGGTGGCTGGTACCTCGCCGGCGTCCCTGGCATCGATGCGTTGCTCCTGGGCCATTCGCACACGGAATTCCCCGGACCACGCTATGCCGACATGAAGGACGTGGACGCGAAGCGCGGCCTCGTCCGCGGCGTGCCGGCCGTCATGGGCGGTTTCTTCGGCAAGGACCTCGGCGTGATCGACATGACGCTGAAACGCGAGGCGGGCCGCTGGGTGGTGGACAAGGACAAGAGCCACAGCCAGGTCCGCCCTATCTGCCCGAAGAAGAACGAATGCGTGGCGCCCGACCCCGCCATCGCGCCGATCGTGCGCGAGGCCCACGAGGCCGCCATCGCCTACGTGAACACGCCGATCGGCGCCACCGACCATCCGCTCAGCAGTTACTTCGCCGACGAAGGCAACATGTCCGCGCTGGCGGTGGTCAACGCGGCGCAGATCGACTACGCGCGTGACGAACTCGGCCGCACGCATCCGGAATGGAAGGACGTGCCCGTGCTTTCCGCCGCATCCGCCTTCCGCACGGGCTTCGGCGGCCCGGACGACTTCACCGACGTCCCCGCCGGCCCGATGACGATCCGCAACGCGGCCGACCTGTACTTCTATCCAAATACCCTCGCCGCGGTGAAGATCGATGGTGCCGGCGTGAAGGCCTGGCTGGAGAAGTCGGCGACGCGCTTCAACCGGATCGATCCGGCGAAAGAAGGCGAGCAGGCACTGATCGGCGGTTTCCCCGGTTACAACTTCGACCAGATGCAGGGCGGCATCATCTACACCATCGACGTGAGCAAGCCCGAGGGCGAGCGCATCGTCGACCTCCGCTACAAGGGCAAGCCGGTGAAGCCGGGCCAGCCGTTCATCGTCGTGACCAACAACTACCGCGCCAGCGGTGGCGGCGGATTTCCCGGCATGGACGACGCCAACATCGTGCTGAGCGCACCGGACGGGAACCGCGAAGTGGTGATTCACTGGGTGGAGGCGAAAAAGACGCTGACGCGCAAGGACGTGGACAAGCGTTCGTGGACCTTCGCACCGTTGAAGACCAGAGGCGCGGTGACGTTCACCTCGGCCAGCGGGAAGGAAGACGTGGCGAAGTCCCTCGGCCTGCCGATCCGCCAGTTGCGCGACAACGGTGACGGCACGGCGGTGTACTCGATCGACTTGTCGAAGCACTGACCTTTCCGGCGACCTGAATCGCCGACAGGGTCGGCTCCCACCCGCACATCGTGTGGGAGCCGCTGTCGTGTGGGAGCCGCTTCAGCGGCGATGGTTGCTTGCCGCGCCCTGGCCCGCTGCCGCGGGATCGCCGCTGAAGCGGCCCCCACAGCAGCCTTCAGGTTCCCGCCACAGCCTTTACACCACAGCCTTCACTACACCACAGCCTTCACCTGTTCAGCCGAGCGTCCCTTGTTGCCCATGCCTGGTGGGAGCCGACCCTGTCGGCGATTGGGTCCGCGAAACCACCACGCCTCTCCGCCTAGACCATCCAGCCACCCTCGCCACGCTTGACAGCCCCCTCGCCCCCGGCATAACGTCGAGCCATGCATCCCATCACGCCAGCACCGCGCTCCATCACGGCCCTCACGGCCGGCGTGCTCGCGTCCCTGTCCACCACCGCGACTACAACCACCACGACCACTACCCTGGTCGGAGGATCGGAGTTCGCGCGCGCCTAGTTCCCTTGTCGCTGCCGGCCCCGACCTCCCGCAGGACGGGACCGGCGCCAGGACCATCAGCCGACAACCCACCTGACGTGATCGAAGGGCCTCTCACCGGAGGCTTTGATCGTGTCCATCGCTGTCGCACCACCTCGTTCACCACTCCGTGCCGCGCCCTTGCGTGCGGTCGTCCCGCCATTCGTCGTCAATATCGGCATCGTCGGCCCCGGCAAGGTCGGTAGCGCCCTGCTCACCCAGCTCCGGCTGGCGGCGCCGCGCCTGCTCCGCGACTGCAACCTGGAACTGCGCCTGCGCGGGGTCAGCGACAGCCGCCACATGTGGCTCGACTGCGACGACGACGCCTTGAACAGCCGCACGCACGGCGCGCAGACCTGGCGCCCCGCGGAACTGGACGAGTTCGCCGCCTACGTCGCGGGTGAACGTGGCGAAGCGGCCGTCCTCGCCGATTGCAGTGCCAGCGACGTGGTCGCCGACCACTATGCCGGCTGGCTCGCCGCCGGCATCCATGTGGTGACGCCGAACAAACGTGCCGCCAGCGGACCGCTCGAACGCTGGCGCAGGATCGGCGGCGCGGCGAGCGCCAGCGGTGCGCGCCTTCATTACGAAGGCACGGTCGGCGCCGGGCTTCCGGTCGTGCAGACGCTGCGCGACCTGATCGACACGGGCGACGAACTCACCGCCGTGGAAGGCATGCTTTCCGGCACCCTGGCATGGCTGTTCAACCGTTTCGACGGCTCGATCCCCTTCTCCGCCCTCGTCCGCGAAGCCCATGCCATGGGCTACACGGAGCCCGACCCTCGCGACGACCTGTCCGGCACGGACGTGGCACGCAAGCTCGTCATCCTCGCGCGCGAAGCGGGCCTGGCGCTCTCGCTGGAGGACGTTGCCGTGCACAGCCTCATCCCCGCCGACCTCGCCGCATGCTCGCGCGAGGAATTCATGGAAAACCTGGAAGGCATGGATGCGCCGATGGCCGCCCTGCTTTCCGAAGCGCGAGCGTCGGGCCACGTGCTCCGCCACGTGGCGCGGCTCAATGGCCGGCAGGCGTCGGTCGGCGTCCAGGCGATCGACCGCGAGCATGCCTTCGCCCACTCGCGGCTCACCGACAACGTGGTCCGTTTCGCCACGCGTCGTTACTGCGACAATGCGCTGGTCGTCCAAGGGCCGGGGGCCGGTCCGGAAGTCACGGCGGCGGCGGTATTCGCCGACCTGCTACGCGTGGCGGGCGCGATGGGAGTAAAACGGTGCGCATGCTGAAAGAAGAATCCTCGCCCCTGGCCCGTGCGGATGTCGCCGTGGCTGAGGCATACGCCAGTGTCGGCAACGTCGGCATCGGCTTCGATATCCTCGGCCATACCGTCGCGGGCGCCGGCGACCGCGCCGAGGTGCGCCGGATACCCGAGCGAGACGTGCGCATCGCCGCCATCGACGGTGTCGTGACCGACCTGCCCCTGCACGCGCCGGACAACACGGCCGGTGCGGCGTTGCTATCGATGCTGCATGCGCTGGACCTGCCGTTCGGTTTCGAGCTGACCCTGCACAAGGGCATCGCCCTGGGCTCCGGCATGGGCGGTTCGGCGGCATCCTGCGTGGCGGCCGTCGTCGCCGCGAACGCGCTGCTCGACGAGCCCCTGTCGCGCGAGGCCCTGTACCCCTTCGCCCTCGATGGTGAAGTCGTCGCCAGCGGTAGCCGCCACGGCGACAACCTGGGGCCGATGCTGGTCGGCGGCCTCGTGCTGGCCACGACCTCCCGCCTGGTCCGTATCCCGGTGCCGGCCGCCTGGCACTGCGCGCTCGTCCATCCGCACGTAGTACTGGAGACGCGGCGTGCGCGTGCCGCACTCGCCGGTCATTACGCCTTGGGCGAATTCGTGGCGCAAAGCGCCAATCTGGCCCTCGTTCTGGCGGGCTGCTACCGCGGCGAAGCGGCGCTGGTGCGCGAGGGCTTGTCCGACGTACTGGTGGAACCGCGACGCGCACCCCTGATCCCCGGCTTCGCCCAGGTGAAACAGGCCGCCCTCGACCACGGCGCCTTCGGTGCCAGCATTTCCGGCGCCGGGCCCAGCGTGTTCGGCTGGTTCGAGGACCGCGCCTCGGCCGAGGCGGCAGCGGTGGACATGCGCGCCGCTTTCAAGGCCGCCGGCCATGACAGCGACATGCTGGTCGCCCCGATCGACGGCCCTGCCGCGAAAGTGCTGTGAGCATGCGTTATGTCAGCACGCGCGGCGGCGCCGCGCCCGTCGGCCTTTCCGATGCCATCGCCGCCGGCCTCGCGCCCGATGGTGGCCTCTACGTACCCGAAACCATGCCGAGGATCGGTCTGCCGCCGCTCGACGGCTACCTCGCGGGGACGGCGCAGCGCATGCTGGAACCGTTCTTCGAAGGCGACCCCCTGGCCGATGAACTGCCCGCCATCTGTGCCGAGGCCTTCGCCTTTCCCGTACCACGACGCGAACTGCGCATCGAGGGCGCGCACCTGCTTGAACTCTTCCACGGCCCCACCGCCGCGTTCAAGGATTTCGGCGCGCGTTTCCTCGCCGCCTGCCTCATCCGCCTGCACCGTGACACGAAGCGGCCCTTGACGATCCTCGTCGCCACCTCGGGAGATACGGGCGCAGCCGTCGGGGCCGCGTTCCACGGCTTGCCGGGCGTGCGCGTGGCGATCCTCTATCCGGACAACCGCGTGTCACCGCGCCAGGCGCACCAGCTCGGCAGCTTCGGCGGCAACGTGCGCGCCCTTCGCGTCGAAGGCAGTTTCGACGATTGCCAGCGACTGGTGAAGGAGGCGCTCGGGGATACGACGCTGCAAGCGGACGTGCCGATGTCCTCGGCCAACAGCATCAGTCTTGGCCGCCTGCTGCCGCAGATGGCTTACTTCGGCCACGCTTCACTCCACGCGGGGGAGCGCATGAACACCATCGTGCCCACCGGCAACCTGGGCAACGCCGTCGCCTGCCTCTGGGCACGCGAGATCGGCCTGCCGATCGGCGAAGTGACCTTCGCCTGCAACGCCAATGAAACGCTTCCGGATTTCTTCGCTGGAAGTCCGTATCGCGCGCGCGACGCGGTGGCGACTATCGCCAACGCAATGGATGTGGGCGCACCGAGCAATTTCGAACGGCTTCGCCACCTCTTCGGCAATGAAGCCGGTGTGCGCAGGCACGGTCATGCCGAAAGCGTCGACGACGCCGAAATCCGTGACACCATCCGTCGCTACGCCGCCAGCGACGACGAAATATTCTGCCCGCATACCGCCACCGGCATCCGCGTCTTCGAACGCAAGCGAATCGCCGGCGACCGTGGCGCATGGACCATCGTAGCCACAGCGCATCCGGCCAAGTTCGACGCCATCGTGGAGCCATTGATCGGCCGGCGGGTGGATGTACCGGAGTCGTTGGAAGCGATGCTTGCCCGCGATGCCACCGCGGAACCTATCGCCGCCGACGGGCGCCTGTTCGCGGAGTGGCTAAGGAGCTGGTGACGTTCCGGTGCATTGCTCCGAAGGTCACCGCCCCGGGCGCGTGTCGAACGTGGCTCAATCGAGCGTCATCACGAAGTGGTTCACGCCAGCCCAACCGCCAGACCCCAACTTTTTCAGCACGACGGATTTGATCTTCGTTCCATTGCCGTCGAAGAAGGCATTGCCGACGGTTTCCGGTTCACCGTCCAGCGGCCCACCCTCGATAAACATGGTCCCGATCTCATCGCCAGAGGCGGACTTGAACGTGACCTCCACCATTTGAGATCTACCGAATGGACCTCGTCGACATACGTTGTAGTCAAAGCCAAGGGTAGCAACGGCGATGTTCAGTTCAAACAGCGTCGAGGCTTCACCGTCGCCATCGGGGTTGCTCAGTTCGAACCGGTTTCCCTTTAGCTTGCTTTTTCCGTCGTCACCCAGGTATTGCTTCACTCCATCAAGCGACCTCACCTTCAACGTCGGAAACTCCAACCCAGGATCCGTGGTGAAAGAGAGGCCAGGCGGAAGCGGCGCAGGGCGCGGCACCGGTGGCCCAAGGTTTGAAGTAACGAAGTCTTCCGTGATCGTGGACATGACGATTTCCCTTCCATTGGAGGCAGCATCCCCTGCGAGATCAATATATCGGGCGGAGCGTGGCTCTGGAAGGGCGACTGAACGCAACACACTCCGGCACTCCTTCCACGAGCCTCAGTCCTGGCCGATACATGCGCGCGACGCAGCCGATTTGGCTTATCGAACGCAAGTGAGCCGATCGCACTCATGACTTCCTGCGGACTTCCGATCCGCCAGCCCGCAAATTCGGGCGAATGCCGAGATACCTATAGTGGCCCAATTGTAGTTTTGGCCGCTCAGGACGTCACAACCATTTTGATAACTTCCGAAGCCTGGACGGGCATCTCAGTCCGGGACAGTCGTCAAGAGCGACCGAAGCGATCGGCGATCAGTCGTGCAACTATGAAATAGGTGCCAACGATTCCGAAGAAAGCCGGACCCTCAACGTTCCGATCAAGCCAAACGCTGAAAAGTCCGAACAGAGCACCGAATGTGGCGTATATCCATATCTTCCTCAACGGGAACACCCACACCCATCCGCATCAGCTTCGCTTAACTTTAACGCTCGATGAGGTTCAAATAGACGGTAGGCAAACGGGAACACAGGCCAACAACTAGTCAGCAAACTCGTCCATCAACTGAACAGAAAGCACAACTTCCTGTAAAGGATCCATACCAATAGCCTCATCGAGGTATCTGATACTTCCATTATATTCAATGGAAAAGAGACGACCAGATACACACCAAACCTTCGCTTCTATGAATGCGCCAATTGCCGGCATGCCTATGTTTACCTTTGCGATCATGAACTCCTGGAGGTTCGACAGGCGTGGAGGCGATTCATGCATACCGTTCCCGACATCACGCATGTAAAAATTTACTTCGACGCCGTCGGGAAGACGTTGAATCTTGTAAATGGCTCCTACCTGACGCTCCCATACCCGCCTTTCGGAAGATGGCAGGGTTGAACCAACAGAATCAACGATCTTTCGCTCCAGGCAAGTCAATTGACGGCCGCGCTTGAAAAACCGCGAAAAAATTTCCATCAGTGAGAGCAAGCACAATCCCCTTGCAGAGCCATACTCGCAGCACCGTATCCAGAACCTACGATTCCCCCTTTATAGACGCTAGGCAGACGTGTCCATTGCTGATGCAGTTTTATGGGCATCGGATGTTTCTCCTTCCACGTTCTTGGCATGAAGCGGTATCTATAGGGATCCGACAAAGCGTGAATTTCGCGAGAAACGTAATTACCGTTCCATATTGACCGCGGACCACCTACTCGATTAGGAATCCAGTGCGAAAATTCCTTACCCACACCCCTAGCTCCAGCCGCCCGAATACCACCAGCAAGGCCACCGCCAACACTGATTCCAAAGCCCACCCATTCACCTCCATTGTAAGCCGCTGAGCATACGTCAACGACGTCATCTGAGCCCAACATTGTTCGAATCCAGCGCGTCGCTCCAAAAGACACGGTATCCCCAGCACCAGCAGAAAAGTCGACTATCCAGTTAGGCAATGGATCGCCCCAAGCCCATAAGCCAAGGGGGTCCATATACATCAAAGGATTTGACGACACGAATGCGTAGGAACTGATTCCCCCGGCGAGACCAATCGGATCGACCTGGATGTACCGCCCGGCACCCGGGTCGTAATCGCGGTAATAGTTGTAATGCAGCCCTGTCGCCGCGTCGTAGCGCTGCCCCGGAAACCGAAGATCGAAGACGAAACGCACGCCGTCAGCGTCAGGATCTTCGTCGGGCAACACCGTCCCGAACGGATCGTCACTCGGCCGCCAGCGCCAGAGGGTGACCTTGCGTTCCGGATCGATCACGGCTCTTGGCGACCCAAGGTGATCCGGCTCGACGTAGAGCAGCTTTCCGCCATCCACAAGTCCGACGAGGTAGTCGCCCATCCAGACCGCTTGTCGCGTGACCTTGCCCATGCTGTCGTAGTCGGCCAGCCAGTGCCCGGCTTCGTCATACAGGATCAGCCCAGGCGCTCTGCCCGCCTCGGTCCGCACGATACGTTCGTCCGCCGCGTTGTAGCCGTAGCTGACCAACAGCCGACCTTGCTCGCTTGCCGAAGCCAGACGACCCACGGCGTCATACGCCAGCGTCGCGTCGCCGATGGCAATGGTGTTGCCCGCCGCATCATAGCGACGGAGCTTGCCGTCCGTGCTGGACAGGTGGTGGTTGGCAGGATCGTACAGATACGTTTGCTTGACGCCTCCGACGGTCATCGACGTACGATCGCCCGTGCTGTTGTAATCGAAACTGCGCAGCGTCTCACCGTCGGTGTTCGCGACGGCGCTCAGGTGCCCCAGACCGTCGTGATCGAAACGAAACGCGTAAGCTCGTGCCGTCTGTGATTCGATCTGGCCGGCGGGGGAAAGAGCAAACCAATAGAACGAGTTGTCGGGATCGATACCGCTCCAGGCGGTTACGCGGCCGCTATCGTCTCGCGTAGCACTCAATCGCCAATCGTTTCCGTACCGCCAGCTTTCGATCAGGTCGAAGGGACGGTAGGCGACCGCCGTGATGAGGTCGACCCGGACGCCGTTGGCCGGCGCGACGGCGACACCGGATACAGAACCGTCCTTGTCGTACTGGTACGTGGTACGCGATCCGCCCTCGATGGCGACTTCCTCCAGGCGACCAGCGAGCGAGTAGCGGTAGGCCACCGTCTTGGCGGTGGTGCCCCAGGACTGGATCTTCCGCGTCACGTTGCCGGGGGCGTCATAGCAATACACGGTTCGGCTGCTCGCCTGGGCCATGGCAGACAGGCGGCCCGTGGCATGACGTTCGCCCGCCGGACAAGCGCTATCCGCTGTGTCGTAGACGTAACGCGTGTCGAGCGCGGCGTCGCCGTAGCGCAATAGCCTAGGCCGACCTAGCGCATCGCGCGTTATATCGAAGCTGCCGAGGCCACCCGAACCTTCATGACGAATGAGTAGCCCGGTAACATCGTGCTCGTCGGTCGATTCGCCGCCGTCAGGGCTGTCGGTGCTGCCGACATCGCCCAGGCCAGTGGCGAGATAATGTGTCGTCAGGCCCTTCGGATCCTCGATCGACGTCAACTGGTCGAGCGGGTCGTAGGAAGCCTTGGTGCTGGCACCCACGCCTCCGACATCCTGAATGGATTCGCGCAGGCGCCCGAGGGCGTCATAACTGCTCGTATCGTGGCGACCGTCGGCGTCCGTGACGCCGGTGGGTCGGCCGCGTTCGTCGTAGGTGTATCGGGTAACCGCATTGTTGGCGTGGGTCTCCGTCTCGACGCGACCCAGCGCATCGAACGTGCGCTTGACCTGTGTCTTGAGGAACATGGTGTCGTACCCCTCCTCCGCGATCCGGTTTCCCGCTGCATCGAGGGTGAAGCGCAAGCGATGGTTCGAGGGATTTGCGACCTGGATCAATCGGTCGGCGGCGTCATATTCGAAGCGCAGGGTGATGCCATCCGCATCCGTCACCGAGGCGATATCGCCGCGCGGCGTATAGGTCAACGTGGTACTGGCAATCGTGCCGTTGGGGCGAGTTTCCTTCGCCTCCGTGATCCATCCTCGCGGCGAATACGCATAGGTAAACACGATGCCTTGCACGTCGCGTCGGGAGCGCACGCGGCCGCTCGGGTTATAAGCCAGGATTTCCTCGGCATGACCCAGGGCATCCTCGCTCTTCCATAGATCGCCCTTGCGATAGTCGCAGGCGCCTTGCACACAGTTCGGGGCGTCGGCGCCACGATAGGTATGACGCGCCAACGTTCCGAGCTTGCCGGTATCGCTACGGGGACCTTCCTCATGGGTCAGGCGTCCCTCGGCGTCATACGCCATGCGCCACGCCCGAGACAAGGTGAGCGGCGCGCCCGGCTGGCTCGGGTCGATGGCACCCCAGGCTTCGCGGGCGGTGATGTTGCCCGAGGCGTCGTAAGTGAAGCGTTCTTCCCGCCCGGGCCAGGTGATCCGCGTCGGCTTTCGGAGCACCGCATCCCATACCGTGTTCGTCCGCCGGGCGGCTGGCGTACCCGCCGCCTCGGTGCGTTCGATCTCGTTGCCTTCCATGTCGTAGCGAAAGGTGGTCGTCCGACCGTCGAAGTTGGTACGGCTCGATACGAGGCCATTGCCGTCGTACTCGATTTTCGAGTTCGCGGCGCCGCAGCCTGCGCCACCCGGCTGATCGACCCCGACGAGCCTTCGTACGCCACGTACTTCGGTGAAGTGATAACGGTGCACCGCCTTCGTCGGGCCGGTGACGACTACGCTACCGTCGGCTTCGCGGGTCAGTTGCACCCCGTCGATGCCGTCGGCATGCTCGCTGCGAACGGCACGACCATCGCGGTCGTATCGAAAGATCGCAAAGCGCTGTTTGGTCTCGTCGTAGATCGATGTAAGTGCGTGAGGCAGATTCGCACCGTCCTGGAAGACGGCTTCGTTGTAGTAATACTCGTGCAACGAACCGTCGGCATAGGTGGCCGTAGCGAGGTCGGCCTCAAGGCCCTTGCCGTCCGTCTCGCGATATTTATAGGTGACCGCTACCCCGGAGCCGTCGCTTACGGTGGCGATGCGGCCCGCACTGTCGTAGACGAAGGTGAGCTTACGGCCTTGCAGATCGACGGCTTCCAGCAAGGACGGGCCATAGGTAAACCGGACATGGCGATCGGTACCCGCATCGATCGCCACGAGGCGGCCGTCGGCGTCGTAGCTTTCGGTCTCACCGCCACCGGCACGATACGTCCAGCCCGCGCCTTCGCGAAACAGTTGGCCACGGGGGTCGGCGACGCTCTGGAAACGACCGTCCACCTCGGAGAAGTCGAGGCGTTCGCCCGTGTGTCGCTGCAACCTCACCAAGCTGTCGGTCCCGCTGTCAACGAGGGCCAGGGAACGGTCGTACGTGCCACGCCAACGACTACCCAGATGGGCAGTGTCGGGAACGGTCGCCTTGTCAGCTCCACCGTCTTCCGCGTCACCGACGATGCCGCTGTTGTAGTAGCGCGACCAAGTCAGTGGTGAGCCACCAGTCGCGGCGATGTCGACGACTTCCTGGTACTTGTTATTGAGGCCGACATTGATGGGGTTGCCGACGCTGGGGCGGGTTTCGCAGTCGCCGGGGCCGAGATCGGATTGATGAACGGTGCCCAATTGCGGATCGAGTTCGTATCGGCAGACGATATTGCCCCAACCGCCGCCTACTGCCATGTACCGGTTGGCATAAGGCCCCCAACTCTGGTCGCCTCTTACTACGTAAAGAGCCGGAGGACTGTCGCACGTGTAGTAGCGATAGCCTTGGGCTGACGCCGACCAGTGTTCGCCGCTGGCATTCGTATAATTAAAGTCTGCGATGTAGATGGATCCAAGGAACCAGATCTTTGTTATCCGACAATCCGTTAAAGCGTCGTCTTCGCATAAATTCGCTGTCTGTTTTGCGGCAGCGACGGTGACGTCCGTATAGAACTCCGACGGCGAACCCTTCTTCGTAACCTGGTACTCGTGGTATGGCTCCACATCGGTGGCCATCGCTCCCAACGCCGCCACAGACAGCAGCAGCGCACACGGCGCGCCCATCACAATCCTTCGCATGAAACCATCCAACCTGTACTTCGGGAGCGCGAGTCTAGGTAGGGGATGACCCGCCGTCTGTCATCCCGGCGCAGATGGCGGGATTTTTCAGAAAAGTTCTATTCCTGCCCTCGGGCAAGGGCTTGGCAAGACCATCGCCGACAGGGTCGGCTCCCACAATCGCGGGACCATACCAGTTGACCTGATCCCAATTTCCAAGCGCCACGGGCGGCAAAACCACCGTCTCGGGCGTCTAGCCGTCCAAATGTCCTAGGAATAAAGTTTCTTCCGAAAGTGTTGACACGCTCCAACGACCTGACATACGGTCGACTACATGACGCAGCGCAACACCCATGGCCGCTTTGCCCTGAACCGACTTACGTCGGTCGGCGGCAAGCTGCGTCCCGGCAGCGGCCTCCTTCTTCTTAGCCTTGTACTTATTACCTGCGGAGGTGCGGGCTGAGGGCAAGTGTCCAGGTGAAACAAGAAAGAACCTGAAGACTCCCAAAGAACCCCGCACCCGGTAACGGATGCGGGGTTTTTTATTGCCCGGCCCGCCTCATTCACGAGCGGAGCCAGACATGAATCCAGCAAACCAGGGCAGCACCGACGCCGTCGAAAGCGACGTAGGCGGGCGCGTGCGCATCTTCGACACCACCTTGCGTGACGGCGAGCAGGCCCCCGGCTTCTCGATGGACCGTCGCGCCAAGATGCGCATGGCGCATGCCCTGGAGGAATTGGGCGTCGACATCATCGAGGCCGGCTTTCCGCAAGCCTCGCCCGACGATTTCGCCGCGGTGGCAGAGATCGCGAGGACGTTGAAGACACCCACGATCGCCGCGCTGGCCCGATGTCAGAATGCCGACATAGACAGCGCGGGCAAGGCCCTGCAAGGCGCCAGGCACTCACGGATCCACCTGTTCCTCTCGACCTCTCCCCTGCATCGCGAACACAAGCTGGGCAAGAGCAAGCAAGAAGTCATCGATATCGCCGCCGCCGCGATATACAGGGCCAAGGCCCTCGCCCACGAAGTCGAATTCTCCGCCGAAGACGCCCTGCGTACCGAGCCGGAATACCTCGCCGAGATCTTCTCGGTCGCCGTCGAAGCCGGCGCCAGCGTGCTCAACGCGCCCGACACCGTCGGTTATGTCACCCCCTCCGAAATCACCGAGATGTTCCAGTACCTGCGCAAGCATGTGCGCGGGGCGGACAAGGTCGTGTTCTCGGCGCATTGCCACGACGACCTCGGCATGGCCGTGGCGAACAGCCTGGCCGCCGTCGGCGCCGGCGCGCGCCAGGTGGAGTGCACGATCAATGGCATCGGCGAGCGCGCGGGCAATGCGGCGCTGGAGGAAGTGGTGATGGCGCTGCACACGCGCCGGCCGCTGTTCCGCGTGGACACCGGTATCGTCACCCGGCACCTGTACCCCACCTCGCGCCTGCTCGCCGAGGTGACCGGTCAGCCGGTGCCACGCAACAAGGCCATCGTCGGCGACAACGCGTTCGCGCATGAGTCGGGCATCCACCAGCACGGCATGCTCAAGCACCGCGGCACCTACGAAATCATGCGGCCCCAGGACGTGGGCGCGAAGACGTCACTGGTCCTGGGCAAGCACTCCGGACGCCACGCGCTGCGCCAGCGCCTGGTCGAGCTCGGCCACGAGGTCGACGAGCCGACGCTCGACGCCGTCTTCGAAAGCTTCAAAACCCTGACAGACAAGCAGCGCTCGATCACCAACGATGACATCACGACGCTGATGGACATGCATCGAAACACCACCCGGACCGCGGCCGTCGCGGTCGAGTCCTGAAGGAGAACCCATGGAAGCCCCGACCCATCTCTGGCACAACGGTCGCATCAAGACCTGGGCCGACGCCACCGTCCACGTCGGCGCGCATGCGCTGCACTATGGTTCCTCCGTGTTCGAGGGCGTGCGGGTATACGCCACGCCCGACGGCCCGCGCTACTTCCGCCTGGAAGAGCACACCGAGCGCCTGTTCCATTCCGCGCGCGTGTACGACCTGGTGATGCCATACGACGCCGCCACGATCAATCGCGCCTGCCGCGAAGTCATCGTCGCCAACGGGCTCACCTCCGCCTACGTGCGCCCGATCGTCTTCCGCAGCGGCTTCACCTTCAGCCTCGCGCCTTCGCTGGACACGGCGGTGGACGTGGCTGTCATCGCCCTGCCCTGGGGCGCCTACCACGGCGCCGAGGCGATCGAGAAAGGCGTCGACGTGTGCGTGTCCTCGTGGAACCGTGCCGCGCCGAACACCTACCCGAGCGGCGCGAAGGCCGGCGGCAATTATCTCAATAGCCAGCTGATCGCCCGTGAAGCGATCAATGGCGGCTTCGCGGAAGGCATCGCGCTGGGAACCGACGGCTTGTTGAGCGAAGGCGCGGGCGAGAACCTGTTCATCGTGCGCAAGGGCGTCATCTACACGCCGCCGGCCGCCTCGTCGATCCTGTGCGGGATCACCCGCGATTCCGTGCTGACGCTGGCCCGCGAGCGCGGCTACGACGTGGTGGAGCAGTCGCTGCCACGCGAGATGCTGTATTTCGCCGACGAGGTCTTCATGACCGGTACCGCCGCGGAAGTGACCGCCGTGCGTTCGGTCGACCGCAAGCCCGTGGGCAGTGGCCGCCCGGGACCGGTCACCCGCCAGTTGCAGGAGGATTTCTTCGGCCTGTTCGACGGCCGTACGGAAGACCGTTGGGGCTGGCTCACGCCCGTCGAAGACGCCGTCGCCGGGAGGGTCGCGGCATGAGCGCACGTACCCTGTTCGACAAGCTGTGGGACGCGCACCAGGTGCGCGCGGAGACCGAGACCACGCCCGGCGTGCTGTACATCGACCTGCACATGGTCCACGAGGTCACGTCGCCGCAGGCCTTCGACGAACTGCGCAACCGCGGCCTGAAGGTGCGCCGCCCCGACCGCACGCTGGCCACCCTGGACCACTCGACACCCACCCTGCCGCCGGACGCGCAAGGCAAGCGTCCGTACTACACGAAGGAAGCCGAGGCGCAGGTCGCCAAACTGGAAGCGAACGTGCGCGAGTTCGGCATCGACCTGATGGGCTGGGATAGCCCGCAGCGCGGCATCGTGCACGTGGCGGGCCCCGAGGTCGGCGCGACCCAACCCGGCATGACCATCGTCTGCGGCGACAGCCACACGGCCACGCACGGGGCCTTCGGCGCGCTGGCCTTCGGCATCGGCACCACCGAGGTCGGACACGTGCTGGCCACGCAGTGCCTGCTCCAGCGCAAGCCGAAATCCTTCGCCATCCATGTCGACGGAAGGCTGCAGGCCGGGGTCACGGCGAAGGACCTGATCCTGCACGTCATCGGCAAGATCGGTATCGGCGGCGGCACGGGCCACGTGCTCGAGTACACCGGCGAGGCGATCCGCGCGCTGTCGATGGAAGAGCGCATGACGGTGTGCAACATGTCGATCGAAGCGGGCGCGCGCGCCGGGTTGATCGCGCCGGACGAAACCACTTTCGCCTGGCTGGAAGGACGCGACCGCGTACCGAAGGGCGAGGCCTGGGACCGCGCCGTCGCCTACTGGCGCACCCTGCCCACGGACGAAGGCGCCACGTACGACCGCGAAGTCCGCATCGACGCGTCGGCGATCCAGCCATCGGTGACCTACGGCACGCATCCCGGCATGGTCGTCGGCATCCACGCGCCCGTTCCCGCCGCCGCGGACGCGGTGGAACAGCGCGCGCTCGACTACATGCAGGTGACGGCGGGCAAGCCGATGGCGGGCGAAAGCGTCGATGTCGTCTTCATCGGCAGCTGCACCAATGGGCGCCTGTCCGACCTGCGCGCGGCCGCGGGAATCATGCGTGGCCGCCGTGTCGCCGCCGGCGTGCGCATGCTGGTGGTGCCCGGTTCCGAGCAGGTGCGACGCGATGCGGAAAGCGAAGGCCTGCACGAGGTCTTCCGCGCCGCCGGTGCCGAGTGGCGCCAGTCGGGCTGCTCCATGTGCATCGCCATGAACGGCGACCTCGCCCAGCCGGGCCAGCTCGTCGTCGCCACCAGCAACCGCAACTTCGAGGGCCGCCAGGGCAAGGGCGCACGCACCGTGCTGGCCAGCCCCCTGGTCGCCGCCGCCTCGGCCATCGCCGGGCGCGTCGCCGATCCTCGCGAATACATGAACCAGGAAGTCGCCGCATGAGCCAGACCAGCCGCCCGCTCGCCTACGTGCATTCACGCACCGCGGTGTTGCGCAACGAAAACATCGACACCGACCGGATCATCCCCGCGCGTTTCCTCACCACGACCGAACGCACCGGCCTGGGCAAGCATTGCTTCGAGGACTGGCGCTACGCCGCCGACGGCAGTGACGACCCCGCGTTCCCGCTGAACCAGCCAAAGGCCCGCGGATGCGCGATCCTCGTCGCCGGCCGCAACTTCGGCTGCGGGTCCTCGCGCGAGCACGCACCCTGGGCACTGCTGGACTACGGCATCCAGGCGGTGATCTCCAGCGAGATCGCGGACATCTTCCGTGGCAACTCGCTCAAGAACGGCCTGCTCGCCATCGTCGTGAGCGAAGCGGAGCACCGCTGGCTGCTCGACAACCCCGGCGTCGAACTGCGCATCGACATCGCCGAGGGCACGATCCGCCTGCCCGATGGCGGCAGCGTCCGCTTCGACCTCGATGCCTTCTCGCGCCACTGCCTGTTGAACGGCGTGGACCAGCTGGGCTTCCTGCTCCAGCAGGAAGCCGATATCGCGGCATTCGAATCCCGCATGGAGGAAGCCGCATGAAGGCCTCGATCGTCGTATTGCCCGGAGACGGCATCGGCCCGGAAGTCGCATCGGCCGGCGTCGCCGTATTGCGCCAGGTGGCCGAACGCTTCGGCCACGAGTTCACGTTCACCGAGCATGCCATCGGTGGCGACGCCATCGACCGCTTCGGCGACCCGCTGCCCGCGCAGACGCGCGAAGCGTTGATCGCCGCCGATGCCGTCCTGCTCGGCGCGGTCGGTGGACCGAAGTGGTCGGACCCGAACGCCACCGTGCGTCCGGAACAGGGCCTGCTGGCGATGCGCAAGCTGTTGGGCGTGTTCGCCAACGTACGCCCGCTGAAACTGCACCCGCGCACGGCGGCGCTGTCGCCGCTGAAGCCGGAACGCACGAAGGGTGTCGACCTGGTCTTCATCCGTGAACTCACCGGCGGCATCTATTTCGGCGCAAAGACGCGCAGCGAGACCGACGCCACCGACGAATGCCGTTACACCGTCGAGGAAATCGAACGCGTCGTGCGTCATGCCTTCGAACTGGCACGCACGCGCAAGAAGAAGGTCACCTCCGTCGACAAGGCGAACGTACTGGAAACCTCGCGCCTGTGGCGCTCGGTGGCGACGCGCGTCGCCGCGGACTACCCGGACGTGGAACTGGAACACCAACTGGTGGATTCCATGGCGATGCACCTGCTGACCCGGCCGGCCGACTACGACGTGATCGTCACCGAGAACATGTTCGGCGACATCCTCACCGACGAGGCGTCGGTGCTGGCCGGCTCGCTGGGCCTGTCCCCTTCCGCGTCGATCGGTGGGCCCGGCGCCGGCGTGTACGAACCGATCCACGGCTCGGCGCCGGACATCGCCGGCCAGTCGCTGGCCAATCCGCTCGGCACGATTCTCTCCGCCGCCATGCTGCTGCGTCATTCGCTCGGCCTGCCCGATGAAGCCGCCGTGGTCGAGGCCGCGGTGGATCACGTGCTGGAGCACGGCAACCTCACCCGCGATCTCGGCGGCAATGCCACCACGCATGCCGTGACCCGCGCCGTCCTCGACGCCTGCAACGCGAAAGCGGAGGCCGCATGAACACGAAGAAGATCCCGATCCGCACGCTGCGCAGCGATGCGATCAAGACCGGTCCGGACCGCGCGCCCGCACGCGCGATGCTGCGCGCCACCGGCCTCGACGACGACGCCATCGCACGGCCGATGGTGGCCATCGTGCATAGCTGGTCCAACGTCTCGCCGTGCAACCTCAACCTGCGCGATCTTGCCGAGGCCGCCGCCGAAGGCGTGCGCGCCGCCGGCGGCACACCGGTGGAGTTCAACACCATCGCCGTCACCGACGGCATCGCCATGGGCACGTCGGGCATGCGTTCGTCGCTGGTCAGTCGCGAGCTGATCGCCGACTCGATCGAGTTGGCCGTCGACGGGCACTGCCTGGATGCGATGGTCGTACTGTGCGGCTGCGACAAGACCATCCCCGCCGCCGCGATGGCACTGGCCCGGCTCAACATTCCCGGCGTCGCCCTGTATGGCGGCAGCATCGCGCACGGCAACCGCAACGGGTGCCCGATCACGGTGCAGGAAGTGTTCGAGGCCGTCGGTGCCCACGGCGCGGGCAAGATCGACGATGCCGAGCTGGACGATGTCGAGCGTCATGCCTGTCCCGGTGCCGGTGCCTGCGGTGGCCAGTTCACCGCCAACACGATGGCCATGGTGTTGACGACCCTGGGCCTCTCGCCCATGGGCCTCAACGACGTGCCGGCCACGGACCCCGCCAAGCGCGATGCCGCGTTCCGCTGCGGCGAACTGGCCATGGCGTGCCTGGAGGCGAACCTGCGCCCGCGCGACGTGATGAACCGCGCCGCCTTCGACAACGCCGCGCGCATGGTCGCCGCCACCGCCGGCTCCACCAATGCAGTGCTGCACCTGCTGGCCATCGCCAACGAGGCGCGCGTGCCGCTGTCGATCGAGGACTTCGAGCCGGCTTCCGCCCATACGCCGGTGATCGCCGACCTGAAGCCGGGCGGCCGTTACAGCGCGGTCGAACTCACCGCCGCCGGCGGAACGGCGATCGTCGCCCGCGAGTTGCGCAAGGCCGCCCTGATCGCCGACACGCCGACCGTCACCGGCCGCACCCTGTTCGAAGAACTGGACGCGGCACCGGCGGCCACCGAGGGCCAGCAGGTCGTCCGTCCGGTCGACAACGCGTTCAAGCCGCGCGGCGGCTACAGCATCCTCTACGGCAATCTCTCCCCGGAAGGCTGCATCCTCAAGCTCGCCGGTCACGGACGCACGAGCCATGCGGGCCCGGCACGCGTCTTCGAAAGCGAAGAGGACGCCTTCGCCGCCGTGCAGGCCGGGCGCATCCGCGCCGGCGACGTGATGGTGATCCGCAACGAAGGCCCCGCCGGCGGTCCGGGCATGCGCGAGATGCTGGCGGTGACGGCGGCGCTCGTCGGCCGGGGTCTCGGCAACGACGTGGCCCTGATCACCGATGGCCGCTTCAGCGGCGCGACGCACGGCTTCATGGTCGGCCACGTCGCGCCGGAAGCCGCGCGCGGCGGGCCGATCGGCTTGTTGCGCGAAGGCGACGCGATCTTCATCGATGCCGCCACGCGCGAACTGCGCACCGACGCCGACCTGGCCTCGCGGCGCACGGCATGGCGTCCCTCCGCACCGAAGGTGACCCGCGGCGTGCTCGCCAAGTACGCGCGCCTGGTCGGTTCGGCGGCGGAGGGCGCCGTGACCCAGGCCTTCGACGACACACCCGCTACGGCCGGCCGTGTCCGCCGCGAAATCGAAGACGAAGACATGACCCAGGAACTGATCGGCAACTGATCCCCGCTTTTATTTCGCGACACCTCTATTCCCAAGGAGACACCCCGTGACCGATATCCAAGCCACCATCGCTCCCCTGCAAAACGCCCGTATCGCCGTGCTCGGCTACGGCAGCCAGGGCCGCGCGCACGCGCTCAACCTGAAAGACTCCGGCCTCGACGTCGTCGTCGGCCTGCGTCCGGGTGGCCCCTCCTGGAGCCGCGCCTACGTGGATGGCTTCGCTGTCGCCGAGCCGGCCGATGCCGTGCGCGGCGCCGACCTGGTCGCCGTGCTCACCCCGGACATGACCCAGCCGGGCATCTACAAGGACGCCATCGAGGCGAACATGAAGCCCGGCGCGACGCTGCTGTTCGCGCACGGCTTCAACGTGCATTTCGGCCAGATCCAGCCGCGTGCGGACATCGACGTCGTGCTCGTCGCGCCCAAGGGCCCGGGTGCGCTCGTCCGCCGTGAATACGAGATCGGCCGTGGCGTGCCCTGCCTGTACGCGGTGCACCAGGACGCGACCGGCAAGGCCGCCGAGCGGGCCATGTCGTATGCGGCGGGCATCGGCGGCGCGCGCGCGATGCTGATCGAGACGGACTTCAAGGAAGAAACCGAAACCGATCTGTTCGGCGAGCAGGCCGTGCTTTGCGGAGGCGCCTCGGAGCTGGTGATCAAGGGCTTCGAGACCCTCGTCGAGGCAGGCTACCGTCCGGAGATCGCCTACTACGAGGTGATGCACGAACTGAAGCTGATCGTGGACCTCTTCTACGAAGGCGGCATCGCGCGCATGCTCGAGTTCGTTTCCGAGACGGCGCAGTACGGTGACTACACCCGCGGCCCGCGCGTGATCGACGAGGGCACCAAGGAGCGGATGAAGGCCGTCCTCAAGGATATCCAGGACGGCACCTTCGCCCGCGAATGGACGGCTGAATACAAGGCCGGCCTGCCGAACTACAAGGCCTTCAAGCAGCGCGACCTCGAACATCCGATCGAGAAGGTCGGCGCGCAGCTGCGTGCGCGCATGCCCTGGCTCGCCGCGAACCAGCCGAAGCCCGCCGTGGAACCCGCCAAGGCGGAATAGGCCCGGCAAGCCTGGAGGTCTTCAGGAAGGGTGTCGTGGGAGGGATGTTATGGGATCAGCCCTCGGTGGGATCAGCCCTGGGTGGGATCAGCCCTGTGGGAGCCGACCTTGTCGGCGATCCCGCGGCAGCGGGCCAGTTCGACGCGAGCGTCCATCGCCGCTGAAGCGGCTCCCACAACACCCCTCCCACAAGCCACCGCTTCGAAAAAAACCACCACTTCGCCAAGCGTCATTCCACCGACACCCGAAAGCACCGGTTCTTCGCTTCAAAGGAAACGACACACCGTGAACGCCCAACTGGACTCCGTCGGCGACATTCGCCGCCCCCCTTCGACCCACCCCCTGGCCGGCCAGACGATGACCGGTGCGGACATCGTCGTGCAGGTACTTGCCGACGAGGGTCTCGACGTCCTTTTCGGTTACTCCGGCGGCGCCATCCTTCCCGTGTACGACGCGGTATTTCGTTACAACGGCACCCATCCGCGCGAGGATGGCAGCGAGCCCATGCCCCTGATCGTGCCCGCCAACGAGCAGGGCGCCTGTTTCATGGCCGCTGGTTACGCGAGGGCTTCCGGCCGCGTCGGCGTCGCCCTGGTCACCTCCGGTCCCGGCGCCACCAACGCGGTCACGCCGGTGCGCGATTCCATGGCCGATTCCATTCCCGTGGTCGTCATCAGCGGCCAGGTGCCGACCGGTTCCATCGGCACCGACGCGTTCCAGGAAGCTCCCATCAGCACGATCATGGGCTCGTGCGCCAAGCACGTGTTCCTGGTGACCGATGCCTCCACGCTCGAAGCCACCCTGCGCACGGCCTTCCACATCGCACGCAGTGGCCGGCCCGGCCCCGTGGTCATCGATATACCCAAGGACGTGCAGAATACGCCCCTGGTCTTCCATGGCAGCCGGGAACTGGCCGTGCGTGGTTATCGCACGCGCCTGCACGCGGTCGAGTCCGCCACGATCGACGACCGGGCATGTGCGGCTTTCTTCGATGCCCTCGCCAAGGCGGAGCGACCCTTGATCTACGCGGGGGGAGGCATCGTTTCGGCGGGCGCCTCCTCGGCCCTGCGTGAGTTCGCGCATGCGTTCGGCGTGCCCGTGGTCACCACGCTCATGGGCATCGGCGGCTTCGACACGACCGATCCGCTGGCCCTGCACATGCTCGGCATGCATGGCGCCGCCTACGCGAACTATGCGATGGACGATTGCGATTTCGTGCTTGCCTTGGGCGCGCGCTTCGACGACCGCGTGGTCGGCGTGCCCTCGAAGTTCGCACCCGGTGCGCGCACCGTCGCGCAGATCGATATCGATCCGGCGGAGATCGGCAAGGTCAAGGCGGTGGACTGGCATCACGTGGGCGCACTGGAAGTCTCGCTGCCCCGCTTGACGGCATATGGCAAACGCGCCGGTTTCCGGCCCGACTACGCGGCGTGGCACGAGCACGTCGCGGCGCTGAAAGCCCATCACGGCATGAATTTCTGCCGTGACAGCGAAACCATCCAACCTTGCGCGGTGATCGAGGCGATCAACCGCATCACCGATGGCCGCGCCATCATCAGCACGGGCGTCGGCCAGCACCAGATGTGGGCGGCGCAGTATTTCGATTTCCGCGAGCCCCGGCACTGGCTCACCTCCGGCTCCATGGGAACGATGGGTTTCGGCCTGCCGGCCGCCATCGGTGCGCAGTTCGCGCGGCGCGACCGTGTCGTGATCGACATCGATGGCGACGCCAGCATCCGCATGAACATCGGGGAGCTGGAAACCGTCACCACCTATAACCTGCCGGTGAAGGTCGTGGTCCTGAACAACAGTGGCGACGGCATGGTGCGCCAGTGGCAGAAGCTGTTCTTCAAGGGCCGCTTCTCCGCGTCCGACAAGAGCCTGCACAAGAAGGATTTTGTCCGTGCCGCGGAGGCCGACGGCTTCGAGTGGGCGCGCCGCCTGGACGACCCGGCCATGATCGAGTCCACCATCGCCGACTTCCTGGCCTTCGATGGCCCCGCCTTCCTGGAAGTGGTGATCGACCCGGATGCCGGCGTCTATCCCATGGTCGGCCCCGGCGCGACCTATGCCGAGATGATCACCGGCGACTGGATTCCCAGCCGCGGCAGCGCACCGGTGTCGCGCACCGCCGAACCGACAGGGATGTTCTAGACATGCGCCACCTGGTTTCCCTCTTGCTGCAGAACGAAGCGGGCGCGCTGGCCCGCGTCGCGGGACTGTTCGCATCGCGTGGATACAACATCGAGTCGTTGACTGTCGCGGCAACGCACGACATGGACGCCTCCCGCCTGACCCTCGTCGTCTTCGGCGACGATGCCGTGATCGAGCAGATCGTCAAGCAGTCGGCCAAGCTCGTCGACGTGATCGAGGTGTCTCAACTGTCGGGCGAAGGTTATGTGGAGCGCGAGTTGCTGGTGGCCCATGTCGACACCCGCGACGTGGCGGCCATCGACGCGTGCCTTGGACGATTCGGAGCGCGACTCCTGCAGCGCACTGGCGACAGGTCGGTGGTCGAGTACACCGGTCGGTCGGAGGACATCGACGCCTTCCTGGACGCGCTTCGACACGCGGGCCGCATCGCCGACCACGCACGCAGCGGCATCGCGGCGATCGAATGGCCCCTGGTCGCGGCTTGACGCCACGAGCTCCGCACGACGGAGCCCGTGGCGCCACATTCCGCGTCAGAAGTACCTGATTTCAAGCCCGATGTCGCTCGCGAACGCGATCTCGCCGGAGAGGTCGAGGTCGTTCACCGGGTTGAGCCTCGGACGGACGAGCAGGTCGACGCGCAGGTTCTTGATGGTGCCTGGCGCATCCGTGCTGCCCGGGTTTTTTACGAAACCTACCGCGTAGCGTCCATTGGTGATCGGCAGGTTCTCCTGGAAGGGAGTCGACGGCCCCCAGGTGGCGTTGCCGAGATCGGTGATGCCTTCGTTCGAACCGGTGGGATAGCCTTGCAGGCTATCGATCCTGGTCGACTGCGCGTCGAACAGCAGGAACAGCTTACCGGGACTTGAGACGCCATCCTGGTCGTACATCTTGAATACTTCCGGCAACGCGGCATCGCCGCCCCTCGCTTCCGTGACCACGAAGGCGAATCGCGCCGGATTGGCGCAGTCGACCAGGGTCCTCATCTTTCGTTCGTCCAGGCTGGTCGGCTTGGACGGATCGGGGTTCAGCATTTCGCGGGTGATCGTACCCAGGTCGATCGAGCCACCACCGACGGTGACGTTGCAGGCAGCTCCCGGGACGATGCTTCCTTCGATGAGAAGGTCCGTACTTTCCGCGTTTACCGCTGTCGATGCCGCCATCGACAGCGATGCCGATACGAACAAGGTGGCCAGTTTCATGCGCTTCTCCTCTCCATGATGGAACGTGATGTCAGAAGTACCGGATCTCGAATCCGAGAGTGCCGGAGAACGTGATGTCGTCGGTCAGCGCCAGTTCGTTCAAGGGCTTGATCAACGGGTTTACGAGCAGATAGGTATCGAGGTGGCCGATGGGGCCCGGCGCATCGAAGCTGCCATCGGCCGTCACGAAGCCGATCACGATGGACGCCCTGCCGATGGGTACCGTGCTGAACGTGGACGGTCCCCATGCCGCGGTCCCGAGATCCTGGCTATCCGCACTGGTGTAGTAGGCATCGCTGCCCTCGATATGGGCCGACGCATTGTCCAGGCGCACGAACAGGCTGCCCACGGACGATGCGTTCGTCGTCGAGAAAAGCCCGAGGTCGTAAGCGTCGCCGGGTTCGTCCCGTGGCGATACGTTGGTCGACACGAGGGCGTAACGCATGGGCGTGGCGCAGTCGATATGCATCTTGACCCTGCGCACGCCGAGTTCGGTATACAACGTCGGATCGGGATTGAGCTTGTTGCGCGAGATCCGTCCGTAGTCCATTCCAGGGCCTACCGTCATCTCGCAAGCCTGGCCCGGCGTGATGCTGCCGGCGACCTGAAGGTCGACGTTCGATGCATGCGAGGAAGCGGCGAGTGACGCGAGAGCGAGTGCTGTCAAACCATGTTTCACGGAATAGATCCTTATGCAACGACTTCAGTAGATGATTTCGAAACTCACGAGGCCATCCGCCTCGATGTCTTCGCCGCGTGGAAGCACGTGCGCGGGTGCGATGTAGATTTCCGCGTCGAGCACCACGTCGAGGGTGGCCACCGCGGCAGGCTCCACCGTCGTGTGATGTGGCCTGGCGTAACCCATGCGTTCAAGCGGGGCATGACTGGCTACGGGGCTGTCGGTCGCGAGCGCCCACGAGCGCCCACCGTCGGAGGATCGCGACGCGAGCAACTCGCCTTGGCCGGATGGGGCGGTCGCACCCCAGCGAAGCACGTAGGCACCGATGTTCGCACCCGTGCGATGGGTGCCGAGCCCAAACAGCTGGTCGTCCGTATACCGCACGCCGAGACCTTCCGGCGTGGCTACCGTTCCCGCTCGCTCATCGCGCTGGACGCGCAACGCGATCGGCATGGGCGCATCGCAACGCACCTGCAACTCCCCGCGCTGCGTCGGATGGATGAGGGTGGAGGCGCCCCGGCTGTCCAGGTCGGTGGAACGAAGCGTGCCGAAGGAGATGTGCCGGACGACCTCCACGCGGCAACTTCCCGCGATCGCCTCGGCATGCACCGAAAGGTCCCGCATGGCCCCGCTCGCCGCCGCTTCCACCCGGCCCTGGGCCAGCCATTGGGTGGCGTCGCCGACATTCAGCGCGTCCGCATCGAGCCTTGCATCGATGTCGATGTAGACGCTGAATACCCGGCCGGTGGCGATGTGTCCCGCCTTCACCGGCGTAATCCCCTGTTCGGGCAACCAGGGCAACGACGCTCCCACTCGTGCCGGCGTGGCGCCGAGGCTGTCCAACTGGCCCAGGTCCACCCGCTCGCCGTCGAGCAGGCCGTCGCGCAACCGGAGCGAGAACCGGCCCCGGTCCGCGAAGCGAAATGCCTGCGCGTCCCGTGCCGTGGCCCGGAAGAACACCGTCATGTCTTCCGGTTGCGAGCAACTCACATCCAGCCTTGCCGTGCGCAACGGCAATACCAGTTCACCATCCTCCGCAGGTGCGATGGTCGCGCGGCTGAGCCGGCCGTAGTCGATCCGGGTCGTGCTCGACGTCACCTCGCAGACGGCGTCCCTGGCATAGCTGGCCGGTGCGAGTGACAGCATCCAGGCCAGGACGACTCCCCTGGCCAGGCACCTCGCCAGGAACGGGGTTCGTAGCGACATCATGGACCGAGCCCTCCCACCACACGACAAACCGCCGTGGCCGATTCGTAATACGCGCCCAGATCGACTTGCTCTTCCAACCGGAACTCCAGTTCGCAGCGCGGCAGGTCGGGTGCGCTCACCGACAGGCGTGGCGTCGCCAACGCGTTCGCGACGAATATCTGGCCACCGCCCTGCACCAGGCTGACCAGCTCGCCTTGCTCGTCCGTCACGGTGGCGCCCTCTGGCAGGCTTCGCCCATCCACCGTCATCGCGGTAAGCAGCACGCGGCGGGTCTTCGACATACCGAAGGTCAGGGAGGCGACCGCACCCCGGCCGGCTTCGACGACGGCGGCTCCGTTCTCGATATCCACGTTGCGCGGCAGCGAATCGGTGGCGACTTCGATGCTGCTCTTCCCGAACGGTGCGAGCTGCGGCAACACGGCGTAACCGCGGGCGTCGGTCCATACCGGGCCGCTCGGTGTCGAGATGCGAACGCCGGCGCTATCGCCTGCCGAGAGCACGCCGAACGTGTCGCGCACGGGATACGGCGATGCCGTCAGCCCATGCGCGTGCCACAGGACGCCGCCGCGCACCCCGATACCGTACGTCGTGCTGTTGGCGTTTCGCGTGTAGCTGCCGTCGACCTGCGCATAGCGCGGCAATAGCGACACTCCCGCGTCGAGGCTGCGACGCCGGTCGCTTGAGCGGTACTCCAACCCGGCGCGGTAGCTCGCATAGTCGCTGACCTGTTCGGAGAAGTGGGCGCCGTAACGTGTCTCGCCCGCATAACGGCGCACGGAGCTACCCACGCGGCCGCTTTCCCCGAGTGGAACGCTGACATTGAGATACACGCTATTGCCCTGCTGGCGGCGCGCGCGCCCGAGGTTCCACTCGGCGGACAGCGAAACCGATGCCCGGCCCAGGCGCGATGCCCATGAACCGAGCGCGCGGCTGGTGCCTCCGCGATTGAACAGCAGGGTTCGGGAATATCCCGCGCTGACGCTACCCAGGCGGGGATGCGACCACGATACGCTCGCCGAGGACTGGTTCCGGTAACGCGACCGCTGCGAAGCGATGTTCCTCACGACCGTCGTGTCCAGCAGGTCCCGGAATCCCCGGCTCTGCCGCGAATGGGCGAGTCCGATCGACCAGCGGCCGTCCAGTCGCTGCGACAGGGTCAGCATGCCCTGCCATCCCTTGGCGCCTTCACGCGCCGCATTCGATCCAGCCAGGTTGACGTTGAGTTGCGTGTCCCTGGCCACCGTCGCACCGACACCCAGCCCGATGGCGTGGTAGCGGGAGGCGGCCATGACGCCGGCACTCAGCGACATGTCCCGATGGAACGATCCGCTCCAGCCCCCGCTGACGACCCAGGGCGCCTCGGTGCCGCCGGTGTTGCGCAACCTCCCGAGCGCAATCGCATAGCCCGGCGCCGTGTCCAGTGCACCTGCCAGGGCTCCGCTCACCGTGAATCGCTGTGCTTCGCCGTCGGTGCCGGTGACGGTGACATCGAGGTCGGAATAGCGATTGATACGAGGGATGCCGGTCAAGGTGAACGGCCCCTGTGGCACGACCGTGGAATACACGAGCACGCCGTCCTGCCTGACCTCGACGCGCGCCGGGCCCTGTGCGATCCCTTCCGCCGTCGCGCCCGCGCCCTGATGGGCCAATGCCTGCTCGCTCGTCACCTGCGCGCCCGTGAGCTGCGCACCGGACAGGGCGGGATTCACGACGTTGATTTCACCGAGCTGGACGACGGCGCGCTGTTCGGCGAACGAACGGCTGGCATAGGTGTCCAGCACCTCCATGCGCTGGCGCCCGTCGGTGGACGTGGATACCTGGCGACTGCGGACGACCCAGTCACCCGCATTGAAGCCCAGTTCGGTGTTGGCCGACCTGTAGCGGCTCGTACGCGAGCCCCAGCGACTGTCCAACCCGACGATCTCGTAATTCAACAGCGCCGCCGTGCCGCCGCGCACGTAGCCCGACAGGTCGCGTCGCCGCGTGCGCAACGCCTCGGTCGGCACCAACAGCGAGATCGTCGCCTTTGCCGGACTCAGTTCGACCTTCGACGACGGATAGATCGTCGCCAGGTCCACGCATGTCGACGCGGCTGGATCGCGGAGGGTGGGAAGTTCCGCATCCACTTCCGCCACGTCCAGCAGTTCCCGATCGATGCATAACGCACCGCGGCTATCGAAGCGTGCCTTCGCCGAACCCATGGCCTTTCCGTTGACCTCCAGGGAAACCACATGACGACCTTCCGTAAAGCGCGGAGCGCTGCGGAAGTACCTGGCGAGCTTCGGGTCGATGCCGCGAAGCTTCAACATACGCTCGTCGAACTCGATGTCGGCATCGGTGTCCCCGCCTTCGGACACGGAAGGCGGCATCGACGCCGCGTTGGCCGCCCCGGCATCGACCCGGGCGTTCGCCATGTCCGGCGCACACGCCAGCGGAAGGAGCGCCAGACGCAGCTGTGCGCCGCACAGGCGGCGCCCGGTCGTGGGCGAATTCACGAGTACAGCCTCGCACTCAGTCCGTGGCGATGGACAACGACGCGTCGTAGGAGTCCACCGCGAAGCCGTAGACGGTCGCCGGATACAACCGTACCGCCGTGGCGTTACGGGCGCTTTCGGGTAATGGCAGCGCGTGGCGGCTTCCCGGCAGCACATAACCGGCGGGAACCCGTACCGAGGCCATCATCGGCAGAACGACCACTTCCTGGCCCATGCGCACCACGTAAGGGGTGTCGTTGCGAACGACGAGCTCGCCCCGGGCGATGGTCCAGGTCAGTCCTTTCCACGGTTCCCGGTTCGGGGCCAGACCCTTGGGATGCAGGATCACCGGAAGGTTCTGGCGGATATTCACTGAAACCGTGGCACGACCCGGCTCCAGCTTGTTCTTCGGCTGCAGCCCTTCGAACACCACCCGCTTCAGACGCTGTGTCTTGAGGGGTGCGGCGTTACGCAGGATGAACCTGACGAGCTGGTTCTCACCGGGCTCCACGCGGGACACCGGAGGCGTGACGAACAACAACGGTTCGGTGTCTTCGGGAATGTCCTGCAACGTCACATGCAGGAGCGAGGGTTTCGGATCGCTGTTCCTGACATTGATCGTCGCCTCGCCCTTGTCTTCGTAGACGATGACGACGGAGGTCTCCGGCAGCATGCCGTCCGCGAAGACAGGCGCTGCCGGGAGTAACCCCGACAGCGCGACGGCAAGCATGCGGCGCATCAATAGAAGATTTCGATGGTGGCCCTTCCGGAGAGCGTCACGTCTTCGTTGACGACCGGGTCCTTCGCCAGCACGGCGTCGATCTTCAGCGGCACCGTCAGGTCGGCCAGGGCGGCCGGCTCGGTCGCGCCTGCATCGTTGGCGAAAGCGAACGCCTCGCCATCGTTATCGAATGCCACCATGCCGGTCGCTGGCGTACCCCATCCCGTGCCCCCGCCGCCGTCGGTGGACTTCAACACGTACTTCGATGTCATGGCGTCGGCGTCGATGCTCAGCTTGAAGTAGCCGTTCGGCTTGTTGCTGCCGCCCTGCTCGTTCCTGCCGAGGCTGTAGTGGTTGGCGCCGGCGGTGGAAACGCCTTCACCGGAATCGGTGGCCTTCAGGCGGAATCGTGCGGCGGTACCCTGGCAATCGATGCTCAGGCTCGCGTCCTTCGGCTCAAGCGGCAGGTCCTGGCCTGGGGTGAAATCCGAAAGCTTCACCGGATCGAGTTGCACTTCCGACGGGCCGAGGATCGACACGCTGCACGACGCCGGCGTGATCGTGCCGGATACCTTGAGTTCGGCGGTGTCGGCGGCCGTGGCGGCCAGCGGGGCCAGGAACGCCAGGGTGACGCCGGTAAACAGAGCAATATGACGCATTTCGCATGTTCTCCTTGAAGCGAGGCGGCATCGTAGTGATGGCACGGCGTCGGCCGATATAGGATCACTCCTAAAACCGACAACTACTTGGTCATGACGACCTGAAAGAGTAGGCTCGATGCATGAATCGCCGTGCCGCCCTGTCGCTGCCGCCGCCTCTCGCCGACACCTCGGCGCTCGGACGTGAGCAAGACCTGCTGGGTCTTTCCGACGAGCCGTCGATCCACTATCTCGACCACGGCTCGCGCAGCCGCCTGATCCGCTGGCACTACCATCCGGCGTACGAGTTGCACCTCATCGTGGCCACCGAGGGAACCGCCTACGTCGGCGATTACGAAGGCCGGTTCTCCCCATACACCCTGATGCTCACCGGCCCCAACGTGCCGCACAACTGGGTGACCGACGAGACGTGCGAGCCCGTGGCGCTGCGCGACCGGGTCATTCTTTTCTCCGAGGCGTTCGTTCGCCGTTGCATCGATTTCCTGCCATCGGCGCGTCACGTCAAGTCGCTGCTGCTGGAAGAAGCCCGCTACGGCATCGCGTTTTCGCCCGAACTCGGGCGCAGCCTCGAACCGTATTTCCGCCGGGTGGCGGAGCATCCCGGGTTGCGCCGCGTGGCCAGTTTCTTCGAGATGATCGAAGCCCTGGCCGAGGACACGACGCGGCATTCGCTCAGCAGCCGTCCCTTCCAGGCGTCGGCGGATCCCAGCCAGTCGATGAAACTGCATCTCGCGGTGACCTATATCGACCGCCACCACGCGGGCGACGTATCGTTGAAGACCGTCGCCGACCGGCTGGGCATGTCCGAGACCGGGTTCTCACGCTTCTTCCACCAGCACACCGGCTACCGCTTCATCGATTACGTGAACCAGATCCGCATCCAGCGTGCCTGCGAAAAACTGGTGTCGTCGACAGGTTCGATCACCGACATCTGCTACGAGGCCGGTTTCAGCAACCTGTCCAACTTCAATCGCCGCTTCCTGATCCTCATCGGAATGACGCCGCGCGAATACCGGATGCGCCATCGGCGGCCGCCCGCCGATCTCTGATGATGCGTCGCCGCACGGCGAGCGGCATCTCGCACGCCACGGCCTTCAATTCACATACTTTCATGCCGGCGACCCCGCTTGCTGCAATGCGGCAATATGGCCGGCGCGCGGCGCCTCGTGCGGGAGCGGCGCCACTCGCCATGGCAAGAAAGTATGTATTTTCACCATAAAACGACACGGCACGTATTGGTGAGCACCACCGCGCTGAACCTATAAACGCACATCCATTCGACCACCCACCCAGGGAGGCAAGATGAGCGATTACCGGAACCGGCTCGGCGCACTCGCCATCACCCTGTTCGCCACGCTGCCAGGCGTCGTGGCCGTGGCACGCGCCGACACGACGCTGACGGTCGGCACCGTGAACAATGCCGACATGGTGCGCATGCAGGCGCTCTCCTCCGAATACGAGAAGGCGCATCCGGACGTGCACCTCAACTGGGTGGTGCTGGAGGAAAACACGCTACGCCAGCGCCTCACCACCGACATCGCCACGCATGGCGGCCAGTTCGACGTGATCACGATCGGTGCCTACGAGGCGCCGCTATGGGGCGCCCAGCAGTGGCTGAAGCCGCTGGACAACCTTCCCGCCGACTACGCCGCCGACGACATCTTCAAGAACGTGCGTGAACAACTGACGGTGGACGGGCATCTCTATGCGCTGCCCTTCTACGCCGAAGCCAGCATCACCTACTTCCGGACCGATCTCTTCGCCAGGGCGAACCTGACCATGCCGGCCGCACCGACCTGGGACCAGATCCGCGGGTTCGCACGGAAACTCCACGATCCCGCGCACGGCGTGTACGGCATCTGTCTGCGCGGCAAGGCCGGCTGGGGCGAGAACATGGCCCTGCTCGGCACCATCGTGAACAGTTGGGGCGGCCGCTGGTTCGACGAAGGATGGAAGCCACAGATCGACACGCCGGAGTGGCACCAGGCCGTGAATTTCTATGTCGACCTGCTTTCGAAATACGGACCGCCCGGCCCCTCGGACAACGGGTTCAACGAGAACCTGGCGCTGTTCTCCGCGGGGCGTTGCGCGATGTGGGTGGATGCGAGCGTCGGCGGTGGCACCGTCGCCAATCCCAAGGAAAGCTCGGTGGCCGGCAAGGTCGGCTTCGTGCGCTCGCCACACCAGATCACGGACCGCGGTTCGTCATGGCTCTGGGTCTGGTCGCTCGCGATCCCCGCCAGCTCCCGCCAGGCCGACGCCGCACGTGACTTCATCCTCTGGGCTACGTCGAAACCCTACCTGCGCATGGTCGCCGAAAAATATGGCGAGGAATCCACGCCGCCCGGCACCCGCGAATCCACGTATGCCAACGAGGCCTATATCAAGGCCGCTCCCTTCGCGCGGGTGACCTACGATTCGCTGAAAGCGGTCGACCCCGCGCACCCGACGTTGAAGCCCGTCCCTTACAAGGGCATCCAGATCGTCTCGATTCCGGAATTCCAGGCCGTCGCCACCCTGGTCGGCAGGCAGATCGCCGGTGCGCTCGCCGGGCGCGGCAACGTGGATGAACTGTTGCATACGGCGCAGGGCGCCGTCGATCGCACCATGAAGCGCGCCGGGTACTACGACAAGAAACCGGTCATCCAGAAGGAGTCGTCGCCATGAACGCGCGCATCCGCAAACGCCCGGAACGATGGCTCGCGCAACCGGCCATCCTGATGCTTCTGGCATGGATGATCGTGCCGCTGGCGATGACGCTGTACTTCTCCACGCAGTACTACAACCTGCTTTACCCGGGGAAGTCGGCCTTCGTGGGCCTGGAGAATTTCGCCTATTTCTTCACCTATCCCAGCTTCTGGGCTTCCGTGTTCAACACCATCGTGCTGGTCGGCAGCGTGCTCGTCATCACCGTCGTGGGTGGCGTGCTGGTATCCGTTCTGGTGGACGAGACCTTCCCCGGCCAGGGCATCGTGCGCATGCTGCTGATCTCGCCGTTCTTCATCATGCCCACCGTGGCCGCGCTGGTCTGGAAGAACCTGCTGATGAACCCGGTGTCCGGCTTCCTCGCCTGGGTATGGAAGCTGTTCGGTGCCACGCCGGTGAACTGGTTCGCGGACTGGCCGCTGCTTTCGGTGATCGTGGTGGTCTCGTGGGAATGGTTGCCCTTCGCCATCCTGATTTTCGTCACCGCCCTGCAATCGCTCGACCGCGAGCAACTGGAAGCGGCGCGCATGGACGGTGCGCGCGGCATGGCGATCTTCCGTTACCTCACCCTGCCGCATCTCGCCCGGCCCATCGCGGTGGTGGTGATGGTGGAGGCGATCTTCCTGCTCAACATCTTCGCCGAGATCTACGTCACCACCAACGGTGGACCGGGTGACGCGACCACCAACATACCGTTCCTGGTCTACACCCAGGCCCTGCTGGAGTTCGACGTGGGCGCCGCCTCGGCCGGCGGCCTCGTCGCGGTGGTGCTGGCCAACATCATGGCGGTGTTCCTCATCCGCCTGATCGGCAAGTCGTTGACGGCGCGTTGAGGAGGACACCATGGCCCACAAGAAACCGCAGCGTCGCCTCGCCCGCACGATCCGCGCCATCGCATCGTGGATCGTCGCCCTCGTGGTCTTCTTCCCGATCCTCTGGATGCTGCTGACCAGCTTCAAGTCGGAGCTCGATGCGTTCAGCATGCCACCGCATTTCCTGTTCAAGCCCACGCTGGAGAACTACGAACAGGTGCTCGCACGCGCGAACTACCTGCACTACGCATGGAACTCGATCGTCACCGCCGGTGGCGCGACGGTCCTGGGCATGATCGTGGCCGTGCCCGCGGCCTATGCCTTCGCCTACCACCCGACGAAACGCACCAAGGACGTGCTGTTGTGGATGCTGTCGACGAAGATGCTTCCCGGCGTGGGCGTGCTGGTGCCGATCTACCTGATCTGCCGCGACCTGAACCTGCTCGACTCGAAGACCGCCCTTGTCGTGATCTTCGCGCTGATCAACCTGCCGATCATGGTCTGGATGATCTATACCTACTTCCGCGACATTCCCTACGACATCCTGGAGGCGGCGCGCATGGATGGCGCGAGCACGTGGCAGACCATGTTCCGGGTGTTGATCCCGGTCAGCCGCGGCGGACTCGCCTCGACGGCGCTGCTCTGCCTCATCCTGTCCTGGAACGAGGCGTTCTGGTCGCTCAACCTCACCACCACCAGCGCGGCGCCACTGACCGCGCTGGTCGCCTCGTTCTCCAGCCCCGAGGGACTGTTCTGGGCGAAGTTGTCCGCCGTGTCGACGCTGGCCTGCGCACCGATCCTGGTGCTCGGCTGGTTGTCGCAGCGACAGCTCGTCCGCGGCCTCACCTTCGGCGCCGTCAAATAGGAGCCCGTCCCATGTCCCGTCTGGAAATCCGTTCGCTGCGCAAGTCGTTCGAAGGCGTCGACGTCATCAAGGGCATCGACCTCGTGGTCGAGGACCGCGAGTTCTGCGTCTTCCTGGGCCCTTCCGGCTGTGGCAAGTCGACCACCTTGCGCCTTATCGCCGGGCTGGAGGAAGCCGACGACGGTCAGGTCCTGCTCGACCAGGACGACATCACCGATCGTGCCGTCGACAAGCGCGACCTCGCGATGGTGTTCCAGAGCTATGCGCTCTACCCGCACATGACGGTGCGCGAGAACATGTCCTTCGCCCTGAAGCTGGCGAAGATGGACCCGCGCGCCATCGACGAGAAGGTAGCCCGCGCGACCAAGATCCTCGCCCTGGAACCTTACCTCGAGCGCAAGCCGTCCGCGCTGTCGGGCGGGCAGCGGCAACGCGTGGCGATCGGTCGCGCGATCACCCGCGAGCCACGCGTATTCCTGTTCGACGAACCGCTTTCCAACCTCGACGCCGCGCTGCGCGCCGCCACGCGCCTGGAGATCGCGCGGCTGCACCAGGAACTCAACGCCACGATGATCTACGTCACCCACGACCAGGTCGAGGCGATGACCCTGGCCGACCGCATCGCCATCTTCAGCGAGGGACGCATCGAGCAGATCGGCAAGCCGATGGAGCTCTACCGCAAGCCGGTGAACCGTTTCGTCGCGGGATTCCTGGGCATGCCGCGGATGAATTTCCTCGACGCCACGGCGGAAGGGGGCACGTTCCGCCTTCGCAATGGCAACACGGTCGCCGTACCGGGCGCATCGGCGGGCACGGGTGCCGTCACCATCGGTATTCGCCCCGAGCATCTCCAGGTCTGCGACGGCGATGGCACCGGCGAAACCGTCACCGGCAAGCTCACCGTCGTCGAGCGGCTGGGCAGCGAGACCTACGCCTATGTCGACGTGCCGCAGGTCGGCTCGATCACGGTGCGTGCCGATGGCGACTTCGACCGCCGCGCAGGCCGCGATATCTGTATCCGCCTGGACCTCACCCACGCCCACCTCTTCGATACCTCCGGTGTCGCCATCCACCATCCGTAAGAACCCCGCCATGCCCGTTTCCCTGAGCAACGAGACCCTCGGCCAGCTGCCCCCGGGCGTCGAGCCGCCACCCTTCGACCGGCGCACGGTGAAGGCCGGCATCGCGCATATCGGCGTCGGCGCCTTTCATCGCGCACACCTGGCCATCTATACGAACCGCGTGCTCGCCGACGAGGACATGCGCGAGTGGGGCATCCTCGGGATCAACCTGCTCGAACACGACGAACCACTGGCCGATGCCTTGACGGCACAGGATGGCCTGTACTCGGTCAGCGAGTTCGATGCGAAAGGCGTACGCACGACACACCTCGTCGGCGCCATGGTGGACTACCTATATGCGCCCCGCGACGGCTCCCGGGTGCTCGGGCGACTCGCCGATCCTTCGATCCGGATCGTCTCGCTCACCATCACCGAGGGCGGCTATCTCATCGACGAACACGGAAACTTCCGCATCGACGATGCCACGGTGGCGCACGACCTGACGCATCCCGATTCGCCGCGCGGCGTCTTCGGTTATCTCGTGGGCGCGCTGGAACGGCGCCGTAACGCCGGCATTCCCGCGTTCACGGTGATGTCGTGCGACAACCTGCGGCATAACGGTGCGCAGGCGAAGAAGGCCGTCCTCGCGTTCGCACGAGCCCGTTCGCCGGAGCTTGCCGAATGGATCGAGCGAGAGGTGGATTTTCCCAACGCCATGGTCGACCGCATCACCCCCGCGACCACGCCCGCCATGCGCGAGCAGTTGAATGCCGCCACCGGGCTCGACGACCGGGCACCGGTGGTCTGTGAAGACTTCATCCAGTGGGTACTCGAAGATACGTTCCGCCATGGCCGTCCAGCGTGGGAGCGCCATGGCGCACAGATCGTGAGCGACGTCTCGCCCTATGAGGACGCCAAGATCCGCCTGCTCAACGGGTCCCACCAGATGCTCTCGTACCCCGCCTTCCTCGCCGGTCATCGCCGCGTGGACGAGGCCGTGAAAGATCCGCTGTTCAATCGATACCTCTCGGATTTCCTCGACCACGATGCGGGCGTCTGGTTGACCTCGTTGCCGGGCATGGACCTCGATCCGTACAAGAAGAAACTGCTGGAGCGCTTCAGCAACGCGTCGATCGCCGATCAGCTCGACCGGCTCTGCCTCGACGGCGGTTCGAAGATCCCCGGTTTCCTCGGGCCCACCCTCACCGCCTGCCTGGAACACGGCAGGGACGCACGCCGGCTCGCCTTCCTTCTTGCCGCGTTCGATCGCTACGTCCGCGTGGGCAAGGACGATCATGGCGAGGCCTATCCGCTGCGCGAACCGAATGCGATGCGGCTCGTCCAGCCGCTGATCGACGGCGGCTCGAAGGACACCCTGATCGAAAGCGTGGAACTGGTCGGCCCCCTGCCGGCCAGGGACCCGCGCTTCCGCAAGCAGTACGACACTTGCGTGGAGGCCCTCTCCTCGCACGGCGTACGGTGGACGCTGGAGCGGCTCGACGCCCTCCTCGACTGAAGCTTTACGGGGCCTACCCGGGGACTTCACCCACGCGAACCTAGGTTGGCATCCAACGTGGCCGAGTGGAGTCCGCACATGCCTTACACCCCGACAAATCCCCAACCCCCGTTCGCCGAGCCGGGAAAGAATCGCCCGGATGATGAGATCCGCAAACCGGGAAGTTACAAGCCCGAGCGCGACGCGGACCCCGAGCCGCCGGTGGACGACGATCCGATCGAGCCGCTGGAGCGCTAAAGACCCGCCTCGATAAGCACCCGGCTCGCTATGGGCGGCTCTTGTGGGAGCCGCTTCAGCGGCGATGGGTGCTCGCCGCAACCTGGCCCGCCACCGCGGGATCGCCGACAAGGTCGGCTCCCACAAGGCTGCGAAGTCGGCGATTCGTGCCGCCGGGTCGGCTAGACTTCTCCGCATGAGCCCCACCCCCCGCAAGCCTTCACCGCGTCGCAAGGCGACGCCCGCCGCGCGCAAGACCGCCGTGGCAGCGCCGGCAGCCCGCCCCGCCGACGCGTCGACCAACGCCGAGCGCGTGCTCGCCTTCCTGCTGAAAGGCCTGCCGCCCGCACGGCGCGAGAAGATCCACGCCTATCTCGTGCTCACGCGCATGGACCGGCCTATCGGCGCACTCCTGTTGATGTGGCCGACATGGTGGGCGCTGTGGCTCGCCGCGAAAGACTTTCCGCCCATCGGCCCGCTGGTCATCTTCACCCTTGGCGTCTTCGCCATGCGCTCGGCGGGTTGCGCCATCAACGACTATGCCGACCGCAAGCTGGACCCCCAGGTGACGCGAACGGCCGGGCGCCCCATCGCCAGTGGACGCGTGACGCCGCGCGAAGCGCTGATCGTCTTCGGCGGCTTGCTGCTGTTCTCGTTCATCCTGGTGCTGTTCACCAACAAGCTCACCATCCTGCTCTCCTTCGCCGGAGCGGCGCTGGCCGCGGTCTACCCGTTTACCAAGCGCTATACCAACCTGCCCCAGGTGGTGCTCGGCGCCGCGTTCGGATGGTCGATTCCCATGGCCTTCGCGGCGGTGACGAACACCGTGCCCCCGGTGGCATGGCTGCTATTCATCGCCAACATCCTCTGGTCGGTGATCTACGACACCGAATACGCGATGGTGGACCGCGACGAAGACATCAAGGCTGGCGCCAAGTCCACGGCCATCCTGTTCGCCGACGCCGATCTCGTGATCATCGGCGTGCTCATGGGCACGTTCCTGCTGGCGATGCTGCTCGTGGGAACGCGTTCAGCGCTGGCCTGGCCGTACTGGATCGGCCTGGCCGTTACCGCCGGACTGTTCGGCTACCAGCAATGGATCATGCGCGACCGCGATCGCGCCGCATGCCTCACCGCGTTTCGCCACAACAACTGGGTGGGGCTGGCACTCTGGCTCGGCATCGTCATCGCCCTCGCCTTGTGACCGGCATCACAGCGTGAAACGGCCGTCATCATTTGGCTCGATTGAAATCGGACCGTCATGAAACCTCAGCCGTTCCGTCATCGGTAACGCATAAGTTCTTGCGGGTCGCGGGCTTCCTGCCCCCACTCCCCCGGAAGACAAAAAGATGCGTAAGACCCTGCTCAGCCGCGCCGTGCGCGCGGCGCTCGCCGGTGCGTTGCTCGTTTCCGCCGCCGCCCACGCGCAAGACGGCAATCCCGAGAAGAAGACGACCGACCTCGACAACGTCGTGGTCACGGCACGCTCGGGCGTGGAAAGCCGGACCAAGGCCGAGACCAGCTACTCGATCACCACGATCGACGAAGACCGTCTGCGCATGCAGGCGCCGACCAGCGTCACCGAAGCGGTGAAATCCGTTCCTGGCTTCTGGGTGGAATCGTCCGGCGGCGAAGCCTCGGGCAACATCCGTGCGCGTGGTATCCCGGTGGACGGTTACGGGTCGGTGACCTTGCTCGAGGATGGCATCCCGGTGCAGCACGATCCCGCGCTGGGCTACCTCAACGCCGACCAGGCCTTCCGCCTCGACGAGACGGTCGAACGCGTCGAGGTGGTCCGCGGCGGTCCTTCGTCGGTGTTCTACTCGAATGCACCGGCCGGCGCGATTAATTTCATTCCGCGCAAGGTCGGCGACACGGCGGAAGGCCTGGTCAAGTACACCGTCGGCAATTATTCGCTGAACCGGCTCGACTTCTGGTACGGCACACCGATCGGTAGCGGCTGGAAACTCGGCGTCGGCGGCTTCTGGCGCGTGGACGACGGCGTGCGCCGCCCGCAGTTCCATGCCGATGATGGCGGCCAGCTGCGCGCGACGCTGTCGAAGGAACTCGAGCACGGGGATATCAGCTTCGACGTGAAGCACATGGACGACAAGGTCGCCCTTTACCTCGGCATTCCGATGCGCACCAACGCCAGCGGCGACATTCGCGCCGTGCGCGGCTTCAACGGCAACTACGGGACGTTGGCCGGCCCCGAGACCGAGCACCTGAAGATGCGCGAAGCCGGCGGTGGCCTCTACGATTTCGACAACACCGAAGGCACGCACGTGAAGCGCACCCAGGTGTCGTTCAAGTTCGACCATGACCTCGGCGACGACTGGAAGCTTGCCGAATCGATGCGCTACAGCACGACCGACACCCAGCGCAATGGCGTTTTCCCGAACGCGTTGCAGAGCGCCAGCTCGTTCATCACCCAGGACAGCAAGCGCCTTTCGAGCATCCCTGGCGCCACGGCGTTGCAGTTCCGCTACGTCGACAACCCGTCGCAAGTCTTCAACGTGGCGAACCAGAACGGCAACGGGCTGGTCGTGACCGAAGGCCTTCGCGGCGTGACCTTGCCGGTGGACGAATTCATCAACGATACGCGCGTACTGCGCAAGTTCGAGTTCGGCGACCAGAGCCACGACGTCACCTTCGGCTATTACCACGCCAACTTCGAGCAGGATTTCGACCGTTACTCCTCGACCGTGCTGACCGATGCCCGGGACAACGCACGGCTGCTCGACCTGGTGGGCGTGGATGCCAATGGCAACGTCGTGGGTTCGTTGACCGACCATGGCTTCTATCGCTACGGATACGAGTGGGAACACGCCAGCGGCAAGTCGAAGACCAACGCTTTCTATGCCTCCGACGAATGGCAGGTCACGCCGGAGTTGCGCATCGACGGCGGCGTGCGCTGGGAGAAGGTGAACGTGGAGGGCTACACCGAAGGCAAGCAGACCGTCGATATCGGCGGCTCGCCGGCGGCCACGCAGGTGCTCACCGGAAATGGAAAGCTCGCCCACTACGACCAGTCGTTCGACAAGACGGGCTGGACCCTCGGCGCCAACTGGCAGTTCTCGCCGCGCCAGGGCCTGTTCGCACGATGGACCTCGGCCTTCCGCCTGCCCAACCTCAGCACGTACATCACCAACCCGACGGCCACGCCGCTGCTGCAGACGATGGACCTCGCCGAAGCGGGCTGGAAGTACAGCGACCGCTTCATGGACCTGTACGCGACGGCGTTCTACACCAAGTACGACAACGTCAGCTTCACCAACAACGTGTTCGACCGCAACGGCAACACCTCCACGCCGCAGACGGGCTACGCGAACACCAAGACCTATGGCCTCGAACTCGAAGGCACGCTGTATCCGACGAAGTGGTTCGACGTGCAGTTCAACGCCACCTTGCAGGACCCGAAGTACAAGGGCCTGAGCTACACCGACGTGGTGGCCGGTGCGCCGGTGCTTCGCGATTACGACGACAACCAGCTGATCCGCGTACCCAAGGTGAGTTACCGCATCGTCCCCGGGGTGAACCTGCTCGACGGCCGCCTGCGCCTGCAGGTGTCGTATGAACATGAAGGCAAGCGTTACGTCGACACGGCTAACTCGGTCGTGCTTCCCTCGTACCACGTGGTGGGTGCCAGTGCGCGCTACGACGCGACGCCACAGCTTTCGTTGTTCCTCTACGCGGACAACATCACCAATTCGCTCGGACTCACCGAGGGCAACCCGCGCGCGGGCGAACTGGCCAGTTCCGACGCCGGCGCGAACACGTTCATCGCGCGCCCGCTGCTGGGCCGCTCGTTCCGCCTCGCCGCGATGTACCGTTTCTGATGCGGGCGTTGATCGCCCTCCTGCTGTGCTGCTTCGCCGCCGTCGCCATGGCGGCGGAGCGGGCGCCCGACCTCGTCCTCCGCGGCGAACTCACCGGTGCCGACCAGCACACGTATCGCGAGGTGCCCTTCGACGTACCCAGGGGCACGTCGCGGATCACCATCGACGTCGACTACACGGGTCGCGAGGAACGCACCACCGTCGACCTGGGCCTGCTCGGGCCGGGTGGGTTCGAGACGCAGGATGGCTTCCGTGGATGGAGTGGCGGCAGCAAGCGCCGCTTCACCGTATCGGCCACCGATGCCACGGCCTCCTTCCTCCCCGGGGCCATCGTGCCGGGACGGTGGCGGTTGCTGCTGGGCATCCCGAACATCCGCCCCGCATCGAAGGCCAGCTATACGGCGCGGATTTGGCTGTCGGGGGATGACGAGGGTTTTGGTCCGGAACATGGGCTGACCGCACCCCTGTCCACGACGGAGCGCTGGTATCGCGGCGACCTGCACATGCATTCGGCGCACAGCGACGGCAACTGCCTCAGCGCCTCCGGCACCAGGAAGGTGCCTTGTCCGCTGTTCTTCACGTTGGCTTCGGCCGCGAAACGCGGACTGGATTTCATCGCCGTCTCCGAGCACAACACCATGTCGCAGGTATCCGGCATGCGCGAGATGCAGCCGTACTTCGACACCATGTTGCTCATCCCGGCGCGGGAGATCACCACGTTCTCGGGCCACGCCAATCTGTTCGGCGTCTCCCGTGCCGTCGATTTCCGCGTGGGGAGCAAGCAGGTGCCGGGCTGGAACGCGCTCCTGGCCGACGTCGCGCGCGCCCACGGGCTGATCTCGGTGAATCACCCGCGCCGGCCGAACGACGAAACCTGCATGGGTTGCGGGTTCACGCCGGTCACGCCGGTGGACATGCACGGCTTTCAGGCCATCGAGGCCGTGAACGGCCGTGATGCCGAACGTGCCGACACCGGCATACCCTTCTGGGAGTCCCAGTTGAACGCGGGCCTTCGCATCACCGCCATCGGGGGTAGCGACAGCCATGTGGGCACGGATGATCCGCGTGATGCATTCGCCGGCGTGATCGGCACGCCGACGACGGTCGTGCACGCGCGTGAACTGTCGATGGAAGGCATCCTCGATGGCATCCGCGCGGGGCATGTATTCGTCGACACGGAGGGTTCGCGCGACCGGGCACTGGACGTGCTCGCGAGCAACGGCTCCTCGCGCGCCACGATGGGCGATGCGATCACGGTGGCTGGCCGCGCCACGCTCCATGTAGGCGTTCGTACCACGGCGCTGCAAGGAAACGACATCGCGGTGACGATCGACGGCAAGCCGTTCGACGGCGTGCCAGTGAAGCGCATACCGGCGAATGGCGAAGCGTCGTTCGACTGGACGAGCGATGGCAAGCCGCACTGGTTGCGCGTGGACGTACGCTCGGCGGAAGGCAAGCTGCTTGTCCTGGGCAATCCGGTTTATGTGAACTATTAGAGCATCGCCGACAAAGTCGGCTCCCACCAGGTTGCGGTGACCTGGTGGGAGCCGACCTTGTCGGCGATGCTTCTAGCTTCCGCCATGGCTCGGCAGCGGCGTCCGTGCCAGTGCCCACACGTCTACCCGCTCGACGCCCACCGCCAACAATGCGCCAGCACACTCGGCGAGTGTCGCGCCCGTGGTCATCACGTCGTCGACGACCGCCACGTGCTTCTGCCGTGGCACGCGGCTCACCGCGAACGCGCCGCGCACGTTGTCCTGGCGTGCGGCCGCGTCCAGATCGGTCTGCGCGTCGGTCGTTCGCGCGCGTAGCAGCACGTCGTGCGCAAGCGGCAAGCGATAGCGGCGCGCCAGCGGCCGGGCCAGTTCCAACGCCTGGTTGTAACCACGGGCGCGCAACCGGCGTCCATGCAACGGCACCGGCACGATCAGTTCGGGCATGAGCGGTGGCGGCCCGGCTTCCATCCAGCACGCCGAAAGGACACGCCCCGCCGCGAGGCTTCCGCCGAACTTGAAGCGCATCTCAAGCGTGTCGAGTGGCCACGCGTAGGCAAAGGGCACCCACACATCCGCCCAGGGGCGGGGATGCCGCTGGCAGGCATCGCATTCCGGTGTCGGCTCGGCCAGGGGGAGCGCGCAGCGGCCGCACGACGACAGGTTGCCGATCAGCATGGACCGGCAACCCGCGCATAGTTCGAGTCCGCCGCGACCGGAGCCGGCGCAAAGCAGGCAACGCGGCGGCAGGATGAAGCGCCCCACCGACGCCAGTCGCTCCCTCCAGCGGAACGCGTCCATGCGCGGGATGGGCGGTTACGGTCGGCGGAACATGGCCGCGTCGACAATCGACCACAGGTGGATGATCCAGCCCAGCCAGATCACCCAGAGCACCGCGGCGAGCACGAACATGATCAGCGCCTTGAAGACGCGTCCCTGTACCAGCTGGCCCAGGCCCGGGATGAAGAAACTGCAGATCGCCGCAAGCACGTTGCCACTGCTGCCCTGTCCATCGCTCATCGGTCGCCTCCTCGTGGGATTCGAAGCCATCGTACGGCAGGGATGGCGCACCCGATGTCAACTTGCAAAAGGTCGTTAAGGTTGACAGTGGCGACCGGGATTTACACACTGCGCGCCTTCGCCCCGGGAACCCACCATGACCGCAGCCATCCGCCACGACTGGTCCCGCGAAGAGGTCGAGCACCTTTTCGCCTTGCCGTTCAATGACCTGCTCTTCACCGCGCAGACCATCCACCGGCAATACCACGATCCCAACGCGGTGCAGGTCTCCACCCTGCTCTCGATCAAGACCGGCGGCTGCCCCGAGGATTGCGCCTACTGTCCCCAGGCGGCGCGCTACGCCACCGGCGTGAAGGCCGAGAAGCTGATGAGCGTGGAGGCGGTCCTGGCCAAGGCGCAAGCCGCCAAGGACGCGGGCGCGAGCCGCTTCTGCATGGGCGCCGCGTGGCGTTCGCCCAAGGACCGCGACGTGGCCAAGGTGGCCGAGATCGTCAGCGCGGTGAAGTCGCTGGGCCTGCAGACCTGCGCCACGCTGGGCATGCTCAGCCAGCCGCAAGCCGATACGCTGAAGGCCGCGGGACTGGATTTCTACAACCACAACCTGGACACCTCCCCGGACTTCTACGGCGAGATCATCCACACGCGTGAGTACCAGGATCGCCTGGATACGCTCGAACACGTGCGCGAGGCAGGCCTGCGGACCTGTTGCGGCGGCATCGTGGGCATGGGCGAGTCGCGCGCGCAGCGTGCGGGCCTGCTGGCGACGCTGGCCAACCTGCCCGAGCATCCGGAATCGGTGCCGATCAACCGGCTGGTGCAGGTCGCGGGCACGCCATTGGCCGGCACCGAGGCGCTCGATCCGTTCGAGTTCGTGCGCAGCATCGCCGTCGCGCGGATCCTCATGCCCGCGTCCGTGGTGCGCCTGTCCGCCGGCCGCGAAAGCATGGACGACGCGTTGCAGGCGTTGTGCTTCGCCGCCGGGGCCAACTCCATCTTCTACGGCGAAAAACTGCTGACCACCGGCAATCCCGACGTCGAGCACGATCGCCGCCTGTTCGCACGCCTCGGCCTCAAGCCGATGGAAGTCGAGGTCGAGCCAGGCACGGTGCACGCCGACATCGTCGCGCACGACCACGCCGCCGCGTGAACCGGCCCGATCTCCGAGCGCGCATGGACGCCGCCCGGAGCGGACGCGCGCAGGCCGGCCTGCTGCGCCAGAGCCGCGTCTGCGACGTTCTTGGCGGCGACCGGCGTCTCGTCGGCGGGCGCGTGCTGGCGGATTTCTGCGGCAACGACTATCTCGGCCTCGCCGGCCATCGCCATCTCGTCGCCGCGTTCACCCGCACGGCCGCCGCCGAGGGTGTCGGCACCGGTGCGGCCCACCTCGTGGCCGGCCACCGCGGCGAGCATGCGGCCCTGGAGGAGGAACTGGCCGACTGGACCGGCCGCGAACGGGCGTTGCTGTTTTCCACGGGCGTCATGGCGAACCTCGGCGCCCTGCAGGCGCTGCTCGGCGCGGGAGCGACGCCCGTGCAAGGCCGGCCGGATGCCCTCTGCGTGCAGGACCGGCTCAATCACGCCAGTCTCATCGACGGTGCCCATCTGGCTGGCGCGGAACTGCGCCGCTATCCCCATGCCGACGCGCACGGCGCCGCCCGCCAGCTCGACGCCCGTCCCGGACTGCCGGCGCTGGTGGCCACCGATGGCGTGTTCAGCATGGATGGCGACGTGGCGCCGCTCGCCACGCTCGCCGCCGTCTGCCAGGAGCGCGGCGCCATGCTTTACGTGGATGACGCGCACGGCCTGGGCGTCATGGGGCCGCAGGGTGCGGGTTCGGTCGCTGCGGCTGGCCTCGGCGCCAGGGAGGTTCCCGTCCTCATGGGCACCCTGGGCAAGGCGCTGGGTTGCGCTGGCGCCTTCGTGGCGGGCGACGCGTCCGTCATCGAGGCGATCACCCAATTCGCCCGCACCTACGTGTATACGACCGCCATGCCGGCGGCACTCGCCGCCGCCACCCGGGCGGCCATACGCCTCGTGCGTACCGATCCCGAAGGCCGCCGTGACCGCCTGGCGGCGAACATCGGGCGATTCCGCGCCGGTGCCGCTCAACTCGGCCTGCGCCTGATGCCCTCGGCGACCGCCATCCAGCCCCTGCTCGTCGGTTCCGCCGGGGCCGCCATGGCCGCCGCCGCCGCGCTGGAAACCGCGGGATTCCTGGTCGTGGCGATTCGTCCGCCGACCGTGCCACCGGGCGGCGCGCGGCTGCGCATCACCCTTTCCGCGACGCATTCGCCGGAGCGGATCGACGCCCTGCTGGACGCGCTGGGCCGCTTGCCCCGTGCCCTGGAAAGCGCGGCCGTATAATGGGCGGTCACACCCGCCGGTCATGACGATGACGATCCTCAACATCTCCGCCTATAAGTTCGTCGGCCTCGACGACCTGCACGCCTTGCGGGCGCGGATCGTCGAACGCTGCGAAGCCCTCGCCCTCAAGGGCACCATCCTGCTCGCGCCCGAAGGCATCAACCTGTTCCTGGCCGCACCCTCCGATGCCGTGGCCGCCTTCATCGGCTGGCTGCGCGAGGACCCGCGCTTCGCCGATCTCGCGCCGAAGGAAAGCGTGTCCGACGCACCACCCTTCCGCCGGATGCGCGTGCGCCTGAAGAAGGAAATCATCACGATGCACGCGCCGGCCATTCGTCCCGCGGAGGGACGGGCGCCGCACGTGCTGCCGGCGGACCTCCGCCGCTGGCTCGATCGCGGTCACGACGACGCCGGCCGCGAGGTGGTCTTGCTGGATACCCGCAACGATTACGAAGTGGCCGAGGGAACGTTCGAGAACACCGTCGACTACGGCCTCTCCAGCTTCACCGGCTTCCCCGCCGCCGTCGCCGCCGACCGCGAGCGGTTCGAGGGAAAGACCGTGGTCTCGTTTTGCACGGGCGGCATCCGCTGCGAGAAGGCGGCCATCCACATGCGCGAGATCGGCATCGCGAACGTGTTCCAGCTGGAAGGCGGCATCCTCAAGTATTTCGAAGAGGTGGGTGGCGCCCACTGGCGCGGCGACTGCTTCGTGTTCGACGAACGCGGCGCGGTCGATCCGTCGCTCGCGCCGAGCCGGAAGGCATGAGCGGCCTGCACATCGAAACCCATGGAGCCGGCGCGACGCCGCTGGTGATGATCCATGGCTGGGCCATGCACGGCGGCATTCTCGCGCCACTGGTCGAGGCGCTGGCGGCACGCTACACGATGTACGTCGTCGACCTGCCGGGTCATGGCTATTCCCGCGATTCCGACATCCCGCTGGAACCGCTCGCCTGCGCGCGTGAGATCGTCGCCGCGACGCCACCGGCCACGTGGCTGGGCTGGTCGATGGGCGGATTGGTGGCCCTGGCCGCCGCCCTGGACGTGCCGGAGGCCGTGCGAGCGGTGGTCCCCGTCTGTTCCACGCCATGCTTCGTGCGCGGCGAGGATTGGCCACACGGCAACGACGTGGCCATGGTCCACCGCCTGGCAGCCGACCTCGAGGACGACTACATGGCCACCGTGGAGCGGTTCATCGCTCTGGAGGCCATGGGCAGCGCCGATCCGCGCGCCGAGGCGCGCCGGCTGAAGGAGGAAGCGTTCTCTCGCGGCGAACCCGATCCGCGCGTGCTGCTGGAAGGCTTGCGCCTGCTCGAAACCACCGACCTGCGACCGCGCCTGGCCGGGCTTCGCCAGCCCAGCCTCTGGATCGCGGGCCGCCGCGACCGCATTGTCCATCCCGAGGCGATGCGCTGGTCCGCCGGAGCGGCACGTGGTCGTTTCGCCGAGATCGCCCATGCCGGGCACGCCCCTTTCATCGGACACGCCGCCGCCGTGGCGGATGTCCTGACACAATTCACCGACGCAGACGCATGAGCGACTTCCACTTCGATCGACGCCAGGTTCGCCGCAATTTCGGGCGCGCCGCCGGCAGTTACGAAAAACACGACGCGCTGCAGCGCGAGGTGCAGTCCACCCTGGTCGACCGGCTCGACATCTACGAATCGGCGCCGGAAATCGTCCTCGATGTCGGCGCCGGCACCGGCCGTGGCAGCGCGGCACTGAAGAAGCGCTATCCGAAGGCGCAGGTGATCGCGATCGATCTCGCGCTGCCGATGCTGAAACAGGCCCGGCATAACGCGTCCTGGCTGAAGCCGTTCGGCCGCGTCGTCGCCGACGCGTACACCTTGCCCGTGCCTGACCACAGCGTGGACGTGCTCTTTTCCAACCTCTGTTTCCAATGGTGCGAAGACCTCCCCCGCCTGTTCGCCGAATGCGCGCGCGTGCTGAAACCGGGTGGGCTGCTCACCTTCTCCACGTTCGGCCCCGATACCTTGAAGGAGCTGCGTGCGGCCTGGGCAGAGGCCGACCAGCACGCGCACGTGGCGCGCTTCCTCGACATGCACGACATCGGCGACGCCATGCTGGCCCAGGGCCTGCGCGATCCCGTGCTTTTCGCCGAGCGCTACACGTTGACCTATCCCACTCCACGTGCGCTGCTGGATGAATTGAAGGGCCTGGGCGCGAACAATGCCGATGCCGACCGTCCTCGTGGCCTGACCGGTAAACAGCATTACAAGCGCATGCTCGACGCCTACGAGGCCATGCGCAGCGAGGGTGTCGTCCCCTCGACCTGGGAAGTGGTCACGGCGCACGCATGGGGACCGCCCGCCGGGCAGTCGCGGCGCGAAGGCGGTGGCGAGATCGCCAGCTTCCCGATCGAGAACCTGCGTGGCTCACGTCGCAAGACCCCGTTCTGACTCCACCCGGGATCAGAGCAACGCGGCCAGGGCGTGCGCGTCGCCCGGGGCCTTCACCTTGGCGTCGTTATCGAAGTAAACATAGATGTCGCGGGACGCGCGCCTGGGCGGCGCCGACCTGGCGATACGCGGGTCTCCGGCAGGCTGCGCGCCACGACGCCATGCGCGAATGCGGCGCGCCCAGTCGGCCAGGGCCGCCTCGCCGTACCCGCTTGCATACAGTTCCTCGTCGCCGTGCAGGCGCACGTAGACGAACGGCGCCGTGACGTCGAAATAACGCGGATACTTGCCCGCCGTATCCGCCACGACGAAAGCGATACCGTACTTGCGCAACAGGGCGATGAACGAGGGATCGACGAAGCTTTCGTTGCGGATCTCCACGGCATGGCGCAAACGGTGATTGCGAGCCACTTCAAGGAAGGGTTTGCGTTTCAGGTGTGCGTCATGCTTGCGACCAAGCCTCGCGGCGGCCTTCACGTGGGTCGGCAACGAGGCAAGGAAGGCTTCGAACCGCTCCGGTTCGAAGCGAAAGCTCGGCGGAAACTGCCAGAGGATGGGGCCCAGCTTCTCGCGCAAGGCGAGCACGCCCGAGGCGAAGAAATTCGCCAACGGCCTTTCGATGTCGCGCAGGCGCAGGGTGTGCGTGATGAAGCGCGGGCCTTTCACGGCGAAGACGAAGCCCCTGGGCGTGGCCTCGTACCAGGACTGGTAGCTTTCGGGCCGCTGTAACGAGTAGAACGAGCCATTCAGTTCGATCGTCGGAAATTGCCGCGACGCGTAGGCGAGTTCGTCCCGCTGGACGAGATCGGAGGGATAGAAGACGCCACGCCAAGGCGAGTAGCGCCAGCCGGAGATGCCGATGCGAGTGGTAGCCATGCCCCATGGCAACGCGCCGCCGGTGCAGCGATGGTGAACGCGGCGTCATCGATAGCGATGACAGCCGACGACATGGTCGTTGACCATGCCCACCGACTGCATCACCGCGTAGCAGATGGCCGTCCCGGCGAAACGGAAGCCGCGCTTGCGCATCGCCTCGCTCATGCGGTCGGAGGCCGGGCTATGCACTGGCACCTGCGCGTCAAGCCGCCACGCGTTCTTCTGCGGAGAATCGTCGATGAACGACCAAAGGTAGGCGGATAACGAACCCACATCGTCGATAACGCGCAAGCTTGCACGCGCGTTGCCGCGTATGGACTCGATCTTGAGGCGGTGCCGGATCACGCCGCGATCGCGCAACACGGTGGCGAGCTCCGCATCGGTCATCGCCGCGATGCGTGCGATGTCGAAACCATGAAAGGCGAGGTGGTAGGACTTCCGCTTGGCGAGCACCGTGCGCAAGGCCAGGCCCGCCTGCGATCCGCGCAGCACCAGCCATTCGAACAGACCACGATCGTCATGGACGGGCACGCCCCATTCGGTATCGTGGTAGACGCGCTCCGCGTCGCTGCGTTCGGCCCATTGGCAGCGCATCCGCCACCCCCGTATCTGCACTTGAGGAAGGGCGAGGATAGCCACGCGACGCAGGAGCCGATGTCCGCTCGTCGCCTTGACACACGTCCGCATGCGATGACCAGAAGCGGCGCGGGCGGCCGTCATCGTGTTGGGCGGCGCCGTCAGCGTGAAGAAGGACTCCACGGCAGCGCGTCCAGGTCCACGTTACCCCCGGTGAGCACCGCGCCGACGCGACGCCCGGCGAAGCGCGCGGGATAGCGCAGCATGGCGGCGAGCACCGTCGCACTGGAGACTTCGACGACGATACGCAACTCGGTCCAGAGCAACTTCATCGCCTCGACGCACTCCGGGTCGCTGACGCGCAACGCGACCACGCCATGATCGCGCAGGGCGTGGAAGTTGGGCTCGCCGATCAGCGTGCGCAAGCCGTCGCAGATCGTATCGGCCACGAACGGCCCTACGCGTTCATCCGCCTCGAGCGAGCGGGCGGCATCGTCGGCACCTTCCGGTTCCGCGCCGAACAGCGCGATAGCCGGATCGATGCCATGCGCCGCGATCGAGCAACCGGAAGCCAACCCACCGCCGCCGATGGGAAACAGGACGGTATCCAGCCCCGGAGCCTGGCGAAACAGTTCAGGCACGAGGGTGCCTTGCCCCGCCATCACCCGTGCGTCCGCATAGGGATGGACCAGGGTCGCACCGGTACTGGCCTGCAAGGCGGAGGCCAGCGCCTCGCGCGCCGCGGTTGTCGGCGCACACCGATGCACGGTCGCGCCGGCGGCGACGATCGCATCGACCTTCGTCTTCACGGCGCCCTCGGGAATCACGACGTGGGCGGGAATGCCGCGCGTTCGCGCCGCCATGGCCAGCGCGTTGCCGTGATTGCCGGAAGAATGCGTTACCACGCCGCGTGCCGCCTCCTCGTCGGTCAGCGACCACACGGCATTCGTCGCGCCGCGGAACTTGAACGCGCCACCGCGCTGGAGGTTCTCGCACTTGAACACGACGGGCGTGCCGACGAGGTCGTCGATGCGGTCGCTGCGCAGCACCGGGGTGACCCGGGCGTGTGGCGCGATGCGGGCCGCCGCGTCGCGAATGTCCGCGAAGCTGGGAAGGTTCACGCGTCGAACTCCACGCCGCAGACGAAGCGACGCTCCTGGCCCGGCGCCAGCGTGACGAGCGGCGCGCAATCGTCACGATTGAACGCATCCGGCATGCATTCCATCGGTTCGAGCGCCACCGACTTGCGCGCGTCCCGGTCGGCCGTGTCGGCGGTGAATACCAGCATGACGCCCTTCTCCTGCCACACGGCGATGCCCATGCCGGATTTCGGATCGCGCAGGCGTGTACGCGCCTTGCCATCGGAATCCAGCTGGAGGTCCGCGTAGGTGTGGTTCAGCTGCATGTCGCCGATGGCTTTCGCCCTGCGGAAATCCAGTCCGCGATCGGCCTTGTCGATGGCCTGCCAGGCCCGCGTTCCCGGCAAGGGGATGAAATCCTTGTCGGTGGCGATCACCTTGTCGGCCGGCACGTGCAGCTCCCAGCCTTCGATCGGGTTGTCCGACAGGCGGAAGTAGGGATGCCAGCCGAAGAAGGTCGGCGCGGCGTGTTCGCCCACGTTGCGCGTCTTCGCTTCCACCGCGAGGCCACGGTCGCCGAGCGTGAACGTCACGCTGAAATCCAGCGCGAACGGGTAGCCGGCGTTCGCCTCCGGACGGATGGCGTGGGTGACCAGGGTAACGGACGCCTTGTCGTCGTCGGCATGTTCGCGCTGAACGTCGAAGAGAACGCCGCGCAGGAAACCATGGCGGCTGGCGCGATCGGCGCCCACGGCACCTGGCTGCAAATCGTAGGTTTTTCCTTCAAATGTATACCGCGAATCGTTAACGCGGTTTGCGAACGGCGTCATGATCGCGAAGCGGGAGCCCTTGTGGCCGACGAGTTCCCGCTCGTCGCGAAAACCATCCGCGATATTGCGCTGCTCGTCGCGCCAGCATGTGCCGATCGACAGGACGGTGGCGCCACGCCGGGCGATACGGACCTCGCGGTCGGCGTCGGCATCGACCAGGACCACCAGCTCCTGGGCGCCGAGACGGGAACGCGTAACGCTGAAACGGGACATGGGAAACTTCCTTTTGACGATTCCGAGCGCATGTTAGCCTGCCTGCCTTACCAGACAACCGTTAGTAGTGCCGCCATGAGCGATCGTTCCGACGCCCCCACCTCCGTCATCCGCCTTGCCGACTACCGTCCCCCGGCATGGTCGGTCGAGCACGTGGCCCTGGAGTTCGACCTCGGCATCGATCGTACGGAGGTGGCCGCCACGCTCGACCTCGTTCGCCAGGCGGACGAGCCGATACGACTGAACGGCGAGGGCGTGGAACTGCTGTCGCTGGGCGTGAACGGGCGGACCCTCGCCGAGGGCGAGTACATCCTCGCCGATGGGGTGCTGGAAATAGCCGTCGACACCGACCGCTGTACCGTGACCACGCGGGTGGCCGTGCGCCCGGCGGAGAATACCGCCTTCGAGGGCCTGTACCTGTCCGGCAGCCGCGACCGCGGGTTCCTGCTGACGCAATGCGAGGCGGAAGGTTTCCGCCACATCACCTTCTTTCCCGACCGGCCCGACGTGCTGTCGCGCTACACCGTGACCTTGCGCGCCGACCGCGACCGCTTTCCGGTACTGCTCGCCGGTGGCAATCCCGATGGGGAGGGCGTGCTCGCGGATGGCCGCCACTGGGCGCGCTTCGTCGACCCGCATCCGAAGCCGAGCTACCTGTTCGCCGTGGTGGCGGGCCGCCTCGAGCGGATCAGCCACGACTACACCACCGCCGATGGCCGCGCCGTCGCCTTGCATATCTGGGCGGAAGCGGATGTCATCGATCGTTGCGAATACGCGATGGATTCATTGATCCGCTCGATGCAGTGGGATGAACGGGCGTACGGGCGCAACTACGACCTCGATGTCTTCCATGTGGTCGCCACGCACGACTTCAACATGGGCGCGATGGAGAACAAGGGTCTCAACATCTTCAATGCGAAATACCTGCTGGCGGACCCGGATTCGAGCACCGACGACGAGTATCGCCACGTCGAGGCGGTCGTCGCCCATGAGTATTTCCATAACTGGAGCGGCAACCGCGTCACCTGTCGCGACTGGTTCCAGTTGAGCCTGAAGGAAGGCCTCACCGTGTTCCGCGAGCAGAGCTTCTCCGCCGACATGAACTCGGCGCCGCTCAAGCGGATCGAGGACGTGGCCCTGCTCCGGCGCGCGCAGTTCCCCGAGGACGCCGGCCCCTTGTCGCATCCGGTGCGCCCCTCGCAATACAGCGAGATCAACAATTTCTACACCGCCACCGTCTACGAAAAAGGTTCTGAACTGGTTCGCATGCTCGCCGGCCACCTCGGCCAGGAAGGCTTCCGCAAGGGCATGGACCGTTACTTCGACAGGCACGACGGCCAGGCCGCCACGATCGAGGATTTCCTCACGGCGCTCGGCGACGCCAATGGTGTCGACCTGTCGCCGTATCTCGCCTGGTACGGGCAGGCGGGCACGCCACGGCTATCCGCCGAAGGGCGATTCGATGCCGCGCAACGGCGGTATCGCCTGACGCTCAGGCAACGCACGCCCGCCACCGCGGGCCAGACCGCGAAACAGGCACTGCCCATCCCCGTGCGCCTCTCGCTGTTCGACCAGTCGGGCAAGGCCCTGCCGCTTCGCCTCGAAGGCGAAGCCACCGCCGGTGCGACGGAACGTACCGTGGTGCTCGACAGCGCGGAACGCAGCTTCGTGTTCGAAGACATCGAAGCGGTTCCGGTTCCGTCGCTGCTGCGTGGTTTCTCCGCGCCGGTCATCCTCGAATGCGACTACGTTCCCGGGGAACTCGCCGTCCTGCTGCGCCACGATCCCGATGGCTTCAACCGCTGGGAGGCCGGGCAGCAACTGGCCGGGCTGGCCTACGACGACTGCCGGGACGGTAACGTCGAAGGCTCGGCCCTGCGTGCATGGACCGAGGCCCTGGCCCATCTGTTCAACGACAAGGGCGTGGACGATGCCCTGCTCGCCGAATTGCTGACGCCGCCGGGCGAGATCGAGCTGGTGGAACGCCAGGCGGAACGCGATCCGGACCGCATCCGCATCGCCCGGCAATCCATGTTGCGCATGCTGGCCCAGCGCATCGGTGCGGAGGCCCTGCGTGCCCGCTATGCGGCGCTGCGTTCGGAGACCACCGCGGCGCTGGATGCCCTCAGCCAGGCGCGGCGCCAGCTGAAGCGCAGGGTCCTCGATCTGTACGCCTTGATCCAGCCGGGCGAGGCGCGGGAACTGGCGCGGGCGCAATACGAGCAGGCACCCGGCATGACCGACCGTCTCGCGGCCCTGACCACGCTGGCCACGCTCGACGCCCACGCCGCCGAAGCGCCGATCGCGCATTTCCGCCAGCGGTACGACGGCAACGCGCTGGCCCTCGACAAGTGGTTCGCCATGCAGGCGTTGCTGCCCGGGGCCGACGCCCTGGCGCGGGTCCAGACACTGGAAGACGATCAAGCGTTCATGCTGAAGAACCCGAATCGTGTCCAGTCCTTGCTGGGCAGTTTTGCCCGGGCCAATCCCACCGGTTTCCATCGCGCGGACGGGGCGGCCTATCGCTGGTTGGCGGATCGCCTGGTCGCGATCGATTCGCTCAACCCACAGGTGGCGGCGCGGATCGCGACGGCGTTCAACGGCTGGAAACGGCTGGAGCCCGTGCGACGGGAGGCCGCGCATGCCGTGGTGGCCGAACTGGCCAGTCGGAAGGACCTGTCGCGGGATCTCACCGACATCCTCGCCCGGGTCGCCCTGGGCTGAGGAAGAAATGTGCGCGGTGTCTCAATGTGGGGGAGAAACTGACGCACCGCGTCACCAATTGCCGATTTGGAGCACCTCGTTGACGAAAAAGTCACACACGGTTCATTCCGACGGTGTAATGTTCGACCCAACGAAGAAAGCCGCGGCATAGCCGCGGCTCTTTGTGCCAGTCACTCGGTTTCTGGCGCCCGGCAGCACGGTCATCCTGGATTCCCCCTGTTCCTGAGACCGCCGGGCGCCAGATCTCATTCGAACCGAATGGGGCATCCCTGCCCACATCCCGCTTCCTTCCTCCGGCACACGGCCAAACCCCTGTCGTTCGGCCTCGGCGCGCGTATCGTCGCGCAGCGTCTGCCCAGCGGAAGTGCGTCCATTGGCAAGCACGAGTCATGCCATGTCGTCGTGCCCGGGCCAGGGTTCCTGTCGAGCGGCGCCCGTCCGTACCGCGTAAAATCACGCCCTGCTTCCTGCCTTTCTACGCCTGATTCCCATGCTGCATAGCGAAACCTTCGATGTCATCGTGGTCGGTGGCGGACATGCCGGCACCGAGGCCGCGCTCGCGGCCGCGCGCGCGGGTGCGCGCACGCTGCTGCTCAGCCACAACATCGAGACCATCGGCCAGATGAGCTGCAATCCCGCGATCGGCGGGATCGGCAAGGGCCACCTGGTCAAGGAGATCGATGCGCTCGGCGGCGCCATGGGCATCGCGGCGGACCGCGCGGGCATCCAGTGGCGCACGCTCAATGCCTCGAAGGGCCCGGCGGTACGCGCGACGCGCTGCCAGGCCGATCGCAGCCTCTACAAGGCCGCCATCCGCGCCATGGTGGAGACGCAACCGAACCTCGTGCTGTTCCAGCAAGCGGTGGACGACCTCATCCTCGTCGGAGGGCGGGTCGCCGGCGTACGCACGCAGATGGGCCTCGACTTCCACGCCGCCGCCGTCGTGCTGACAGCAGGCACCTTCCTGGCCGGCAAGATCCATATCGGACAAGCACAGTACGCCGGCGGCCGGGCGGGCGATCCGCCAGCCTCGGCGTTGGCCGCGAAGCTGCGCGAACTGCCTGTCGCCGCCGACCGGCTGAAGACGGGAACGCCGCCGCGCATCGACAGCCGCAGCATCGATTTCTCCATGCTGGACGAGCAGCCGGGCGACGACCCGATGCCGCACTTCTCCTTCCTGGGCTCGGCGGCCGATCACCCACGCCAGGTGAGTTGCTGGATCACCCACACCACCGAAGCGACACATGACCTCATCCGCGGTTCGCTCGATCGATCGCCGCTGTACAGCGGACAAATCGAGGGTGTCGGTCCACGGTATTGCCCCTCGATCGAGGACAAGGTCGTCCGCTTCGCCGACAAGACCTCTCATCAGATCTTCGTCGAACCGGAGGGCCTGGACACCTTCGAGATCTACCCCAACGGCATTTCCACGTCGCTGCCCTTCGACGTGCAATACGCGCTGGTCCGCTCGATCCCGGGTTTCGAGCGTGCGCATATCACGCGCCCCGGCTACGCCATCGAATACGACTACTTCGATCCTCGCGGCCTGCACCCCTGGTTGGAAACCAAGGGCATTCCCGGCCTGTATTTCGCCGGCCAGATCAATGGGACGACGGGCTACGAAGAAGCCGGAGCGCAGGGACTCATCGCCGGCATGAATGCCGCGCTCGCCATTCGTGGCGAAGCGCCGTGGTATCCGCGCCGCGACGAAGCCTATATCGGCGTGCTCATCGACGACCTGACGACGAACGGAACGATCGAGCCCTATCGCATGTTCACCTCGCGCGCCGAATACCGGCTGCACCTGCGCGAGGACAACGCCGACCTGCGACTGACGCCGCAGGGCCATGCACGCGGCGTGGTGTCGGACGCACGCTTCCAGCGCCTGGAAGCCAAGCGCGAGGCCACCGAGCGCGAGACCGCGCGACTGCGCGGTTTATGGGCCGCCCCGGGCAACGCGTTGGGCGCGGCCATCGAACGCGCGCTCGGCATCGCCGTCAGCCGCGAGACGCACGCCCTCGACCTGCTCCGTCGTCCTGAAATGGACTACGCGAAGCTGAGGACGGTGGCCGAACTCGGACCTGGGGTGGACGACGCCGAGGTGGCGACGCAGGTGGAGGTGCAAGCGAAGTATTCCGGCTACCTGGAGCGCCAGCGCGAGGAGATCGAGCGCCAGCGGCGGCACGAGACCACCGCGATACCCGACGGCTTCGATTACGACCGCGTGCGCGGCCTTTCCGCCGAGGTCCTGTTGAAGCTCAAGCGCTCCCTGCCCGCGACGATCGGACAGGCCGCACGCATCAGCGGCGTCACGCCCGCCGCGATTTCACTGTTGCTGGTGCATCTGAAGCGCCGGGCGGCCTGAGGGGAACCCGGCGCGCCACGCGCCGCCGCCGCCGCTGCATGACCACCAGCAGTCGGCGTCGTCACCGGCCATCTGGCATCATCACTCCCATCGAGTTAGCGAGTGGAAGGACCACCATGCAAGTCTGGATCGGACGAAACGGCGAGCGCTTCGGCCCCTACGCGGACGATGAAATCCGCCAGTGGCTGCGCGACGGCACCTGCCGCCCGGAGGAACTCGGCTGGCATGAAGGCATGACGGACTGGCGTCCGCTGGGCGAATTGTTCCCGGACGAGCGCCCCGCTGCCGGCAGCGTCCCGCCGATGCCCCCGCCCGCGCCGCCACCCTTCATGGGCGTCACCGACGTCGCCGAACCCGAGTACGCCGGCTTCTGGCTGCGCTTTGGCGCCTGGGTGATCGACTACCTGATCCTGATGGTGCCCTTCACGATCATCAGCCTGAGCATGGGTCTGGGCGTGGCGATGACGAAACTCCTCAGCCAGATGGAATCGGACCGGACGGCGGCGATCTCCGCCTACGCCGTGGCCGTGCAACCGATCACCTACGTGCTGCTGGTGATCGGCTTCGTCTACTACGCGGCCTTCGAAAGCTCGAAGTGGCAGGCCACGCCGGGCAAGATGGCGGTGGGCATCCGCGTCACCGACACGGAAGGCAAGCGCATCAGCGTGGGCCGCGCCGCCGGGCGCAATGCGATTCGCCTGGTCAACGCCTTCACCTTCCTCGTCCCCATGGTCTTCTACGTCACGGCCGCCTTTACCCAGCGCAAGCAGGGCGTGCACGATCTCCTGGCCAGCACCTACGTGCTGACCGGGCGCGCCGACAAGGCTGCCGCACCCGCCCCACGTGGCGGCACGAGCGGCAGCTTCGACGCCTGACGGTTCCGCCCAACCCCGGCCTCCCGGCCGGGGTCTTCCCGTGCCTTGCTATCATCCCCGGCCCGGCCCGACGTTCGGCCGGCCGAGTCACGCACAGGAACGACATGCAGAGCATCGAACAACGTATTGCCCAGGACATCGCCGCCAAGCCCGAACAGGTGCGTGCGGCGGTGGAACTCCTCGATGGCGGCGCCACCGTGCCCTTCATCGCACGCTACCGCAAGGAAGTGACCGGAGGTCTCGACGACATCCAGTTGCGCCTGCTGGAAGAACGCCTGCGTTACCTGCGCGAGCTCGAAGACCGCCGTACGGCCATCCTCGACAGCATCGCCGAGCAGGGCAAGATGACCGACGCCCTGCGCGCCGACATCCTCGCCGCCGACACCAAGGCGCGCCTGGAGGACCTGTACCTCCCCTACAAGCCCAAGCGCCGCACCAAGGCGCAGATCGCCCGCGAGGCGGGCCTGGAGCCGTTGGCGACCGGCCTGCGCGAAGACCCGACGCTCGATCCGGAAACGTTCGCGGCTGGTTTCGTCGACCTGGAAAAGGGCGTGGCGGATGCCAAGGCCGCGCTGGATGGCGCCCGCGCCATCCTCATGGAGACGATCGCCGAGGACGCCACCCTGGTCGGCGAGTTGCGCGACTGGCTGTGGGAGAAGGGCCAGATCCGCGCGACCGTCGTTCCGGGTAAGGAAAACGAGGGTGCGAAGTTCCGCGACTATTTCGACCATGCGGAGCCCGTTTCGAAGATCCCTTCGCATCGCCTGCTCGCCCTGATGCGCGCGCGTAACGAAGGCGTGCTGGAGATCGACCTGAACCCGGGCGTCGACGCCGACCAGGGCCACGCCGAGGGCGAGGGCCGAGTCGCCGCTCGCGCCGGCATCGTCGACCGCGGCCGCCGTGCCGATGCGTGGCTGCGCGAGACCGTGCGCCTCACCTGGCGCGTGAAGCTGCACCTGCACCTCACCCTCGATCTCTTCGGTCGCGTGCGCGAGTACGCGGAAGACGAAGCCATCCGCGTGTTCGGCGAAAACCTCAAGGATCTGCTGCTGGCCGCGCCGGCCGGCGCCAGGACGGTGATGGGGCTGGACCCGGGCATCCGCACCGGCTGCAAGCTGGCCATCGTCGATGCCACGGGCAAGCTGCTCGCCTACGACACCATCTACCCGCACGAACCGCGCAACCAGTGGGACCAGTCCATCGCCCGCATCGCCCAGCTGGCCAGGCAGCATGGCGTGAACCTCGTTGCCATCGGCAACGGTACCGCGTCGCGCGAGACCGACAAGCTCGTCGGCGAGACGATGCGCAAGCACGCCGACCTGAATCTTTCCAAGGTCGTGGTGAGCGAAGCGGGTGCGTCGGTGTACTCGGCCTCCGAACTCGCGTCGAAGGAGTTTCCCGAGCTCGACGTCTCGATCCGCGGCGCCGTTTCCATCGCGCGGCGCTTGCAGGACCCGCTCGCCGAACTGGTGAAGATCGAGCCGAAGGCGATCGGCGTCGGGCAATACCAGCACGACGTGAACCAGGTGAAGCTGGCCCGCGCGCTCGATGCGCGTGTGGAAGATTGCGTGAACGCCGTGGGCGTCGACGTGAACACCGCCTCGGCCCCCCTGCTCTCGCGCGTGGCCGGCCTCTCCTCCAGCGTGGCCGAGAACGTGGTGAAGCACCGTGACGCGAACGGCCCGTTCCCGAGCCGCAAGGATCTGCTCAAGGTGCCGCGCCTCGGCGACAAGGCCTTCGAGCAGTGCGCGGGCTTCCTGCGCATCACCGGTGGCAGCAATCCGCTCGATGCCAGCTCGGTGCATCCCGAGGCGTATCCGGTGGTCGAACGCATCCTCAAGCAGTGCGGCCGCGAAGTGAAGCAGGTGATCGGTGACACGTCGTTTCTGCGTGGCCTCAAGCCCGAGGACTTCACCGACGAGACCTTCGGCGTGCCGACCGTGCGCGACATCCTCAAGGAACTGGAAAAGCCGGGGCGCGACCCGCGCCCTGAATTCGTGGCGCCGAGTTTCGCCGAGGGCGTCGAAGACCTGAAAGACCTCAAGGTCGGCATGGTGCTCGAAGGACGCGTGACCAACGTGGCCGCGTTCGGCGCTTTCGTCGACGTCGGCGTGCACCAGGACGGACTCGTACATGTGTCGGCGCTTTCGCACACGTTCGTGAAGGACCCACGCGACGCCGTGAAGGCCGGCGACATCGTCAAGGTCAAGGTGATGGAGATCGACCTGCCGCGTAAGCGCATCGCCCTGAGCATGCGTCTGGACGATGTACCGGGCGAAGCTCGTGGCGGCCGTCCGGGCGCGCGCGACGAGGCTCCTGCAGGCGGCGGCAACCGCCGTGGCCCGCAAGGTGGCCGTCCGGCACAACCCGCCAAGTCCACTGCCAAGCCCGCCACCGCGCCCGCCAACAGCGCGTTCGCGGATGCGTTCTCGCGGGCGTTGAAAAAGTAGGAAGGCTCGCGCCACCAGGGGATTTTCTCAAGCCGGATGCCGGACCTCACGGTTCCGGCCATGGCTCGATCGCCACAGGCTTTCCTCGCGCCGCTCCTGCACCGACAGGAGCGGCCGTCGTGCACGGCGCCAGGCCCGGCGCGTAGCCCGCCGCCCTACCGCAGCGCAGCATGCGCCGGCGTATGGCTTCCATTACCGTAACGTTTCTCTAACGCCCACACACGGAGTGAACCACATGCGTATTCGCCATCTTGCCGGTGCCATCGGCGCTGCCCTTCTGTTCAGTGCCGGCGCTCACGCCGACGGCTTTACGCAGGTCGTTTCCTTCGGCGACAGCCTCAGCGACAGCGGCAACGTCTCCAAGTTGATCGGCTCGCCGGTGCAACTGCGCTTCACCACCAACCCGGGCACGGTAGCGGTGGAGAACATCGCCGCCCACTACGGCTACACGCTCACCCCGTCCCTCCTGGGCGGCACCGACTACGCGTACGGCAACGCTCGCGCCGCGACCGTCAATCCCGTGACCGGCACGCCCCTGACCGTTCCGCCGACCTCCACCCAGATCCAGACCTATCTGGCATCGACGGGCGGCAAGGCCGACCCGAACGCGCTGTACACAATGTGGATCGGCGCCAACGACCTCCTGGCCGCCACGGCCAACCCGGCCACCGCCCAGGTCGTGGTCGCCACCGCGGCGCAGAACGAAGTCGCGCAGATCAAGGCACTGCAAGCCGCCGGCGCGAAGACCATCGTCGTCTTCAACCTGCCGGACGTGGGCAAGACGCCCGCCGCCATGTCGCAAGGCGCCGCCGCCTCCGCCGGAATCACCCAGTTGACCCAGGTGTACAACGGCATCCTCTCCGGCGGCCTGGCCCAGGCCAACCGCGGCATCGTGCCGATCGACACCTACGCGTTGCTCAACGAAGTCATCGCGAGCCCGGGCACCTACGGCTTCACCAACGTGACGACGCCGGCCTGCACCACGTCGAGCTCGCTGACCTGCACACCCGGCACGCTGCGCGACCCGAATGCGGCCAGCACCTATCTGTTCGCCGACGGCATCCATCCGACCACGGCGGCGCACGCACTGCTCGGCCAGTACGCGATCTCGGTGATCACGGCCCCGCAGCAGATCTCGCTGCTCGGCGAGGCCGGTCTCGCCTCGAACGCCGCGCACGTGCGCTCGCTGCGCAACCAGATGATGGCCGACAACTTCGGCGCCGATTCGCGCGTTTTCGCAGCCGTGGATTACGGCCAGCAGAAGTTCAAGAACACCGACACCTCGCCCAAGACCGATAGCGACAACGTCAACCTGACCATCGGTGCCGATGCGCGCGTCAACGATCACGTCTCGATGGGTGTGGCCCTGGGCATCGCGCAGTCCAAGGCTGACTTCCAGGGCGGTGGCGGCTACAAGATGCAGGACATCGCGGGCTCGGGCTACGCGTTCTACCACAACGGCGGCGGCTACTTCGGCGGCTTCGCCAGCTTCGGCCAACTGAGCTTCACCGACATCGATCGCCGTATCGACCTCGGCGCTGCCCGCCGCACGGAAACGGGCAAGACCGACGGTTCGCATGTCGGCGGCGGCCTCACCGGTGGCTGGTGGTTCGGCAACGAGACGCTGAAGACCGGCCCGTTCGTCTCGGTGGAGTGGGAGCAACTGCGCGTATTCGGCTACACCGAGCGCAACGACACCAGCACGGCGATGCACTTCGATAGGCAGACGCGTAACGCTCGCATCGAGACCGCCGGCTGGCGCCTGCAGGGCTCGTGGACCTCGGGCAACACCGTGCTGCATCCGTTCGCCGAAGTGGCCTACAACCACGACGGCCGCGCCGACGACCGCTACGTGACCGCAGGCCTCACGAACATGTCGGGCGAGTTCAGCGTGCAGGGCTTCACCCCGGACAAGACCTGGGTCACCGCCGACCTCGGCGTCACCGCCGAATTCAACCAGACCTGGAGCGGCTGGGTGAGCTACACGGGCCGCTTCGCTGATGATACGCAGCGGTATAACGGGTTGAATTTGGGTGTGAAGATGGCGTTCTGATCGGTTCGACATCAGAAGAAAGACGAAGACGCCGGCTTCGCAGCCGGCGTCTTCGTTTTTCGAGTCGCATGCCGTAAATGCGTAGGAAACTTCTGAAAACCATGTAGTCCACGGAGGAAACTGATTACTTGATGCGCGCAGGGGAAATGCGCCGCATAGACTCGACTCGGAGGGGGAGGGCTGTGATGCAACCATGCAGCATGGTTGCAACCCTTCGATCGACCTAAGGATCAATCACAATGAACCACCTCAAATTTCTCTTGCTAGCGCTCCTCGTCGTGCTCGGCGTAGGATTTTCGACGCCAAGCACCGCAGCCATCGCACGCGGTTACGAAGTCGTGTATTTCGACGCGAATGACAACATCATCGGCGAGGCAATCGATGATTGTCAGAACAACGCCTCCTGGGCAGGGCAAGTCAACCCGCGTAGTACAACCTACATTCGCATTGAATTCGGTTGTGGGAATACGCTGATCTCTTGCGGATCTCCCGTCTATTTACCTGGAATTCCCGATTCAACTCAGGGAGGTTGGGTTCCAAGTTGCCAGCCTGCAGGCGTGGACTATGGGTCCTCTATTAAGTATTTCCACTCGGCGACAGGCCGTTCGCAAAGTGACTACTGCAATGCGGGTCCGACAGGGCCGTTTGCGGGGAGCACAGGATGTGACGCGCCAGCACCATCGCAGGTGACCGTAGCCGGCCCGTTCTACGACGGCTTCCCTCCGCAGTAACAAGAAAAAACCCCCGGAGATTGGACGAGTGTCCGATCTCCGGGGGCCATTTCATGAATGGTTATTTGTAGCGAACGCCCGATTATTTCTTACCGCCGCCCTTCGCATACATCGCCTCGGCCTGCTTCTTCAGGTCGTTGGCGGCATCGTCGCTGAGCACGTCGACCTTGCCGCTGGCTTCGTTCTGCTTCAGCACCAGCTCGCCGGCATCGTTCCAACCCGCGCGCTCGATCGAGGTCGGCTTGCCGTCCTTGCTCGGCTTCTTCTCCTGGACGATAACCCAGGGCTTGCCATTCTTATAAGCGTAGTTCGTCGAGGTGAAACCCTTATCGCCGTAATCGACGAGCTCGATCACGAACTGGACGTCGTTGCCCTTCTTGAAGATCTGCCAGCCACGCGACTCGCCTTCCTTCAGCGCGGTGCCCTGGGTGACCTTCATGCCACCAATGTTCTTCTTCACACTGTTGAAGCCGGCCAGCTCCTTCTCACCCGGCGTGGCTTCGCCGACGAGCTGGATGTTGGCGACGTTCTTCGCGCCCTTGGTCAGAACCGGGGTCTTGAGCGGCGAGGAGTAATGGCGCTCGCCGTCCTGCAACGACACCTCGACGATGTACATGTCGTTCGGGTTGACGTCGGAGGGGTTGAAATCGAGCTGGAACTGCTGCGGCAAGGTGACCGGCTGGATCGTCTTGGATGCCAGGGGCTGCGAACCTTCGGCCGAGACGTCGACAAGCTTGAGTTCAAGCTTGGCGTCCGGCGATAGCTGCGCACCGGCGTCGCGAAGCGCGACCGTTCCGGTAACGGCGTTGGCATTGGCGGGAGCGGCATTGTCGCTGCCACCGGCGGCGGCCTGCTGGCCGTTGTTGTCGGAGCCGCCACTGCAACCGGCCAAGGCCAGGGCGGTCACGGATGCGAGCGACAAGAAGATCCTGCGCATGGTCGAGCCTCGTTACGAACGGAAAATTTTGTGGGTCACGGAAGATACGCGCGCGCATGGCGCGCAAGACCTGCCGGGGGGAATCTTGGAGGATACCGGCAAAAGTGGCTCTGGAAAAGTCAAGTGACGATCTAACCACTTGTCGGCTTTTGCGACACGGTTGGCAAGCCGCCGGTCAGATTTGCCGAAAAAGCTTAAATTGCTGATTTCCGTGAGTTTTTACGAAAAACGCCACCCGAAGGTGGCGTTTCTCTTCAGCCGGTCACGCTCGTGGGGAGCGTGACCGTCGATTTACGACATCGATGGATCAGAAGTCGTAGGTGATGCCGAAACGAGCGTAGCGCGGCGTGGTTTGGTACAGCGTCGTGCGATAGTTCGGATCGACGGCACCGATACCGCCTGCCTGCGGATACGTCGCCAGACGCTCACGCGTATTGAGCACGTTGAAGACCGTGACGTTGAAGGCAAGCTTCTTGTCGGCCCACGTCGGGCGGTATTCAGCGCTCAGGTCGACGAGCCAGGTCCAGGGGTTATGACCGACCTTGCCCGGGGCCGACGGCTCACCGTAGCAGTAGTGGTAGTAAGAGCCGTAACCGGTCGGATCGGATTCGTCGGCGCCGTAGAGACCCAGGCACGACTTCGGTGCGCCCGAGGCAACCGTCACATTACCCGAGAGCATCCACTCATCCGCAAGCTGATACGAACCATACGCCTTGATCACGTGCTTGCGGCTGTTCGAGAGCTCGCCGCTCGCGTAATCCATGAACTGCGGATAGTCCCAGTCAACCGTGGCCGAAACGTCGTCCTGACCGATGTCGGAACGGACCTGGCCTTCCGAGTTGCCGTAGCTCTTCGAGTACAGGTAATCCAGCTTGCCGTACCACTTGCCGTCGAACGGATGCTCGAGGTACATCTCGAGGCCGTAGTAGTTGCGCTTGAGCTGCGGGAAGCCGAAGTCGGCATTGGTGACGTGCGCGGTGTAATAGCCACCATTGAGGTTCGGCACCATGAAGTCCGAAGCACGGCCCGGGTTGAACAGGTAGCTGCCCTGGATCGGACCAACGGTCGCCAGATCCACACCCTGACGCTGCAGAGCGGCCGTGATGGCATCCGAATCGCCAACGTCGTCGATCGCGTTCTTCAGCTTGCGCACGGTCGCCTTGGCGCCGTAGACCCACTTGTCGCCCAGCGTCTTGTCGAAGCCCAGGATGAACTCGTCCTGGTATTCCGACTTCAGGCTGGTCGAGGCAGCGGTCTTCGGATCGCGCGGCAGACCGTATTCGCGGTTCGCCGAGATCGGTCCACCGGTCGCCGTTTCGATCGGGGTGAGGCCCGTCGGGATGCCGTTGGCGTCGATACCCGTGTAGTTGAAATACTCGCGGGTGTACAGCGACTGGCCCGCGGAACGCAGCGCCACGCTCGCCGGCATGGCGAGGTAGTAACGGCCAGCGTTCGCGTAGATCTTCAGGCTCGAATCACCATTGACGTCCCAGGTGGCACCCAGGCGCGGGGCCCACTGCGGGCTGGTAAGACGGAGATACGGCTGGCTGACACCGTTGTAGTTGGTGAACTGGTCGTTACGCAGACCCACCTTGACCAGCCAGCGATCGTTTACCTGCCACGAATCTTCGATGTACTGCGCGCGCTGCTTCACGCGAACCGATGCACGGGCGTCATAGACGTAGCGGTCGACGTAGAAACCCTCACCGCCCGGTGCCGCAACGTAGGTGCTGCCGCCAGGCGCACCAGCGATCGGCGTGTTCGGATCGTGCTGCTGGTACTCCCAGGCGTAGCCCGGACCCGACGTGCCTTGGCCGTCGTTCGTGTCGCGCACATCCTGATTGTCCATACCCGCAGTGATCGTGTGATCGCCGATGTGGTAGCTCAGGTCGACGCGGAAGTTCGTATTGGTCGACTTGTGCTGCGGATCGTAGACGCGGGTGGTCGGGTTCTCGTTGCTGATCGGGCTGCCGCCGTTGAGCAACGGGTCCTGGTTGTTCGGAGTGATGATGTGCGGCATCTGCGTCTGCGGAACCTGGCTGTAGTACGTGCCGTGCATCTTGCCGTACAGAACCGTCAGGGTCAGATCGTCGGTGATGTAGCTGGTGAACTTGGCGGTATACAGATCCGCGCCCGACTTGTTCAGCGGATTACCCGACGTGTCCTTGCCGATACGATCGCCACGCGTCAGGGTGCTGTAATCGAAGCCATAGACGTTGGCGTCGTAGTTCTGCTTGTTCGACGCACCCGTGACTTCGAGGATATTGCTGTCGTTGATGTTCCAGTCGAGCTTGCCGTAGAACTTCGGATTGCGGTACGTGCGATCGTAATAGTTCGGCGCGTCCTGCGAGGTGTAACGATCCTGGTTCACGCGCTCCTGCTCAGCGGCAAGGAAGATGTACAGCTTGTCCTTGATCAGCGGACCACCCACGTAGGCCGACTCGACCGTACGCATCTGGGTGTCTTTCTTGTTGTAGTTGTAGATCTCACCGGCCGACGTCGAAGGACCGTTGATGATGTAGTGGTCGTTACCCGGGGTCGAGCGGGTGCCGCGCGGTTCCCACAGGATCTGCGCACCGAAATGCCACTCGTTCGTGCCACGCTTGCCGACCTGGCTGATCACGCCACCGGCCGAACGGCCGTAGGCGGCACCATAGCCACCGGCCAGCACTTCCTGCTGGTCGATCGCGCCGTACGGCAGGGTGATACCACCGAAGCCGCTGAGCGGATCGGTCGTGTTGAATCCATTGATGTAGTACGCGTTCTCGGTGACCGAACCGCCGCCGATCGAAACCAGGGCGTTACCGGTAGGACCGGAGAAGTAACCGCTGCCGGCGACCGCACCCGGTGCCAACAGCGCGATGGCTTCGGCAGTACGGGCCAGCGGCAGCTTGGCCAGCTGTTCGGACGTGATGACGGTTCGCGAGTCGACGGTCGAGACATCGACCGGCGGCAGGCTATTCGCCGTGACGGTAACCGAGTCGAGCGATTGGGCGCTGCTGGCGGTGGCGGCGGCATTGAACGAAACGTCCGAGCCCTTGCCGACCGTCAGGTTCACGTTCTTGCGCGAATCGACGACGGCGCCATTGCGCTTGAGGTCGACCTGGTAGCTGCCAACCGGAAGGTTGTTGAACTGGTAACGGCCCGAAGCGTCGACAGGCACTTCGCGGGTGATACCCGTGGAGCCGCTGATCTGGACGGTGTCGCCCGGCTGGGCGCCGGTGCCGAAGATATTACCCGTGGTGGACTGCGCGAGGACGACGCCAGTGCCGCCCAGGCTGATCGCCAGCGCAAGCGCCAACGAGGAACGACGCAGGACGGAAGCCTGCCGGATGCTGCGAGAACTCATTGCAAATCTCCCCAGATCGGCCCTAACCGGGCCTGAAATCAAGCAAAACCGACCAAGGCCGGAAAAAAGTGGCCCGTACGGTGCAATGCTCCAGGGGACTTACCAGCGCTCTACTCCTCCCAGAGTGAACGCCCCCATTGGACCTGCTCCCGACAAGCCGTCGACTTCACCGGACCGGCCCTATCGTGGTTTACGAATGGGTCCGCCCAGAATCGTCGATGCCGAACATAGGCGTACGCCGACCACCGTGTCAACAAATTATTTACACGGGGTCGGCGGTTTTTCTAACGCTATATCCGTCGGCCTGAGGGGTGCAAATCTCAGGGAAACAGGGAATTTTGCTTACAGTTGAAACAGTTCCGCTAAAAAAGCGCCCTCGACCGGGAGGGGTGGAGGGCAATCTGGAGAGACGCTTTAACTTGCCGTGGAGGTGGTTTCCCACCCCCACGGCCTTTCTTCTTTTAGCTGCTTCTTACGGTCAGGCCCGATCAGAAGTCGTAGCTGATACCGAAGCGGGCGTAACGCGGCGTGGTCTGGTAGAGCGGAATGTCGTAGCGCGGGTTCGGCTTGGCTTCGCTGCCGTGGATCGGATAAATCTGCGTTTCCTTGCGCTGGTTCAGCAGATTGAACACGGTGACGTTGAAGGCGAGCTTCCTGTCGGCCCAATCCGGACGATATTCGACGCTACCCGTGACGATATAGGTCCACGGATTGTGACCTGCCTCACCCGGAGGCGACGGCTTGCCATCGCACCAGTGGTAGTACGAGCCGTAACCGAGGTTCGGATTCGTCTCGTCCGGCCCATAGAAGCCAAGGCAGCTCTTCGGTGCACCCGAGGCGATACCGATGTTGCCCGAGACGAGCCATTCCGGCGCCAGCTGATACGAGCCGTAGATCTTGAGGTTGTGCTTGCGGCTGTTCGCCAGTTCGCCGTTCGCGTACTGCATGACCTCCGCGTAATCCCAGTCGACCGTCGCCGAGACGTTGTCCTGGCGGATGTCCGAACGGACCTGGCCTTCCGAGTTGCCGTAGCTCTTCGAGTAGACGTAGTCGAAGCGAACCTGGTACTTGCCGTCCCACGCATGCTCCAGGTACAGCTCGAGGCCGTAGTAGTTACGCTTGGAGTGCGGGAAACCGAAGTCCTCGTTGTTCATCTTGACGCTGTAGTAGCCGCCGTTGGTGTTCGGGATCAGGAACGTGTTGGCGCGGCCCGGGTTGAACAGGTAGCTACCCTGGATGTCGCCGATGGTGTCCGGATCGATACCCGACCGTTCCATCTTGCTCAGGATCGCGCCACTGTCGCCGACATCGTCGATCGCGTTACGCAGCTTGCGCACCGTGGCCTTCGCACCGTACGTCCACTTGTCCGTCAAGGCCGCGTCGAAGCCGAGGATGAACTCGTCCTGGTACTCCGACTTGATGTCGGTCGCGGCGGCGGTCTTCGGGTCGCGCGGAATGCCGTACTCGCTGTTGGCCGAGATCGGGCCGCCGGTGCTGCTGAAGATCGGCGTCAGGCCGGTCGGGATGCCATTGCCATCGATACCCGTGTAGTTGAAGTACTCGCGGGTGTAGAGCGAGGCACCGGCCGAACGCAGCGCGACGGTCGCGGGCAGCGCGAGGTAGTAACGACCCGCGTTGGCGTAGATCTTCAGGCTGGAATCGCCGTTGACGTCCCAGGTGGCACCCAGGCGCGGGGCCCACTGCGGAGTGGTCAGCTTCAGGTAGGGCACGCCATCCTGGTTGTAGTTGGTGAACTGGTCGTTACGCAGACCCAGCTTCACCATCCAGCGGTCGCTGACCTGCCAGGTGTCTTCGATGTACTGCGCGCGCTGTGTCGTGCGAACCGACGCGGCGGTGCGGTAGACGTAACGTGCGACGTAGTAGCCACGGCCACCCGGCGGAGCGACGTAGGCGGCATCGGTCGGCGACGTGCCGATGATGGGCGTGCCGGGGGCGGTGTTCCAGTATTCCCAGGCGTAGCCCGGGCCGGTGGTGGAATCGCCGTCGTCCTTGTCGAGCACCTTCTGATTGTCGATACCGGCGACGAGCATGTGATCGCCGATGTGGTAGCTCAGGTCGACGCGGAAGTTCGTATTGGTGGACTTATGCTTCGGGTCGGCCGTGGTCGCGGAGGGATTCGCATTGGTGATGTTGCCACCAATGAGCGGATCCTGCTGGTTGGCCTGCAGGATCGACGGCAAGGACTGATCGCCACCGGACTGGGTGTAGTACGTGCCCTTCATCTTGCCGTAGAGCGCGGTGAGGGTCAGGTCATCGGTGATGTAGCTGGTGAACTTGGCGGTGTACAGATCCGCGCCTGATTTGTTCACACTGGCCGTGTCCTTGCCGACGAAGTCACCCTTGGTCTTGTCCGCGTAGCTGTACTCGTAGATCGATGCGTCGTAGTTCTGCTTGTTCGATGCGCCGGTGACTTCGAGGATGTTGCTGTCAGTGATGTTCCAGTCGACCTTGCCGTAGAACTTCGGGTTACGGTACGACTGCTTGTAGACGAACGGCGCCGCCGAACTCGTCTTCTGGTCACCTTCACGACGCTCCTGTTCCGCGGCGAGGAAGACGAAGAGGGTGTCCTTGATCAGGGGACCACCGGCATACGCGGAATACGTCGTGCGCCACAGCTTGTCGCTGCGGTTGTCGTCGTACAGCTTGCCGGCGTTCGGACCGACCTTGCTGTAGAAGTTCATCGGGTTGGCCTTGGTGCCGTTCGGCTCCCACAGGGCCTGGGCACCGAAGTGCCAATCGTTCGTGCCGCGCTTACCAACCTGGCTGATCACGCCACCCGACGAACGGCCGTAGGCCGCGCCGTAACCGCCGGCGAGGATTTCCTGCTGGTCGATGGCGCCGTATGGCAAGGTGATACCACCGAAGCCGCTGAGCGGATCGGTCGTGTTGAAGCCGTTGATGTAGTACGCGTTCTCGGTCACGGCGCTGCCGGCGATCGAGACGAGGGGGTTACCGGTCGGGCCGACGAAGAACGAGCTGCCGGCGACGGCGCCCGGCGCCAGCAGCGCGATGGCTTCGGCGGTGCGCGCCAGCGGCAGCTTCGACAACTGCTCGGAGGTGATGACGGTGCGCGAGTCGACCGCGCTGACGTCGATCGAGGGCAGCGCGTTGGCCGAGACGGTCACGCCTTCCAGGCTGGAGGCCGAGGCAGCCGACGCCGGAGCGCCAAAGCCCACTTCCGTACCGGCACCCACGCGAAGGGTCACGTCGGAACGCGAATCGACGGCGGCACCGTCCTTGTTCAGCGTCACCTTGTAGTTGCCCAGCGGCAGCGAGCTGATCGAGTAGCGGCCGGCTGCATCGACGGGAACGGTGCGGGAAACGCCCGTTTCATTGGTGGCGGTCACGGTCTGGCCAGCACCTGCCGGCACCTGGCCGAAGATGGAGCCCGTGGTCGACTGGGCGAACGCGGCACCGGACACGGTACCCAGGCCAATGGCGAGGGCCAATGCGGTGCGGCGGCCCAGGATAGCGGCGCGGTTGTAACGCGAATTCATTCTGTATCTCCCCGATGAAAATTCCGCTTCGCAAGCATCTGCGAAAAGCGGCAAGCCGATCCCGGCCCGGCTAGCGCCAGGCTTCTGAGAGATCGGAGGCTGAAAAATCCCCTTTCAACAGCAGGATCCGCGAAAGGACCCCGCACCCCGAATCGCCACAATGCATGTGACGTAGGACACGTATACCGTCGCTGTCATGCGACCGCAATACGAAAATCTCACAGGATTTTTACAAATCTAGGCAATTATCTACGTAGCAGGCGTAGCTCGTCGAAAAAAATCCATCGGACGCACAGGCAGTTACGAATGTGACTATTGTCACTTGCACGCCCACTGAGATTTTTACCTAGGAATCATTCCTAGAAAAAAAGCCCTCGTCGGGGGACGAGGGCGATCTGGGGAGACGCTTTGTTATCACCTCTGGGCGGTTCCCTCCGCCCGAGGCTCTTGTTGTTGAGAAGTCTTCGCTAACCGATCAGAAGTCGTAGCGCGCCGTGAAACGAACCGTGCGCGGATCGGTGTAGTTGAGTTCGCGGTCGTAGAGCGGGCTTACCGTCGAGCGCGACGAGGCATAACGGGGGTTATACGCCGTCGGAGTCTGCTTGTTGAACACGTTCAGCACGTCGACCTGGAACGTGAGGTTCTTGTCCAGCCAGTTCGGCGTGTACGCGGCATTGAGGTTGACGATATAGGTCCAGGGCGTGTTGCCGTGCGAACCGCGAGGCGAACGCTCGTAACCCGCCGTGCCGGGAAGACCGCACCAGTAATAGAACGCACCGTTGTAAAGGCCGGCATCAGCGGTCGGGTAGAAGCTCGTGCAATTCTTCGGACGGCCCGATGCGATGTTCAGGTTGGCGCCGAAACGCCAATCGTCGTTGAGCTGGTAGTAACCGAAGGCCTTGATCTGATGCGTGCGGTTGTTCGGCAGTTTTCCGTTGGCACCGACCATCAGCTGGGGCAGATCCCAGTCCTGAGTGACCGACACGTCGGCCTGGCCACCGTTGCCGGTATCAAGGTCGGAGGCCAACTGGCCTTCCGTGTTGCCGTAGCTACGCGACCAGGTGTAGTCGATGCGGCCGTACCACTTGTCGGCGAACGGATGCTCGACGTACAGGTCGACAGCGTAGTACTTGCGCTTCAGGTCCGGCAGTTGCAGGGCATCCTTCGAGTAATGCACCGTGACGAACGAACCGTCGTCCTGCTGCTGCAGGAAGGTGTTGCCGGTGCCCGGATTGAACAGGAAGCAGGCGCCACCCAGTGCGGGAGTGCAGGTGTCATCGATCGCGCTGCGCAGCTGACGCCAGGTCAGCTTGGCGCCCCAGTTGAAGGTAGGCGTGATGGCCTGGTCGAGACCGGCGATGTACTCGTCCTGGTAATGCGACTTCAGGCCCTTGGCGGCGACGGTGCGTGGGTCTGGAGCGATGCCACACTCGAGGTTCGCGGACACGGCGTTGCTGCCGCCGCAGGTGTAGCCCGAGGCCTGATTGACAGGCACGGAGACAAGCCCGGTCGGTGCGCCGGTTACCGGATCGGTTCCCGTATAAGTGAAGTACTCAGCCGTGCCGAGCGATCCGGAAGCGGCGCGAACCGCGACGTTATTCGGCATGGCCAGGTGGTAACGACCGGCATTGGCGTAGACCTTCAACGTGGAATCGCCCATGACATCCCACGACACACCGAGGCGCGGCGCTAGCTGGTGACGCTGCTTGGCGTAGACCTCGTTGTTCCCGTTGTAGTTCTTGAATTGTTCGTTACGCAGGCCGGCATAGATCATCCAGCGATCGGTGAGCTGCCAATGGTCATCGATGTACTGCGATTCCTGCACCGTCTTCACCTTCGCCGAGGTGGTGGTGTAGGTACGGGTCACATAGTAACCCTGCGTACCGAGACCGCCGGCGGCACTCGGGGCGCCTACACCGTGGCCTGCGTCGATGGCCTGGTTGGGATTGTTCTGCTGGTTATAGGTCCAGCTGTACCCGCCAGGCAACGATGTACCGGTGAACGACTTGGCTTCCTGGCGATCCGCGCCGAAGCGGATGTCATGGTCGCCAAGACGGTACTCGAGATCGAGGCGCCAGCCGTTGGTCTCGTCGTTGGCTCCCGGTACGCGAACCGCCGTGGAGGTTGTCTGGCAGCTGCCGTAGTTGATGCCAGGTGCACGGGAATTGGCGCTGGCGATGCTGATCAGCGGGCAGTCCGCGTTATAGCCGAAGGGCGTCTGCACGTGATCGATGCGCTGCTGCCCATACAACGCCGACACGGTGAAATTGTCGGTGATGTAGCCGGTGTACTTTCCGACGTAGAGGTCGCCGCCATCCTTCGTGTAGGTACCACCGTTCTGCACGTTGCCGTGCGTCTTCGTGGCATAGCTGAAACCATACGTACTCGAGGTGTATTCGGTCTTGTCCGAGGCACCGGTCAGCTCGATGTGGTGGTCGTCGGTGATGTTCCAGTCGACCTTCGCCAGCCAGCGGGGAATCTTGTACTGGTAGTCGTTCCAACCGTTACGGCCCACGGTTGCCGAGGTGACCGCGCCCGCACCGGTGCTCGCCGCGATACCGGAGCCTTCGCGGCGATTGATTTCAGCGTCGAGGTAGAAGAACAGCTTGTCCTTGATCAACGGGCCGCTGGCATAGGCGCCAATGGTGGACCGCCAATACTCGTTCTTCTTGTAGTACTGGTAGATCGTCCCGTCCGTGGCCGGATAGAAGCCCGTGTTGGGATAGTTCGAGTTACGCGGCGAGGCGCGAGTGCCCGACGGCTCCCAAATGGTGTAGACGCCGCCGTGCCAATCATTCGTACCGCGCTTGGTCACGATGTTGATGACACCGCCGGTCGAACGGCCGAACTCCGCGCCGTAACCACCGGTGAGCACCTGCTGTTGGTCGATCGCATCGAACGGCAGCTGTGTGAGGCCGATCGAGGTCAACGGATTGGTGACCGCATAGCCATTGATGAAGTACGCGTTCTCGGATGACGCGGAGCCACCGAAGCTGGGCACCGGATTACCGAGGGCATCCTTGTAACTGGAGTTGCCGATGACGCCGGGCGCCAGCAATGCGGCGGCGAGCACATCGCGCGTGATCGGAAGTTTGTTGAGCTGCTCCGCGGTAAGTACGGTACGCGTATCGACCGACGAGACGTCGATGGTCGGCATGGCCGTGGCGGACACCGAAACACCTTCGAGCGTGCTGGCCTCGGCGGCCGACGCGGTCGAGCCAAACGATACGTCCGAGCCGCCCGAGATCGTCACGGTGACGTTGTCGCGCGTGCTGACGACGGCCCCGTTGTTCTCGAGGGTGACCTTGTAGGTGCCGGGCGGCAGCGAACTGAAGCGGTAACGGCCGCTGGAGTCCACCGGCACGGTGCGCGAGAAGCCGGTTTCGGCGCTGGACACCGTGATGGCGGTACCTTGCTGCGGACTGACGGTGCCGAAGATCGAACCCGTCACGTTGGACTGGGCCAGCACGGCACCGGAGACGGTGCATAGGCCGATGGCGGCGGCTAATGCGGTCCGGCGACCGAACAGGGCCGCCCGGTAATTGCGTACATTCATTGAAATGCTTCTCCCCTGGAAAGTCGCAAATCGCATCTTCTTGCGATTCATGGCAAGCCGATCCCGTCCCGGCGGAGACCAGGTTTCGCGTCGATCGGCAGTGTGTTTCCCCTGCTGCGGCCCGTGTTTTCAGGCACCTGCCGCATCCCCTCGCATCGCGGTACGCCCGATGCCTTTTCACGTATACGTAAACCGTTGCGCTGCCGCAACACCTCGTTTCACGCAAAAATTACATGCCGGGACAGCCTTTCACGATCCAATCAGACAAGCGACGCAAAAACTTGCGCCCGGTCCGCCACTTACAGGGATCGCCACCGTGACCTTTGGCCTATATGCGATTTTCGCCTAGGAATCATTCCTAGAGAAAACGGGCAATTACTTACAGCCATCGACCAGCTCGCCGCAGGACTTCCCCATCGAGGCAGCGAGAAAATACGGAAACTTCCGGCATGAAAGGCTTTCGAAGGCTAGTCGCTGTACACCAACCATCAGGTTCGCGCGTTGGTTGCGCGTAATCGCCGGGGGGCGGCCTTCTGAATCACGAGGTTTCAATCGCATGAACGACAATTCACGGGGATCCATCCTGGCAGACGCCGCCCACGTGGGACTGGAAATCGGGCGTGTCGACACCGCGGTGCCGACGTCCTCGTTTGCCACCCGCGTGCGCGCGGTCATCAAGATGTGCGGCAGCGTCAGTGAGATCGCCCGCCGTTGCGGCTTCTCCGAGGGCGTCGTACGCAGCTGGCGGGACGGCAACACCGACCCCTCCCGGGGCCGGTGCGTGACGATGGCCAAGACCCTGGGCCTGTCGCTGGTCTGGCTCGCCGCCGGCGAGGGCCCGATGATGCTCGATGGCTCGGGCGACGACGCCGTGGCACGCACCGAGTCCTCGGAATCCACGCGTGGCCGCGACGGCCGCGAGATATCGGCCACCGCTCCGGGCATGCTGGACCCGTCGCGCCTCGCCGCGGCGATGAAGCTGCTGCAATCGGACATCGAGATGGCCGGCAGCCGCTTCTCGCCCGTGCGCCACGCCGACCTGGTAGCCGAGATGTATTCGATCCTCAGCCGTTCCGGCGAGCAGGACTACGCGGACCGGATGGTCGCCTTCAGGCGCACGGTGGTGTCTCGCATCCACGACGACAAGGGCGTCGCGGTAGCCTGATGCCGCGCCAACGCGTTGGCGCGCGAGTTACCGCGCGCCACACGTCACGGCCGTGAGATCACAGCCGTGAAATATCGGCGATCGCTCCGAAACTGGCTTTCAACTGCGCCAGGAGCGCCAGGCGATTGCTGCGCACGGCCGGGTTCTCCGCGTTGACCAACACGTCGTCGAAGAAGCGGTCCACGGGCGCTTGCAGCGCGGACAGCCGCGCCAGCGTGCCGGTGTAGTCGCCACCGGCCAGCAACGTCCGGGTATCCGCGCGAGCGGCATCCAGCGCCGCGTGCAACTCACGCTCCGCATCCAGCTCGAAATGCGCCGGATCGACCGTGCCCGGGACCGGCGCGGCGTTGGCTTCCTCCGCCTGCTTGCGCAGGATATTGGCCACGCGCTTGTTCGCCGCGGCCAGGCTGGCCGCCTCGTCACGGCGGGCGAACTCGGCCACGGCGCGCAGGCGGCGGTCGAAGTCGGGCAGCGTCGCCGGCGTCACGGCCAGGACGGCTTCGAACTGGTCGGCCGAATACCCCTGGTCGGCATAGTAGCCGCGCAGGCGATCGAGCACGAAGGCGTGGACCTCGTCACCAAGTTCGCGGCGGCGGGCGCCGATGTCGACGGTCGGAGCCTTGCCGTCCTTGCCGGGCTTCACGCCGGCGACCAGGGCGGCTTCCGGAACCAGTTCGAACGCCTCCGTCAGGGTGGCGCGCAGGTCGATGTCCAGGCCGCCCTCGATCAGGGTGCGCGCCAGGCCGAGCGCGGCGCGGCGCAGGGCGAACGGGTCCTTGTTGCCGCTGGGTTTCATGCCGACGGCGAAGATGCCCGCGAGGGTGTCCAGGCGTTCCGCCACGGCCAGCACCTGGCCGACCTTGCCGGCGGCGATGGCATCGCCACCGAAACGCGGCTGGTAGAAGCTGTCGAGCGCATCGGCCACCTCGGTCGCGATACCCTGGCGCGTGGCGTAGTAACGACCCATCACGCCCTGCAATTCGGGGAATTCGCCGACCATCCGCGTGAGCAGGTCGCACTTCGCGAGCGCGGCGGCATGGGTGGCCTGGCCGGCATCGACGCCGACCCGGTTGGCGATGATGCGCGCCAGTTCGGCGACCCGCACGGTCTTGTCCCATAGGCTGCCCAGCGACTGCTGATAGGTGACGTTCTTCAGACCTTCCTGGTAATCGGCCAGCGGTGTCTTGAGGTCTTCGTCCCAGAAGAACTTCGCGTCGGCGAAGCGCGGGCGGATCACGCGCTCGTAGCCTTTGCGGATCTCCGCGGGATCGCGGCTTTCGATGTTGGCCACGCCGATGAAGTGTTCCGTCAGCCTGCCCTCGGCATCGAACACCGGGACGAACTTCTGGTTGGTCTCCATGGTGGTGACCAGCGCTTCGGGCGGCACGTCCAGGAACTCGCGCTCGAACGTGCAGGCGATGGCGACCGGCCACTCGGTGAGGTTGGCGATCTCGTCGAGCAACCCTTCGGAGAGGCGCGGGATACCACCGGTGGCGAGGCGGGCGACCTCATCGCGTACCCGCTGGCGACGCGCGGCAGGATCGGCGATGACGTGCGCATGGCGCAACGCGTCGAGCCAGCTGTCGGCGTCCGCCACGTGCACCGGCTTGGGATGGTGGAAGCGATGACCGCTGCTGAGGCGGCCGCTCGTCAGGCCGAGGATCTCGCCGTCGACGATATCCGCGCCATGCAGCATCAGCAGCGTATGCACCGGGCGTACGAAGCTGTCCTCGCGATTGCCCCAGCGCATGGCCTTGGGGATCGGCAGCGCCTTGAGCGCCTCAGTCACGATCTCGGGCAACAGCGCCGCCGTGGGCTGTCCGGACTTCACGGCGCGGAAGACGAACCACGCCCCCTTGTCGGTTTCGAGCTTCTCCAGCGCGGAAACCTCGACGCCACAGGATTGCGCGAAGCCGACCAGCGCCTTGCTGGGCTCGCCATCGGCGCCCAGGCTGGCGGCCACGGCGGGACCGCGGCGTTCCACGTTCTGCTCGGGCTGGGCCATGGCGACGTCCGCGATGTGCACGGCGAGACGGCGCGGCGATGCGTAGGTTTTTGCCGAAGCGTAGTCGGCCGCGATGCCGCGCTTCTCCAGGCCCTCGACGACTCCGCGTGCGAAGGCGCCGGCAAGGTCATCGAGCGCCTTCGGCGGCAGTTCCTCGGTGCCCAGCTCGATGACGAGGGGCAGTCGCTTATCGGCCATGGGCGGCCTCCTTGTCGTTCTTCAGGCCCGGGAAGCCGAGCTTCTCGCGCTGGGCCACATAGGCCTCGGCCACGCTGCGTGCCAGCGTGCGCACGCGCAGGATGTAGCGCTGGCGTTCGGTCACGCTGATGGCGCGCCGGGCGTCGAGCAGGTTGAAGGCGTGGCTGGCCTTGCAGACCTGCTCGTACGCGGGCAACGGCAGGCCCGCGGCGATGAGCTTGCCGGCCTCGCTCTCGCATACGTCGAACCAGTGCAGCAGTTCGGCCACGTTGGCGTATTCGAAATTGTAGGTGCTCTGCTCCACTTCGTTCTGGTGGAACACGTCACCGTAGGTCACCACGCCGTGGGGGGCATGCGTCCACACGATGTCGTAGATGCTGTCGACGTTCTGCAGGTACATCACCAGGCGCTCGAGGCCATAGGTGATCTCGCCCGTCACGGGCCGGCATTCCAGGCCGCCGGCCTGCTGGAAGTAGGTGAACTGGGTCACCTCCATGCCGTTCAGCCAGACCTCCCAGCCGAGCCCCCAGGCACCCAGGGTGGGCGATTCCCAGTTGTCCTCGACGAAGCGCAGGTCGTGTACCAGCGGATCGATGCCCAGCGCCTTCAGCGAGCCGATGTAACGTTCGAGGATGTCGTCCGGGTTCGGCTTGAGCACCACCTGGTACTGGTAGTAGTGCTGCAGGCGGTTCGGGTTATCGCCGTAGCGGCCATCCGTCGGGCGGCGGCAGGGTTGGACATAGGCGGCGGCCCAGGGCTCGGGTCCGAGCGCGCGGAGGAAGGTGGCCGGGTGGAACGTACCCGCACCGACCTCGGTGTCGAGCGGCTGGACCAGCACGCAGCCCTGGTCCGCCCAATAGCGGTTCAGGGTCTGGATCACGTCTTGGAAGGTGGGCGCGGACATGGTTCCCGAGTCCTTGAGAAAGCGGGCTAGTATAGCGGCGTAGGATTCACACAGGGTCGGACGCAATGGCAGTCAATCCGCATCCCGGCGCGCTGCTCGGCCGCCGAGGCCGGCTGGAACTGGACGAGGTGCTCGCCTCGCTCGTCGTCGACGGGTACCTCACCGGCGAGGACGCCAAGCGTGTCCGCATGAGCTCGCGCAGCGGCAAGTCGGCCATCGAGTTGCACCCCCTCGTGCTGGTCGCCAACAGCAAGCTGGAAAACCGCCGGGAGACGGGGCGTCCACTCAGCCTGGAAACCCTGATGGAATGGCTGGCCGGCAAGGCCGACCTGCCCTACCTCAAGATCGACCCCATGAAGGTCAACGTGGCCCAGGTCACCCAGGTGGTGAGCAGCGCCTACGCGCAGCGCCATCGCATCCTGCCCGTGGCCGCGTCGTCCGGGGAGGTCACCTTCGCCACGGCCGAGCCCTTCGACATGGCCTGGGCGAACGACCTGGCCCACATGCTCCGCCGCGATGTCCGCCGCGTGGTGTCGAATCCGATCGACATCAACCGTTACCTGCTCGAGTTCTACGGCGTGCAGCGGTCGATCCAGCTCGCCCAGGACGCCAAGGGGGGCAGCGAACCCAACAAGATCATCAACTTCGAACAGCTGGTCGAACTCGGCAAGTCCGGCGAGGTCGGTGCGGACGATCGCCACGTCGTGCACATCGTCGACTGGCTGCTGCAATACGCCTTCGAACAACGCGCATCGGACATCCACCTCGAGCCGCGACGCGACGCCGGGCAGATGCGCTTCCGTATCGACGGCGTGATGCAGAAGGTGTTCGAGCTACCGCCGCCAGTGATGACCGCCGTGACGGCGCGCGTGAAGATCCTCGCGCGCATGGACGTGGCGGAAAAGCGCCGTCCGCAGGATGGCCGCATCAAGACGCGGTCGGCGGGGGGGCGCGAAGTGGAATTGCGCATATCCACCATGCCGACCGCCTTCGGCGAGAAGGTGGTGATGCGTATCTTCGATCCCGACCTGGTGATGAAGGATTTCGCGCAGCTGGGCTTTTCGGCCGAGGAAGATCGCATCTGGCGAGGCATGGTCGAGCGTCCGCACGGCATCGTGCTGGTGACCGGCCCCACCGGCTCGGGCAAGACCACGACGCTCTATTCGACGTTGAAGCATCTTGCGCGACCGGAACTCAATGTCTGCACGGTCGAAGACCCCATCGAAATGGTCTCGCCCGAACTCAACCAGATGCAGGTGCAGCCCGGGATCGAGCTGGATTTCGCCGCTGGCGTGCGGACGCTCCTGCGCCAGGACCCGGACATCATCATGATCGGTGAGATCCGCGACCTGGAAACCGCGCAGATGGCGGTGCAGGCCTCGCTCACCGGCCACCTGGTCCTGTCGACCCTGCATACCAACGATTCGCCCAGCGCGGTGACCCGCCTGCTCGACCTGGGCGTGCCGCACTACCTCATCCAGTCCACGTTGACGGGTGTCGTCGCCCAACGATTGGTGCGCACGCTTTGCCCGCACTGCAAGACCACGGGCATGCAGGATCCCGACGCATGGGGCGTACTCACCCACGGCTGGGATATTCCCGTGCCGGAACGCGTATTCGAACCGGTCGGGTGCCTGGAATGCCGCAAGACGGGCTTCCTCGGCCGCACCGGCGTCTACGAGATGATGCCTGTCTCCGCGAGGCTTCGTTCGATCATTTCGTCCGAACTCGACCTCGGCAAGTTCGGCGGCGCGGCCCTGCGCGAAGGCATGAAACCACTGCGCATCTCGGCGGCCATGCAGGTGGCCGCCGGGCTCACTACCGTACGGGAAGTACTCAATGTGCTCCCGCCCACCGATATCGACGACAGCATCCAACCATGAAGCCCGTTCTCATCGTTCGTACCGGGCGTGCGCCCGAGGCCATCAGCGCTCGTCATGGCGATTTTCCACGCTGGTTCCGGCTTGGCTTGCGTCTTCGCGACGCGCACGTCCGCGTGATCGACGTCGAGCAGGGCGATCGCCTGCCCGATCCCGATGACTGCGCGGGCGCCGTGATCACCGGTTCAGCGTCGATGGTAACGGAGAAGCTGCCCTGGAGCGAACGCACGGCGGCATGGATTCGCAACGCCATGGACGTCGACCTGCCGATGCTGGGCGTGTGCTACGGGCACCAGCTGATGTCGCATGCGCTGGGGGGCCGGGTGGATTACCTGCCCGGCGGCCGCGAAATGGGCACGCTGCGCATCATGACGCAGGGCGATGCCGTGAAGGACGCCCTCGGTGCTGGCCTGCCGCAGGAGTTCCATGCCCATGCCACGCACGAGCAGAGCGTCATGGAATTGCCCCATGGCGCGGTATCGCTGGCGCGGTCCGACCGTGATCCGCACCACCTCGTCCGCTACGGCAAGCACGCGATCAGCACGCAGTTCCATCCGGAGTTCTCCGCCGAGGTGATGCGCGCCTATATCCGGCGCAAGCACGACGTGCTGCGTGAAGAAGGCCACGCTCCCGATGCATTGCTTGCCGCGGTCGTCCCTACACCCGATGCGACGATGCTGCTGCGCAACTTCGTACGCGAGCACCTGCTCGCCTCGCGCGAGATGTCAGCCGCGTAAACGGCGGGCGATGGCGCCACGCGAGAACAGCGCGAACACGATGCCGAAGAGGAAGCCGCCGATGTGGGTCCACCAGACGACGGCACCGTAGCTGGCGCCCGCGTAGCTGAAAAGCAGCTGCACGAGGGCCCAGATGCCGATCAACACGAAGGCAGGCACGCGGACGAACTCGAGGTACAGGCCGAGCGGTAGGACCAGGCCGAGTTTCGCGCGCGGGAACAATGTGACATAGGCGCCCACCACCGCGGATACCGCGCCGCTGCAACCGATGATCGCCACGCGCACGCCGGTGAGCGAAATCGCACCGATAAGATTCGCCACCACGCCACCCAGCAGGAACAGCAGCAGGAACCGCGGCGATCCGAGGCTCCGTTCGGCGGGCAGGCTGAAGATCACGAGGAAGAGCAGGTTGCTCAGCAGGTGCAACCAGCCGCCGTGGATGAACATGGCCGTGAACAGGCGCAGTAGCGCGGGATCGCTCACCTGCTCCCACAAGGGCAAGCCGGTGCCGAACAGGTGCGCGGGCACCGTGCCCCAATGCAGCATGATCGAGATGCGCTCGGTGCGGCCACTCAGGGCCAGCGCGACGAAACTCACCACGCATACGATGACGACGAGCATCGTCGCCCAGCACAAGCGGGACCGCCGCCGGGTATCGACCTGGACGAACATGCTCAAGGCACGCCGCGGGCGAGGTGCGGCCCGTCGGCTTCCAGCGAAGACAGTGCGAACATGGTTTCCGGCCCCACCACGCCGTCGGCGGCGATGCCGAAGCGCTGTTGCAAGGCGAGCACGCGGGCTTCCACCGTGCGGTCGAAGGTGGCCGGCGCCGTGGCCTTGCCGCCGGCCGTGGGATCGGGCGGCAAGCGGCTGAGCAACCAGGCCATTCCGTCACCGCTGGCGCCACGGGCGAGCTTGGGTGGCATCGCCGGGTCGATGCGGAACACGGCGTAGAAACGCCCGTCCCAGATTTTCTCGAAGGCTTCCCGCGTCAGCTCGACGTACTTGCCACCGAGGTACAGGCGCACGGCATCGTCCCCCGCACCGACCAGCAGGACTTGCTGCTTCGCGTCGGCCTCGTCCAGTTCGAGGACGATGGGGCGGTCGAAACGTCGCAACTGGTCAAGGGAGCCACGACCGCTGACGCAGGCGAACCCGGGGAAGATGACGGCATCGCAGTTGATCGCGTTGGCGACGGAGGTTTCCTTCGATGTCACCTGCCAACGGGCGAGAAGCTCGCCCCAGACACGCACCTTGCCCACATCCGGGGTCGGCAGCGCATCGCGGAACCTGGCCAGCGCCTGCTCCGGCGTGACGGTCACCAGGTTCTTGGGCCGCGAGGGACTGTGGCCGGTGAGGAACCAGGTGGCCACTCCGCCGACGAACAGGATGGCCAGCATCGCCCCGATCGCGAGGATCGGCTTGCGATAACGCCGCAGCCAATAGCGCGCGTGCTGCGGCAGGGCCTCGCGCACCACGAAGCCCAGGGCGCGCTCGCCGATGGACTGTTCGCCACGTTCAGCCGCCCTTTCCAGCGCCCGGTGGGCGAGCGTGTTCAGGCGCCGCGGATTGCCTTTGCCATCGTCACGCAGACTGCGCAGGCCGAGGCGGCTGAAAGGCATGCGCGAGGTTCCTGCCACATGCAGCCGATGCCGGACATATCGCTCGCTTTCTTCGGCATTGAGCGGGACGAGAGGAAGCCTGCTGCGAATATGCCCCGTCAACTCGGGAACACCGGCTCCGGCGAAGCGCTCGCGAAGTGACGGTTCCCCGACAAGGACGATGTGAAATGGCGCGGCCGCCTTCTCGCACGCGTTGAACAGACGCGCGACGATGGCCAGGTCGCCGTCGCTGAGCTCCTCCGCGTCATCGAGGATGAGCAGGAAGCGATGGCTGACGTGGTGCGCGAGCCGCCCGAGGCCTGCGGCCAAACCGTCGACGAGATGTTCTTCGGTATTGGCTTCGGCGCTCAGCGGCAACGGCAGGCCGAAGCCGGCATAGAGGGAGCGGAGCCAGGCAACGGTTTCCAGGGCATAGTCGCCGGCACCGTGGCGCACCGCGCGCACGCCATGATTCGGCGCATCCGCCTCGATGAGCATGCATAGCAGCGTCTTGCCGATACCCGGCTCGCCTGTCACCAGACTGACGCTGGAGGTGCTGGAGCCAAGCTCGTATTCGACATGCGCGAGGATCTCCCGCTCGCGCGTGAACAAGCACGCAAACCGGAGGTCCGGTGCATCGCCGAACGGAGGCTCACGCAGCCCGAAAGTCTGTAGATACATGGGCCTAATGTAGCCGATCGGCCGTGATGGGTGGCATGACCCGATGGCCTCGGGAGCTGGTGGGCGACTACGCGGTGTGAGTGGCCTTGGCTCGGGCGAGGAGCCGCGCTGGCGCGGGTGGGAGCCGACCGTGTCGGCGATAGGTGCGTGGGGTGGTCTGGCCCGCTGCCGCGGGATCGCCGACAGGGTCGGCTCCCACCGGCAAAGAAAAAACCCGCCACGATAGCTCGTGACGGGTTTTTGGGATAAAGCCCCTGGCGGTGACCTGTTGCGGGTCGCGCTGCGCGCAAAGAAAAAACCCGGCCTCTGACGAGACCGGGTTTTTGGGATAAAGCCCCTGGCGGTGACCTACTCTTGCATGGCTTGAGCCACACTACCATCGGCGCATGCGCGTTTCACTTCTGAGTTCGGGATGGGATCAGGTGGGACCACGCCGCTATAGCCGCCAGGGAAGGGGTGGGAGCAGCGCAGATGCGCCGGCTCCACAGAGGGTGTAAACGAGTGACAAGCGTCCGGGTTTTCATCGAACCGCGAGTAAGCGATAAAGACGGTGAAGCGTCTTGGGGTTATATGGTCAAGCCTCACGGCTCATTAGTACGCGTAAGCTCAATGCATTGCTGCACTTCCACACCGCGCCTATCAACCACCTAGTCTTGATGGTGCCTTAAGGAGAGTCAAGCTCTCGGGAGATCTCATCTTGGGGCGTGCTTCCCGCTTAGATGCTTTCAGCGGTTATCACTTCCGTTCGTAGCTACCGGGCAATGCCATGGGCATGACAACCCGAACACCAGCGGAACGTCCACTCCGGTCCTCTCGTACTAGGAGCAGCCCCCCTCAAATCTCCAACGCCCACGACAGATAGGGACCGAACTGTCTCACGACGTTCTGAACCCAGCTCGCGTACCACTTTAAATGGCGAACAGCCATACCCTTGGGACCGGCTACAGCCCCAGGATGTGATGAGCCGACATCGAGGTGCCAAACACCGCCGTCGATATGAACTCTTGGGCGGTATCAGCCTGTTATCCCCGGAGTACCTTTTATCCGTTGAGCGATGGCCCTTCCATACAGAACCACCGGATCACTAAGACCTACTTTCGTACCTGCTTGATCCGTCGATCTCGCAGTCAAGCACGCTTATGCCTTTGCACACAGTGCGCGATGTCCGACCGCGCTGAGCGTACCTTCGTGCTCCTCCGTTACTCTTTGGGAGGAGACCGCCCCAGTCAAACTACCCACCATACACGGTCCCCGATCCGGATTACGGACCTAGGTTAGAACGTCAAGCACTTCAGGGTGGTATTTCAAGGATGGCTCCACCGAAACTAGCGTCTCGGTTTCATAGCCTCCCACCTATCCTACACAGAAGAACTCAACGTTCAGTGTAAAGCTATAGTAAAGGTTCACGGGGTCTTTCCGTCTTGCCGCGGGAACGCTGCATCTTCACAGCGATTTCAATTTCACTGAGTCTCGGGTGGAGACAGCGCCGCTGTCGTTACGCCATTCGTGCAGGTCGGAACTTACCCGACAAGGAATTTCGCTACCTTAGGACCGTTATAGTTACGGCCGCCGTTTACTGGGGCTTCGATCAAGAGCTTCGCCTTGCGGCTGACCCCATCAATTAACCTTCCAGCACCGGGCAGGCGTCACACCCTATACGTCCACTTTCGTGTTTGCAGAGTGCTGTGTTTTTGATAAACAGTCGCAGCGGCCAGGTTACTGCGACCCCTCGATGCTCAGTCACGCACGTGACCACACCAAGAGGCGCACCTTCTCCCGAAGTTACGGTGCCATTTTGCCTAGTTCCTTCACCCGAGTTCTCTCAAGCGCCTTGGGATTCTCACCCTGCCTACCAGTGTCGGTTTACGGTACGGTTTTTCTACAGCTGAAGCTTAGTGGCTTTTCCTGGAAGCGTGGTGTCAGTCACTTCGTCCTCATAGGACTCGTCTCGGTGCTCGGCATAGAGATTCCCGGATTTGCCTAAGAATCATGCCTACCGCCTTTCCCCAGGACAACCAACGCCTGGTAGACCTAACCTTCTCCGTCCCCACATCGCACTGTAGAAAAGTGCAGGAATATTAACCTGCTTCCCATCGACTACGCATTTCTGCCTCGCCTTAGGGGCCGACTCACCCTGCGCCGATGAACGTTGCGCGAGGAAACCTTGGGCTTTCGGCGGGGGGGCTTTTCACCCCCCTTATCGTTACTCATGTCAGCATTCGCACTTCCGATACCTCCAGCAAGCCTTACGACTCACCTTCACAGGCCTACGGAACGCTCCTCTACCGCGCACACCTCAAAAGGTGTGCACCCCGAGCTTCGGTGCATAGCTTAGCCCCGTTAAATCTTCCGCGCAGACCGACTCGACCAGTGAGCTATTACGCTTTCTTTAAAGG